>CAZEBB010000008.1:0-46108 GCA_964510345.1 uncultured Peptoniphilaceae bacterium
GAGGAGCGTCCGGAATACTCTTTGAGGCCATATCTTGGCCGAGCGGCCGTGAGCGTGCCGAAAAGAGTTTTCCGGGCGCGACGAAACTTGAAACACAAAAAGTGCGACTTTCGCCGCACTCTTTGATTATTCGATCGGTTGTCTTTCTAATATGGTGTTGATGGATTGGCCGGCGGCGACCATGGGATACGCCCAGTGGTCGTGGTCGAGCACATACTCCATGACGCGCACCCCCTCTTTGAAGGGATTCGCCTTCAGCAGTTCGTCCATCTCATCGGGTGTATGGAACTTCCCGACGTATTCGACGCCGTACGCTTGGCACAGCGCTTCGATATTCAACGGATCGTACACATCTGTCTCGGCGTAGCGCTTTTCGTTAAAGAGGCCTTGCCACTGACGAACCATCCCGAGCGAGTTGTTATTGAACACGACGACCAGCATCGGGATATTGTACTTGGCTGCAGTGAGCATCTCGTGGTGGTTCATGCGGAAGGATCCGTCTCCGGTGATCAGGATGACGGCGTCTTCAGGGCAGCCGATTTTCGCGCCGATCGCCGCTCCGACTCCGAAGCCCATCGTGCCCATGCCGCCGCTCGAGATAAAGGTATCCGGTCTGCGCGGTCGCCAGTACATCATCGACCACATCTGGTGTTGGCCGACGTCGGTAACGATGGTGGTGTTCTCCGGCATATACGCCTGCAAGTGCTCGAGGACGACGCGCGGCGGGAAGTCTTTGTCTTCCGGCGCAAAGATGGCTTCTTTCGGAAGATCGGCTTTCTTCACACCTTCGAGTTTTTCCGACAGCGAACCGAGGATCGCGTTCATATCGCCTAAGATCTGCACATGAGCGTCTAAGTTTTTGTTGAACTCGGCACCATCGACATCGATGTGAATGATGGTCGCCTCTTTGGTAAAGCCTTGGCGGTTGCCGATCGCGCGGTCGGAGAAGCGCACGCCGACACCGATGACGACATCGGCTCCGTAGACCATGAGATTGGTCTCTTTCTGGCCGTGCATGCCGACGACGCCATAAGACAGCGGGTGCATTCGGTCAAAGCTGCCCAGTCCCATGATGGAGTTGACGACGGGAATATTGCAGTCGATCGCGAGTTTTCTGAGCGCTTCGGACGCTCCTGCGCGCAGTACGCCGCCCCCGGCATATATTACCGGTTGCTTCGCGTTGCGGATCGCTTCGGCGGCTTTTTCGATCTCCGCTTGGAAATCGTCTTGTCTCGTATCGGGCAAGACTTCGCGTTTATGGTACGTCGGGTCTTCGACTTCTGCGAGGAACGCGTCTTTGGTGATATCGACGAGCACAGGTCCTTTTCTGCCTTCGTTGGCATAGTAGAATGCTTCCGCGATCGCCTCTCCGATGTCGTTGGCGTCGGTCACCAAGCGGTTGTGTTTGGTGATGGCCATCGTGATCCCGGTCGTATCAACTTCCTGAAATGAATTCTTGTATAAAAACGGGGTGGCTACTTGGCCGGTGATGATGACCATGGGGATCGAGTCGGAATACGCCGTCGCGATACCGGTGACGGTATTGGTTGCGCCGGGTCCGGAGGTCGCGATGCAAACGCCGGTCTTTCCGGTACGTCTCGCATAGCCGTCGACGGCGTGGGTGCCGCCCTGTTCATGACAGGAGCGGTACACGTCGAAATAATCGACTTGGTACATCGCGTCAAATAGCGGAATGACCGCTCCGCCCGGATAGGCAAATACCATTTCTACGCCTTCTTCGCGAAGGCATTCCATGACAAATTCTGCTCCGTTCATTCACCTTTCTCCTTCTTGTAGCAGGCGCCTAAATCGGCGGATGTGACGTGCTGGCGATAACGTGCCAGATATCCGTCCGCTTCCTGCAAATGGGGAACAAAGGCTTCTCTTCTCGCCTTCCATTCTTCCTCGGACAGTTCAACATCCAAGGTTCCTTTGATCATATCGACGTGGATCGTGTCGCCGTCTTTGAGTAAGGCAATCGGCCCACCTTCGGCGGCTTCGGGTGAAACGTGTCCGATCGCGGCGCCTCGGCTTCCGCCGGAAAAGCGTCCATCGGTGATCAGTCCGACCGTGGAGTCGAGTCCCATGCCGTTCAATGCGGACGTCGGCGAGAGCATTTCTTTCATCCCCGGACCGCCCTTCGGCCCTTCGTAGCGGATGATGATCACATCGCCCGGCACGATCTGTTTGCCCATAATCGCATCGTATGCCGTGTTTTCATCGTCGAACACTCGCGCGCGTAAGGTCTTCACCAACATTTCCGGCAAGACGCCGGCGACTTTGACCACGGCGCCGTTGGGTGCCAAGTTGCCGAACAGCACTTTGATCCCACCCACCGGCGAATACGGGTTGTCGATCGGGCGGATAATGCCGCCGCGATACTTGCCCTTGATCAGCTCACCGATCGGCTGATCGTACACGGTTTGTGCATTCAGGCGAAGCAGCCCTTTCTTGGACAGCTCCTCCATGACGCCGTAAATCCCGCCGCTGTTCATTAAATCTTCCATATAGTAGGGTCCCGAAGGGGACAATTTGGTCAGGTTCGGGGTTCGCTTGCTGACTTCATCGATCTTGGAAAGTGCGATGCCGACGCCCGCAGCTTCTGCGACCGCCGTCAGGTGAAGCACGGTGTTGGTAGAGCAACCGAGTGCCATATCGACCGCGAGCGCGTTCTCAAACGCATCGGGTGTCAGGATATCCAACGGGCGGATGTCCTTTTCGACGAGATCCATCACGCGTCGTCCGGCTTGTTTGGCCATCATGCGGCGGTTCGAATATACAGCCGGAACGGTTCCATTGCCTTCCAAGCCCATGCCGAGCGCTTCGGTCATGCAGTTCATGGAGTTGGCGGTAAACATCCCCGCACAGGACCCGCAGGTCGGGCATGCCGAGTTTTCGATATCCGTGAAGGTGTCGTCGTCCATATTGCCGACGGTTTTGGCGCCGATCGCTTCGAAACTGGAGATCAGATCGACATTTTTGCCGGCTCTCGTGAGTCCGTTGAGCATCGGACCGCCGCTGACGATCACGGTCGGAATATTCACTTTTGCCGCCGCCATCAGCGCTGCCGGCACAGTTTTGTCACAGTTGGGGATGATGACCAAGCCGTCAAACGGATGGGCTTTCACCATGAGCTCGATCGAGTCGACGATCAGCTCACGACTCGGCAGCGAATAACGCATGCCGTCGTGGTTCATCGCGATCCCGTCGCAAACGGCGATTGCCGGAAATTCGAACGGCACCCCGCCCTTGTCGCGCACGCCCTTTTTCACTTCGTCTGCGATCTCTCGCAAGTGCAAATGCCCGGGGACGATTTCATTAAACATATTGCATACGCCGATAAACGGCTTTTGCATATCTTCCGTATCTACTCCAAGGGCATGGAACAGCGCCCGGTGAGGCGCCCGCTCCATGCCCTTTTTCATCGTATCGCTACGCATGAGTCCTCCTATTTTTTGATGAAGGTCATCATCGAACGAAGATTCTGTCCGGTCTCTACGATCGGATGTGCCAGCTCTTCTTCTTTCCTACGGTTGTACATTTCTCTTCCCGTTTTATTTTCATCGATCCAAGCTTTGGCGAAGGTGCCGTCTTGGATTTCTTTTAATACAGTTTTCATGGTGTCGCGCACATGGCTGTCGATGACGCGCGGTCCGGTGTAGTAATCGCCGAACTCAGCGGTATCGGATACCGAGTAACGCATGTTTTCGAATCCGCCTTCGTAGATGAGGTCGACGATGAGTTTCATCTCGTGCAGACACTCGAAATATGCGATTTCTTTTTGATAACCCGCTGCGACCAAGGTATCAAAACCGGCTTTGATCAATTCGGTCACGCCGCCACAGAGAACGGCTTGCTCGCCGAAGAGGTCAGTTTCTGTTTCTTCCTGGAATGTCGTGTCGATCGCGCCGGCTTTCAGTGCGCCGAGTCCTTTTGCATAGGCAAGTGCAAGTTTCTTTGCGTTGCCGGTCGCATCCTGATGGATGGCGATCAATGCGGGAACGCCTTTGCCTTCTTCGTAAACTCTGCGAACCAAGTGACCCGGTCCTTTCGGAGCGACCATAAAGACGTCGATGTCTGCCGGAGGTGCGATTTGTTTGAAATGAATGTTAAAACCATGAGCAAATGCCAGTGCCTGACCGGCGCGTAAGTACGGTGCGATGTCGTTGTCGTACACATCTTTTTGTCTTTCATCGGGGAGAAGCATCATCATGACATCCGCTTGTTTTGCACATTCGGCAACGGGAAGCACGGTAAGGCCGAGTTCTCTTGCCTTCTCACAGGATTTTGAGTCTTCTCTCAGTCCGACGACCACATTGACACCGGAGTCGCGTAGGTTCAGCGCGTGCGCGTGTCCTTGGCTACCGTAGCCAAGAACCGCTACGGTTTTTCCCTCAAATACACCTAAATCTCCGTCTTTTTCGTAATACATTCCAGTCCTCCTATTTTTCTTATAATACGGTTACGTCTGCCAGTTTCGACAGGTTGACAACCGCCGTATGCTCTTTATCTTCATCTACGCAGATGGTTAAGACGCGGTCTTTCAGTTCAAAGAGGCGTGCCTCACAGTTCGTTCTGCGCAATACACTTAGTACTCGCATGCAAGAGTCCATACCCAGGGATAATTCTGCTCTGATCGCTTTTTCCATTTTTTCTTCCTCCATAAATTTGAATTTGTGAATGAATGGAAATAAAAAAAACTCATCATCTCCAATCCATTCGGATTAGGGACGAAAGAGTTTCCGCGGTACCACCCTAATTATGGCAAATGCCATCACTCAGGCCTATCAGCCTTAGTCCTGATAACGGGGACATCCGTTTTCTTCTACTCGATGTTCGAAGAAACAGCCACAGAGTGATTGATTATTCTTTGGAATTGTCGACTTGCACCACCCGTCGACTCTCTGGGAATTCGCTGTAAGAATTTTCCTCTCCGTGAAAGCCTTTAACAAATACTTTTGTATGTGACTATCTTAAAGCAATTAGTCCAAAGTGTCAAGCATTTTTTGAAAGTTAATTTGTTCCCATTTTTCTGTGCGAATTGTTAAACAGTTGATGCGTTAGTACAAAGAACCTCAGCATTTCTGCTGAGGCTCTACTTCCGATTACTTAATTCTTCCCTCTAACCTCTCCTTAACCGCCGCTAAAAATCCATCGGTATTGACGGTTTGGACCTGATCGAGTGTGCTGATCATCGCAAGGTCTTTGGTCATTACGCCTTCTTCGATTGCTTGAATCGTCGCGTCTTCGAGCGCCTGTGCAAAGACCGGCAACTCCTGGATCCCGTCGAGCTCGCCGCGCTTTCTGAGCGCGCCTGTCCACGCGTAGATCGTCGCAACGGGGTTCGTCGACGTTTCTTTTCCCTCTAAGTGCTGGTAATAATGACGCTGTACGGTGCCGTGCGCCGCTTCGTATTCATAGAAGCCCTCGGGCGAGACGAGTACGCTGGTCATCATGGCGAGTGAACCGAAAGCTGTGGCGACCATGTCGCTCATGACATCTCCGTCATAGTTTTTGCACGCCCAAATAAACCCGCCTTCGGAGCGAATGACGCGCGCGATCGCATCGTCGATCAGCGTATAGAAATACGTGAGGCCGGCGGCTTGGAATCTTCTTTTGTAGTTTTCTTCGTAGACTTCCTCAAAGATGTCTTTGAAGCGGTGATCGTATACTTTGGAGATCGTGTCCTTGGTGGAGAACCACAAATCCTGTTTGGACGACAGTGCAAAAGCGAAGCACGAATGGGCAAAACTCCGGATCGACTTTTCCAGATTGTGGACCCCTTGCAGAAGTCCCGCGCCTTCAAACTTTGCGATCTCTTTTTTCTCCACACGACCATCAGCATACTCGACCGACAGATAGCCTACGGCATCGCCCTCTACGGCAATTTCTACATTCTTATAGACATCGCCATAGGCATGACGCGCAACGGTGATGGGATGTTTCCAATTGGAGACGAGGGGCTCGATCCCCTTCGCGACGATGGGCGCTCGAAACGCGGTGCCGTCCAAGATGGAACGAATGGTTCCGTTGGGGCTCTTCCACATCTCTGTGAGCGAATATTCTGTCATGCGGGCGGCATTTGGAGTGATCGTCGCGCATTTGACGCCGACGCCGTACTCTTTGATCGCATTGGCGGCATCGACGGTAATTTGGTCCTTTGTACGCTCCCGTTCTTCCATACCCAGATCATAATAAACGGTCTGTAAGTCAATATAGGGATGCAATAACTCATTTTTGATCTTATCCCAAACGATACGCGTCATTTCATCGCCGTTCATCTCGACGATCGGCGTCTTCATCACAATTTTCATAGCTGCCCTCTTACTTTCTTCTGTAGTTCTTGCCGAATTTTTCTTTCGCGCGCTGTAAATAGCGATACACACTGGGTTCGCTGATCTTTAGCTGGGTCGCGTAATAAGGTACGGCACCCTTCAAATCAAATGCGCCTTCTTTGTACAAAGAGTTGATGATGGACTGGCGCAGTTTGGTCTTGTCAGTCTCTTCTTTATTGACCTGATTCATCACATGCGTATACAGCGACTGGAGCGACACCACGCGGTCCGGGTGTACTTCGCCCGCAAAGATGACGGAGTCCACGTCGACGGAGAGCAATCTTTGGCTTTCCGGTCCCAAACTATACAACAGATCTTGCATTTGGATAATCGGTTCCATGTTGAAGTTGATAATTAACGCTCCGATTGGATTGTCGTCTTCATCTCGAATCAGTCGCGACGAAGAAATATACCGGCGACCGTTCGGGCCGACCGCATCTTGACGAACCAAAAAATCCGGATCTTCCGAATCCGTCTGCTTTTCAAACAGTTTCAGGGTTTCGTCACGCATCAGAGAACCGACGCTGCGTCCGCTCAAATAACCGTTTTCGATCGCAATGATGGGTTGGGCAGGATCTGTAAAATCAGTGATAAACACTTCGTACGACTTACCTAAGCTCTTTCCCAGGAATCGCACCATGGGAATATAAGATTCTAATACCGGATGATACATTGCTCTTCCTCTCTCTCTTATGAAACTATAAACCCTTACTGTCGGAACCGGAGTGTTGAGTGATCCAAGTTCCTGTCTTACCTTCTAATCCTTCCACCAGTGTTTCCAAGGAGGTGATTAACGCGCGCCTGCGTGGTTTGGACTCTACGAACTGAGCTGCCGCCGAAATCTTCGGCAGCATCGACCCGGGAGCAAACTCTCCGCGATCTGCGTATTTGCGCACATCTTCCGGCGTCACGTCCGTGAGTTTCTGCTGATGCTCGGTGTTAAACCCGGTGTACACGCTCTCCACACCGGTGAGGATCACCAAGAGATCGCAGTCGGTTTCAATTGCAATTTCTGCCGATACATAATCTTTGTCGATGACCGCATCAACGGAAGCTAAGCGACCGTCATCGTCGAGTACAGGGATTCCTCCCCCTCCGCCCGCGATGACCAGTATCTTATGCTCTAATAGTGCGCGAATGGCATCGCTTTCGATAATCTGTACCGGGATCGGCGACGGAACAACCTCGCGGTATCCTCGCCCCGCATCCTCACGCATCACTTTCCCGAGTTCCTCCAGTTCTTTTGCCTCTTCGGCGGTATAGAACGGGCCGACGGGCTTGGTCGGATTTTGGAACATCGGGTCGTTCTTGTCCACGAGTGTTCTCGTGACAAGAGTCGCTACCTGTGTTGGATTGCCTCTTCTTCTGAGTTCAGTTTCGATCGCGTTCTGTAGTTGATACCCCATGTACCCTTGCGTCATCGCAACGGAATCTGCCAAGTAAATTGCCTCAAATCGATTAATATGTTTCTTAGTGCCAAAGGCGTTTTGCAACGCGCCGACTTGCGGTCCGTTGCCGTGGCAGAAGATCAGCTCATATCCTTCCTGCACCAAAGTCGCAATGGGGGCAGCAACTGCATCCGCCATTTCACGCAAGCTCCGCTCATGGGTTCCCAGTGCATTTCCTCCTAGAGAAACGAGAATCCGTTGTACCATAGTGCCCCTTTCCATTACCAGTTCCATGGCAATACCGTAGAATTAATTGTTGTCTTCTATTGAAGTTATTTACCCATTTTATCACCGATGCGATCAAATGTCTGTAATTTTTTATCACTTTGAGACATAAAAAGAAGCAGGTCTCCCCGCTTCTCCAATTACTCTTATGCAACATTCTTCGATGTGACAAAAATAAATTTCAAATAGCCGTACAGCACGTAGAAGACCAATACGGTCGCGATGATTTCTTCAATGCGAACGAGGGTTCCCAGAAACGGCACCGGGTTCGTCTTTGCCAACAAACCGTTCGCCAATTTCAGAGACAGAGCCGAAATGACAAACGGGAAAGTAAAAGCGGAATAGCCGGGCATGAACGGTAACTTGAGCAGCTTCGGCATTTGCGTGAGAACGAAGATGTACAGTCCTTGAGAAAGGATGATCAAGAACCATAAAAGCGCAGAGCTTTCCATCGGTTTCGCATTCACAAATCCGGCCAGGCACAGGGCAGCCGGCGCCGCATAGATCGCGATGAGCGGTTTGGTCGGTGGCATGAGTTCAATCTTGCTCATGTAGCGCTTCGTAACGACGACGAGGAGGATCAGTAAACTCGCAAATCCAAACCAAAATGCGACGCGACCCAAGGGGAGCATTTCAAATGCTCCGGCCGTGACGGATGCGACAACGATTCCTACGAACACGATATACCAGCTGGCAAAGACTTGCCCGAGTTTAAACTTCAACACAAATCTCGTAAAGAATAATACCATCACTCCGATGTGCAATAGGATCGATGCGATCCAAAAGATAAATGCAAACGTCGGCACATACGGCTTCAGATAGGTCGCCAACAGCATACCGGCCATCGGGAAGGTCGCAAATACAGAACAGATGACCGGGTTTTTCAGGTCCTCTGCGACGGCGTTCGGATGCAAGATGATCTTGAGAATCACGAGAATAAATTGAATGCCCGCGATGACTCCAATCGCGTTGCGAAGCACAGGACTGTACGATTGTAATAAGTTCCCAAGTGCCGCTAACCCCAAAACGAGTCCGGTGATGGGAGTCGGTATTCTTTTTGTCAGATCTTTCATAGGGCGACACCTTTTTCTTTTGCTCCTGTGGTTGTCAGGTGTATTGCAACTACTTTCTCATTTTCCAAACTGTTTTCCTCCTAAAGGATATTGTATTGACGCGGTTAGAATAACATTTCACACTATTCCTGTCCAATTAAAAATTTTGATTGCATGATCGGTTTTTCTTATGTTTCCGTTTCATGGACGGGTAATGGATTCACCATCAGTTTAGGGTAAAAAATAACTGTATGAAGTCATTCCACAAAAAAGGGTGAAAATATGATTGAATCTAAAAACTATCAAGTGCTTAGCGAGCGATTATCGCAGAATATTCAAAAGGTAATTGCGGGAAAACCGGAGGCCATAGAGTTGCTGATCATCGCATTGATCGCCGGTGGACATGTCTTGATCGAAGATGTGCCGGGCGTAGGCAAAACGACACTGGTGTCCGCTCTTTCAGCATCTCTCGATATGAGCTTTCAACGCATACAATTTACACCGGATCTAATGCCGTCGGATATTACGGGCTTTAACCTATATGACCCGAAGGAACAGCAGTTTGTCTTTCACCCAGGTGCTGTCATGAGTCACATAGTGCTTGCGGACGAGATTAACCGTAGCGCGCCGAGGACGCAGTCGAGCCTGCTCGAGGTCATGCAGGAGTATCAAGTTACGGTAGACGGTGTCAGCTATGCGGTACCCCAGCCTTTCATGGTGCTCGCCACGCAAAATCCGATCGAATTCGCCGGAACCTATCCGCTACCGGAAGCTCAATTGGACCGCTTTATGATCCGAATTTCAATGGGTTATCCGACTAAAGAAGAGGAAATCGGCATCTTGGATCAGGATACGCAAGAGCGACTCCGTACAGATTTTGAACCGATCGCTACGGTGCACGATCTGCTGCTGTTTAAGCAGAATATCGACATTTCGCACGCGAGCTACGGGATTAAAGAGTATATCGTAGAAATCTGCAGAAAAACGCGCGAACACAAAAAGATCGTGGTCGGCGCAAGCCCACGCGCTGCGCAAATGCTTTTGAAAGCTGCCAAAGTGCGCGCGTTATTGCGTGGTAGAAGTTATGTCATCCCCGACGATGTCATTGAATTGGCAGAACCGGTCTTGGCGCATCGTTTATCACTCGGCCAAGAAAACCGTATGCAGGGTACGGAAGCGTCGTCGCTCATCCACGACATCGTGCAATCCGTTCCGGTACCAAAATCATGAGACTGAGAGCGGGGTTTTGGCTGTGGCTACCGATGCTGGTTGTATTGTATCTCGCCGTCCAATTCAAGTTGCGACCGTTCCCCCATATCTTACTGCTCTTCTGGTTGTGTATCCCCCTGTTTTCGTTCGGATCCCTATGGATCCAAAAAAGAGCCTTGGAGTTTCAAATGGAGCCGGTCACTCCGCTTCTTACGAGAAATACCCCGTTTGAAGTCCGTCTCACGGTCACAAATCGGAGTCGTCTGGCCGACGCCGTTCTGTTCTTTCCCGATGAAAGAATCAACCGCTTGCAGATCAGCGCCGGCGAAACCACTGCATATTTGATGACAGATCGAGCTTCTCATATTGGCCGTTTCAATTTGGCCGATCGGCCGATCTACGTAGAGGATGCGTTTGGTCTTTTTCGTATGCCCGTATGCACACTTCCTCAGGATGCGCTCATATTGCCTTCGTTGCTCGCGCTCTCTCCCACGGAAGCCGACGGGCGCCTCGGGATGGCGGCGCGTTCGACCTCTCGAAGCGGACAAGATGAGTTTTCCTATGTGGAACCTCACCATCCGAGTGCACCGATGCGCCGCATCCACTGGAAGCTCAGCGCTCGTATGCAAAAGTGGATGATGCGGCATTTGGATGAAGTCACGGAACCGTCTGCGACAATTTTTGTCATCCCCCCATTGGAAACTGATGACCTTTCTAAAGAAGTTACAGACATTCTCTACGACTATGCGTATACGTTTTCGTTTCACTCCATTCCCAAACGCGTCTCGCTCCACCTCTTTTCGAACAATGTCCAAACCCAAAGCGTACGACTCCCGCTGGATCATCCGGCGACGGCAAGGCGCCTTTTGGCATTGGATGCAAATGTTGACAAATCAGAAAGATTTCATGCGATCTCTCATTATCGCGATCCGCAGTCGACGGCGGTCATCATTGCCGCCGAGCTTTCCGACGATGAGCTGAGTCAGGTCCTATCGCTGCGTCGACGAGTGCTAGACGTGCTGCTGATGATCCCGGACCAAGCACTCACCGACGAGCAAAGCCAACGCTTACACCTACCCGGCCTTCGCGTCGAGCCGATCGAGGTGATTCCTCATGCGTAGTAGACGACCGTTTGAGTGGAAACCGACTTTAGTTTATGGTGTTGCTGCGGCCCTCTTTGCGATGACGCTCAGTTATTTCCTGTGGAGCTGGATGGGTGTCCCCAATCCTCCGGTGATTCGGGACGCGCTTTGGTATCTCCTAATCATGGCAGTGCTGATCGCCCTCTCCCGCTACCCGATGGTTGCCCTCTCCCTATTTTTTCTCGCCGTCGCATGGCTATGGATCACGTGGCCGGAAACCGTGATCAACGAGGATTCCACCTTTCTATGGAAATGGATACAGGATGTGTACGACGCCTTCTTCTGGGGCCTCACACTGAACCCGTTCAAAGGGGCGATGCCATTATCCTTTGTACCGGTTCTTCGCATCGTGACCAGCTTCCTTTCCTTTGTCTTTCTCTATGCCATCCCGTTTCCCGCGATGGCGCTCACACTTTTGGCGGGTCCTCTGTTCTTTATGCCTGAACTGGGGATCCACCCGCACTGGCTCATTTGGCTTTTCATGGGCTTAGGGTGCATCACCATCTCCTTTTACCGACCGACCGACACCGGCCGCAGAAAGCTACCCCATCCCGGCATTGTGGCCGGACTTTTGGCAACCGTCTTTCTGCTACAGTCCGTCCTATCGCCGAGCGTTTTCTTTGATCCGCAGCTTTCCACATGGATCAATGATCGTTCGCCTCGCGCCAACCCGGACAAAGACCGAATCTTTACACTGGATGCGACCGGTTTCTATCCTGAATCGCGGAGGCTTGGCGGCTCCATCGTACTGAAAAACCAACCACTGATGGAGGTAGAAGGTCCTCCATACGCGTTTTATCTGAGAGGCACTGCATATAACGAGTTTCTTGGCGATCGCTGGGAACTCCCTTCGATGAGTGATGCGCACGAGTTCGTGCCACTAATCATCACAAGTACGATGCCTGACAACATGCCTCCCGAGCAAAAGGTCCTCTGGCCGATCGATTTCTCGTCCGACACTTCCGTTTTCTTAGAAGTGTACGACTTGCAAAGCGCTGTGATACAACCGCTTACAACCCCTCAATACACCGTGTTTAATCCGGGGATCCTTCATACGATTGCCTCAGGAGAATGGATAGGCTTTGCCGTTGAAGGGAATCCGGAAGTCGATGATCCAAAAACATTTGTCTATAATGAGCACATGATCCTTGCAGAAGAACCGATCGATGACGGCGTGTATCTGTTCGGGGGCTTTGTCACACCGGAGCGTTCGGAGCAAGCGACCGCACAACTCGCGATGCACCCGGTCGTCCAAAAAGACGCTCCGCGCAAGTACGAAGAGCTCGTGCGCCAATATGACGAGAAGCTCCATCAATTGATCTATGAACAATTGGCAGAACATCTAGATGATACTTTTTATACGCAGCTAATGCTTTCAGAGATTCGGGCTCATTTTCAGGAGAACTACCCCTATTCGTTGCAGGTGCCGGATGTCCCCGTCGACCGCCCTCTGATCTCCTGGTTTTTGGAGACAAAGAAAGGTTACTGTGTCTATTATGGGACGACGGCGGCCGAGCTGCTGAGTGATATCGGCATCAAAACCCGCTACGCCGAAGGTTTTCTCGTGCCATCGGCATCTTCGGATGCACGCCCCACGGATGGAATGCTCAACGACGAAATCGGCGGAGCTTTCTCCCGAACTGTCACCTCCAACTCAGCCCACGCTTGGGCGGAGATTGAATACGAAGGCGTCGGGTGGTATCCCTATGAAACGACACCCACCTCTCATATTGCGAGGCTGAATGCGGGGACCGTCGGAGAAGAACAAAGAGAAGAAGAGCCTCGCCCTTCACGGGATCCGGAGACTCCCGATCAAAGAGATCCCATCCCGCGCACTGAACCCGATCGAGAAGAGGCCCCTGCAGCACCACCAAAAGAGCCATCCCCACTGCTCCTATGGGCTCGTGCCAATCGGAATCGGATCTTGATCACAGTGGCTGTGATCGCTTATCTGATCTGGCGGCGCTATGTGTATCGAAAGCGGCATGACCAGTCGTGGATTGAGAAAACGTACCGTGACCGACCCGCCCTTCTCACAAAGAAGATATGGAAAGATATTGAGCAGATCGCCAAGATAACCGGCACGGATACCAAACGAGGTACCGTTCGCGATACCCTTCTTCAATTGGCCGACCACTATTCAATCAAAGATATCGCGATCGTTTCCTCCTCGATCTGGGTCATTGAGCAGACGCTGTACAGTGAGCAAGCCCCCGAGTTCTCACAACTGCAGCCCTTACTCAGCTATCACAAGAGCCTCGACCACCGCATACGCAACTATCTACCCTGGCACAAATGGTTCCTCCTCCGATGGTTGTGGAGCCGATCCAATCCGCTGTAAGCAAAAAGACTGTCCACGATACGGGACAGTCTTTTCTGATTTTACCGCTGTTAGTACTATTTGTTTCTACGCTTTCGAACGACGACGAATGCGCCGGCAGCTGCACAAGCCGTGAGGATAAATCCCATCACGCCTGCATCCCCTGTCGTCGGGTTCTTTGTTCCCGGTTTCGGCTTCGGCTTAGAATCCGGCTTCGGTGTCGGTTTCGGGTCGGTACCGGGCTTGGGATCTGTATCCGGTTTGGGATCGGTCGTCGGTTTCGAGTCGGTATCCGGATTCTCCGTCTTTGGATCATCTTTCTTTGTGTTCACCAAATTGTACCCGTCAAACGTGAGAGTATATCCTTCCGGAACAATCTCCCCGATTTTGTAAATATGGGTTGTTCCATTCACTTCTTTAATGACTTGTTCACCAAAGTCATACGCCCAATCGCTGGATGCAGTGATACGTTTTCGCGCAATCTCCGTACCATCTTTGTAAAGCACAACGATAATTGCATCCGGACGATCTTTCTCTCGATCATTTTTCCAAGTCTTTATACCGCGTATCGTCTCAGTGATCGGTTTATCATCAGGTTCATCTTCAATTCGCGTATTCACAATATCGTATCCATCGTAGATTGCCGTGTACCCCGCAGGGACAACTTCCTTCACAGAATACTCATGTGTCGTACCATCCGCTTCAACGATTGTAAAGTATCCAAAGCTGTACTTCCAATTATCTCTTGCCGTTACATCCTTACGCTCGATTTCATCACCGTCACGGTATAAGATGACCATGATCTTTTCAGGGCGATCCGTCTCTTTATCGCCTATCCATCTTTTCTCGCCATCGATGAGATCGATCTCGGTGTCATCAGGTTCTGTGTACAGATTCGTAAATAACGCGACTTCAGATTTTTCCAGCTCAGATTTGGCAATGAGGATATCACTCGCCAGTACGCCTCCATCTTCAGTAATTGTTACCGTCATGGTATATACACTGTGATCATAGGTCCAATTTTTTGCTGTTCCGATGACCTCTGAGATGCGATACTTGTAGATTCCCGCTTCAGTGACGGGTATCACCCCAAACTCTACCGAGCCTGGACCTGTCACAACCATTGTCTTTACGCTACCGATGGATCCTTCCGGCATCGGAGCTCCATTCAATCCTTCCATTTTGAAGGTGAACTCTTGATTCGGCGCATTTGTCCCTTGTATACGTTTCTCCACCGGAGGATCGATCACAATCGGTTTTGGTGCCTTGTGCGTATTCGTTATGATGTTCCCGATCTGCGTTACGTCATATTCTCTTCCGTTTACCAATATGGATCCCGCTGTCACACCCGCCTCTTCTACAGAGTAGATATAGGGATTTCCATTGATATCAGTCTCATCGAGTCCTGACCAAACATAATTAAATGTAGGCGCAGTCCCTGTTATCTCCGGTGTTACCGCAACAATTTCTCTGTTACCGCCTTCAGTATGACGGTAAAGATGTATAGTGACAACCCTGTGGTCGTCTGCGGGTCCGCCAACCCAGGTTTTGGTCGCTACGACTTCGCCTTCGGTCGGGATCTCATACGTGTTGGTGACATCATATCCGTTTTGAGAGACGGTATAGACTCTATCTCCAACCATGAATCGATCCGAGACCACTCCTTCTTCCTCAACTGTGTAGCTATACGCATTGCCGTCATTGTCCGTTTGTTCAAGCGCATTCCACGTATAGGAAAAGGTTGGCGCGTTACCGGTTATTGAAGGATTTGCTTCCACCTGTTCTCTTCGTCCGCCATCAATTTGGCGATAAAGGATCAAGGACACGGCTGTATGGTCCTCTTCAGGGCCGCCGATCCAATTCTTCGTCGCGGTAACTTGACCTTCCATTGGTACCTCATAGGTATTCGTTATGCGGTTCTCTTCCTGCGTTACGGTGTAGACCCGATCTTCGATCGCGACTTTTCCGTCGATCACATTGTCTTCCTCAACTGTAAAAAGGAAAGGTCTTCCTTCTCCATCTGTCTCTTCAAGGCTAGACCAAGTATACGTGAAGTTTGGTGCTGTCCCGGATATCTTCACCTCTGCATCCACCAATTCCTTCTCGCCGCCTTCGATCTGACGGTACAAGTGGAGGGTGACTGCCGTATGGTCCGTTTCCGGTCCACCGACCCAATTTTTGTTCGCAATCACGACTCCATTTTGCGGTGTATTATAGGTGTTATTCACAGACATCCCGTTGTCCATCACCTCATACACAGGATCTTCGCTATAATGATTCGGAATTCGAACTTCCTCGATCGTATAGTCCAGTGGGGTACCGTCAGCATCTGTTTCAGGTAACCCATTCCATGTGTAGACCCAAGCTGAAAATTCTCCGTTGTCCGTCCCAGTATTCCCGTCATCAACGACTCCATCGAGACTCACGGGATCTCCTATCAGGACATCTCCTTGTTTTAACTGGAATTGCACAAGCCCTTTCGGTCCACCATTCCATGTCTTTTCACCAACAAAAGACCGTAATGGAATTTTGTAGGTATTTGTAATCGTCAATCCGTCTTCTGAAGTCTCTTGTGAGTGATGAATCGGCGTGACCGGTTCGATTACCGAGTACATGTATTCGTTGCCTGCATCGTCAAAACGCTCCAGACCTTTCCATGTATACACCCAAGGTTCAAGCTCTCCTGACAATCCATCGACAACATCATCGATTTGACCGTCAAGGATCACCACATCTCCAAGCTTCTCTGATCCTTGCATCAATTGAAGCTGTATATTGGGCTTTGGACCTCCATCCCACTCTTTTGTTGCAGTAAACCAAGTAGTTAACGACTGATTTGTGACGATCGTCGTCGCAGTGGAAACCGCGTCATAATTCGCCGGGGATGTCGGTTCGGAGACAACATATTTGTACACGACGTCTTGCTCGTTATAGACTCCATTTCCGGGGAGATTAAACCAAGTAAAAGACCAAGGTTCATACTCTCCATCTTCACTTAAATGATCGCCTGTATCGACAACTCCATCCAACTCGACGGGCTCACCCCAAGGTTCACTGTATTCATTTGCCGTTACACCTTCAATCTGTTGCAGGAGTACAAATTTCACACTTGGTTTCGGCATCGGTGGATTCGGAATCTCCGGATCCCATTTCTTTAGTGCGGTAAAGGTTCCTCCACGCCAAGTATTCGTAATTGTCGTAAGTCCCGTTTCATCGACTTCTACAGTCCGTACATAACCTACCGGAACGATGGGCTCTCCAACAGTGTATTTGTATTCACTGCCATCTGCACGCAACTTTGGTAGATTGCTCCACGTATACTCCCATTCTCCCAGTTCTCCTGAACCGGTTGCATCCGGAACATCTATGATTCCATCCAATGTTACAAATCCGAGATCCTCGTTGTCTCGGTACAGATGAAAACCAATATCAGGCAATGCCCCTTCCGGTGCATTCTTGAAGACTTTTTTTGCCGATATCTCCGTCGTGATCAAGGTATTGGTAACTGTGAATCCATCCGTTTGATTCCCTGTAACGTCGACATCGTGGCTCGCCGGTATACCGGTTTCTTCCACAACGTAGGAATAGAGCCGGTCATGCTCATCTCTCTGAGGCAAATTCTTCCATGTATAGATCCAAGGTTGTAATTCACCCGAACTTTCATCGGTGGTGCCGGAATCGATCACCCCGTCAAGCGCTACGCTACCAACGGTTTCAATGTTACCTCCTTCAACCGATCGTTTCAGTGTCAGTTCAATCTCAGGATATGGTTTGGGTGAATGCTCGTCCCATACCTTGGTGGCTGAAAAACCTAATGTCTGATAGGTGTTGTTGACGATCAAACCGTTCGCTTGTGAGCCTTCGTACGAAACCTCATAATTCGCAGGCACAGTCACTTCTCTAACGCTGTAAATATAGGGTTCGCCTTCATTATTTGTCTCAGGCAGCTGCTTCCAACTATATTTCCAAGCGGAATGCTCGCCCGATCCAGTCTCGGTAGCTATCGTATCGACAATACCATCTAACGACACTTCCGTTCGTACCTCTTCCTGTTCACCATCCGCAACTTTCCGTAAAAGTTGTAAGGCGATGGCCGGATTTGGCTCGGGTGAATCGATCCATCCTTTTGTCGCCGACACTTCGATGAGTGGTGAAGTGTAATGATTTGTGATATTGAGCGAACCAATACCCGTCGCGTAATAGTTATCAGGCGATCCTTCTGTGATCGTACCTTCCTTCAACCAAAACTCTTTGACATAGAAAGTATACGGATTGCCGCTTGCATCCGTTTCATCTAAGTTTTCCCATGTAGCTGAGAGTTCGAGACTCCCCGCAGGTAACTTCATGATCTGTTCGGGTACTTTTTCATCCGTACCTGTTGTGGTCGTACGCCAAAGTTCAAACCAAACCGCCGGTTTTAAAGAGGGACCACCATCCCAAGTCTTTGTCGCGGTTGCTGTGCCTTCATTCGGAATCTGATACGTATTGGTCGCGGTTAACCCGTCTTCTTTGACCTCATAGTTTTCCGGTGCACCATAGACCAAATTCGGTGTCGTTTGCGGTACATAAGCCCCGTCTTGACGAACCTCTCTGATGTAATAGATCCAAGGGACGCCACTTTTATCGGTTTCTTCCAAGTGTGTCCACTTTGTTGAAAGTACACCGTTCGGTAACATCTTTATCGTCGCGCCGGATACACCATCCGTTTGTGGATTTTGGGCGCTACCTTCTAAGTGTCGATACAACACGAATCCAATCGTCGGTTTCTGCGAGGGTCCGTCTACCCATATTTTCGTCGCATCGACCTCGCGCAATGGTGACACATAGGTGTTTGTGACTGTCAACCCTTCCTCTTTCATGACGTAGTTGACTGGAGCTCTATTCTCACCTTCCGCGTCAAATTCTTTAACAGAAAAGATGTACGGGTTGCCAAAATGATCGGTCTGGGCGATGTTCTCCCAAGTCGCCGTCGTCTCTCCATCTTGAATTTCTATTGTAGCTGCCCCCTCAACGGGTTGTGCCACTTCATTGTCAATTTGATAATACAGTTTCAGAAAAATGGATGGCTTCGGAGTTGGCCCACCCTCCCACACTTTGGTAGCGGTCACTTCACCCGTAGGTGGTTGATACGTATTGATGACACTCAAGCCCTCTTCCGATTTGGTGTAGTCCTCGGGCTCAAATGGAACTCCCTGTTCATTCACTTCTCGTACAGTAAAAGTATAGGGAACTCCTTGTCGGGTTTCTGACTCTAGTCCGATCCAAGTAACACTATGTTGCCCGGTCGTCGGAATTTTTTGGATATCAGCACCCGGAACCGCTTCCTCTCCGGTTGTTCCATCTGATTTAGGTGATCGGTACAAAGCAAACCAGACATTCGGACGTTCATCAGGCGATCCGTTGACCCAAGTTTTATAGGCAGTCACTTCGTAGCTAGAGTCCGGTTCGTACGTATTTGTGATCGTCAGTCCGTCAATCGATTTACTGTATTTAGGTATGCTTTCTTCATCGACGGTATAGGTATGAGCTGACCCGTCATTTCTGTATTTTGGAAGACCCTTCCAAGTATAGTTGAATTCATCCGCAGGACCGGTGATCGGCATTACCAACGGCGCTATACTCCCTTGATACGGCGACCCATCCTGTAAAAGGATCAAGTCGACGGGTTGATGATCCGTTTCCGGTCCATTAACCCACAATTTTTTCGCAACGATATCGACGAATTCATCCCCTGTTTGCGGTCGATTGGTGACGGTCACCGCTTTTTCCTTGTCATCGATACGCAGAGTCACCGTGCCGCCTGCCGGATCATATGAGGGTGTGAATCCTTGTGAATCAGTTTCCGTTACCGTATAGTCGCCATACTTTAGATTCTCAAATGTCCTCGTCTGTCCTGCAGCCAGCGTAAAGCTTTCGGAGAACCCCTTCGGTCCGGTCACGGTAAACCCGAAAACAGGGATGATCGGCGCACGAAGTAACCGAAAAGCAAGCTGCGGTGACGGTGCGGGATTGAAGGTTTTTGTTACCGAGAGTTTACCCAGCGGTTTTTCGGTATTTGTAACGAGCACCGGCGAATCCGGGTCCCCTTGATTAATCATGAACACATGCTGATCTTTGTCATAGACATTGATGATTGTATCGTAGTCGGCCAATGCGGAATTAGGTGTGCCGCCGACTGCATTTTCTACGACCGTATACGTGTCTTCAAGCCTAAGATTTGTCATGACTCTTCGTTGGCCAGCCGTCATCTGATAGGTTTGATCATATCCACGGTCGCTTGTTACGCGAACATTAAATGTACGCTCGTCATCTGTGATGACATCACCGTGAGTATCAATTAGTTTCTTTTCGAGGATGAGAAGGATCGGGTCGACGGTAGGAACAGGGAAGGTACTTGTTTGAATCTCTCCTTCCGCATTCGTATAGGTGATTATCGTTTCACCGTTCGTACTGAACAAATCTCCCGTGCTTTCCGCCTCTAAGATCTTATCGTCGATCTCAATACGGTATGTCAATTCGGCATACTTGATATCCGACCCTTCTGCTATCGGTTGATTCGGCGTCCCAATATCCCAATGAATCGAACGTTCATCCGGGTCGTACGTAGCTGTACCTTGACTTACACTTATGTTAGCCACCAGTCCCGACACGACAAAACCCGTTCCCATCGGGTCTCCCACGGCTGCGTTTTGAACTGCAGAACGAATCTCACCGGCTATCGTATTGTAAATCTCAGATAAGTCTTCAGGATCAGCGGTAAAGGACTTACCCGGGCTTGCCATAGCATTGAGCACTCCCGTACCGTCAGTTCCGGCTTGAAGAGCGATTGAGTACACGATCGTATTCGCTGCTTTAGCAAATCCGGACTCAGCAATTGCGCTGTTTCCATGGTTATACCACTTATCATTTGCGTTGCCCCATTGATTATCGTAACGATACCACATTGAGCTACCGCTACCAACGACACTTGAATACATATATTCAGTCGCAGGCGCCTCCGCACTTGTTTGCCATCCGTTACCCGAAAAGCTGATTAAGTAATTATTAGGATTTTCCAACTCATAACTGAAAGTTGGCTCCCCATCCGAAAGCAACACGATATTCTTCATGTCTGCTGAAGAACCGGTGAGTAACGCAGATGCCTGATGCATACCCCCTTGAGTCAAGGTACCGCCGGTGGCTCTCATTCGATCAATGGCTGCTGTTAATTCCTCCTGATTAGACGTAAATCCACTATCCACTGCAGCATTTGTTTCAATTGTCACATCTGAAGCAAAGGAGACAATAGCAATCCTCGTATTTGGGTCTTGTAACACTACATTTACGAATTCTTTAGCAGCTGCTTTTGCCGCTGTTATACGCGATCCCGCCATACTCCCCGATCGGTCAATCACGAGTACGATATCCGATGTCTTCATGACATCTCTCGCCTCGATTCGCAATTTGACATCCCAAGTATTGACCATTCCGGCGACTGGAAATACATTCTTTGTCAGTTCTACTTCACCAGGTTCCAATGTCGCTTTTGATCTCTTAGGACTTTGCCGGTTGGATGTGGGTGCTGTTTGTCCGCTCGGATAAAATATCGTCGGGGCCTCTACTTCTATCGGGCCGGAAAGTTGATCAGGATTAGTTGGAACCCATTGATCTTCCTCTTCCATTTCCTCATTTTCAGGCAATACCATGTCGGTTGATGACGACTCATCCACTGCAGGCGGCTCTGTTGATTCATTGACTTTCAAGACCTCCTCAATTGGAAGTGGATCCGAATCCATTTCATCGGCTCCGATTGTCGGTATTGGGTCATCTTGATCCGATAGAATCATTTCTGTTGATTCTTCGCCGGATGCTTCCACTTTTTGTAGAGCCCCATCTGCGCTGAAATTGTCATTGGCAAATGCAATCGTTGGGACAAATTGACAAACTAACATGAGCAGTGCAATTGCCAACGAAACCAACCGCTTACGACTGTAATTATTCATCACGCTCTCCTTTCAGATTTATGCTTAATATTAATATCTAACATATCATATTTAGTCTTTTTTACAATTTTTACTTTATTATTGTTTGCATTGCACACCTTCTCTGTGTGAATTTTATCCTATATAATTAGTGTAATTACTTTTGTATGGCATTTTATTGCGTTTTTGTTGGGAATTAATTGCATATTAATATTCTATTAAAGTTATTGAGATTGAACGTATCTATTTATTATTATGCATTTGTAAACTTGTTGCTTTAATTCGCACACTATAAACTTTTGTCAATATCTATACAATGATATTGACATTCAACCCCTCTGCAGTTACAATATTTGAACAGTTGCTCATATATTCATATAGGAGGTCCCTATGTCTATCAACCAAGATCAATGTGAATCGACCATATTACATCAAGAGATCATCGACCATGTCCAAGGCCATATGCCACCGGACGAAACCGCTGTACGAATGGCAGCGCTACTGAAACTCTTCGGAGATCCAACACGCGTGCGTATCCTGTTTGCGCTGCGCACTCATGAGATGTGCGTATGTGACCTAAGTGCATTGCTTGAGATGACGCAATCGGCGATCTCTCATCAGTTGAAAGGTTTACGCTTAGGTGGACTGGTGAAAAATCGTAAAGAAGGTAAAGTTGTGTACTATTCACTTGCCGACGACCATGTCATCACCATATTTGATCAGGCACTGGCCCATATCGAACATCTGCAGGAGTAAGCCATGAAAAAAGTATACACTTTGCAGAGTCTGGGATGCGCGAATTGTGCCGCCAAAATGGAAGAGCAGATTCAGCGATTGACGGGTATAGAAAGTGCGCATGTCAATTTTGTTGCGAAGAAACTCTCTATACATTCTGAAGACCCTCAATTGTTGGAGCCTGAGATCGTCCGAATTGTACAGAGCATTGAGCCGGATGTCCAATTAATACCGATCGATCAACAACTGGATCCAGTTGAAGAAGAACCCGAGACAGGAGAAATCAAGCGACTTGTCATTGGCCTCGGACTTTTTATTGCGGCTCTCCTCGTGCCCGACGCCAGCATCGTACGACTTCCGCTATTTATCGCCGCATATCTGATCGCCGGTTATAATGTACTGCGCGACGCATTTCGTGGCATCCTACGAGGGGATGTCTTTAACGAGAACTTTCTGATGGGGATCGCCACGATTGGCGCCTTTGTGATCGGCGAGTACCCTGAAGGTGTGGCGGTCATGCTCTTTTATCTTGTAGGAGAAATTTTTCAGGATCGTGCCGTGGACAATTCGAGAAAGTCGATCCGCACGCTACTGGATATTCGACCTGACACGGCATCCGTTCTCCGCGAAGGAAAGGTCTCTGAAGTGCATCCGTCAGAAATCACAATCGGCGAGACGATCTATGTCCGACCCGGCGAGCGTATTCCATTAGATGGAGAAGTAAAGGAAGGCGAAGCGTATCTGGATACCTCGGCGCTCACGGGAGAGTCCCTCCCCCGCTTCGTACAAACCGGCGACGCTGTTCTATCCGGAAGCATCTGTACCAACCGACCCCTCACGATCTCCGTCACGAAGGCATTTTCCGAATCCACCGTCTCCAAGATCTTGGAACTCGTCGAAAACGCCGGTGCACGTAAAGCGCCGACGGAGCAGTTCATCACAAAGTTTGCGCGCTACTATACACCGGCTGTTGTAATCGCCGCAGTTCTCCTCGCCGTCCTTCCACCGCTCTTCATTACAGGCGCTTCATTTCAAGATTGGTTGTACCGAGCACTCGTCTTTCTCGTTGTCTCCTGCCCCTGCGCGCTGGTCGTCTCGATCCCCCTCGGGTTCTTCGGCGGGATTGGCGCAGCCTCAAAACAGGGGATCCTCATCAAAGGTGGCAATTATTTAGAAGCGCTCAACCAGGCACGCACCGTCGTCTTTGACAAGACGGGAACCCTCACAAAAGGGGAGTTTGTCGTTACGAGCATTCTTCCCAAGGGCATCTCAGAGGCTGAACTACTTCAAATAGCAGCGATGGCGGAGTCGCACTCCAACCATCCGATCGCCGAGTCCATTCGAGTGGTCGCCGGCTCATTGCCTGTTTTTGAGCAGTCAAAGACCGAGGAGATTGCCGGTAAAGGGATCGCCACAACCATCGATGGACAACGGGTCCTCGCAGGAAATGCCGCTCTATTACAGGGAGAGGGGATCGTCTTTGATCCGATTGATACGATCGGCACCGTCGTCTTTCTCTCAGTCGACGGCGAATACCGAGGTGCAATTACCATCGCCGATGAGATCAAAGCCGATGCAAAGGAAGCGATCGATGCGCTCCACGCAATCGGCGTTCGACAGACGGTTCTATTGACCGGCGACCGCGTGCGTACCGCGCAAGATTTGCGCCAACAGTTGGGGATCGATACCGTCCATGCCGAGCTGCTTCCTCAAGACAAAGTCAGAATTGTCGAAGATCTCCATCAGTCGATGGATCCGAAATCCAAACTTGTCTTTGTCGGCGACGGGATCAACGACGCGCCGGTCATCGCACGCGCCGATATCGGCATCGCCATGGGCGCACTCGGCTCCGATGCCGCGATTGAAGCGGCTGATATCGTCCTCATGACGGACGAGCCTTCCAAAGTTGCTACAGCCATGCGGATCGCCGCGAAGACTCGCCGCATCGTGCTCCAGAACATCGTGTTTGCCCTCGGGATCAAAGCGCTGGTCCTGCTCCTCTCCGCCATCGGATACGCTTCGATGTGGGCGGCTGTTTTCGCTGATGTCGGCGTCGCTGTCTTGGCTGTGTTGAACTCCATGCGGATGCTTCGTTCCTAACCACAAAAAAGCGCAGTGTGCTTTTCGGCACATTGCGCTTTTTATATTTTTATCACTATAGGAAGTACGGGTCGTCCATCGGGTCGATCAGGGTTTTCGGATCGTAATCGGTCTTGATCTCTTCCCATTCTTCTTTGGACATATCCTTGCTCGGCACATCCAACTCTGGATGTTTGTTGTTCGCCTCCCAATTCTTTTCACGTGTGTCGCGAACCGGAAGATCTAGGTCGACATCAGCGATATCGATCTCCATGGCTTTGGCGACCCCTTCTCCATAAGCGGGATCTGCTTGATAGCAGTTGTAGATATGGCGATGTTTGATCTGCAGTGTGGAATCTCCCATATTGCGAGCGGTATTGGCAAATAGGACTTCCTGTTGTTCTTTTGTCATTGCGCGGAAGAGCTTCCCGGGTTGGGTGTAGTAGTCGTGGTCGTCTTCTCTAAAGTCGTAGCGATAGACATCGCCTCCGGCTTGGACGGGGTTGATCTCTTCTTTATATTCGGTCCAGTTTCCGTAGCTATTGGGTTCGTAGTGGTTTTCCGACCCTCGGTTTCCATCGACGCGCATCTGGCCATCGCGATGGAAGGGGTGGTGTTTTTCAACTCCTTTGGGATGGTTCACCGGGATTTGATGGTGATTGGCTCCTAAACGATACCGCTGTGCGTCGGGGTAGGCGAAGAGACGCCCTTGTAACATACGGTCAGGCGAGAAGCTGATCCCCGGCACGACATTCGACGGCGCAAAAGCCGCCTGCTCGACATCGGCGAAATAGTTGTCGGGGTTTCGATTGAGCTCAAATTCTCCGACTTCGATCAACGGAAACTCGTCTTTATACCAAACTTTCGTCAAGTCGAACGGATTGTACGGCATGGCATCGGCTTGTTCCTCGGTCATCACTTGGATATAGACTTTCCACTTCGGAAACTCACCCTTTTCGATCGCCGTAAATAGATCGCGCTGATGGCTCTCACGATCTTTTGCGTTCACCTTCTCCGCTTCCTGGTCAGTCAAATTCAAAATACCCTGCTGCGAGCGGTGGTAGAACTTCACCCATACGCGTTTTCCTTCTTTGTTGATCAGTGAATATGCATGGGAGGACGATCCGTGCATGTGTCGATATGATGAAGGAATCCCACGGTCTGACATCGTAATCGTGACTTGATGAAGCGATTCCGGGAGACTGGACCAGAAATCCCAGTTGGTGTTGGGGCTCCGCAGATTGGTTCTCGGGTCGCGTTTGACGGCGTGATTGAGGTCAATAAACTTGATCGGGTCGCGGAAGAAAAATACCGGGGTATTATTACCAACCAGATCCCAGTTCCCATCTTTTGTGTAAAATTTCAGCGCAAAACCGCGGATGTCTCTTTCTGCATCCGCCGCGCCGCGTTCGCCGGCTACGGTAGAGAAACGAGCAAACATTTCGGTTTTTTTCCCGATTTCGCTAAAAATGTCCGCCTTCGTATATTGGGTGATATCACCTGTGACGGTGAAAGTGCCAAATGCACCGGATCCCTTGGCGTGCATCCTTCTTTCCGGGATCACCTCGCGGTTGAATTGGGCGTTCTTCTCCACCATCCATATGTCCTGTAAGACCGTCGGTCCACGCTGCCCGGCGGTCATTGTGTCCTGGTTGTTGTCAACCGGCGCACCGGCCGCCGTATGAATCATGGGGTTTTCCCCTCGCTTATCGTTCTTGCTTGGAAGGGGAGCGCCTAATTCATTCTTGTCCATTGGGTTTTTCATTTTATCTTCTTTCATTGGGTCCTCCTCTTAGATATTTTCTATGATAGAGATATACCCGAATCAGTGAATCCTGACGCAGTTTTCACTTATCGTTTTCACGATTAATTGAGGGTTGCCTTCTTTCTTCTCGTGTATATCATTCCCCTGATACAGACCACGGCGACGCTCAGACCTAACAAAATTCCGAAAAAGACATCGCTTGGGTAATGTACACCGAGATAGAGGCGCGATAACCCCGGCAAAAAGGCGTACAGGTACAAAAAGTTGGACCATTGGCCCCACCTCGGGTTTCGATCCTCCAATGCCCATGCCGCCGTCGTGTAAAAAGACGCACCGACCATCGAATGGCCGCTCGGATACGAGAATCCGCCTTGCTGAATCAGTGCATAGCCGACAGGCCGTACGCGTTGAAACAGAGCTTTCATCCCTTCGTTTGCCAAAAAGGCGACTAAAACAGAAGCTAAGAGAAGCCCCAGCATTCGGTACTGCTTTTTCCAGATCAGATATCCCGCGAGCGGGATCAGGTATATGAAATAGATGATCGGGTCGCCCGTAAACGTAATCAATTGAACGATCGGCGTGAGTACGGGGTTCACAATACTCGAGATCCCGTCTAAGACCCAATAATCGAACGCCAGACCCGATTGCTTACGAATGAAGACGCCAAATAGCAGGGCCGACAGCCAAATGACGGCAAACAGCCCTGCTAAGCGAAGGTCTTTTGATTTACGATTCATGTGCCGCAAACTGATTGGCCAGTTTCAACGCCCAGAGCATACTCTCTTCTCTGGCGATTCCCTTGCCGGCGATATCAAAAGCGGTTCCATGATCGACCGACGTCCGAATGATCGGCAAACCGAGTGAGATATTGACGCCACTGTCAAATGCCAGCAGCTTCATCGGAATATGACCTTGGTCATGATACATCGCAACAACCATATCGTATTTCTTTTGCGAGGCTTTGAGAAACACGGTGTCAGGTGCCACCGGGCCTTCACAATCGATGCCTTCAGCGATTGCATCTTGAACCGCCGGTGCGATTTCATCTAAATCTTCTCTGCCGAAGATCCCATTCTCCCCACTGTGCGGGTTGAGCCCTGCGACGGCCATTTTGGGCGACGTTACGCCGAGCTTCAGCAGTGCATCGCGCCCTAAGTGGATACAGTCGAGAACCCTTTGTCGTTTGACACGATCACACGCATCCCGTAACGAGCAGTGGGTGGAAACGTGGACGACCGACATGATCTCGCTCCACAGCATCATCGTGTAACTTTTCGTATTCGTTAACGCCGCGAAAATCTCCGTATGGCCATCGTAATTGTGACCGCCTAAATGCAACGCTTCCTTGTTTAGGGGCGCTGTGACCACCGGACCGGTTCTCCCTGCCATCGATAGCTCGATCGCCCGTTCGACATACCGATACGCTGCGTCGCCGGCAATGGGTGAGACTTTTCCGATCTCGATGGTGTCAAAATCGAGCGGTAGCACCTCCAATACATTCACCGATCCTTGCACAAAATCTTCCGGTTCGTGAATCGTCGCCAATTTGACATCCGTATCCAAAGTCGCCAGCGTCTTTTGCAGTATGCCCGTACTTCCGGCGATGATCGTCTCATTCAGAAGCTTTGGGTCCGATAGAACCGCTTTTAATGAGATCTCCGGACCGACCCCGGCCGGGTCACCCATGGTGATGATCACTCGTTTCATCGAATGCTCTCCTTTATCTTGTCCATACAATAAAACAGGTCTTCCTTTTTCCCAAATGCTCCCGCTTTCGTGATGATCGGCATGCCGTCGTAGGGTCCCCCCGTTATCGTAGAGAGGACAATCGCCGTCAGCACCTCTCTTTGAATTCGGCACCCGGAAGCGCCGAGCGCTTGCATGGTCGCGATCGACGTGTCCCCACCGGTCAAAAACATGCCCGAAACACGTGTCCGCTCGAGCACCGCTTTGACGATCGACGAAAGATAGCGCTGTGCGATCTTCGGTACCGTAAGCGATTCGATATGATACGTGTCCTTTGCAATGCGAATCGTATCCTCATAGTCCTGTCTCGTCTTCGTTGCCGTGAGGATCACATCGCGCCCTTCTTCGATCGTGTGCACCAATCGCTCGATGATCAGCTCGCTTCCTTCGTCCTGCAGCATGTCGTGGATCCCGACCTGTACGATCTCGATGCCTTGTGATTGTGCGTATTCCATTTGCCCCAGCGAAGTCTCACTGATAGAAGCAACCACGGCCAACGTCGGTTTCATCGTATAGATATGATCAAAGATCGCATCGGCGAGTCCCGCGGAGCCGACCCACAGCACTCGTTTATTTTCTTTTAATACGGCAGACGCGATCAAATGCAAATCATTGTCCGTCGTCGCATCAAAAGTATGAAGTACCGCGCCTTCTAATGAGGTATCTCCGTTTCTAATCGATGGCAGGCGATGATGGCGAACTTCGCCGATCGGCATCAGCAAATCAATCAGATTGTCCGTTTCGATCGGTTTTGCCGGGTCTCTCGCCACTTCGGTCTGCATCAGCGGGATTCCGTTCAACTGATGCACCGCATTCTCTGTCGTTCGCCCGATTCGAGGAAATGCGGGTGCAAATACGATCTTGTCTGCCTGATACACAGACTGGATCGCCTGAATTTCAGATGTGATATTCCCACGCAGTGTAGAGTCGATCTTTTTATACACTA
This sequence comes from uncultured Peptoniphilaceae bacterium, assembly GCA_964510345.1. Taxonomy (GTDB): domain Bacteria; phylum Bacillota; class Clostridia; order Tissierellales; family Peptoniphilaceae; genus JAAYQA01. Next base: position 28,964 of record CAZEBB010000008.1, read on the forward strand.
AGTCATAGGAGGCGTTGGCAAAGACAGATTGCACTTTTGGCAATACTTTCGCGGTTGATTCCTCAGCGGGCATATTGCGTGATTCTGTATCGAGGACCATGGAACGGTCAGTGGGAGCCGACTCCTCCGGAAATAAAATGACATCGACCTCGATCCCTCTTTTTCGCATTTGCACACCGGTGTCATTGGAACCGGTAAAATCATCTGCGATGATGAGATATTTCTTGCTCATAAGAGCCCCCTATTTCTTTTTCACGATCACGGCGACTCCGTCCGGTATGACCGTAACGGTTGCATCTTTACCCATGCGTTCATCCGCAATCGCCATCGCCTCTTCTAAGGAATGAGCCGGGATCATGTGCAAATCGCGCACGAGTTGATCCTCTACTTCCGAAATGAAGATGACATCGGCTTGTAAGAGCACGCGGGCAAAAATCTGCGATTGCCATTGATCGGCGATCGTCTCTTCTTTCGGCGTCGCCAAAAACTCATCGATCATCGCCTGTTCATCCGGTTGCTCCGCGAACGAGCGATAAAATCCGTCTCCGCCAATCCCGTCTGACGATTCGGAAGAAACGATGATAACGCCACCCTTCTTCACACACGCCTCTGCGGCGGTCATCGACTTCACCGCCTGATAGATATTTTGATCGAGCGGATAGCCCCCATTGGAGGTGAGGACGATATCTGCCGGTACTTCATCCACTCCGGCAAGCCCTTGGAGCCAATCGGTACCGGCTTCGTGTGCTCTCTCCAAGTCGCCGGCAACGGCGTGAATCACTTTCTTTTCGGCATTGATGACGACATTGACGATAAATACCAATCCCAGTTTTCGCGCCGCATACACCATATCGGTGTGGATGGGGTTGTCTTTAAGGATGCCGGTTCGGGCATAGGGACTGGCGATAAACTCGGCATTGTGATTGTACATAACGGTTTTTTTGGAGCAACAGCCCGGAAATACACTCTTCCGTCCACCGGAATACCCCGCAAAGAAGTGAGGCTCGATAAAGCCTTCCGCCACCAGTAAATCAGCTTCTTTTGCGATCCGATTGACGACGATATCCCCTCCGGATGGGAGGATCCCGACATGTACCATATTGGCATCGTCTTCTGAATCGTGAACGACGATCGTCTCATTCTCAAACACTTCGTCACCAAATTTGCCGCGGAGTTCTTCCTTCGTCGTCAGGCGGTGGCATCCGGTCGCGATCAGGAGAGTGATCTTTGCCTTCGGATTTCCCTTTCTAATCCTTTCCAGCATCTGTGGAATGATGACTTTACTCGGCACCGGGCGGGTATGGTCGCTGCAAAGAACGACAATATTCTCCTTGTCTTTCGCCAGTTCTTCCAGCGTGGGGGAGCCGATTGGGTGATCCAAAGCGTCTTTGACTTGATCCACCTCTGACTTTTCCGGCCGGATGTCTTCAAGTTTTGATACGAGAATCCCTTGAATTCTCGCATCGTCGATTTCTGCTGTCTGGTGCGTTTTTCCATAAGGTAAAGATATCTTTGCCATGACGCCTCCTATACATCGACCGTGTCGATATTCATTTTGCCTCTTCCTGTCCTCGCGTTTAAGAAGTTAACCAACATCGGGCATAGAATGGCCGTAACGATGATGGCAGCGGCTATTTGTGCTGTCGCCTGCGCTGAAACGGCTTCAGTGATCGCACCCACGCCTAAGAGATACGCCGGAGTGCCAACGGCATTCCCCGCTGTCGTCCCAATGGCGGCTCCGACCGCAGGATTCTTTGCTTTCATGAGTTTCATGACGGCATAGCCGGCGAGACCGGTCGACAGTGTACATAAGACCCCTAAGATCACACCGGGAGCCCCTGCTGCCAAGAGTTGACGAAAATCGAGTGCAGCTCCTAAGGGGAACGCAAAGAACGGAATCAGAAGTGACGTTCCGGGTGCTAAAAAGGTCCTGAGTTCTTCATCGAGATTGCCGAGGATAAAGCCCAATACGATCGGTACGATGGTAGCAATCAGTGCGACTAAGGGGATATCTGCGATCCCCGTTGCGCCGAGTGCGACCATGGTAAAGAACGGACCGTCGTTCAAAGATAGGATCGATACCGCGCCGACGTCGGTCGAATCCCCGTACTGGCTCGCTAATGCGGAATAGAGCCCTCCGTTAGAGTTGGTGATCGCTGCGATCAAAGCGATCGGTGTGATCGTCAAAAATCCTGCATCTCCGAATGCTGCGCGAATGAGTAAGCCGATCAGCGCTCCGACGAGAAATTTAACCGCAGTCAGCACGACACCTTTGATCAACGGTGAACCGGCTTGTTTAATATTAATCTGTGAACCGTTACAAAACAAAAATACACCTAAAATCGCGCCGGCTCCGGTCTTGAACATCGCTTCCGTAAATCCGCCGATCGTCAATAAACCGGGCGCTACCGTATTGATAAGCGCTCCTAATAACAACGGGATGATCATGAGTCCACCCGGCACTTTTCTAACCATTTTAAGTATGGGCATTGTTTTCTCCTATCTTTTCGTGATGGTTTGATACAGCCTCGCGACATTTTCCGTCGCTGCTGCCAGATTTTCTCGACCGGAAACTAATGCATCATCCAAAGGTCCTGCTTCCCTCAGGATCGGGAAGATGGCGTCGAATCCGAAGTCATATAATATTGAGCTGTCCTTTCCTACTCTTCCGGCAAAAGCGATCACCGGCACTCCCCAACGCTTTGCGGTCTTTGCCACCCCATAAGGGGTTTTGCCGAATCGCGTTTGGGCATCGATACCGCCTTCCCCCGTGATGACGAGGTCAGCATCCTCGATCTTTTCCGCCAACCCCGTGTGTTCGATGACGATATCAACGCCCGGCATTAATGTGGCACCCGCAAATGCCATGAGCCCGGCTCCCAATCCGCCGGCAGCGCCGGCACCGGGTGTCTGTTCGACATCTGTTCCCAGATCCCTTCGGATAACCTCCGCAAAACGAGATAGCGCTTCGTCCAGTACCGTCACCATCTCGGGCGTCGCTCCTTTTTGCGGTCCAAAGATGGCGGAAGCACCCAATGGACCGGTCAGCGGGTTATCTACGTCACAAGCGGCGATGATCTCTGCCGTGGAGAGACCTTCATACACCTCTGACATATCCATTCGGTCGAGGTCTCGTAGTGCATATCCCCCGTACGGCAAGCTCTGGCCATGCTTGTCGAGCAGCTTGCCTCCCAATGCTTGGATCAGCCCTGCGCCACCGTCGTTCGTCGCACTGCCTCCAATCCCGATCAATATTTTTTTGGCGCCATGTGCTAAGGCGTGAAGAACCAGTTGACCGGTGCCGTAAGTCGTCGTTATGTATGGATTACGCTCATCCCTCGGCACGAGTCCCAACCCACTCGCGGATGCCATTTCGATAACAGCTGTCGTCTCATCTCCAAGAATTCCATATCGAGCGGTCACCGGCGTTCCCAATGGTCCTGTGACCTCCAGATCAATAAATCTACCCTTCGTCGCATCGACCATCGATTGCACCGTTCCCTCGCCTCCATCTGCCATTGGAACCATCTGACAATCGTGGGTAGGAAAGACGCGTAACCAGCCCTCCCGCATCGCTTCTGCCGCTTCGATCGCTGTCAAAGACTCTTTGAATGAGTCCGGTGCGAATACGATTTTCATTTTCCCTCCTCGATCCTGTGGACCATAGCGTCCACAATCCGTGTCTCATTACGTCAAACATTCTGTAATCGCTTTCACAATTCTGTGACTCTTTCTTTCGCCTCCCTCCTTCTTACTTCGCTTTCATTATATTGCAGTTAAGTATTTCATTCAAGTAGAGTATGTGTTTGACAATACAAAAACGCCACCCTTTCGGATGGCGTGAGACTTAATGGAAATCCTTTAGATTTTGTATAGTGAGGAGCGTTCGGAATACTCTTTGAGGCCATATCTTGGCCGAGCGGCCGTGAGCGTGCCGAGAAGAGTTTTCCGAGCGCGACGAATGCGCTTTGCTTATACTTTGACTTGGCCTTGTAAACTAAGCCCGCTTAAGCTTTCTTGCCAGTAAATCGATGAATTGATGCGCTTCTTCCACTCGGAGAACCAATACGGCGACTCCATAGGTGGCAACCGCTACGAGTATGGCAGCAAATAGGCGAATCGTATCGCTCGAGAACAAGCTCTGGCTGTAACGATAAAAGAGGTACGATGCAACCCCCATGATCGCAGTGCAAATGAGAATCTTCACACTACTTTTAAAGATGGTCGAAAGCGTCAATCCGCGAAGGCGAACGCGCAGAACCTGCATGAGGATGAAAGAACCGATGATCGTCGCGATGGATGTCCCCAAGGCCAAGCCGTCCAATCCGATAAATCGCGATAAAAGGATGCTGAAAAACACGTTCAGTATCACCATGATGACCGCATTGACAGCCGGGGTTCTCGTGTCGTGCATGGCGAAGAACATTCGCGATAGGATATCGCGATAGGCGATACCGATTAAGCTCGGCGCGTAGAAGAAAAGCGCACTTGCCACCATCACGCCATCTTGGGTGGTAAACTGCCCGCGAACGAAGAGCAAGTCGACAATGGGCTCTGCAAATAGCATGAAACCGACCATCGACGGCAACACCAAGAGATTCATCAATGAGATCGACTGGCAAAATGTCCGTTTCATATCCCGAATTTTCCGCGCTTCCGCCATGCGGCTCAAGGTTGGAAAGATAGCTGTCGAAATCGAGACGATGACAATGCCGGAGACAAATCCGAGCAGACGATTGGCGTAGGTGAGTACCGCAATCCCTTTTTCTGCAATCAACGATGCGAGAAGGCGGTCGATCATGGTGTTGATGTCGGCAACTGCGACGCCGACGATGATCGGGAGAGCCAACATGACCAGGTACTTCACATGCGGATCTTTCCAGTTCAGGTACTTGCTGTGCACATATCCGGCTTTCTTCACCGACGGAGCAAAGAAGACATACTGTACCAATTGCGCGAATCCGGCACCGGCGGCTAAGAACAGCAAATTCTTTTGCGTCGCGGAAAGGACGATCGCCGAGATGGTGAATATGTTCATGATAAATCCGGTCGAAGCGGGAACGATAAAGTTATCTTTATAGTTGAGGTAACCTCTGAAGACGGCAGATAGGGCCGCTCCGAATACCGCAACCATCATAAATCGCGTGAAATAAGTCGCCAAAGCGAGTACTTCACCGGTAAATCCCCAGGCAAAGAGCTTGACTAAGGGTTGTGCGAAAATGATCCCAAGGGCACAGATGACGACTGCGATCAACATGAGTAGGTTGAGTAAGTTGGATGTAAAGCGATGACCGCTATCGATCCCCTGCTCTTTTTCAATTCTCGACAGCATCGGTATATAGCCGGTCGTCACGCCGACTCCGATAAAGTTAAACAGGACGGTCGGGATCGTGAAGGCGACGATGAACGCATTTGCCACATCGCCCGTGCCATAAAAGTTCGCCATGACGAGTTCTCGTCCAAAGCCCAAGATCTTCGAAAGAATGGTGATGATCATGAGCAAAAAAGCCGTTTTTTGCATAGTGCCTCCTTGCTTGCTCCCCTAATTATAGCGTATCCGCTTTCTATCGTCCATGAACAAACCCCACCGATACGAACAGTGGGGTTAGAAGAGTTCAGTCGAAATTCGTTTTTTTGATGAGGAGACGATTCGAGATAAGACTATCGTGTCAATTGGCTTACGCCATATTTTCGCGATTCGGATGATACGTAGGGACAATCTCTTGCAAAAGCGCAACCATCTCCTCGTCATCATCGCGCTCCAGAGCCGACATCAGTTTCGCCAGTTGGTTATGAAGAAGTTCCATGTCATAGTATTCCGGATTCTCAATCCAGATTTTCTCATGCGACGTCTTCGTCGAGTTATTCTCATCCAACAACAACTCTTCGTATTTCTTCTCTCCCTCGCGAAGTCCCGTGTAGATGATCTCTATGTCCTCGCCGACCTTATATCCGGAAAGTCGAATGAGTTCTCGAGCGAGATCGTCGATCTTGACGGGATCGCCCATATCGAGGATATAGATCTCTCCTCCGCTGGCCATGGCGCCGGCCTGCAGGACCAACTGTGCCGCTTCGGGAATTGTCATAAAATAGCGCGTGATCTCCGGGTCGGTCACTTTGACAGGACCGCCCTTTTGGATCTGTTTCGTAAAGACGGGAATGACCGATCCGTTAGAGCCAAGCACATTGCCAAATCGTACGGCGACGAGCTTCGTCTTTGAAGTGCCTTTATACGCGTTGATGATGTATTCACAAAACCGCTTCGTCGTGCCCATGACATTCGTCGGACGCACGGCTTTGTCGGTCGATATGAGGACAAAAGTCTCAACTTCAGCCTCGATCACCGCTTCCACAACGTGGAAGGTGCCGAAAATATTGTTCTTGATCGCAGATGCGGGTGAGTGTTCCATCAGCGGCACATGCTTATGAGCTGCCGCATGGAAGACGACATCCGGTCGCTCTTCCATCATGACGTGACGGATGCGATGCTTATCGCGAACGGAATCGATGTGTACCGTGAGCGGATAATCTTTGTCTTCGCCGAGAATCTCCTGTTGGACTTCATAGACCGCATTCTCGTAGATATCGAGGAGGATCAGACGCGACGGGTTGTATCGCATAATCTGGCGCGCCAATTCGGATCCGATGGAGCCACCGCCTCCGGTGATCATCACCTTCTTGCCGGTCAGGAACTCGTTGAGCATCGAGGTATCCAGTTTGACCGGGTCACGCCCCAACAAGTCTTCGATCTGTACCGGACGCAATTCAGAGATCTGGAAAGACTCATCGATCATTTCATAAATACCGGGGACCGTCTTTACGGGAAGCCCTGTATTTTGCGCGATATTGAGGATCGCCACTCGGTCCGCTTGGCTCGCCGACGGGAGTGCAAAGATGATCTCCTGTATGCGCAATTCTTCGACAAGGCGGGGGATGTCTTCCCTTGTCCCCATCACCTTGACATTGTGAATCAGTTCTTTTTGTTTGACAGGATCATCATCGACGAACGCGACCGGAACGGATTGCAGTTGCTCGCCGTGTTTTTTGAGCTCTTTGCATACGAGTGCACCGGCTTCGCCCGCACCGATGATCAGCACGCGATGATAATTATCGTCCGTGAAGAACTTCAGTCCGCTGATCGCAGTGCTCGCTCGCAATGCGTAGCGAATCCCGCCGATCAGAAACATATCCGCCAGCCAGACGATCGGCAGCATACCTCTTGGCAAATTCGGTGTCAACGCGTAGAAATACAACATCGCACAGGCATTGGCGACGACTGTGGCCAAAAGGAGTTGCAACATCTCTCGGATGCTCGCATAGCGCCAGTAAATTCGGTACATGTTCAAAAAATAATAGACGACGATCTTAATGCCGACTAAAAACGGCAGGTGTCGTAAAAGCATCGATGCATCCGCCTGCGGGATATTGCCGTCGTACCGTAGCATCAGCGCCAACCAGAATGACAGTGCCAGTAGGACGATATCCAGTACACCCAACACCAGTCTGCGGTTTTGTTTCATAGAGTCCTCTTTCATGCAAAAGGCCGATCGAATCGGCCTATCTTGTTCCTATCGTTGTTCAGCGGCTTTGACGACCTGGCTGAGCAATATTGTGGTGGTCATCGATCCGACGCCTCCCGGTACAGGGGTAATGGCTTTGACGTGATCGACCACATTGTCGTAATCCGCATCCCCGGCAATACTTCCATCTGCGGCTTCACTGACGCCGACATCGATGATGATCGAATCTTCCGTGAAGTAGTCCATTCCGAAGCTCTTCGCGCGTCCTGCCGCCAAGACGACAACATCCGCCCATTTTGTGACTTCTTTGAGATCTCTGGTCTTCGAGTGGCAGATGATCGGTGACGCGTGTTGTTCCAGCATCATCATGGCCAAGGGGCGGCCTAAGACCATCGAACGGTTAATGATCGCAACGCGTTTACCGGTCAGATCGACTCCATAGTAACGCAAAATCTCCATTGCCGATCGAGGGGTCGCGGGCTCCAGTCCGGATTTATCAGACGCGAATACTTTCGCGAGATTAATCGGATGCATGCAATCGACGTCTTTTTTCGGATCGATTGATTCCGATACCGCTTTCTCGTCGATATGCTTGGGAAGTGGACGAAACATCAGGATGCCGTGAATACTGTCATCTTTGTTCAGATCCGTCATCTTTTGCATCAAGGCGTCGGTTTCGATCGACTCCTCGACAACGACGACCTGGGCTTCGATCCCCAAGTTCTCACAATTCTTTTTGATTCCCTTCTCATAGGATATGTCATTAGGGTTTTCTCCTACACGCAATACCGCGAGTTTCGGTTGGACCCCCTTATCTTGTAACGATTGTACTCGGTGCGATACTTCTTCTTTTAATTGAGTGGCTACAGGTTTTCCTTTTAAAATTTCGGTCATCTTAACCCTCCTTTTATGCTCCTTACAGTATACCAAAAAAACGCTGATTCCCAAAATGTTATTTAGGCTAACACAAAAAACGGACCCGGAGGTCCGTTTCGTGTTACGGTAAGATGCGTTTGATGGTGACCGCATTGTTTTGGAAGTAGCTTCCCGAAATGCTGTCGGTTTTGACTCCCGTTGCCGGAGTCGATGCGTGGATATACGTCCCTCCGCCGACATAGATGCCAACGTGTCCGATTCTTGAATCGCCCGGGTTGATAAAGAAGATCAGGTCGCCCGCTTGAATCTCACTTTTGGAGACGGTGGTTCCCGCCGTAGCTTGTGAAGCCGAACTTCTCGGCAGTTGGATTCCCGCATGTTTGTTGTAGAGATAGTATGTGAGGCCTGAGCAGTCAAATGTGTTGGGTCCCGCTGTACCATATACATAGGACTTTCCAACTTGTGCCCAAGCGTCATTGACGATCGATTCGATCGCACCACTCGAAGCCGAGACGCTTTTCGCTGCCACTGTTTCTTCCGCGCGATTCGTATTCGGTTGCGAGCTGACGAGATAAGGGTTATACACATAGGCGGTTTGGCCATCGTACTCGAATTGGAACCACTCGCCGTCGGCTGCACCTTTCACTTCCGTTCCGGGGTTCAGAACGCCCAGAATTGAAGTATTGGTACCCGGTCCTTTGCGTACATTCAGGCTTGCCTTGGTGTAACGAGTCACTCGGTCTTCGGGTGCGACGGTTCTTTCTTCGACTTCCGACTCGCCGTCAGACAAGTAAGAGCCTGAAACATAAGCCGTTTCTCCGGCAAAGGTCGTCTTGAACCAATGCCCTTCATAATTCCCTTCCACTTTTGTATTGGGTTTCATGACGCCCAAGATGCTGTGTCTCGTACCCGGTCCGGTGCGGACATTGACATAGGCCGTTGCATATTGAGTCGTAAGGCTTCGGTTCTCTACCGCTTCTTTGACTTCTTCTTGCGAACCCTTTAAGTAGTCGGTGTGTACATACGCGGTTTGTCCGTCGTATTCGATCTTGAACCATTCTCCCGTATAAGAACCGGAGATTTTCGTTCCCTTCGAAAGAACCCCTAAGATATTGAAGGAAGTTCCCTTGCCGGTACGTACATTGAGGTTATCTGTCGTGTAACGTGCCACGACCTCTTCCTTTTCGTCCTCTTGTTCTACCGCTTTCGCTGAAGAACCGGGACCGCGTAACCAATCCGCATGGATATATGCGGTTTGACCGCTGTATTGTATTTTGAACCACTCACCTTCTTGTGTTCCCTGTACTTCTGCTCCGATATTGAGTACCCCTAGGATATTCGCATCGGTGCTTGGCGAGGTTCTTACATTGAGGAAGTCGGTCGTAATTCTCGTGCTTGTTTCTGTCGGTTCATCGGCTACCAAGTACGATTTGTTGAGATCGGCTTGATAGGTCGCCGTTGATATGATCGCCTTTTGTTCCGGCGCTGCGTAACTTACATTGACTCCCACCGTCAATGTGGTTAAGGTGACAGCAGCAACCAGACCCAGCTTCACACCAACTGATTTACAATTCATGTTGGATAGTATCCTCCTTGTTTTTGTAACAATTTTGTAACTTTTAAGTTCCATACCATTCTAAAGGATTGAAAGTTGAATGTCAAGCAAAAGTTACAAAAAAGTTACGAAAACGGCGACGATGATCCATCAAGTATTGAATTTTAGCTATCGTTGACGAAACAAGAATTGTTACAATTTGTCGACAAAGAATTGTATAAGCATCTCTTATCAGATCGATAAGTATTTTCAATCATGCGCAGCGAACATTCATAGTATACTAATAAGAAGGAGGATGATCATGCTCATCGATTTGCACGCACACGAGGAGACCTATTCACCGGATAGTTTCCAGTCTCTCGATGCACTCACAAAAACAGCATATAGCAAAGGTCTGGATGGCATTTGCATCACCGACCACGACACGCAAAAACTTGCGGGCGATATCGGATGGACGACCCTCGTCAACGGCGTTCGCGTATTTGTCGGTTGTGAAGTCTACACTTTTGAGGGGGATATCCTCGTCTTCGGCGCTCCCAATTTACCGACGGAGCGAGTCTCTGTCAAAACACTCCACGAGATCGTCTCCGCTCAAAACGGAGTGATGATCGCAGCGCACCCGTATCGGCACAATAACCGCGGTTTAAAGGATCAACTGTATCCGTTAGCAAAATACTTGGATGCGATTGAGGCTTACAACGGGTCCACCTTCCCGGAGGACAACCAAAAGGCCGTCCACACGGCGAACGCCTTAGGCTTACCGATGACCGGCGCTGGCGACAGCCACAACACCGGCGCTGTTGGACGCTTCGCCACTTATTTCCCCGATACGATCGAATCGATAGATGAACTCGTCGATGCGATACGTGATGGACGTTGCACGCCGGCGATCCCTGCGGATCACGGCTACGATTACAATTTGCCCGAGCGTAAACAAGAAGTCATATAATAGTACAAACTCAAAACGCACCCGTGAGGATGCGTTTTTTCATGCAAAGAGCATAAGTAAATCTATAAGCCGTGTTCTGTATTAGATGATCATCTATCTAGGACGTCCGTCACCGGACGCCTCAAGCGATCTACCTTTGCGGAGACGACGAGCAGCCGCCTTGTTTCCTATTTGATCTTGCACCGAATGGGGTTTACAGAGCCACATAGTCGCCTATGCGCTGGTGAGCTCTTACCTCACCTTTCCATCCTTACCGAGCACTCAATGAAAGAAGAGATGAATTCATCAAGTGAGTTTCTCATCTTTCATTGAGTGCTCGGCGGTCTATTTCTGTTGCACTAGCCTTAGGGTCGCCCCCACCTGACATTATCAGGCATCCTTGCTCTGTGGTGCACGGACTTTCCTCGTACCGAAGCACGCGATCATCTGATTTACTTACGTATCTTCATTATATCAAAGGGTGACAGCCCCCTCAAGTGCCGCTGCTCCAAACAGCGATGCCGTAAAGATCAAAACGATAATCACCATATAAAGGATAAACCCGGGATTGAAGATCAGTGAAGGTGTCTTGATCGGTTTTTCTTCGATCTGCTCCGTTTCACTCTCAGCGTGCTCTACAGGATCCTGTAAAACTGTCAATAGTGCATTCTTTTCTTTAGAAAGCCATACCATCCCTACGATGGAGACGACGAGGATGAAGGCACCGCCGATGATTGCAAATACTTCGGCATTGATAAGTAAAAACCTTGGAAATACGATCGACCCGAGCGCGTTGACGATCATATGCAAAAGTATGACGGGAGTTACGCGCCCATACTTAATGAAGAGCACGCCCCAAAAAGTACCCAATGCAAAAGCATAGGCAAATTGTGGAATATTTAAATGAAACAAACCAAAAGCCAAACCGCCGGCAAGGACAGCTTTTTTGCGACCAAAGACCAGCGTTTTCGTTAGAAACCGTCGGCGAAAGATCCATTCTTCGGCGATCGGAGCGATGATGACGATAAATAGAAATGCCATCATGGTACTACATGACTCGAGAACGTCCTGTACAATGTTTTCACTGATTCCGTAGTGTTCGACAAAAAAGAGATTGAAAAGGTTGCCTACGAAGGAAAAAATGTAAGCAATGGATAGACTCATGATGGTGTAACGAAATAATGATTTGATCGAAATCGATTTTGGTTCCGGTACAGGCGAATCGGGAACTTTTCGTGTTATGAAGAAAAAGATCGGCATCCCGAAAAAATAATTCGGTGCGCTGTTTAAGGCCCAAAAATACCAAGTGTTACACGTCAAATCCGGAAAATAGTTTTGCACCACAATAGACATGATGACGATGCCCACGATATACGCGGTGATGTAAACGGCAAATCCGAAGCCAAGGCGATTCGCATACTTACGTAATGGTTTCATCGCCCCGACCTCGCTTGAAACGGTGGCGCAAATTCTGCCACGACGATCGGGCAATCCAATCGTACGGCCAACTGCTCCGCTAAGATCCATAATCCCGGATATTCCGTTTCATAATGCCCGGCATCGATTAAAAACAAGCCGCTCGCCTGAGCAAATATCGCTTGATGGTGCTTAAACTCAGCACTGACGAGTGCATCGATTCCCTGTCTACTGCAGACTTCTGTCAGATCCCCTCCGGCTCCTCCACAAACGGCGACGGTACGCACTTTCTTGCCGGTATCGCCCACGGTGCGCAAACCGGATGATCCGAGGATCTCCTTCGCATTCGCAGCCAGCTCTCCGCACGTCTGCGATTCACAGACGCCGACGAGGCCGATCTCTTCGCCTTCGATGGGCGTTATATCCGTAAGCCCCAATCTGACCGCCAAGGCGTGATTCACACCCGGCGTCGCTTTATCAAGATTGGTATGGGCACTGATCACTGCGATATCGTTTTTGATCAGGTTGCGAAGAATCTGTCCCGACGGTGTCGCCATATCGACGGATCGCACCGACGGGAAGAAAAAGGGATGATGGGTGACGATGAGATTGCAGCCATTCGTCATCGCCTGCTCGATCGATCGCAAGGTAAGATCCATATCGATCAGAACGCCCGTCACTATGGCTGCCGGGTCCCCAATCATTAAGCCACTGTTATCCCATGGCTCCTGGGTCTCAAACGGTGCGATCTCATTGAGAATTCTCATGATCTGTTCTACGGTGTAGTACATATTGTACCTCCTGTAATTCACGCAATTTCTCCGACACACGCCTCGCGCCGGCCGATTGCGGTTTCAATGTCTGGATAACCTGTTCCTGTATTCTCCTCTCCAGTTCTATCTTGTCTTGTAGTACCACAGATTGTTCTTGCATCGGAATGCGTCCGTAGCGATATTCGATGTCACTTGAATACCTCTCGACCCCCGGTACCGCAACCAAGATGACATAAAATTTACCTTGATCCCGTACCCATTCGTCGGCTTCAATCCGGTATCCGTTCTCATGTAAAAAGCGACGGACTTCCTCTTCTCCTTTTTGTGGAGAGAGAATGAGACGTCGCAAGGGCTGCTGATTGTCGATCGCATTTTGTAATATGGTGAGGATGCGGAATCCACCCATCCCCGCGATGACAATGTCGTCGATGGCCTTTGTATCCAACCCCGATAAGCCGTTACAACACTGCGTCGTCACATCTTTCTCCCGCGGGTGCCCGGTGATCGCGTCGATGCACTTTTGTAGCGAATGCGGACTGATGTCGGTCGCAATCACCTTCTGAATCGCCGCATCCTCCAAGGCTCTCATCACGAGAATCCCGTGATCTGTCCCGATATCCGCGATGACCGGCCCCCTAAGATACCCACGCAGTTTCTCCAAACGATCCATCGTTTACTCTAAAAAATCTCTCAATTTATTACTGCGTGAGGGGTGTTTCAATTTTCTGAGTGCTTTCGCCTCGATTTGACGTATGCGTTCACGTGTGACATTGAACTCTTTTCCTACTTCTTCCAATGTGCGAGGCGTCCCGTCTGTGAGACCGAAACGCAACTCCAATACTTTTCGCTCTCTGTCGTTAAGGGTTCCCAAAACCTCATTAAGCTGTTCTCTGAGCATCGTGAAATTCGCTGCATCATCCGGAGCGATCGCCGAATCGTCTTCGATGAAATCCCCCAGATGGCTGTCTTCTTCTTCCCCGATCGGCGTTTCCAAAGAGACCGGTTCCTGTGCGATCTTGCGCACATCGCGGACCTTCTCAACATCGATGCCCATTTCCTCGGCGATCTCTTCGTTGGTGGGTTCGCGGCCGAGCTCCTGAATCAACTGACGCTGTACGCGTACTAATTTATTGATGGTCTCCACCATATGCACCGGAATTCGTATGGTACGGGCTTGGTCGGCGATCGCACGCGTAATCGCCTGACGGATCCACCATGTCGCATAGGTTGAGAACTTAAAGCCCTTCTTATAATCGAATTTGTCGACGGCCTTCATCAAGCCCATATTCCCCTCTTGGATAAGGTCAAGAAACTGCATTCCGCGTCCAACATAGCGTTTGGCGATGGATACGACGAGTCTGAGATTGGCTTCTGCGAGACGTTTCTTTGCGATGACGTCCCCATCTTCCATGCGTTTCGCCAGCATGATCTCTTCTTCGCCGGTGAGTAGCGGAATCTTTCCGATTTCCTTGAGGTACATTTTGACGGGATCGTCGACATTGACCCCTTTCAGTTCCGAGAGATCCTCGGGCTTTTCTTGTATCAGTTCTTCTGCATCATCTGACGCATCTTCAATAGGCTCTTCTTCCTCCTCGTCCTCATCGTCAACATCTTCATCTTGAACGAGGCGCGAGCCGGTTTCTGTTTCTTCGAGCAGTTCAATTCCTGCCGTCACCAACCGACGCTGAATATCTTCGATATCCTCTTTTTCCATTTCGTCAAAGAATTCGATCTCTTCGAACTGTGTGACGAGCAGTGCATTATCGCTTTCTTTCGCTAATCGCAGGGCTTCTTCGTAGACACTTACCTTGTTTTCTCCCCACTCTATGCGTTCATCTTGAACCATTTCACATTCCCCCTTGTGACCCGGCGGTCAGAATGCGGTTGACATCCCCGAGCCGTTTCATCTTTTCAATTAATAAGGCTTGTCGTTCCGGGCTGTCTTCCCCCGCAAGTAACGATATTTCCGTATGCAATTCGGCTTTTTCATCCATGAGAGCCGCATGCCGTAACGCGCTGTACAATTCGAGCACTGCCTTCTTCCCCGACGTCGTCGGGTCGCTTGCCGTTCGAATGACGGCTTCCACCGCCTGATCCATCCCCACATCGTGTGAAAACGCCTCTCGTAACCGTTCGGTCGACGGCTCCCAATCTTCCTTCTGATAACCATCGCGCAACCAGTTCATCACTCGAAGTGCCCAATCCTCGCTCACAAAGCGATCATTCATAAAGGCGAACATCGCTTGGTACTCCGCACGTCCGCGTAGCGCATGGGCCAGCATATTGATCCACAGCTGACGCCTTGCACGTGACGCTTTTGGTTTCGGCACTCGGTACTCGTCTCTCGCGTTATTGTCTTCTCTCTTATACCCGATTTGCCCCGGGTTTCCGATTTTTTTTGCAACCTCTTCATGAAGTGCCGCTTCTGAAATGCCGATTTGTTTGGAAAGGCTTCGGATATACTCCTCGCGTTCGTAAGCCCGTTTCAATTTTGCCAGTATATCCGTCGCTTCATCAAAAAAAGCGATCCTCTCCTCTGTATCCTGCAGATCGTATTTTCGCATGGATTGTTGGAGGAAGTATGTGGTCGGCGTATAGGCATTTTGAATGGCGAGGCCCATCGCGTCGGCACCGTTCTTGCGCAAGTAGTCGTCCGGATCCAATCCGTCGTCGAGCGATATGATTTTTGCTTCGATGCCGATCTTCGAAAATACGTCGACCGCGCGTTCCGTTGCCCGCTGTCCGGCCGAGTCCCCATCGTAGAGGACATACACTTTTCCGCCGTACCGCTTCAAGAGTTTTGCCTGTTCTTCCGTAAGCGCCGTACCTAACGAGGCAACCGTGCGCTTAAAACCATATTGAAACAGCTGCAGTGTATCCATATAGCCCTCGACCAGCAAGATGCCGTCGCGGTTCCCGTCTCTTGCGATATTTTGGAGTCCGTACAAGTGCTCTCCCTTGTGGAACAAGACGGATTCTTTTGAATTGAGATATTTGGCTCGATCATCTCCGAGTGCTCGTCCGCCGAAGCCAATCACGCGATTGCGGTAATCCAATATTGGAAACATCAGTCGATTGCGAAACCTGTCGTACACTTTTCCCTTGTCACTCTGCACCAATAGTCCGATCTCCAATGCGTCTTCAATGGATGCTTTCTTCGATTGTAAAAAGGTAAATAGACCGTCCCACCGGTCTTTGGCATATCCTAATAGAAAATGATTAATTGCACCGTAACCGATGCCCCGTTTTTCTAAATAGCGCTTGGGGAGCTCTTCGGTTAGCAGCTGTTGGTAATAGTATTGCATCGCCAACTGATTGAGCCCGTAGAGTGTTTCTTTTCGTCTCTCGCGTTCTGTTTCCTCGCGATTCCCGGGGATTTCAATCCCCTTGCGCTCCGCCAGTGTGCGAATGGCCTCAGGGTAACTTAAGTTCTCCCGTTTCATTAAAAACGAGATGGCGTCACCGCCTTGTCCGCAACCGAAGCAATGAAAAAACTGTTTTTGTCCCGATACGGTAAAAGAAGGTGTCTTCTCCGAATGAAATGGGCACAATCCTAAATAGTTTGCACCCGACTTTTTCAAATCCACATATTGAGAAACGACCTCGACGATATCCGTTTGGGCTTTAATATGCGCTATGATCTCTTCAGGAATCCGCATTTAGTAACTCCACCCTTTCGGCATGAAATGCTCCTCAAATACGCGCACTGCGTATCGGTCCGTCATTCCTGCGATATAATCGGTCACCATCAAGTTTTCGTCAACCTCATCCTCCTCCTGATAGAGAGCCAAGTGTTCTCTCGGCAGTCGATAGATGTCATGCAAGTAATATCGATACAATGTCTCCAACAAGAATTTTGCCTGTTCCGCATCGCTCTTCACACTTTTTGATAAGTAGATATTCTCGAAGAGGAAGGCGCGAAGGTCATCGGTTGCACTCTGTACGCGATCGGACATGCGAATCTCCGCTTGTCCTTTACTGCTCTCCACGATGTCGATGATCATCTGAGAGATTCGGTCCCCATGTCCGCTTCCTAAGACACCGGTTAAATGTGTAGGGAGATCCGATTCCTTCAGC
>CAZEBB010000008.1:46118-47597 GCA_964510345.1 uncultured Peptoniphilaceae bacterium
CTTCAGCAATCCGGCGCGAATCGAGTCATCGATGTCGTGATTGATATAGGCAATTCGGTCGGCAAACTTTACAATTCGCGATTCCAGCGTTTCCGCCCTGTGTTCCCCTGTGTGATTGGCAATACCCTCTACCACTTCGAATGTCAGATTCAAACCGCGTCGCTTTTCGCTCGATTCTAAATACTCGACGACGCGAGCGGACTGTTCGTAGTGCTTGAAGCCGTTGGGGTTCAGGTCGTTTAAGATATCCTCACCCATATGTCCAAATGGCGTATGACCTAAATCATGCCCAAGGGCGATTGCCTCCACCAAATCTTCATTCAGATCTAACGCACGTGCGATCGTTCGCCCAATCTGCGCAACTTCTAATGTGTGCGTCATGCGCGTCCGGTAATGATCCTTCCAAGGGTCGATATAAACTTGGGTTTTATGTTTCAGCCTACGAAAGGCTTTCGAATGGAGGATGCGATCGCGATCGCGTTGAAAATCAGTTCGAAGCGGACACTTGTCCTCTGTCAATTTGCGCCCTTTTGACTCGGCTGACTTCATTGCAAACGGTGACAACCACAGTTTTTCTCTTTCTTCGATTTTCTCGCGCATCTCGCTCCCCCCTTACCCTTTATACATACCCAATTGAAAAAGGGAAGTTTCCTCCCCTTTACAATTGGTTCTTTTGCACTCGTTCAATAATGATCCCGGCGGTCTCCTCGATGGCACGTGAGGTCACATCAATCACATAGCAGCCGAGGGCCGACATCAGTTGTTCCGATTTCTTCAACTCGTCGCGAATCCGGTCCATTTGCGCATAGGTGCTGTTCTCCGAAGTAAGGCCTAGCGCTCGCAAGCGCTCCGTGCGGATCGAGTTCAACTTGCGCGGATCCGCCAAGAGTCCAAAGATTTTTTTCGGGTTGACCGAATACAGTTCTTTAGGCGGCTCTACTTCAGGCACTAAAGGGATATTCGCCACCTTATAGCCGCGGTTCGCCAGATACATCGAAAGAGGTGTTTTTGAAGTACGTGACACCCCGATCAGCGTGATATCCGACTTGAGAACGCCACGCGGGTCCTTCCCATCGTCGTATTTCACGGCGAACTCGATCGCGTCGATGCGTTGAAAATACTCTTCGTCCAGCGGTTCCAAGCGACCGGCGACCATTTCCGGCTCCTTGCCCAAATAGTCCGCCATCTCGCGGAGCACAGGCCCCATCACATCGACGCATCGAATCGCAAAGTGATGCGCTAAATATGCCAGGTAGTCGCGTAGCTCGTCCACGACAAGCGTATAGATGATCAGGCAGTCCGTCCCGCGGACCGCGTTGATAATGCTGAGGATGTCGTCCTTCGTTTCGATGAACGCATGGCGTGTAAAAGTCGAATCGACATCCGGAAACTGCGAAAACGCCGCTTTGGATACGATGTCCGCCGTCTCTCCGTGAGAGTCCGACAGGACGTGTACGTGTAATTTCCTCATTATTCTTT
>CAZEBB010000008.1:47611-59103 GCA_964510345.1 uncultured Peptoniphilaceae bacterium
CAAAATGAGATCGTGCGTGCGTTTCAACAGCGCCAATCGGTTATTCTTGACGGCTTCGTCATCGACCATAACCATCGTGTTATCCAAGAAACGGTCGATGGCGGGCGAGGCCTTCGCCAAATCCGTCAACGCTTGCTTGTATGACGACTGGTCGATGTCATCGCGAATGGAGTCATAGTAGCCACCGAGATCATAGAGTCTCTTTTCTTCATCCGTTGTCAACCATTCGACATTGACATTGGCGTGCTCCGCTTTTTGGGCGAGCGTACTCACGCGCGTCAAGCTCTGGAGAATATCTTTTGAATTGATCAGCGAAAGGAAATCTTCCACTGCGCTGATCCTCAAGATCACGTCGTAAATAAAATTGGGTCTCGTCACGAGCACGCTGTCGACGACATCATAACGATAGCCGTCCTCCGTCAGTCGATTGCGCAAGCGCTGGCGGAAGAATTGTAGTATTTTATCCATGGTCTCTTCATAGGGGAAGACCATGACTTTTTCGTCTACATAGGAATACAGGGAATCCTTGATCATCGACTCCATCGAGATATCAAGCTTATTGCTAATGAGGATATGCAAGATCCCGAGGGCCATTCTGCGCAGGCCGAACTGGTCTTGCGATCCGGAGATCTTCTCGCCGATGGCAAATAGCCCACACAGGGAGTCCATTTTGTCGGCCAGGGAGAGCACCGTTCCGGTTGTCGTTTGCGGGAGCGCGCCACGCGATTGCGTCGGCAGATAGTGCTCCGCAATCGCCTTGGAGACGACTTCGGTCTCGCCCGACTCTTGCGCGTAGATTCCACCGATCACCCCTTGCAGCTCCGTGAACTCGATGACCATACGCGTCATCAAGTCCGCTTTGCAAAGGGTGGCGGCGCGGTCTACCGATGCCAAAGCGGCATCGCCGACGCCGAGATTCTTCCCGATTTGTGCCGCCAGTGAGCGCACGCGCGACGTCTTATCGTACATACTTCCCAACTTATCGTGGAATGTCAGGTTTTTAAGATCTTCCACATACCCTTCTAATGGCTTTTTGCGGTCGTCATTATAGAAAAACTTTGCGTCCTCAAGGCGAGGCGTCAGGACCTTCTCATTACCCGCGCGGACAATATCCAATCCTGTTTTATCTCCATTGCGGACGGTGACAAAATACGGCATCGTATTGCCCTTATCATCGATTACAGGCAAATAACGCAGGTGGTCTTTCATCGGCGTCAGAATGACGGGATCGGGTAATTCCATGTATTCTTGCGGGATGTGTCCGAGAAGCGGCGTCGGGTATTCGACGAGATTGACGATTTCATCCAACAAGTCTTCGTCTTCCATGAGGTTTCCACCGCGCTCGCGGACCAATTTCTCCGCATTGACGAGGATCACTTCACGGCGCTTCTTTTCATCCAACATGACATAATTGTCGAGCAGTTGATCCTCGAAACGGTCGATACTCTCAATGCAGATATTGTCTGATCCCAGCACGCGGTGGCCGCGCGTGTATCGATCGACCGGGATTTCTTCTAAATCAAAGTGTAAAACATCATCGTCAAACAAAGACACGAACCAGCGGATCGGACGCGCAAATCGGAAATCCCTCCCGCCCCATTTCATCGATTTTGGGAAGGTCAATGAGCGAAGGATTTCGGGGATTGAAGTCTGCAACAGTTGCTTAACATCCATACCTTCTTCGCGCTTATTGACGACGACATAATTTTCGTTGCCGATCATTTCCTGTTGCACATCGGAAAGCTCCACCTTTTGACTCTTCATAAACCCGAGCAGCGCTTTCGTCGGGTTTCCGCTTTCATCAAATGCGATGCGAGCCGCCGGTCCCTTGACCTGCTCAACTTTATCTTCCGTCTTATTGTGCAGGCCTTCTATGCGGACGACAAAGCGTCTCGGCGTCGCATCGCAACGGAGGTTATGGAAATCGACACCGTTTGTCGTCAGCAATTTTGTAAAGGCCTGTACCAGTTGGTTTTTGGTCGGCTCGATATAGGTCGCCGGAAATTCTTCGACGCCAATTTCTAACAAATACTTACTCATTTTTCGCCTCCCGGTTTAACAATGGGAATCCCAATTCTTCCCGCTTTTTCACATAACCGATCGCCGTGATTCGCGCCAGATTTCGTACGCGTCCAATGTACACGGCACGCTCAGAAACAGAGATCGCTCCTCTCGCATCCAGCACGTTAAATGTATGCGAACACTTGAGAACATTGTCGTACGCCGGATAAATTAACTCTTTTTGCAGATAGATCTCCGCTTCCCGCTCGTATACGTTAAATAAGTCCTTCAGGACTTGGATATCCGCTTCTTCAAAGGAGTACACCGAGTTCTCATACTCCGGTTGCAAGAAAATATCGCCGTATTTGATCCCGGGTGCCCATTCGATATCAAATACATTGTCCACATTTTGGATGTACATCGCAATACGCTCCAAGCCATAGGTAAGCTCGACCGATTCTAAATCCAGCGGCAAACTCCCTGCCTGTTGGAAGTACGTAAACTGTGTAATTTCCATCCCATCGAGCCATACTTCCCAACCTAAGCCCCACGCACCCAATGTCGGCGCCTCCCAGTTGTCCTCAACGAAACGAATGTCGTGAACTCTCGGGTCAATCCCAATCGATGCTAAGCTGTCCAGATACGTTTCCTGGATACGATCGGGCGACGGTTTCAAGATCACCTGCAACTGGTGATGTTGGTAGAGACGATTCGGGTTTTGCCCGTATCGTCCGTCGGCCGGGCGTCTTGAAGGTTCTACATAGACAACTTTCCAAGGCTCCGGTCCCAGTGCGCGTAAGAATGTATGAGGACTCATCGTCCCCGCCCCTTTTTCTACATCATACGGTTCAAGGGAAATACAACCCCGGTCCGCCCAGAATTTTTGTAATGCGAATACCATATCTTGATATAACATGCGTACCTCCTATGCGTTACTCTATCTCCATATTTTAACATACAAAAGCTTGTCATTCTATCATCAGACCCAATGACGGTTCTTTTTTGTTTAGGACTAACTCTTCGGTTATGAGAATCTGCATTCTTTTGATCTTTGGTTTGATACTACTTTGTGTTTGGGTATAGATAAGTATCACAAATAGAAGGAGGAAACCCATATGTTGAAGAAAAAATGGATTCCGCTTCTTCTTGTCGTCGTATTGATTGCAACCGCATGCGGCACTTCGCAGACGGAACCGTCTGCTCAGGAGGAGCCAAGTATTACAGAATCCACATCAGAAGTTAAAGAGTTTACGCTGGAAGAACTCGCGACTCACAACGGGAAAGACGGAGCCAAAGCCTATGTCGCCGTCGACGGCGTCGTCTATGACTTGACCGACTCGGCCGCTTGGAAAAACGGACAGCACAACGGCTTTGAAGCAGGTAAAGACTTGACCGACGAAATCAAAAACGACTCTCCGCACGGCGTAGGGAATCTGGAAGGCATCCCCGTCGTTGGAAAGATCGTGGAGTAGAGTATGTTTCAGGTATTGGGGTGGGTTAATGTCGCACTGCTCGTCATCCTCTACATTCCGTATGTAGGAACTCGCATGAACCGCCTCTGGTTTGGCGGGAAAAATGAGTCGTTAAAAAGCATTGTACGCACCC
This sequence comes from uncultured Peptoniphilaceae bacterium, assembly GCA_964510345.1. Classification (GTDB taxonomy): domain Bacteria; phylum Bacillota; class Clostridia; order Tissierellales; family Peptoniphilaceae; genus JAAYQA01. The sequence continues at coordinate 51,218 of CAZEBB010000008.1, forward strand.
TCAGAATGCTTCATAAACCTGCCGGGTTCGCTCTTGTTCTCGTCGCTCTGTATCACGGTTACTTGGCACTGGGCCGAGTTATGCTCCACACGGGGACCGTTCTCTTCGTCTTTGCGGCGATCACTGCGACCTTAGGGTTTGCGTTTTGGCGGATAAAAGACAAGAAGATCTTTCAATCGCATAAGTTTTTCGCGCTGATCACCGGAGTGTTGTTCTTACTCCACTGGTTAGCCCCCGGTGCGTTACGCGGTTTGATGTAGCAAAAAGGAGTCGGCATTTTCGCCGGCTCCTTGAATTTGTGAAAATCCATTCGCTAAGCATACTGGTGAGGAGCGAACTTTTTCACCTGGAGGAGTCGGCTTTTCACCGGTTCCTTTTTATGTGTTTCTATCGCTTCAGTACGTCTTCCAATGCGTTCAGCATTTCTACATATCGCTTCTCATCCGCAATATTATTGCCCATATGCCCAATGCGGATCGCTTTGCCGGCAATCTCGCCCATTGCACCTGAAATCAAAAATCCCTTTTCTTTCATTGCATCGATGATTCCGTTTGTCGTTTGGTGTTCCTTGAGCAATACCGTCGTCACCGTATTGGACCTTGAATCCAGTGCGTAAATCTCATAGCCCCAGTCCTCGACCCGCTTCCTGGTCAGCTCTCCAAATTCGGCATGCCGCTTTACAAAGTCGTGTTCCAATGCGATATTGAGAGCTTCATCCAACGCGTTCACCAGCGTATCGCTCTGCGTGTACGGATAATCAAAACCGTCCGACGACTGCAAATAATTGGCAAAATTCGCATAGAATCCGGGAATCTTTGTCTTTCTCGCTCTTAGTTTATCGACGGCATTCTGTGACAATGTGATCGTGGTGAGCCCTGTAAGCGCAGAGAGACACTTTTGCGTCCCACCGATGACAACATCCACTTTAGACTCATCAAAGTCGAACCGCTCTCCGGCAATTCCCGACACAGAGTCGCAAATGCTCAGGATGCCGTATCGGTGCAAAATCTGTCCGATCGCATCCACGTCATTTGTAATCCCGGACGGCGTTTCGCAATGAATAAAGGTGGCGGCGGCAAAATCATGATCCCGCCGCAAAAATTCGTCCAACGCTTCCACATCGATTCCGCGCCGTAGGTCTCCGGAAAAGCTGATGGGAATCCCACCGTACATCGCAACGAAATCTGAGAATCCTTCACCGAAAATGCCATTGTGAATCACTAGTACGCGCTCTTTGGGTTCGACAAAAGTAGCGATAGAGCCGTCCAGTCCCAGCATCGCTTCTCCCAATAAGATGATACTGGTTGCGTCGGTCTGTAGTATGCGCGAAATCTTCTTCTCAGTCTCCCTTTGAAAGCAGACGTACTCCGGGTCTAAGTCCGTATTGCGAAGGGGGCGGTAAAGCGTATTCAATACGCGTTCGCTTACGGAGGTCGGGCCGGCACTCATGATCGTATAATTCATAGCACTCCCCTTGTTTACTTTGACTTTCTTACAGCATATCAAATTATCTCAAAAGATCAAACATGAAAAAGACACCGGAGTACGATAACTCCGGTGTCGATCTTAATCTTCAGCTGCAATCAGTTGCTTAACTTTCATCAGCCTGGTGATGGTCGCTCTGTCATTTTCGTCGAGTTTCATACGAATCCATTTGATCGTCTCTTCAAGATCGGGGATGGTACGGTACTCGAGAGCATTGACGCGGCGTCTCGTCTTTTCGATTTCTCCAGCCATCAATTGCGCCGTTTTTTCCAATTGTGCGAGTTCAAGCATACGATCCAGCACCTTTTGAAGCTTTTCGATTGCGTCGTCCAGCTCTGCGCTGGTTTGCGTAAAGCCGTAGGGCAATCGATGGTTTTCATCAGTGGATCTCTTAAACTCCATGCGAGGAATCAGTACGCTCATGACATTTTGCTGTCTGATATCGACTTCTACCTTCTGACTCGGATAGGAGACGGCTTGTTCCATGAAAGCGGGACTCATCATGGCGGATGCGAGCAGGAAGTCTTGGAATGATTCCGAGAGTTCCTTTTCGACTTCTTCACGAAGGGCCTTATTCTTGCGGATAAGTTCGATAAACTGACGCATCAGCTCATCTTGTTTATCCTTTAAGAGCTTGTGACCTCTCGTGGAAGTCGCCAATCTGCTTTTGAGATTGGACATCTCCATCCGGGTAGGATTGACGTTCAGTTTCGCCATCTATACCTCCCCTTCTTGCTCTTCTCCCATATATTTGTTGATATATTCGTCGCGAATTCTCTTGAGCTCTGTGCGCGGAATAATGCGTAAGAGTTTCCAACCGAGATCAAGTGTATCTTCAATCGCGCGATTGGTGTAGTACCCTTGATCGACGTATTCACGGTCAAAAGCTTCGGCGAATTTTGCGAATGCGCGGTCCGCATCCGACAGTGCACTGTCTCCCAAGATAACCGCAAGTTCTCTCGCCTGACGACCTGCCGTATACCCGGCGTAAATTTGGTTCATGGTATCCGCATGGTCTTCACGGGTTTTGCCCTTACCAATCCCTTTGTCTTTCAGACGCGACAGCGACGGAACGATGAAGATCGGGGGCTCGATGCCTTGTTTATACAGGTCACGCGACAGGATGATCTGTCCTTCCGTGATGTATCCGGTCAGGTCGGGGATCGGGTGCGTGATGTCGTTCTCCGGCATCGTCAGGATCGGGATCTGTGTGATGGAACCGTTGCGTCCCTTAATTCTTCCTGCGCGTTCATACAGGGTCGCCAAGTCGGTGTACAGATAACCCGGATATCCACGACGTCCCGGTACTTCTTTACGAGCGGCAGAGACTTCACGAAGTGCCTCAGCGTAGTTGGTAATATCTGTCAAGATAACCAATACGTGCATGCCCTTTTCAAACGCGAGGTACTCCGCACAGGTCAGCGCCATACGCGGGGTCGAAATACGCTCGATCGCGGGGTCATCCGCCAAGTTCATGAACAGGACCGCACGGTCAATCGCGCCGGTTTCGGTAAAGTCATCAATAAAGTATTGCGCTTCGTCGAAAGTGATGCCCATCGCGCCGAATACGACGGCGAACTTCTCGCCTTTACCCAGAACCGACGCCTGTCTTGCGATCTGCGCCGCTACGGAGTTATGCGGAAGACCGGATCCCGAGAAGATCGGGAGTTTTTGTCCGCGAACCAGGGTGTTCAGTCCGTCGATCGTGGAGATACCGGTTTGGATAAACTCATCAGGGTAGTCGCGGGATACCGGGTTCAGCGGTGTTCCGTTGATATCGATTCGTTTATCGGGCATGATTTTGGGTCCGTTGTCGATGGGAGATCCCAATCCGTCAAAGATACGGCCGATCATGTCTTCCGATACGCCAAGTTCCAAGGGACGCCCTAGGAAGCGCACTGAGGTACCCTGTAAGTTGATTCCCGAGGAACCTTCAAACAGCTGTACCATCGCCTTATCATTAGTGATTTCGAGAACTTTCCCACGGCGGCGTTCGCCATTGTGCATCTCGATCTCTACGAGTTCCTCATACTTTACGCCTTCGATTCCTTCGACAACCATCAAGGGACCGACGACTTCGGTTACGGTTTTATATTCTTTAAGCACTGGCGAGCCCTCCCTTGTCGATTAAATCTTGTGTCTGGCTATCCAGTTCCTTCAACAGTTCATCAAAGGTATCCAGTTGAGTCTCGGGAATATTCTTCGCACGGGTAATTCTCTCACGAACCGGCATCGCCAGTAGATCGTTCAGATATACGCCGGCATCCAGTCCGCGTTTTGCTTGCTCGTGGAATGTCAGGATCAAATCAAGCATTCGGTAGCCCTTTTCAACCGAGCAGAACGTGTCGACGTCATGGAATGCGTTTTGTTGCAGGAAGTCTTCACGAATGGACTTGGAAACTTCGAGCTTGAGTTGGTCACCTTCCGACAGTGAGTCGCGTCCGACAAGTCGTACGATTTCTTGCAGTCCAGCTTCTTCTTGCAAAAGTGCGATCGCCGTAATACGGTTCTTTGCATATTCGGGGTTGATATTCTCGTCCATGTAGCGGTCCATTTTGGTCTGATACAGGGAGTACGAGTTCAACCAGTTGATCGCCGGGAAGTGACGCGCGTAGGACAGTGCGTAGTCGAGTCCCCAGAAGACTTTTACGATACGAAGTGTCGCCTGCGATACCGGCTCGGAGATGTCTCCACCCGGAGGCGATACCGCACCGATGACGGTGAGGGATCCTTCGCGATCCTGCGATCCGGCACAGATGACTTTTCCGGCGCGCTCATAGAAGTCTGCGATACGCGATGCGAGGTATGCGGGGTAACCTTCGTCCCCGGGCATTTCCTCAAGACGACCGGACATTTCACGCAGTGCCTCCGCCCAACGGGATGTGGAGTCAGCCATCATCGCGACCGAATATCCCATGTCGCGGAAGTATTCCGCAATGGTGATTCCGGTGTAAATGGAAGCCTCACGAGCCGCTACCGGCATATTGGAGGTGTTTGCGATTAACACGGTACGCTTCATCAGAGATTCGCCTGTCTTCGGGTCGATAATTTCCGGGAACTCCATGAGTACGTCGGTCATTTCGTTTCCGCGCTCGCCGCAGCCTACATAGACGACGATCTCGGCATCAGCCCATTTTGCGAGCTGATGCTGTACGACGGTCTTACCGGATCCGAACGGTCCCGGAATCGCCGCCGTCCCACCTTTGGCCACCGGGAAGAACGTGTCGATGACGCGTTGACCGGTAACGAGCGGTGTGACAGGGTCCAATTTTTCTTTATAGTCTCTCCCTTTACGAACCGGCCATTTCTGCATTAAGGTCAATTCGTGGGTTTTTCCATCGGCTTCTGTTGTGCAGACGACGTCAGTTACGGTGAAGGCGCCTTTTTTAATATCTTTTATGACTCCGCCCATCCCGACCGGCACCATGATGCGGTGCTCAACGATCGGCGTCTCTTGGACAAAACCGATGACGTCTCCGGATTTGACTTCAGCACCGGCTGCGACCGTGGGGATAAAGTCCCATTTGATCTCGCGATTCAGGGACGGTAAGTTAAAACCACGGACCAAAAAGTCGCCCGAAACTTCTTTCAGTTCTTCCAGCGGTCTTTGGATCCCGTCGAACATGGAGGCGATAAGGCCCGGCCCCAATTCGATGGAAAGCGGCTCTCCGGTGGTCCATACAGGCTCGCCCGGTCCGATTCCCGTGGTTTCTTCATAGACTTGTATCGACGCGCGGTCTTCGCGCATCTCAATAATTTCTCCGATCAGTTTGTTGTCCGAAACTTCTACGACGTCATAAACATTGGCATTTTCCATGCCTTCTGCAACAACAAGCGGGCCGGATACTTTGATAATCTTTCCTACTTTCAAATTTCGTCCTCACTTTCTAAAGGATGTTGGAACCAACGGCGCGTTCAACTTGCTCGTTAATTCGATCCAACCCTATGTGCAACGAGCCTTGGTTACTCGGTATCAAAATGACTGCCGGCACCATCTTAGTCGTATATCGCTGAATGGTCTCAGGAATCTGTACCGCCAGTTGTTCCGTGATATAGATAATCCCGTAGCCGTCTCTTGCGGCTTGATCCAGCGTTCTCTTTATTTCATTTTTCTCATACGGCGTAAAGACATCCAATCCTAACGCTTTAAAGGCCAGAACCGAGTCGATATCGCCGATAACGGCTACTTTATACATACGTCAGTCTCAACCTCTCTCTCGTAAAGTCTTGTGACATCTTATTGCGCGTTGCGACGTAGAGGATGCGGAGGTTTTTGATCTCCGTTTCCTTGGCGATGAGATAGGAGATGATCACTTCCGGGCCATAGCTCTTCATCTTAGAATCTTGAGCCAGGCGCATAAAGTGGTTTTCCGCTTGCTGTTCAAAGGATGAAAGTCGACCCGTCTGCTCGTACTGCTCCAAGCCGAATCGTACAGCGTCGCCGATTTTCATGGAGTACATGCTCTGCGCAATTTGCTCCGTCGGTTCGAAGTATCGAGAGTACAATCCCGTCATATACAGGTTTCCACCCGACAGAACCGTCTCTTGATACGCCTCCAATGGGTAATTAGCGCGTTTTGCGCGGAATAACGCCATCAGATTATATAAGTCTACCGTATCCTTAGCATATGCCTTCAAAAGTGGAACATCAACCTCTTCCGCAAGCTCGACCAAGCGTTCCGCATAAAACCGGTCCGCTAACATGTCGATGCGCCCCGGATCGTTCTTATCGTGAAAGTCAGCGAGGATGTCGTGAAGCATGCTTCCGTACCGTCCTTCCCGGCGTAATACGCCGGCTTCGTTCGCTTCTTTCAGCGCCTTCACCGGCAGGTCGCCGATGGGGACATATAATTTCGATAAGTCGGTCTGTTGAAGAATCTCTTTCGCCAATACTTTGAGATTATGAAAGACATATTTTAAAGCGAATACATCGACGATTTTCTTCTCCGGGCTCGCGTCATATGCAAATGCATACAGCTTTTGCAACTCGTGGTCCAGCATCGTCTCATAATCTTCCGGTTGTTCCAGCTTGGAAACTTCCGTTTGATACGAGGTCTCAGCGAGAATTCGATTGAGCTCGTCCAGCGTATCGGCTTCTGCTAAACGATAGAGTTGGTCTTTGGTCAGCAGACTCTTTTCGGCGATTCGTACACGTGTGGAGGCCTGGATAAAGGCTTCTTTTTGCATACTAACCCTCCTTTGCAAACAATGAGTCGCGCACTTCCTGTTCCATCTCATCGCGGGAGGCATCCACCAGCGCATCGAAATAGTAATTGAAATAGAGTTGACCTTCTTTGACAGAAAATCCGTCGGTAACCGCGTCGGTAACTTCCACCGGACGACCGGCGATCTGTGTGCCGACCGCTGCCTTACGCTTCGCAGGGATCTGCACGACCTGGTTGGTACCGGTTCCGAGATTCTTCAATGTGTTTTCGAGAAATGCTTTGAACTCTGCATCCGGCATTTCTGAAAGCAACGCTTTGGCGCGAGTGAAGGCTTCCTCCATTTTCTCCTGTTTAATGGAGAGCTCTTCATTTCTCACTTTTAGGCGAGCGTTCGATAGCACGCGTTCTCTGGATCTTTCTGCTTCGTTTTCCGCAGAACGGGTAATTCGTTGTACCTCTTCTTCGGTTTCTTTGCCTTTTCGATCCGTGATTTGTAACGCCTTTTCTTTCGCTTGCGCTAAGATTTCTGAAGCTTCTCTCTTTGCATCATCCAGGATTTTTTGGGTTAAGTTTTCAACATTTGCCATGTTTGTCACTTCCCTTTGCATTAAACAGCAAACAGGAGAATGATCGACATTACGAATGCTAAGATCGCGTAGGTCTCTACCATTACCGCGTAGATGATACCCTTCGTTTGCTGCTCTTCATTTTTGGCTAAGATATTTAAACCTGCTACTGATACTTTTCCTTGAGCAATACCGGAAGTGAGCCCGACAATTGCGATGGGGAGACAAGCTAACATAATGTAAATCCCATTGTTTAGCGGAATAACTTCACTTAAACGCAGCATAACAAGGATCCCGATAATGAAACCATACAGACCTTGTGTACCCGGCAACAGTTGGAGTACAAGCGATTTACCGAACTTTTCCGGTTCGTCGATAACGATTCCCGCTGCTGCTTCCCCGGCTAAACCAACGCCGATTGCTGATCCTGTACCGGCAAGAAGTACCGCTAGGGCTGCTCCCAATGCGGCAAACAGGTTTCCACCATACTGAGACATAAATTCCATCATGATTTTGTTACCTCCTGTGTTTTTAAGTCAATATATTTGGGCGGATGAACGAATTTTTTGAAGCGCACCCCTCCGCCTTCGTAAAACTTGCCAAAGAACTCTACGTACGTGAGACGCGCCGTATGCACGTATCCCGAGAGCATGGTAAGAAATACGTTGAA
>CAZEBB010000009.1:0-54451 GCA_964510345.1 uncultured Peptoniphilaceae bacterium
TTTGCATGAGTCTTGCTTACGTTTTGAAATGCATCAAAACGTGCAAGGCTTGCAAGCGGCCGTGAGCGTGCCGAGAAGAGTTTTCCGGGTGCGACGAACGAGTTGTACAATTCGATAAAGATAGAATATTTTTCGACAAAACAGCGCATCGAGAATCTCGATGCGCTGTTGTTATTATCCGATATATTTCTGTGTGACGTCCACAAGGCGTTTTGCTTGATGTTTCACAGCGCCTTCGAGGTCGTTCGCAAATCCTTCACGCGTTGCCGAACCCGTCGTACCGTAGGGGTTTCCGCCGGCAGTGTATACGCTGTTGTCCGTGTAGCCGACCGGAACGATCAGCGCACCCCAGTGCATCATCGAGGTGTAGATCGCCTGCACCGTCATTTCTTGTCCGCCGTTGACATTCATCGCCGACGACATCGCCGAGACGAATTTGTTAGTGAATTTTCCTTCGCTCCACGGTCCACCTTGTGCGTCGATGAACGACTTCATTTGGAAAGCAACTCCGCCAAAACGGGTCGGTGTCGAGAAGAGAATCGCATCTGCCCAGATCAGGTCATCGGAGCTTGCTTCTTCGACATCTTTAGAATCTTCCAAGTATTTTTCCCAACCCGGATTCATATTGCTGAAATCTAATAATTCCTTTACTTTGCGAAGGCGCACTTCAGCTCCGGCTGCTTCTGCCGCTTCCTTTGCCCATAGTGCCATTTGATAATTGTGTCCGGTTTGGCTGTAATATACGATTGCTAATTTTACTTTTTCCATTGTTTGTGTCCTCCTATTTGGGTTGTTCTTTAATAAAGTTTCCGCTTCGCAGATCTGCGAAAGCTTGCAGTACTTCTTCTTTGGTGTTCATGACGATGGGACCACCCCATGCCACGGTTTCTCTGATGGGTTTTGCTTGTGCATATACGATTTTCGCGGGCATCTCATGCGCTTTTAGCGTGATGGCATCGCCGTCGTGTAGTCGAACCGCTGTCTTTTCGTTAAATGCCTGACCGGCCACATCGGCGTCTCCTTCGAGCAGAAATACGAAGCTCGTTTCATCGGAAGGTGACGGAAATGTTAGGGTCGCTCCCGGTTCTAAGTTGATCTCTAAAAAGGTTGCGGGGATGTGATGCGGCTTTGCGCCTTCTTTGTCGCCGAAGGATCCGGCAATGACGCGAACGCTTGCTCCCTCTTCATCCACCACGGGGATCTCATCTCTCTTGATCTCAAAATATTTCGGCGTCGTCATCTTGTCCTTTTGCGGCAAGTTCAGCCAAAACTGTAGCCCCAACATCCGATCTGACGCTTGCGGCATTTCTTGATGCAAGATTCCCGAACCCGCCGTCATCCACTGTGCATCGCCGGGATTGATCGCGCCTTTATTCCCTAAGCTGTCCTGATGCTCGATGCATCCTTGCGACAGATAGGTGATGGTTTCAATCCCTCTGTGGGGATGTTCCGGGAAACCTTTTGTGTAGTCATCCGGGTTGGTGCTGTCGAATGAATCCAGCATGAGAAACGGATCAAAAGACTCGATGGTATCGGTCGACAGGACTCTCGTTAGATGAACCCCTGCGCCATCGACTCCGGGTCTGCCTCGGACGATTTCCGCGACTGATTTTTCTCTCATTTCTTCTCCTCATCTCGTTGGGAACGCTCCACTTTCAGTAGCAGTTCCGTGACCTGTGTTTTTTCCTCCGGCGTTAAGACGGATAAAACATCTTGAATTTTCCACATATGAACGGGAAATATCTTTTCAATCAAGACTTCCCCTTCTTTTGTTATCGAACTTCGCCGTACCCTGCGATCATGCTCTTCTTCGCAAGTATGAATCAAACCTTTCTTTTCCAGATTCCGCAACACCACGGTGATATTGCCTCCGGTGGTCAGAATGGACTTGATGATCGCTCCCGTCGAAAGTGGTCCTTTATGATACAGCACTTCCAAAACGGCAAATTGAGTCAGCGATAAGTCGTGTTCGGAAAAGATTTTTTGAATCTCGCGTTGTATGAACTGGGTGCAACGGCTGAGTCGGATCATCAGTGAAAGGTCGATATCGGCTTCACTTCCATAAGTCGCTTTCATGATTCCTCCATTATCACTAATTAGTGATATATCTATTATACCCACTTTTTTCTTTTTAAACAACCCTCAAACAAAAAAGAACGCACGTGGCGTTCTCTGACAAATTTATTGTCCATTTTGTATCCTCAATACCCGCAACAGTTCGCGGTAAGGCTCTGTCAGTTCGCTGGTAAAGCTCAACTCTTCCCCCGTACGAGGATGCGTAAAGGTCAGTTTCACGGCATGGAGCATCTGGTACGGCAAATTGTATCTCTCTTTTTTGATTCCGTACAGCGGGTCGCCCAGAATCGGATGACCCGTTGACGCCATATGCACGCGGATCTGATGGGTGCGTCCGGTATCCAGGATCACGCGAAGCCTTGTCACCTGATCAAGCCGTTCCAACACTTCATAGTGGGTGCACGCCTCGCGCATGGCGCGCCCGCGCACGGACATTTTTCCCGAATCGGAGCGACTGCGCCCGATCGGCTCGTCAATCGTGCCGCGATCGGTCGGAAAGGCCCCATAGACGATGGCTTCATATTCTCTGTGGATGTCGCGTTTGGCTAGGGCTTCACTCAACAGGCGGTGCGTCTGGTCGTCTTTGGCGACGACGAGGAGCCCTGCCGTGTCTTTGTCTAATCGGTGGACGATTCCCGGCCGTTGCGTTCCCCCCACCTGCGACAATGCGTCTCTCATATGGTACAGGAGAGCATTGACCAAGGTACCGGTGCGAATCCCCGGTGCCGGGTGCACGACCATACCCGCCGGTTTGTCGATGACGGCCAAGAACTCGTCTTCATATACGATCGTAAGGGGGATGTCCTCCGGCTCATAACTCGAGGGCTCCGGCGCCGGCTCATCGACAGTTACAATTTCTCCGCCATTCAGTTTTCGGTTGGCCTTCGCCGGTTTCCCGTCAACAGTGACGCGGCCATCCTTGATCCAATTCGCAATAACTGTCCTCGATTTCTCCGGGTATTTGCCCGTCAAATACACATCTAAACGAACCGAAGCGTCATTTTGCACCTCAAATCTCATTCGTTTTTCTCCCACTCGATCGGCACGCGGCCATTTTCAGCCAAAAATCGATTGACTTCAGAAAAGTGTCGGCATCCGAAAAAACCGTTGTGTGCCGACAATGGAGACGGGTGCGCAGCTTCCAAACAGAGATGGCGCGGATTGGTGATCAACATTTTCTTGCTTCGTGCCGGCCGTCCCCATAAGAGAAAAGCGATCGGAGACGGCGAGTCATTCAGTTGACGAAGGATCTCATCCGTCAAAATCTCCCATCCTTTCCCGCGATGGGACTGCGGGCTCTGTTGGCGCACGGTCAGTACCGTATTGAGCAGCAACACGCCTTGTTTCGCCCATCCGGTCAAGAGTCCGGTCGTCGGTCGCTTCACGCCTACATCGGCTTCGATTTCTTTGTAGATATTGAGTAACGATGGCGGAGCGGGTACTCCTTTTCTGACAGAAAAAGAAAAGCCGTGCGCTTGCCCGTGTCCATGATAGGGATCCTGTCCGAGGATCACCACCTTCACATCGGGATAGTCGACGGCTTTCAGCGCGTTGAAGATGTCGTTTGCCTCGGGGTATACCGTCTGTGATTGATACTCTGAGACGAGGAATGCACGGAGTTTCTTGTAATAAGGCTTGCCCCACTCTTCCGACAAACGCGTGTCCCAGCTGTTCTCTAGAGTTACCATTACGAAAACTCTTTGCTGAAGAGCAGCTTATACATGAGGAGAGCTGCGCCGATGACGACACACATATCGGCGATATTAAAGACCGGAAAATTCATGAGCCCGCCAAATTTCAGAGCGATGAAATCGACGACATATCCCAATCGAATGCGGTCGATCAGGTTGCCGATCGCTCCGGCCAATATCGACAGCATGGCGATATTCGTGACCGTCGAATGAGTCTTGTAGTGTTTAAGAATATACACAAACAGAAACACGATGACCACCGTAGTGATTAAGATGAAAAAGGTTCTGCGATCTTGCAGAATACCGAATGCAGCCCCCCGGTTCTCCACATACAGTAGTGAGAGCTGATTGGGTATCAGGTGCATTGGACTGGCTCCTCGTAAATGAACGACGGCCAAATGTTTGGTCCATTGATCCAAACCGGTTAACAAGAGAAATAACAAAATATAGAGCATCTATTTTCCTTTACTTTTTATGTTCGATGAGTAAGACTCGATTGCCTTTTTTTGTTGCACCGTCAACGGAGCGATAATTGTAACGGCCGAATCCGCGAATGGAGAGGGTATCTCCCGGCTGCATCAAGCGCGAAGTCTGATAATCTACCAAGTGATTCAGCTTTACTTCGCCTCTTCGAATCCTTGTTTGCGCTTTCTCCCTCGAAGTATGCGTCAACTGTGCCACGACTGCGTCCAATCGCTCGGAACTTACGATCACACGAAGCACTTCGGCCTCACCTTCCGACAAGCTGAAGGTAGCCATGTGCCGATTCGCCACTCGAACCGGTGTCCGTCCGATCTGCCCCAATGTATCGATCAAAAAATCCGCCATACCGGACTTGACCATCATTTCCGCGCGGCGCTCTCCGATCCGGATGTCCCCCATGCGGTCCCGGTTCATGCCGGTCGCTAACGTGGCTCCCAATATATCTTTGTGTTGGATCGGTTCATCGAAATGAATCTCCAGCACTGTGATATCTACCTCGCTGTCAGAGTCGATCGGCTCATGGGATATACACAGGATTCTTCGTTCACAGCCTTCGGGCAACAAAGCGGTATACAACTGCGGAAAATGGGCTACGAGCGAAGGAACTGCCTGTGCGACTTCCGGCGACAAAAACAACGTGCAGGCACTCGCTGCGCCACGCTCAACTCGATTGAGCGAATCCAGCAGTTGCCTACACGCATTGCGACTGTCTTGCGGTTGACGTGCGATCCAATCCAACAATTTACTCTTATCCATAGTAAAAACGCAGTATGAGCGCCTCCAGGAAGTTGAGCGCAAAAATCGTGAATAACGGCGTCCAATCGACGCGGCTTCTCCCCAATCCTAACGCAGAAAACAAGCGTCTGGCGGGTACCAGCAACTGTTCGGCGACCCGATGCAATAGTTGGAGGATGGGATTTGTTCGATCCCGCACAAATAAATCGATCAGTAGATCGACAAATAAGATCAATTGGAGTGCGGTTACAAAATTATGAAGGATACGTGGGAACATCCTTACAGCGTATAATCCGTCTTAATCGCGAAATTATCTAATTGCTTTCCTTCGACATCGACGCCCTTCGGAGCCACCACAAAAATACCCTTCGTGACTTTTCTGATTTGGGCTTCCATCGAGTAGATGCCGCCGTTAACGAATTCAAAGATCATTTTCTTCTTTTCCGGGTCCAGTCCCTCGTAATCGATTACGACGATCTTCTTATTCTTAATGTCGTCTAAAATGCGTGTTCCGTCCTCGTACGTAATGGGTTCGTGAATCACCAATTTGGGCTTCAGCCCGGATCCAACCGATGTGCTCATTGTCGTGTCCTCCTTGCCGGTTAAAATATTTCTCGGTTCTGATTGCAGTTCCGCTTGTTCCTCATCGTCCATTTCGATGAGATCTTCATCATAATCTGTGTAATACGGGTCTTCATTTACGCCGAGTAAAGATTTCAGTTTTTCTTTCATCGAAGCCATTACGCCGTTCCTCTCTCTCCTAGAATTGCCGATCCGATGCGCACCATCGTTGCGCCTTCTTCGATCGCGATCTCATAATCATAACTCATGCCCATCGACAAGATTTGCATTTGAACTTGTTCCGTTTCGTTCTCTTTCAACCGGTCATACAGTGCTTTTGCCCGCTGAAAGTCAGCGCGAATCTTCTCTTTGTCGTCTGTGTGTGAGCCCATTACCATCATACCCAATACGCGGATCTTCGGATACTTTTCGAGTTCTTGGATAAACGCGGGGACACTTTCAATCGACATGCCGGCTTTTGCATCGTCATCGGCAATATTAACTTCGATCAGTGTATTCACCGATTCATCCGCTCTTTTATTGATCGCTTCCGCCAGCGATATACGATCCAGCGATTGGATGATGTCCACATTGCCGAGAAGCGCCTTCACCTTGTTCGTCTGCAAACTGCCGATCATATGGACATGACAGCCCTCCGGCAGATCGGGTTTCTTGCGTTGAATCTCTTGCACTTTGTTTTCGCCGATGTCCGTGACGCCCAGTTCAAAAAGGAGATGGATATCCTCGACGGGATACGTCTTTGTTACGACCACGACCGTGACATCGTCGGTGCGCCCGGCATTATCTTTTGCCGTTTGAATGCGCTCATGCACTTTATTTAGTGCGTCTTGTAATTCAGTTTTTCTATTCAATAAAATCGCCTTCTTTTATACTTCCCGGATGTAAGAAAACTTCATCGTACAGTGCCAATTCACTTTCTGTCACGTCGATAAAAACCTGTTCTCCATCCTTTTGATAGCGACCGATCGGTACAAACGTCACGATCGCATCGTTACTCTTTATATAGACGCCTTGCTGGTTGTCCTTCTCAAATACGGCGCTTACGGGAAGCGCAAACGCCCGATACGCAATATCGGTAATCGTCCCGCGAAGCGAGCGTTCCTTCATCACGGACGATAACCATCGGTCGGAATACACGGACAATACACTGTGATCTTCCGATGATTCAAAGCGAAAGACCGTTCCTGTGACCTCTTCCTCTCCGATGCGCAATCGCACTTTTTCGTCCGGCTTCGTTATCGGCGTCTCTGTTTCGATCAATATGCCGTAGTGCAGATTGTTGATCAACACAAGACCCGGTCGAGCTTTCGGCGGATTTGTCAAATGTAAAATGGATCGTATGTCACCGGCTCTCAGCGTGCGCATTGCCTCCCAGGAGGCGATCTCTTCATACCCGTCCAGCTGTCCTTTGAGGATGCCGGCTCGATTGGTCAATAGTTCTGTGCCCTCATTGAGAAACGGTGCATCTCCCAAATCGACCAGATAGCGCTCGGAAGGGAGTCGATCTTCATCGTTCACTGCCTCCGTCGGCTTTTCAGGGCGAATCTCATCGATAGTGAGCGCCGCTGCTTGCCCATTTCGAATGGCTTCGATGACGCGGTCGGTAATCGATAAATTGGCACCGCCTTCGCTCGGGTTCAGATTTACATCTTTCGTCACCGTGCCCACCCTTTGGTGGACACCCACTCGTTTGTCAATCACATCGGGAGCCAGTGTATAGGAACCTTCAGGTAACGGTACGGCTTCTTCATCATACACCGCCAAGCCGATAAACGGGACCATTTTTTCATAGTCGATCGAACTCTCGATCACGACGGTCTTATGGCGATACAATGCACTATAGGCGTTCCACCCCACTAGGAGCAGACCCGTCAACACCAAAAGGAGGAGGACGATGGCCCGAATAAACTTTTTATTGATTCTCATCTTCATTAGGGAAAGAACTTTCCGTACCGGCTGACCATTCGAATCTCTTTGATCTTTTCGACTTGGATATCGATCACGGCCTCTTCCATCGACATGACGATCGCATCCGAACGAGTATCTACGCCGAGTACCATTCCTTCCAACTTTTCTTTAAATTTTGTGATCACTTTGATCTTGTCGCCGGCGCGAATTTGCATCCCTTGAATCATAAAGAGCTTAATTTCCGCTCTTTCGATGTCTTTTTCGGTAATGTGTTCCCCCTCGATGACGACGGTATTTTGAGACAATGCGATTTTCTCGCGAATTACCTCAACGATGTTTCGGAGTATTTGTATCGCAGCAAGCGCTGCGAGCACAAACAGCATCTCTGTCATACGTCTCTCCTTACTGATCTTTCCTGTTTCCGGATCCCGTATTGATATAATGATGAATCCTGGATCTTCTCACGGTTTCTTCATATACGCCTAAGCGGCGTAACTCATCTAATATTTTTCGGTTCAGCGTATGTAGAATCATTTTTTCTTGTCGGGTATAGACGATTTCGATCAGGCGAGACTCGAGTCGGTTCGACTGTGCCTCTACGTGATACGCTACGATCGGCTCCGCTCGACTGATGTGCAACAGCGAAAGGATTGACTGATCTTTCAGGTGATAGAAATTGGCAACCGCATTCTGACACTCTTTCCGCTTTTTCTCATGGGTCGCTGATTCACCACACTTGGACCAATACTTTGCCATCGTATTGTAGTATTGGTAGTTGTAAAGCCCCTTTTCCACGCTGTCGACGGTTTGAAATGGTTTCATCTGCATACGACAAAGGAGGTGATAGTTTCGATCCAGAAACTCCTCTTTTGAAATGGCGGCACAATCCAGTTGGTCAATCAACGCGTTGCGGTCCCGCAAGACGCGGCGCAGTTTGTCATTTTCACTTAACATCACAATACTCCTATCTTGCTCATTATCTCATAAACCGACCTTCATTGTCTATTTTCGTTGAACTAAAAAGGGAGGACTCAACGTCCTCCCTCCTGTTTCGTACTTTATTCAGACAGTAATACCGCAATCCCTTGCGAATGCTCGGGCAGCGTGTCCACATCTTTTTCAAATCCAATAAAGAAATCGACTTGGAAATCTTCCGAAATCTGGTCTAACCATTCCGTGAGGGTCTTGATCTCTTCTTTTGAGAGGTCGATGATCTCGTAAATCCCGTCCATGTAGATTTTTTCAATATCGTAGTCCTTGGAGATGATCCCGCAGAGGAAGCCGTAGAACTTCTCATTCGTGTCAATTCGAAAATCTCTTGCGTTGATGAGTCGAATGCTGTGATCCAACGTGAAAATATGCGAATCATCTGTATCGATAAATACGATGTTCTCATGTCCGTTCTTTAAGTCTGCATTCGCCTCGTCGATGAGCCACTTGGTTTTTCCGCTCCCCGACTTTCCGATGATAAATTTTACCATACCCTCACACCTTTCTTATGCTCGTATATCAAGACAACACAATGCCTTGGTCATTTGGAAATAGATCTCCTTGTGTCCAACTATTATAAACCATTTTTGCGATAATTTCATCCCGCACTTTCCACCACGACATGCCCCAGTTACAAAAAAGGGAGTTCTCTTCCGGCGCCCGCCCGATCACTCGTTGGACGATAATCTTCGGATCCAAGTGGCGTAGAAAGGCGATGACCCGCTCCTGGTATTCCTCAACACTTCCCATGATGAATTCTCCGTTGGAATACATTCTCCCCAACTCGGTATTCTTTAGGATGTACAGTGCATGCAATTTCACTTCCTGCACACCCAATGCGCTCACGAGTTTCGCCGCTTCGATGACATCCTCCGGATCGTCCCAAGGTAAATTGGGGATCAAGTGCACGCAGGAGCGCAACCCGTGCTCTGTGACGAGACGCTGTGCCCGCACAAAATCCGCCGGCGTGTGTCCTCGATGTAAGATCTGCAATGTCTTTCGATTGCTGCTCTGGAGACCGAGTTCAATCGTGATATCGACCCCGTACTCCTCTTGAAAGTCTTTCATCAATTTTGCATGAACGGTAGCAAAACAATCCGGTCTCGTCGAAATCGTAATGCCTACGATATCTTCCTGCATACAGTCGTGAAGCGCTTGTCGTAACGCCGGGATCTTCAGATACGTATTCGAAAAATTCTGCAAATAGGCGATATATTTCTTCGCTCCGTATTTTTTTGTGCGCACTTTACCGCTCGCGAGTTGTTCCGCGATCGGCATTCGTTCCGATTCGTTCTCAAAAGACCCGCCTTCATCTCCGCAAAAGATACAACCGCCGCGGCCTACCCGTCCGTCGCGGTTCGGGCAGGTGCAATCGATCTTTACCGGCAGTTTGTATACCTTTTCGCCGTACCTCTCGACCAAGGCGTCCGACATCGTACGCCAAGGCATCATGATGCGAGTATCCTCGCGACGGCATGTGCGACGGCATCTTCGTTATTCGATTGCGGTAAAACGACAGAGGCGACTTCCTTCAGCAAGGGGATTCCGTTGTGCGGAGTGAAGGACAGCTTTGCATTTTGAATCATCTGTAAATCATTGCTGTCATCGCCGATTACGGCAATCTGTTCCGGCTCGATCCCGATGCGATGCGCATATAGGCGAATTCCGTCCCATTTGGTTCCCGTTTCACCGAGGATCTCCAGCATCGCTTCAAATTTCATCAGATTGTACATGAAATGAGACACGTGATTGATGCTCAGCTCGCGCTTTAACACCTCGTGGAACTCATCCAATTCGCCGCGTTTACCGAAAAACACGACGGAGAGCGCCCGTTCGATATCGGTCGTTCGAATCCGGGAGGATTGATGCACCCAGGGGCTCTCTGCCAATCCGTAACTGTCGCGTACATAGGACGGGAGTCGGTCCGTAATGATGATATCGGTCCCCTCTTCATATCGATCCACGTGAACGATCGGAGCATGTCCGAAATCTTCCGCCAAGCGAACGACATGTTCTGCGAGTTCCTTTGGCATTGGATTTGAATAGAGTCGTTGATCATTTCTCGGGTCCCGAATGACGGTACCGTTGTTGGCGATGATGACGACCGGCACGTCGACCTCGTTGGCAAATGCTTTTGCCTTTCGATACTGTCGACCGGTGGCGATCACGATCTCAACGCCGGCCTCATGGGCTTCACGAAGCGCTTTGCGATTCGCATCCGACACTGTCTTTTCATCGGTTAACAGCGTGCCGTCCAGGTCAATACAAAACATTCTTATGGCTGACATCGTGCCCTCCATAAGAAGATGGAGCTGTAATGCACAGCTCCACTCTTATTGTTGCGGTGGGTCCGCTTCGTCCCACTCGTCTTCATCGATATCTTCAATAAACAGTTCATTAAATGCATCGCTGACTCTTTCAAATTCTTCTTCGTCGTCGATGGTATCCAAAGTAAACTCATCTTCGGAACCTTCCACTTCAATGTAACGGTAAATTAATACTTGTTCTTCTTCGACGCTCACCAACGCAATATACGGTTGGTCGTCAACCTCAAATACATCGAGAACGATGCACTCTAATTCCGTATCGTCATCGAGCGTCAATACGATCGTATCGTATTCTTCGTGTTCGTGATTGTGTTCCGCATCATTGCAATTGCATCCGCAATCGCAGCCTTGATGGTTGTCGTGATCGTGGTCGTGTGTCATAATGCCCTCCTATTATGATAATTCAGAAAGTACCGTGGTGATCAATTGATATACGCGCTCGACCGAAGAGAGGCTTAGATGTTCTTGCGGCGTATGCACTTCATACATATCGGGTCCCAATGAAACCAAGTCCATCGTGTCCGATCGATCGGCAAAGAGTGCGCACTCGAGGCCTGCATGGATGGCTGAAACCTCCATCGGCTTTCCGTACAGCGTTTCGTGAACTGCAGAGAAAGTGTCACGAAGCGGCGAATGCTCCTTGACCTCCCAAACGGGATAGCCGCCGGTGATCTCTAGTTGCGACTTCGTAATATCGGTCACTGCCAGAATCTTTTCCTTCAGTGCCGCCCAGTCCGTCAGATCACTGGATCGTAGAGATGCGATCACCTTCACTGAATGCTCTTCCGTTTCGACGATGGCGAGATTGTCCGAAGTTTGGACCATGCCATCGATCTGCTTACTCATACTGTATACCCCAGTCGGAAGCAAAGTCAGACATGCCAATGTGCGTTCGAACGATTCTTGTGTAAAAATATCATGTGAACTGCCGGCGATGAAAGACGTTTCGATCTTTGGAATATCTTCAAATTCTTGTCCTTCGTACACTTCTTGCAGTTCCTTGGCGATTTCTTCCAACTGCGTTTTCACATTGTCTTTTTCCGACGCGTGCACGGCGATCACGGCCTCTGCATCGCGTGGAATCGCATTGTGCTTGGTTCCTCCGGATATCGACACGAGAGAAATGGCCGCTGTATCTTTGAGCCGATTCAATACTTCGGTCAGTACTTTGATCGCGTTATTGCGCTTACGATGGATTTCCATTCCCGAGTGCCCACCGAGCAGTCCGGAGATCGCGATCTTCATCGCGATGTGTCCTTTCGCATCTTCTTTGTCCACGGGGACGGACAACTCAAAGGTCTCACCGCCGGCGCATCCGGTCAATAACACACCCTCTTCCTCCGAGTCGATATTGATCAGGCGTTCACTGCGAAAGAGTGCTGTATCCAGCTCATGAGCGCCGATTAAACCGATTTCTTCATCTGAGGTAAAAACCATTTCCAACGGCGGATGGGTCAACGTATCATCTTCCAGAATCGCTAACATCATAGCGACCGCAATCCCGTTGTCGCCTCCGAGCGTCGTACCGTTCGCTCGTAGCGTATCGCCTTCTCGAATGAGCTCAATCGCGTCACATGTGAAATCGTGGTCCGATGAAGAGCTCTTCTCGCACACCATATCCGTGTGGCCTTGGAGTGCGACATACGGCAAGTCCTCCTTGCCTTCAGATGCCGGTTTGTAGATGATGACATTATCAATTTCGTCGCGTATCGCTTCGAATTTATGCTTGTGGGCGAACTCCATTAAATAGGTGGCGATGCGGTCCCTATCTCCCGAACAGTGCGGGATCTTAGCGATCTCTTCAAAGTATGGAAGAACGCGACTTGGTGTTGTGTCCAAAAAAAGGATCTCCTTTCTCTATTACGACCTTTGCGAGAGAATGCCGGCGACTTGCTGAACAAATCTCTCCTCAGGGGTTTTGAATCGATGAAACGTTGTACTATCAATATCCAACACACCCATTGTACCATTTTTCAAATGAATGGGATAGACGATTTCCGAGCGCGTACGACCGTCACAGGCGATATGCCCCGGGAATTCTTCTACATCAGGAACCGTGATCCCCCGCTGTTCGCTAAACGCGGTGCCGCACACGCCGTTCGGCGGCAAAATTCGGTTACAGGCGGCTAAGCCTTGGAACGGTCCCAGTACCAGTTCTTGCCCGTCGTAAAGGTAAAATCCGACCCAGCTCACATCGTCCAAGCCATGGTACAGGATGGCGGCCGTATTGGCCAGATTACACGTGACGTCATCCTCTGAAGCCCATTGGCTGCGGATCATCCCCAATAGAACGGGAAGCCGATCTTCGTACGCAAGAGTTTCCACCTTGGTCCAATCGATCATATCAATCCAACCTGATATGGCAGTAGCCGCCGGGGTTCTTTTTCAAATAGCGCTGGTGGTATTCTTCTGCCGGGTAGAAATTCTCCAACTGTACCACTTCCGTCGCGATGGGAAGTTCATAATCGGGTTGAACTTTCTTAACATAATCAGTGAAGCATTGTTTTTGTTCTTCACTCTCATAATAGAGGCCGGTTCTGTACTGCGTCCCGACATCCGGTCCTTGACGATTGAAGACCGTCGGATCGATCACCTTGAACAAGTCGTGAGCGATTTGGTCCAACGAGATCACCGTTTCATCATAACGGATTTCAACCGCCTCCACACAGCCCGTCCGTCCCGTACAAACCTCCTGATAAGAGGGGCGCTCAACGCGACAATTCGCGTAGCCGACACGCGTGTCGACAACTCCCTCCTTACGTGCAAAATACTCCTCCACTCCCCAAAAGCATCCGCCTGCGATGACAACTTTCTCCATGAACACCCTTCCTTTACCAAATCTGCATGAGGATCGGCACCAGCACCAGATACACCAGTCCGGTGATGAGAATCGAGATCGAGCTCATCGCGCCTTCTTCCTCACTGTTTGTGATCGCCTTTGCCGTTCCGACGATATGAGACGCGTTGCCAAATGCGATGCCACGCGCTACTTTGTTATCCACTTTTATTATGCGCAAAATCACGTTGCCAAACATGAAACCGAAGACGCCGGATGTCAGCACGAGCAGCATGACCAGTTCTGTCGGCCGTCCGACCAACTCCGAGATCTCCAATGCGATCGGCCCCGTTGCATTTTTTACGAGAAACGCGTGTTTAAGCGCTTCCGGCATACGAAAAGCCGAGAACAAAATGACCGTGACCGCCAAACCCGCGAGCGACCCGGCGAGTATGCCGACCAAAATCGGCTTCCAATTCCTCTTAAACAAGTACGATTGCTTATAAAATGGAACGACCAAACACACCGTCGCCGGTCCCAAAAGGAAGTTGACCCAAGCACCGCCGACCTGATAGTCGGATACTTCGATGCCGAGAAGGACCATCAGTGGTACGCCAATGAGAATCGAAAGAAACAGCGGATTCAGAAAATTCCATTTCGTCCGGTGAATGATCTCCTTGGAGAGGACATAGAGCCCGATGGTAAAAAAGATACCAAACTCAATTCTTGACGTGATCGCCTGTAGCATCGACTCTCTCCTTTCCCATCATCCATTCAATCGTCTTTGCCGTTACGACAAAAATGACCGTCGCCGAAACCATCGAAATCAATAAAAGCTGGACCCACCAGCCGCTCAGTTTCCCAATCGCTCCCGCAAACGCCAATGAAGGAGGCATCAGAAATAATGTGATATGTGTCAACAGCGGTTTGGATACCTCGTCAAACCACTCCGGTTTGAGCAGGCGAACCTCCAACAGGATCAGCAGTAGGATCATCGCCATAATCGTCGGTGGGATCGGGATTCCCAAGAGGACAACCACCACACGGCTGACAAACAAAAGCGCCAATACCAGTAAAAATTGTTTGATTAATCTCATCATGTACCTTTCATCTAAAATGGTTCTCATACGTGAAGAGAGTCGACGAAAACGCCGACTCTCTCACTCCCCTCTAAAATGGAGCAAAGTTCTGTTCTGACCACCATTCGTTACGATAGACATTGTATTGCTTTGTAAACTGATCCAAGTGAACCTTCTCCCACTGAATCAGGATTCGGTAGATTTGCTGTAATTCTTCAATTTCCGATTTTTCGGCTGCTTCTTCATAGAATCGGATCGCATCTTTCTCCATTTGCACGCCGATACTGAAAACCGTCATCGCAAGATTCGCTTCCTTGACATCCAGCTTCTCCCAACGATAGATCTCAGGGGAAGGTGGATTGAGCTCAAATGCCAACTCTAGTTTCTCATCTTCCGATTTGGCAATTTTGTCGGAAAGGTCCCTCAGGTATTCTGCGTGGATTCTTTCTTCTTCAGCCAGCTGTAAGAAAGCATCCTTGCTCTCCCCTTTGGCTTGGCTTGCTGCCAGTCGGTAGAATTCGTAGCCTTCTACTTCATTAAGGATCGCCTGCGCCAGTACGTTTAACTCATCTTTCTTCACTTGTCACGACTCCTTTCAATTTGTTATTACTATATTTTTTTATATACCCTACTCACAGTAAAAATCTCTCAATTTAGCCATTTTTCCGCATTTTCTTCAAAATGATCCACCCGATCGCCGTCACGAGTACAAAAACGACCGTCTGCCACAGCCACGATACGCCGATCCCGGTACAAGCCATCGATCCGATCGCCGCAAATCCGGTCGGCAAAAAGCGGAAGTCTTTGTGTTTGGCTTCCAGATGCATGGAGATCGCCAACACCATCGACCAGAAGTAAAACGCCATCTACAGATAAGATTTGACGTCGTACTCTTCACGAAGCTCGTGCATCTTATGCAGATACGCTTCTTGCTGTTTAACCAGTCCATAACGCTGGCGAATGCCTTCTTTCGCTTCTTCGAAAGACGGCGTCTTGACATCTCTTTCATGAATGAGAATCACGTGATAACCGAACTGCGTCTGCACCGGCCCCTGTACTTCTCCGACAGGACCGTTCTGTGCCGCCTCGTCGAACTCTTTCACCATTTGTCCCGGCCCGAACACGCCTAAGTCGCCGCCGCTTTGCGAGGAAGGACAGGTGGAGTGTGCTTTCGCCTCTTCGGCAAAGTCTGCTCCGTCAGCGATGCGCTGCATGATTTCTTTTGCCTTATCCTCTTCTTCCACCAGAATATGGCTCGCGTGAATCGACACACCTCCGAGTTGATCCAAATGACTGTCATAGTATGCCTTTAATTCTTCGTCATTCACCGTCACTTGGCTGATCAGCTTTTGCATCGCATATTGCTTCAGTAGGTCACTTTTCATTTGTTCTACCGCCGCAAGATACGCCGCGTCTTCATCCATTTTGTTCTTCTTTGCGTCCAAATACAGCAGTTCCTGATGGATCAGCTCTTCACCGACTTGTTGAATGCCCTCTTGACTCCGCAACGCGGCGCCGGCATCCCCCATATCTTGAATTGTCTGGATGACTTTCGAAATATGGATCGGTGTCCCTTCCACCTCTGCGATAATTTTATCTTCTCCTACCATGTTGTCCTCCTTTTCGTGCTGCGGCAATTCCACCGCGCGTAAAGCGGATCGTCCCTTGCTTGAGCAATCGACCCGTTGCCCGCTTAAAAGCGGACTTACTGATGTGAAACACGTCCTGTATCACTTTCGGGTCCGTCTGGTCGTCAAAGGGGATAAACCCGCCGTTCTCTTCCAGCTTCTCCAAAACCAGCGCGGCATCCGAATCCATTTCCGCTTCCTTGCGATCGCGCAAGCTTAAGACCAATCGCCCGTCATCGGCTACCTGTTGGACGCGAAATTTCATTACACTCCCCGGTTCAATCGCCCGATAGATGTTCTTTTGCGGCAACAGCGCCTCAAACTTGTCATCGACGGCGATAAAGGCGCCGATCTTCGGGTGTCGGCCGATGATTCTGCCTTCTACCCAATCATCTACCTGATACGGAGATTTCTGTTGAAGATGTCCACCGAGCTTTTGACTGGCGGCCAATCGGTCTGACTTGTCCAAGTAGAGGCGCACGAGAATCCGCTGGCCTTTTTGCGGTTTCCCTACTTGCTCCGCAAAGGGCAAGAGGAGATCTTTCTCTAAGCCCCAGTCTAAAAACGCTCCGATTTTCGTAATCTCTTTCACGGTGAGAACCGCCGTCGTGTCCACCGTGATGAGCGGCGTCCGCGTCGTGGCGATCAGTCGATCGTCGGAGTCCCGATAGATAAAAACCGAAACCTCCGACCCGGGTTTCCACTCATCTGCCAATTCTTTCCTTGGGAGAAGTACATCCTGCCCCTCCTCATCTCCGGAGGAGGGATCCGTCAGATAAGCGCCATGCGGCTTAATGCGATCGATCACCAATGTCTGTTGTTGTCCGAGTTGTATCATTTGTCCTCCGTTTTTTTAAAAAGCAGGAGCGCATACAGCGCTCCTCTTTTAAGTCTTTAGAATTTGTCGAAATAGATTTTCTCTTCCGGTACGCCTTTTTCAACGAGCTTCTCGACAATCGAGTCGATCATCGCGGGGCTTCCGCACAGATACGCGGAATAGGCAGATCCATCTTCGATATATTTGTCGATGGCGACCGGTACGCGACCTTTATCGCCGGTCCAATCGGGAGACTCTTCTCTCGACAGCGTCGGTACATAGGTAAAGTCTGCCAATTCTTTTTCGTACTCACGCAGTTTTTCCGTTAGGAACAGGTCGTCCATGGATCGTGCGCCGAAGAAGAAGATCGCTTTGCGTTGAATATCCTGGTCCTTCATATACTGAAGAATCGAAAGAATCGGAGCCATACCGGTTCCGGCACCCGCCAGAATGATCGGGCCTCCATCGTCTTCCTGATAGTAAAAATCGCCGTATGGACCGTTGATATGCGCCAAATCGCCCTCTTTCAGGTGCTGGTGCACATAGGTCGTCGCAATCCCGCCGGTGTAACCGATTAATAGTTCAATCGCATGCGGATCATTGATAGAGGAAGCGACCGAGTACGCACGGTATACTTCTTCGTCATTGCCTTCATAGGCCGGCGCCTTCAACTGCACGTATTGTCCGGCTTTAAAATTAATCGTCTCTTCGCCTAAGTTAAAGCGTAATAGTTTGATCGTCTTCGTCAGCGGAGTCACTTTTTCGACATTTGTCTCATACTCTTTGACATTAAAGAGTTCTTCCGGGATCTCAATCGAAATGTCATTTTTGACTTTCAGCTGACAGGAGAGTCTCACGTGGTCGTTGAGTTCTTCTTCGGTTAGCCAAGGTTTTTCCGTCGCGATGACCGGGCCTCCGCCATCAAGTACTTTGACTTTACAGTATCCGCAAGACCCCTTTCCCCCACAAGCGGAAGGAATGAAGACTTTTTCGCCGATCAAGGTCGACAACAGGGTACTCCCCCCGTCGACGGTGAATTGCTTGTCATTGTTGATCGTCATCTGCACCTGACCGTAGTTGCCGACCGTGCGATCCGCCAATGTGAGAACGGCCGCCAAGATCACGGCGATCCCAACGACGACAGCGCTCGTAAATAGAATCTCTTGCATCGTTCCCCCCTATTGGATTTGGACCATACCGGAAAAGCCGATAAATGCCAGTGCCATGATTCCGGTGATAATCAGAGTGATCGGGGCGCCGCGAAGTCCTTCCGGGATCGCTTTTTCGTTAAGGCGACTGCGAACGCCGGCCATCGCCGTGATCGCCAATGCCCAGCCGATCCCCGAGCCGATGGCAAAGCCAACGGTTTGGAGGAAATTGTAGCTGCGGTACACCATGAAGAGCGAAACCCCGAGGATCGCGCAGTTTACCGTAATCAAGGGAAGGAAGATCCCCAGTGCGTAATACAGATTCTCGACATACCGTTCGAGCAACATTTCGACCAATTGGACAAATGCCGCAATCGTCAAGATAAAGATGATAAACATCATATACTCTAAACCGAACGGCTGGAGAATTCCCCAATAGATCAGATAGTTCAATATGGTTGTAAACGTCAATACAAATGTGACCGCCACGCCTAAGCCAACCGCAGTTTCAATCTCTTTTGAAACGGCGATAAACGAGCACATCCCCAGGAAGTTACTGAAGATCATATTACTCGTAAAGATCGCGGCCACAAATATGACGACAGGATGTACGTCAATCATTTCGGTTCCATCCCCTTTCGTTCACGTTTTAATTTTTGATTATTACTCCACCACATCAGAAGGCCCAAGAGGAAGAATGCCGAAGGCGGCATGACCATCAACGTCCAGCGCGTGATCCCTTCTCCCAAAATTTGGATGCCGAATACGCTTCCGAAGCCGAGCAATTCACGAATAAAAGAAATGGCCAGCAGTACGATCGTATATCCGAAGCCCGAGGCCAATCCATCTATAAATGAGATCCCCGGTCCATTCGAAATGGCAAAAGCTTCTGCACGACCCATGATGATACAGTTGGTGATGATCAACCCGACATAGGGGCCGAGCGCTTTGCTCATGTCCGGCATGAACGCGCGTAGGAAAATGTCAACCAGAATAACATATGCCGAGATGATCAACACTTGGACCATCATGCGGATATGCTTCGGCGTGTGGTTTCTCAGCGCCGATACCGTCAGCGATGAGAATGAAGTAACAAAAGCGAGTGCAACTCCCATGATCAGGGAGTTCATCATTAGGTTGGTAACCGCTAATGCCGAACAGATCCCGATGACCTGTACGAGGATCGGGTTATCTGAGAACAGACCCTTTTCTAATACGCTTCTCGTCGTAGGTTTATTCGCCATTATTTCACCTCCGGATTCGTGAGGAAGGTCGCCAGGTCATCATTGACCAGGTTGATGACGGAGTTCGACGTTTGCGTCGCTCCCGAGATCGCATCGACATTGCCGCCGGGTGCCGGACGACTGATGATATACACGCCGTTGACAGGACTCGTGATGTCGATCCCTCTAAACTGCTCTTTGTACCAGTCTTCTTCGATACGGCCACCCAATCCGGGTGTCTCGGATTGCTTGATAAAATCGAGGCCGGTCGTCTGAGTGAGATCTTTTGTGATGCCGAGATAACCCGTGATCGTACCCCATAGTCCCGCACCCTCCACTTGGAGAGCATACGCAGTCGGCTCGCCGTTTTCCAACAGAGCATATCCTTGCTTATCAGCTAGAGTGACCGACTGTACTTTTTCCGTAAACACTTTTTCGATCGTCGCATCGTCAGTTTGTTCAGGCAATGCATCAAAAACATAGAGAACTTTTCTTCTAAGTTCCGCGTCGGCATTGAACTGAATGCGATCCTTCGTGATGTAGTTAACAGTGGCCAAAGAACCGGCAAAGATCAGCGTGACAATCGCCATAAAGAGAACCGGTCGGAGGAATGATTTATCTTTCATGCCGCGACCTCCTTCTTCGCCTTTCCGCGCGCTTTCAGTGACTTAACGGCGACGTCGATAATCGGTCCGAACGTGTTGGCGATCAGAACCGCAAACATAGCTCCCCCGTTGAAGAGCGACAAAGCGCGGATCAACACGGTCGTCAAACCGACGATCGCCCCGAAGATAAACTTGCCTTCTTTCGTCTTACAGCACGAGATCGGATCGGTCGCCATAAACGCCATCGCGAACAGGAAACCTCCCATGAACACACCGTAGATCGGGTCGACCACCGGAAGGTCCGTCAAATAGTAGATGGCCGTCTGCAATACCAAAAAGGTACCAATGCCGCCCACCATGACTTCCCATGAAGCAACTTTTTTCAATACCAGATAGCCTGCGGCGATCACAATCAAAACGGCCGAGGTCTCACCGATCGCACCCGGAACATTGCCGATAATCATGTCCATCAAAGGCACCGTATTCCCGGTGTTGTTGAACAAAATCATCGGAGTTGCTTCCGTAACAGCGTCGATACCCGGTTGTAGCCAAGAGGCAAAACCTCCCGGGAACCCGGACGCAAAATTCGTCCAGCTGATCGTCATCGGCTCCGGAAAATTTACATATACGAATGCACGCGCCACCAGCGCCGGGTTAAACGGGTTCGTTCCGAACCCACCAAATACGATTCCTATGGCCGCCATCCAAAACGGGATTGCCGCCGGCAATGTCAGCGTGTATAGAATACAGGTGACAAAAACCGCCTCCGAGATCTTCTTCTTGTAATGTCGCTGAAAGAAATACTCCGTTGCGACACCTGCCACGGTAACGATGAGCAGCAGGGCAAGAACCCGTAAGCCGTACAGATAAGTGCCGAATAGAATCAATGGTATGAGCGCCAACAATACCGTGCGCATCATTTTTTGTGGAATAAAGTAGTTTTTATACCACGTCTGCAAACAAAACACCTCCCCATTCTTCTTAAAATAGTATACTTATTATTCTATCAAATCACAAGGTTATCGGGTAAACCCTTCCCCTTCCACCTCGTGAATATAGTTGATAATCATAAATGCGTTGGGATCGATTTTTCTGACATAGCTGCGCAACAGCACAAACTCCGTTTTGGACAACACCGTAAACAAAACCGGACGCTCGTCGCCCGTATAACCGCCGATCCCCTGCAGGATTGTGCTCCCGCGGTCGATATCTTTTTGCAGATAATCATTGATCTTCTCCCTCTCGTCAGAGATGATCATGATCGACACTTTCTTTGTGATCCCCGCGATGATCTCATCGATAATGACCGAGTTGATCATCACCCCCAACAGCGCGTAGAGTCCGATTTTTGGGCCGAAAGTCAAACCGGCGAAGATCGTAATCGCAAAGTCGGCAACCATCAGAGACTTCCCGATATCGATATGAAAGAAGACATTAATGATCTTCGCAATGATATCCGTTCCTCCGGTACTCGCATTCTGGTTAAAGACGATGCCCATTCCCACACCTGCCAGCAGGATGCCGAAGATGAGGTTGAGGAAGAGATCATCGACAACCGGTCCCGTCAATGGTATCAATTTTTCTAATGCCATTAAAAACCCGGAAAGCACGAGACTGGCGTAGATTGTAAAGCCTCCAAACTCGCGTCCGATTAATAAGAATGCAATTCCGAACAGGATAAGGTTGAGAATGGCGACGATCAATCCGACGGGAATATGAGGAAAATAATGGTTCATCACCATCGCCAGACCCGTCGTGCCTCCTACCGCCAGATTGCCCGGAATCAGAAAGAGATGGAGTCCGAGAGCTAAGACCAAAACTCCAACCGTGACAGCGATGGCTCGCCGTACAAAGCTTGTATTTCTGTGCATAGGTACCCCCTTTAAATTCGTTATTATGTTGACATGTCCGTTTCATAAGATTTGGTTATTTTATGCTTTTCTGCTATACTGCAATAAGGAGGGATGTCATGGATATTAAGCAATTGACCACGTTTTTGGAAGTCGCCAAACACAAGAGCTTTACCCGTACCTCAGAGATTCTATATCTGACCCAGCCGACGGTGTCCAATCACGTCAAGAGCTTGGAGCAGGAACTGGGGATTCACTTATTTGTGCGATCAAAAAAACAGATCACACTGACCAACGCCGGTCTCTTGTTTCACGGCTACGCACAGCGCATCGTCGATGAACACCAGCAGATGATGGCAGAGATTAAACGCTACACCGGCACACAGAAAGGACACCTTCGACTCTATGCGAGTTCGGTGCCGCGTCGCTACATTCTGCCGAACCTCATGCAGGCCTTTCATGCGAAGTTTCCCCACATCACCTTCAGTATCACCGACAGCGATTCTCGCATGGTCGTCGATAACCTGTTGATGGGTGAAACCGACTTCGGCTTTACCGGCGCACTATACCCCGCCAGTCGTCTCCACTATGACCCGATCTTTTCCGACCAACTCGTACTCATCACCAACAACGACGAGAAAAAGCCCCAAGACGGTAAAGTCTGGCAGTTGGAAGAGCTTTCCCAGATGCGGTTTATCCTGCGAGAAGAAGGGTCGGGCACGAGAAACACCTTGGACCGCTACTTAAAGAAAGCGGGTTTACCCGACGACTATCTCCATATCTTGGCGTATGTAGAGGATACGCGCTCCATTGTCGAAATGGTGAAAAACGGACTGGGTCAGGCGATCGTATCCAATTTAGAAGCTGAACAGGGGATCGAAGACGGTTGGCTCCATGCATGGCCGGTCGACATCATGTCCGAGCCTCGCGATTTCTACTTTGTCTATCATGCGGACCAAAAAAATTCGTCCGTCAATCGCATCTTTTTCCAATTCGTTAAGAGTTACTTTTCGGATCGAGCCATGCCAGAAGACTTGGATCCAAACGTATGAGCTGACTCTTATACGCCTGTGGCGTGTTAAGTGGGATGGGTTTCGAATACAGAATCATCTCGAACACTCTGCGTAAGCGGTTATTGAGCGAGGCAGGATCCATATCCCAGCCGTATTGCTCATAGTAGCGCAGAATGATCGCCAACCCCTCCCGAACAATCTCCGATGAATACTGTTTTCGAACCAAACCGGAAATGTCCAATTGGACATCTTGAATGTCCGTTTCTTTTAACAGACTTTTCGCGTAACCCACCATACATGCGGCTCCTGCACAGGCGCCGCAATTTTCTTGCCCTAAACACATCCGTTCGGTTGCATTCGTAAGCAGCTCCCGCTGCCGTTTGAGCGTCTCCGCCGTCTCGCGTAGTTTCGTCTCCCGATTCTTTTGCATCCGCCAAAAACGTCCCGCCAAAAAAGCGAATAACGACAAGGCGACAACCATCAGAGCCAACCAGTAGGTCATCGGCATCGCCTCTTTGAGCTTCACGAGCCCGAAGGCTAAAAAGATCCCACATGATAAGAGGCGCATTTGCATTTCGGGAATTTTCTTACCGATGCGCGACCCCAGGAATATGCTCAGACTCGACGTGCACATCATCGCCGTGACCGTGCCGAGCAATACCCAAAGCGCCGGCTTGGTCGATGCGAGAGTCATCGTCGCCAGCTGTGTCTTATCACCGAACTCGCCGATAAAAAAGGTGAGGGCAACGGCGAGGCTAATGCTTTTCCCGACGCCGCGGTCTTCTTCATGTTCTTCCTCAACCTTAAGTCCCGTAAAAGCAAAGATTAGAAACAGCACGCCCGATAGCGGCTGAATAAGAGACATCGGCAGCAACCGTCCCGCCTGGCTTCCCACGAAAGCCGCCACGCCGTGATTGGCGAGGATGCCTAGAAAAATTCCTGCCAGAACCGGCAGCAGCGGAAATCTCGTCGCAAATGTCATCGCCAGAAGCATGGACTTGTCACCCAGTTCCGCTGTAAATATTAGAATAAATGCTTCAATTACCGTACTCATAAATCCTCCGACAATAAACGGGAACGCCGCTCCGTATGACCCATTGGACGAGGCCGTCGCTCGATTCTAAACGCAGATCTGCACGTTCACCGATCGCCAGACGCGGCTCTTTTCGAAGAGAATCTGATACACGCTCAAGCGTCATGGGATGGTGTGCAGCAAGGCGTTTCAATAAAGCCATTTCCTCGCCATCGTCTTCTTCCGGGATCGGCACAGCGACCCAACCGTATCCGTCTGCCAGCTTCATCTGCAACCAGCGAAGACCCGCAAGATAGGGTTCCTTTTCATTCAAAATCAGCTCTCTCCATTCATCACGGTCCATGCGATATCTTTTCAGGGGATACCCCGTGAACCCGCTC
Source organism: uncultured Peptoniphilaceae bacterium (assembly GCA_964510345.1). GTDB lineage: Bacteria > Bacillota > Clostridia > Tissierellales > Peptoniphilaceae > JAAYQA01. Next base: position 24,345 of record CAZEBB010000009.1, read on the forward strand.
CCATCAATAGCAAATGCAAACGAGGTTCTCTCCCATGCGTCGGAAGGGTTCGCCTCGATCTCAACGATCACGCCTCCTTTCGCAACGATCCGTACCTTCTCTTGCAGCTCGTAGTGCATCGGAATATTCGTATAAAGGCTTTCGATATTTTCCACACAAAAATCTGCGCCATTCATCGGTGTCGTACCGTTCCAAGCGCAGATTGTTGTAAGGGACACGCAAAGCGCAGGTCCCATATTGTATTGCTGATTTTCAAACGAACCTCCAAAACAAAGGCCTACGATAAGGACGCAATGATCGCACCCATCGTCGCCAACACAAAAAGAATTAGCGCGCACACTCCAAAGTGTCGTTCAAAGATCGAAAACATATCGTATCGCTTCAGCGCCTCTTGTTCCGCGACTTTGAGTCGCCCCTCATCCTTTCGTCTTTTGATCCTGTCTTGTTGCACTTTCGCTTCCGAGGAAGCGCGAAGACGAAAATAGAGGTAAGCCGCTAAATTGACGACCGCACCTAAAAAGATATTGTCGACGATGCGCACCGGTAAAGGCTTTAACGACGGCAGCACGACAGACAGAATCACGGCGAGTAGGACCGAGATCCCGGTAATGACCGCGAGCAGTCGCTTATTAATCCCCTGACTAGACCTCGGCAACCGAATCCCTCTTTACCAACTGGATCGGTACGATCGTGCTCTCACTCATCAGTTCCTCCTTGCGAAGGTGCTTGATCAATTTGCGCATCGCGATGGCGCCGATATCATAGTACGGGATGCGTACCGTCGACAGTTTCGGACGATAGATGGACGAATAAAACTCATCGCCGAATCCAAACACGGACATTTCTTCAGGAACCTGCACGCCGTGATCGTACGCGTAGTTCATAAAGGCGATCGCCAGGGCATCATCCATACAGAAAACCGCTGTAATTTTTTCTTTTACCGCATATTCGTAAAGCTTGGCGCAGGCGTCATAGTATTCCTTGTGCGTCGTTCCATCGACGGGAAGAAAATGCTCTTTCCACCCGCGAGCCCGCATCGCTTCACGGTACGCGCGGTATTTTTCCTGGCCGCTTCGCGAGCCTTTATCTTGCCCGGCATGAAGGATATTCGTGTGCCCCATCTCTTCCAGATAGCTGACGATCATCGTGACCGCCTGCTCGTAGTCGACATCGACCGTATTAATTCTGGATTGTTCATAAATCCTGTCAAGGATGATGAACGGAAGTTTATGTTCTTTAATGGAGTCGACCACGCGCTCCGTCGTTTTTTCGGAGATCAGGATGACCCCGTCAACCTGTTTCGTAAACATGAACTGGACGGTGTCCAATTCGCTCTCTTCATCCCCGTAAGAACTGGAGAGAAGGATATCGAATTTATACATCTTACCGATTTCTTCGATTCCGCGAATGATGCCGGCCATATAAGGAATGCCGATGTCCTTCACGACGACGCCGATCAGGTTTGAGCGCTTCATGACAAGAGATCGAGCGAGTTCGTTCGGTTTAAAATCCAATTTTCGGATGGCGTCCAGTACTTTTCTTCGCGATTCGGGACTTACCGGTTTCGAATCGTTCATCACGCGCGAAACCGTCGATATCGATACCCCTGCGAGTTTCGCTACGTCTTTAATTGTGGGTGTTCCAGCCATATTTTCCTCCTCCAATAATTTATGGGATCAGCATTTCTAAATGTCCCGGAAGTACGCGCACTGTGGCAGGAAGAGACCCCGCTTCCTCTCCGTCGATATCGATCGCGACCGATCCTTCGGATTGAATTTTGATCTCCTTTGCTTGAAAGTACATGACGTCCTCATGTGAAATATGTTCCCCTGCACTTAACCCGATCATGATTTGTCCGAGAGAGACAATGTTCGTCTTGCGAATTCCGACGACATCCAATCGGCCGTCCGACAGCACCGCTTTGGGTGCAAAATTCTTAAATCCGCCGACGGAAGGGCTATTGGTAACGGCAACGATGAGAAAATCCTCTTCGATCGGCGCCTGATCGTCAATTGTCACGCGTAAGATCAAAGGATCCGTCATGAGTGACGGGACTTTCTTCACGCCCTCCAACAGATAGGCAAAACGGCCCATCGCCGTCTTCTTATCACTGTCGACTTCGTGTCCGATCTTCGATACATTGCCAAATGCGGCCACATTTAAGAAGTACTCGTCGTCGATCTGGCCGATGTCGACGCTTTTTTTATGCCCTTGCACCAACAAATCCGCAAATTCAACAGGGTCCGTAGGAATTTGTAGAAACGTGGCGAAATCGTTTACTGTACCCTGCGGGTACAACGCTAACGGCGCTCGCTTCTTTAACTTTGCCAGCCCCTGCACCACTTCGTTTGCCGTACCGTCTCCTCCTGAGGCGACGATGCAGTCGATCTCCATATCCTCTGTTCGCATCGCTTCATCATGCGCATCCATTTTCTTTTCCGTCAGAAATTTGGAAACGATACACCCCCGGTTCGTCAACTCATCGATCAGCTCCGATACCAGGCGCTCCCCCTCTTGTTTTCCGGATGAGGGATTCGTGATAATGTGGATTCTCTTCATGTTGACACCCCCTCTAGGATACTGTCAAGAATATCATAGATAGGCGAGTTTTGCAATGATTTGACGAGGGAAATAGATTTTTTAGGAAAACAAAAAGAGCATGCTTTTTGCACGCTCTTGTCGCTCTATTTTCTTATCCACGCACGCACCAAATCGGCGATCTCTGAGATGAACACGAGATAATCCTGCGCATTGGTTACATTGTGTCGAAAATTCAGCGCCGTGTCCGCGACCGAGTCCGACACCAGCCCGACCGTATCGGTCAGATTGACGGCTGTATTCTCCACATTGGAAACGACGTGCTTGGCGGAATCGACCATCGACTGCACATCCGGTCCTACACTCGACAACAATGTATTCGCTTCTTCTGTGATGCCGGTGACATTATTGGTGATGACCGGTAGGTCCGCAACGATCTTTCGGATATCATTTTCATTGTCGGCTAATATGGTATTCACACTTTTCAGCGTCTTCACCAGATTCAATAAGAATAAGGCGAGTGCTACCAGCGCGACGATACCCGCGACCATTAGCAATGTCGTTAGAATATCTCCGAGAGTAAAGGTTATTTGACCCATCATATCACCTATAACGGTTTCTCGTCGGTGACTTCTTCCACTTTATCCTTTACGTCCGCCACGACGTCTTCCACTTTGTCTTTGACTTCGTCTGCTTTGTCGGCAGCATCATCCGCCACATCCTCAGCCAGATCTTCCGCTTCCTCTTTTTTCTCTTTGACCGTCTTTACCGCTGCATTTTTGGCATTCTTGAACAGGCTATTGACATCTTGTTTGATGTTTTGCAGATCTTCTTTGACCGGCTCAAGTTCCGTCATATTGCGATCGACGAAAGTTTCATATTTGTCTTTAATATCCGTGCGAAGTCTCGCTTCTTTTTCTCGCAGGGTGTCATAGGCCTCACCCGCTCTCAGTCTCACTTCGTCCGTCGTGTCCTTCGCATAGGTCGCGATGTCGTCCCGCGTTTCTTTCCCCGATTTTGGCGCAAATAAGAGACCGGATGCGACTCCGATCACCGAACCGATGATCGTCCCTACCGCGATTTTACGAACTGTCTCGTTTCGATCTCTACGCTCGCGTTCGCGTCTTGCTTCTGATAATACGTCTCTTAGACTCATGTTCAACACTCCTTTGGTTTCTTTATTGCTGTTCACTTTATACCCGTTGAGACGTCAAGTAAACACGTTTTCACGATAAGTGCATCGAAAATATCAAATCATAGTCAGTGAATAATGAATCTCGTCCTGATGAACCCAATGAGAATAACCCTGAAACCCGTGTGCTATAATGAAGACTGATTTTGGGGAGGGCATGAATGAAAGAATTTCTCACACTAAAGCCGTTTTTGCAGCGACACAAATGGCGCTATACATTTGGTTTATTATTCTTATGGCTGGTTGACGTATTACAACTCCTGATGCCGCAAGTCTTAAAAACCGTCACCGACCAATTACAGATGCAGACCATGACCAAAGACAATCTGATCATACAAGCTCTTTTCGTAATCGCGATCGGTTTCGGCATCTCCTTTGGTCGCTTTTTGTGGCGCATGCTGATCATCGGCACCTCTCGCGAACTCGAATACGACCTCAGAAACCGCTTCTTTCAGCACTTAACCACACTGGACATGCGTTTCTTCCATAAACAGAAGACCGGCGACCTTATGGCGCATGCGACCAACGACATTCAAACGGTCCGCTTTGCACTCGGTCCCGGCGTCATGATGATATTCGATGCGAGTTTTATGTCGCTGTTTGCCATTCTTATTATGGTGCGCACATCCGATTGGATGACGACATTGATCGCCCTTTCCTCGCTGCCCTTCCTGGGCGGTGTCGTGTGGTGGTTCAACACGACCATTCACAAGCGGTCAAAAGCGGTGCAGGATGCTTTTTCCGGACTGACCGACATCACCCAGGAGTCCTTCTCGGGGATTCGCGTCATTCAGGCCTTCGCCTCCGAAGAGCGCACCAATGCGCGCTTTTCTTCCGTCAACGAAAATAACCGCGAAAAGACGATGGCGCTCATCCGCGTATCCGGTCTCTTCCGACCGGTCATCCAAATGATCTCTGCGATCAGTTTCCTGGTTCTTCTCCTCTACGGTTCCTTTCGCGTTATGGACGGCACAATGACCCTGGGTACCTTTATCGCGATGCACAACTATATCCGATTGCTGGTCTGGCCGATGATGGCCATGGGCTTTATCGTCAATATCATGCAGCGGGGTGTCGCCTCGATGGAGCGACTCAACGCGATCTTTGCACAGTCATCGACCATCGTCGAATCCAAAGAACCGATGGAGCTTGAAAACCCGAAAGGCTCGATCCAATTTGATCACGTCACCTTTCAGTATCCCGAAGCGCGCGAACCCTCGTTAACCGATGTCAGTTTCACGCTGAAACCGGGCACCACGGTCGGTATCATCGGCCCCACCGGCAGCGGGAAGAGCACGATCGCCCAGCTTGTCGTCCGCCTTTTTGACGTAGGCAGCGGGCGCATTCTCTACGATGGCGTCGATATTCGCGACCTCTCGTTGCAGAGTCTGCGCGACAATATCGCCTATGTGCCACAAGATGTATTCCTGTTTTCCGACCCGATCGCAGACAATATCGCCTTCTCCTCCGACGGTGATGTTGCGCTCGAAGAAATCGAAGCGGCCGCTCGATTCGCCTCCGTTCATGAGTCGATCGAGGGATTCCCTGCTCAATACGACACCATTTTGGGCGAACGCGGAATCACCTTGTCCGGTGGACAAAAGCAACGGGTGTCATTGGCACGAGCGATCCTCAAAAACGCTCCCGTGCTCATCCTGGACGACAGCCTATCCGCCGTCGACGCAAAGACACAGGAGGACATTCTGTCGCATATTCGCAAAGTGGAGACCTCTTGTCTGTTGGTCAGCCACCGGGTGCTCAGTCTGATGCACGCCGACCTCATTTTGGTCATCGAAGACGGGCGCATCACCGAGCGCGGGACACATGCGGAATTAATGGATACACGAGGCTATTATCACGATCTGTATCATAAACAGCAACTCGAACAGGAGGTGAGCTGATGGACCATCACGAGGAACAATTTGAAGGAAAATCGTACGACCATTCGCTCTTCATGCGACTCGTGCAATATGCGAAACCCTACCGGGTGACGCTCCTCATCATCGGCATTCTGATGCTCCTGTCCACATTTCTCGATCTGTTGCGACCGTATGTGTTAAAAGTCGCGATCGACGATCACATTAACGGTCTGCATAAACCGCTGGCGATCTCTGAGCACCTCCCTGACGGAGACTCCGCTCAGATTGATAGGCGATACTATACCCGGGTCGCTAGAGACGATGCACTGCCCTCAACCCATGCGCTCGTCGTTGAACGACCGGACGGTTTTGTCCTGCAAACGATAGAGGGAGCCCAAGTCATCGATGAAAGACCGCTGGACCGAGCTCAAATCGAAAGCTTGCGCTTTGATGACCGATCCGGACTATGGATTCTCGGGGCGCTCTTTTTGCTGGCGCTGATCTCACAGTTCGCCTTTGACTATCTCCAAGTGCTGTGGCTCAACCGAACCAGTCAAAATATCATCTTTGAAATCCGTCGGTCTACATTCGCCCATATATTGAAACAATCTCTGGGTTTCTTTGATCGACGAGTCACCGGGCGTCTGGTCACGCGGGTAACCAACGACACCGAGAACCTGAACGAAATGTACACGTCGGTACTGCTGAACCTCATGAAAGACGTGTTGGTCTTAGGGGGCGTCGTCATCATGCTCTTTCAATTGGACCGTAGGCTTGCCCTTTATAGCTTGTCACTCACCCCGTTGATCCTGCTATTTGCCATCTTTTTCCGAAAGCGCATCCGAAAGAACTACCGAGCGTCACGAGCCCAGCTCTCAACTCTCAACGGATACCTCGCCGAGAATCTGTCCGGTATGATGACCACGCAGGTCTTTCACAAAGAGAAGAAGGTGTTGGAGCGATTTCTCGGGCTCAATCGCTTGTATCGCGATATCTCCCGGGAAGAAGTCCTCCTGTTTTCGATCTTCCGGCCATCCGTCGAGTTCATCCGTTCGCTCGGCATCGCCTTACTGATCTGGGTCGGCGGCGGATATGTCATGGGCGGTGTATTGGAGTTCGGCGTATTGTATGCCTTCGTCGACTACCTGCAACGATTTTTTGAGCCGATACTCGATCTCACCGAGCAATACAATATCCTGCAGTCCGCGATGGCCTCGTCCGAACGCATTTTTGATGTCTTGGACACGGACGAAACCATTCGCGAAGCCGAACGCCCCGCATCGCTGTCTCCTATGCGGGGACGCATCGTTTTTGAAAACGTATGGTTCGCATATGAAGGTGAAAACTGGGTATTAAAAGATGTGAGTTTCACCGTCGAACCCGGGCAGACCCTAGCACTGGTGGGCGCCACGGGCGCCGGCAAAACCTCGATCATCCATTTGATGACGAGATTCTACGAAATCCAAAAAGGTCGGATCACGATCGACGGAGTCGACATCCGTACACTGGACCTACAGACATTACGTCGCGAAATCGGCATCGTCTTACAGGATGTGTTCATGTTCTCCGGCACCATCGCCGACAACATCCGCATCGGAGACCCCGATGCCACTCTACAGGACGTCGTCAAAGTCGCCGAGTATGTCAATGCCGATCCTTTCATTCGAAAGCTTCCGCACGGATATGAAGAACCCGTCATGGAACGGGGTGTCACTCTCTCCACAGGAGAAAGACAGCTGCTCGCATTTGCGCGCACACTGCTCACCCAACCGACGATCCTGGTCTTAGACGAGGCGACGAGTTCCATTGACACGCACACCGAGCTGAGTATGCAGGACGCCCTTCAGAAATTGACGAAGGACCGCACCACCATCGCCATCGCCCACCGTCTTTCCACGATCCAAAACGCCGATCTCATCCTCGTATTGTCCCACGGGGAGATCGTCGAACAGGGCACGCACCGCAGTTTATTGGCCAAAGGCGGGCTTTACAGTATCCTTCACCGCTTGCAGGCACAAAACAGCTAATTAAGGAGACCGAAATGTACGATATGCACATCCACAGCGATTTTTCCATCGATACCGAGATCATCATGGAGGACATGGTAAAAAAAGCGGTCGAGAAAAACGCAAAGACCATCTGCTTTACCGACCACGTCGAACTGGGTGTAGGAGAGAATAATCTGGACGTCGTCTTTCGCGTAGAAGATTATTTTCGTAAGCTCAATCAGCTGAAATACACCCATGCAGGCAAACTGGAAATCCTCTCCGGTGCAGAGATCGGCCTGCAAATCGGCGACACCGATCGCTATGAAGACTTTGTGCAGTCCGGCCCTTTCGACTTCATCTTGGGAAGCATTCACACCGTACGGCATATGGATATCGCATCTCAATTGGTACTTCGATATTCCGTCACCGAGTGTCTCACGATGTACTATGAAGATATGCTGAGCTGTATTGCGGCATTCAGTGACTTTGACGCCCTCGCGCATATCGACTATATCGATCGATATCTGCCTCGTCATGAACCCTTTCCCGATTTTTCCGAATTACAGGATTGGATCGACCCGATCCTACAATTCCTGATCGACAATGGAAAAGCACTGGAAGTGAACACGGCACCGTTACGACGAAATTTCACCGATCCGCATCCGAAGACAGAGATCCTCTCCCGCTACCGGGAACTCGGCGGAGAGCTCCTCACGATGGGCTCCGATGCCCATCGCCCGGACCACATCCTCGCAGACTTTCGGGCGACCGAGCGCCTTTTAAAGAATCTCGGCTTTAAGTACATTTTCAAGTATAAAGAGCGTAAGAAATATCCGATTCACCTGTTATAGCATCAGAAAAAATCCCCCTTCACCGAAGTGAAAGGGGATTCTTATATGCCGAAGCATCTGGATCTTTGGGTGGTAAACGATAAATGAAAACCTTCAGTATGTGAAGGTGGGTTTGTTGCCCCTCGTATCTGACGTCCCCTCAAAGGGGGCTTGCCATCCAGTCGGGAACAGTCACAATCCCTTATTAAAGATGTCGGTTTCATTTAAAACGGTTTACTACCTCAAAGACAAGATGATTATAACATAGAATTATCCGTTTGACAACCTTGTCCCGCTCCCTCACTCAATGTCCGCGTCAGAGAGGCCCCAAACCGCGTCAGGCAGCGATCGGATCAGCCTCTTTCGGCCTTCCCAATCGCGAAACGCAAATGAAAACGAGTGCAAATAGATGCGGTCCGAAGCATTGGCACCGTACAGCGTATCGCCAACGATCGGGTGGCCGATCTCCGCCAAGTGCGCACGGATCTGATGCGTTCGCCCGGTGTGCAGCGTTACATAAAGCAGCGTGCCTCTTTCGGTACGCCCAATCACTCGGTAGTCCGTACGCGCCCGCGCACCGTCAGCGTGTGCAATTCGGCGGTGTGAGTCCGGGTCTTTCAAGAGCGGCTTCTCGATTTTCCCTTCCTCTTCGAGAAACTCACCTTCTGCGACGACCAGGTAGTGTTTCTCTACTTCGCCCGCATCCATCTGTTTTTGGAGATAGGCTTGTGCGTATTTGTGTTTGGCGATCACTACGATGCCCGATGTGCCCTGGTCGATACGGTTAACGAACCTCACCTTCCGATGCAGTCCGCGTACCTCATAATACCCTTGTACGCGATTTGCCAGCGAGCCGTCTTCCCGTCCCTGCTGTGGCAACATGGGGATGCCTTCCGGCTTGTCCACGATCAGAAAGTGGGCGTCTTCCAAGTGAACGCGCATCGGGATCCGCTCCGGCCGATAGTCCACCGGCTCATCTTCGATCGCGAGCCGGACCTCACCTCCCGGCGGAACTTTTGCGTTACGCGACAAGACCTTACCCTTTAACGATGCAAGTCCTGTACGATACACTTCGATAAACGCATTTCGGGAGAGCCCCTGCGAGGCAAATAGCGCCTCCAATCGGACCGGATACCGTTCCTTATTCTTTATCTGTAGGTAATCCTTTGAACCCGAGTCTTCCATCAATGCCTTCTTTCTACGAAACATGGTATACTATATATCATCCTACGAAGGAGGATCTAATGCAATCCGGTTTAATCAATATCATTGCGAACCGCAATAAAGATTCGCAAATTACGATGCAAAAGTTACGAAAACTCCTGCAACATAACGGATACCGAGTCACCGACGACAACGACCCGCGCGCCGCGCTGAACATCTGTATCGGCGGAGACGGTGCATTTTTACGTGCCGTCCATAAGACGTCGTTTCCGACCATTCCTTTCGTCGGGATCAACACCGGGCATCTCGGATTCTTTCAGGAGATTCACAAAACCGCGCTCGAAGAGTTCGTCAAAAACCTCAAATCCGATAACTATACCGTCGACAAGATCCACCTGATGGAATGCCATATCCAAACACGGGAACGCACCTTTCATCTACATGCACTCAACGAATTCGTCGTGCGCAATCAGACTTCGCAGGTCGTCCATCTGCAAGTCTATATTGCCGATCGCCATCTGCAAAACTTCTCCGGAGACGGACTGATTGTCTCGTCCTCGGCCGGCAGTACCGCCTACAACTACTCCGCGGGCGGCGCGATCCTCTACCCTTCCTTAAATGGGTACCAGCTGACGCCCTTGGCGCCGATCAACTCCAAAGCCTATCGCTCGCTGTACAATTCCATCGTCATTCCGAACGATACGATCATGGATATCGTGCCCGAAAAGCGCTACGCGAGCTCGATGCTCGTCATCGCCGATGGAATGGAACTGAAGTTTCGACAAATTCAAAACCTCAAATTTGACATCGCCGACCGATACATACGGCGCCTCGTCTTCAACAAAAACTACTACTGGACCAATCTCAAAGACAAATTCCTGTAAAAAGCCCCAAGCGGGGCTTTTTGTTATTCCTGCAAATACAGAGCATCCAAAAACATCTCGCGGGCAATGGGCGCTGCGGTCTGTCCGCCGAGCGTTCCATCTTCTTCCAAAACCACCGCAACAGCGAGTGGCAAATCTTCATTCTCCAGGAAGGCGATAAACCAGGCGTGCGTCAGTCCGGATGAAGTCTCGGCGGTACCGGTCTTTCCTCCGACGGTCTGCCCTTCGATATATGCGCGTGAGCCGGCTTCAACGGCTGCCACGAGATCATCCTTCAGTTCCAGCGCGTATCCTTCGGCGACGACCTGCGAGAGGCTGTGAGTCGTCTTCTCTTCGATTACTTCACCCTCCGGGTTGATCACGCGAGACACGAGTACCGGCGCGTTCATTTGCCCGTCGTTCGCGATCGCTGCGATAATCATCGCCATCTGCATCGGAGTCACCAAGGTCTTCCCCTGTCCGAAGGCTGCGGCGGCGATCTCGGTCAAACCGCGCTGTGAGGCATATGGCGCTTGTGAAATGGCAATCGGGATATCAAACGGGACCGACTTGTCCAACATAAACTTCTCGGCGCTGTCATTCAGCGCGCCGGCTCCGACCTCGACCCCTTTGTCCGCAAAATAGGTGTTCACCGAGTTGACGATCGCATCACGCAGCGTGATCTCTCCGAAAGTCTCGTTCAGATAGTTGCGGATGGTATAGCCGTCGACGACGGTCTCTCCCTTGTCGACGTATTTTTGTTGTTCGCGGCTTAGGTTCTCCAGAATCGCTGCCGCCGTCACGACCTTAAAGGAAGACCCCGGCGTGTAGAGCCCCTGCGTGGAGCGATTGAGCAGCGGGCTGCTTTCATCTTGCAGGAGATCATCCCAGTTTTCATCTAGATTGAGCGGGTTAAAGGACGGCCGTCCGGCCATCGCGAGCACTTCGCCTGTCTTATAGTTCATGAGGACGACAGATCCTTTGTGCCCTTCTAACAAACCATAAGCGCGCTCTTGAAGGCGATTGTCGATCGTGAGGACCAGATCATTTCCTTCGCCTGTCGGCGCAATCAGGTTTTTCAGCTGACCGAAAGTCTTTTGCGTTTCCACATTCAACAATTCGTTATTGTAGGCGAGCTCCAAGCCGGTCTTTCCATAGGAAACGTGATTGTAGCCGATCAGATGCGCATACAGCATCGGATAGAGATAGTCTCTCTTCTTTTCACCCGCGTCATTTGTATAGGTCGTTGCGAGCAGCTCGCGGTTTTTGTCGAAGATGTCGCCCCGGACAATTTCGTCTTCGTTCACGGACATTCGCTGATTGTACGAATTTTTTGCGATTTTCTCCGAGCGAAAGAACTGAAAAAAGACCATATAGACAACCAGTAGTACAAATAATGAGCTGATGGCGGTCACCAGCCGTACGATTCGTTTAGTCTCCATTCACAATTCCTTTCCGCTCCTTCGACAGATATTGCAGGATGCCCAGCGCAATAAAGCTCGCAAGCATCGAGCTGCCTCCGTAACTGACAAAGGGAATCGTGATCCCCGTCAGCGGGATCAGCTTGAGTACTCCGCCGAGGATGATCAGGCTCTGCGCGGCAAACATCGTCGATAAGCCGATCGCCGTCATGCGATAAAACGGAACGGTCTGCCGAAAGGCGATCTTATACCCACGGTAGACAAAAAGCAGCAGCAGCATGATGATGCCGATACCGGTGAAGATGCCCATCTCCTCACATATGGCGGCGAAGATGAAGTCCGTCTCCGCAAGCGGTATGGATTGCGGCATCCCAAGCCCGATCCCCGAACCGAAGAAACCACCCGAAGCGATGGCGAACAGCGCCTGTGTAATCTGATACCCCGTGCTGTCGATCGTCGCCCACGGGTTGATCCATGTCGTGATCCGCACGCGAATATGAGAGAACAGCAAAGTCGCCATTCCTCCCCCGAGGAACATCAGGCCAAAATTGTAGAGGATCATCCGGCGTTCGGGCTCATAAATGTATTGAAGCGCCAGATAGGTGACGGCAAAGATCATGACCGTCCCCAAGTCGCGCTGCAAGACTGCCAGTGCGATCAAAATGTACACACAGCCCAAGAGGAGAAACTTTCCGACGGGGAATCCACGGAACTGCAGCTTTTCATATTTCTTTCTTTGCGTATAGTACGATGAGATAAACAAAACCAGCAGGATTTTAGAGAGCTCCGTCGGTTGGATCGAGATCGGTCCGACAAAGATCCAGTTTCTTGCGCCGTTGATATCGCGCCCGATAGCGAGCGTCGCCAAAAACAGTAGCATGGCCAGCCCGAAATAGACAAAGGGAATTCGGTCCAGTTTGGGGATCACTTTCATTGCGAAATAACTCAAAAAGAACACGGCAAAACCCGCGAGTATCCAAACGATCTGCCGAAAGCCCGAACCGTCGTCCAATCGGAAGATCATGATCGTGCCGATCGACAGCAAGAACGTTGCGATAATAAAGAGATACGGCTCGCCTTTGAAGAACTTCCGTACCACAAGATTGGCGATATAGGTAACGCCGACTAAGAGCGCGGCAAAATACAACCGGTTGGAGTTCATCACATCCCGGTCGTAGATAATAATCAAAAACAGCGCCAACACCTGAAACAGTAAGACCGAGCGCCTCAACGACCGCTCGGCCATTCGCTTATTGTTCATGTCCTTCTACCTCGTTGACAAACAGCAGCTCGACATCGCCTAATCGGATCACGTCGCGATTCGCAAGCGCCGTCGGCTGAACGATCCTTCGATCGTTCACAAAGGTTCCGTTGGCCGACTTCAAGTCCTCCAGATAATACTCGTTGCCTTTTTCGGTAAGAGTCGCATGATCTTTCGAAATAAAGCGGTCCTTAAACACGATCGTGTTTTGATCCCCGCGGCCGATGCTATTTTCAGGGTTTAAATAGTACAGCTCATTGACTTTATAGTTTAGGGTTTCAGGTCTTGTGATCAAACGTAAATACACATTGGACGGCGTCTCGTCGCGATCGATCGACTTGATGTCCAAGTAAATCAAACGCACGATCTGGAAGATGAAATAGAAGATGATCAGCACAAATACATACTTCAGTCCATTGGCCAACACATCATATAAACTCAAGTTTCCAAAGATCTTCGTCGAGAAGAAACGCTCCAATTGATCTAATAAATCAGTCATAGGTACACCTCATGACATAGTTTATCATAGATCGAAAAGTGTGAACAGCGCTAAATCTTACGAAAGACAAACAAGGATACCCCGCTCCTCTCTGCAATGCCGAGGTTATATGATAAAATAGAGCAAACTGGTTTCATCAGGAGGAAGTAAAATGTCACCTTCAAAAGACATCCGACAAGTACTGGAGGTTGCACTCAGAAGAACCTCATTTGATAAGCATCACAAAACGCTCCGCGACTATTTCTCGGGGATCGAATTCTATATGCAATTTGAGAGAATGCTGGGTGCGAAGCGCTACGACGCCCTCTCGCTCGCAGAACTCTTTCATCCGCTCTATGCAGGAATCTACAACAAAGACGTTAGAGATTGGCTCATCGAAATCCTGACCTATACGATGCACCTCAATTTCTCCGGTTTTTCGGAGCAGGTCATCGTCGACCACATCCCCTATCACCAAATCTTCTTAGACTGCCTTCGCTTCGTCAACGAGCTGGAGCACGAAGCCGGAGACGGCGGCCTTCTTCAACATCCCATGCAAATGTTGACAGAGCAGGAAGAACGTTATCCCGACATCCACCCCGAGTACTTTACCTTTAAACGCGAATTCACCGAAAACTGCATCTACGAAATGATGAAGATCGACATCGCCGTGCGCGGATACAACACGATCCAGCACGTGATCTATGTCAACGCCGTCGGCATGCATATCGCAAGGCAACTTCGAGATGCCGGTCTTCCAATCGACTTAGGCTTAGTCGTGGGCTCCACCCTCTGTCACGATGTCGGTAAATACGGCGTCAAAGGGGACGAAGCCAAGCGAATCGCCTATTACCACTACTTCTATACGTACGAGTGGTATGAAAAGCGCGGGTTGGAAAAGATGGGCAATATCGCCACCAACCACTCCACGTGGGATCTGGAGCTCTACAATCTGACCATCGAAGCGCTACTCCTCATCTACGCCGATTTCCGCGTGAAAAATTTGCGCATCGACGGCATCGACACGATGTCGATCATCTCATTACAAGAGTCCTATCAGGTCATCCTCGACAAGCTCGACAATGTCGATGAAGCCAAGCGCAACCGCTACACGCGCGTCTACGCGCGACTCGTCGACTTTGAGATCTACCTGAAGCGGCTCGGTATCGAGGTCGACCCCGGCATTACGCCGACCCGAGAGACCTTGCGCAAACCCTTCTCCCACTTCGCCCTCATGGAAGGCGAGGAAGTCATCCGCAATATCAAAGACTTCTCCATCGACCACAACCTCAATGTCATGCACCGCTTCTCGCGCGATGACAGCTTTAACGCGCTCATGGAGACCGTGCGCGGCGAAAACGACAAGCTGACGCTCCGCCAGTACTTGGACCTCTTGTACGAGTATTCTTCGTACTTCACCTTAAAGCAAAAGAAAATGGTCATGCAGTTTTTATTTGACCTGCTCCTGTCGGAAGCCGACGATATTCGGCGCGACGCCGGACGACTGATCGGCTATATCGTCGCCAATTATGACGATGACTATAAAAAAGAAATCCCGCCCTCGGTCGCGTACGACACCTTACATGGGACCAAGGCGTATCAGGATCTGCTGTGCACGATCCTCTTTCCCGATGTGAACCTCCTCGATCACAAAGATCGCCTGCAATACAATCTGATCTCCATTCACAAGGAGCTCTTTCGCCTCATCGACGCAAAGCTATCCCCCTATACGGATATCTTTCTGCGATGGTACAGCGACGAATACGACTTTACCGGACAAACCCCGATCATCCTCGCGCGGACACTGCTCTATGTCCCGTTTCACGAACTCAACGAACCACAACTGAAGGGGATCGAACGATTCCTGTTGCGTCTCTTGGAAAAAGGCTCAGAAGAAACTGAACTCGTCGTCTTAGATTTGCTCCACCAGCTGCATGACGTCCTCTTGGCGCGCCCTGTGATTCGCAAAAAGGTGCAAGAGTTGATCGAAGCGGAAGCCGAGTGCCGACCGCTCGCCAAAAGTTTTCTCTTGTTCTCGCTGTCCGAGCACATGATCGACGACGCCGCGATGCCCGCTCGACTCAGAGAGTGTTTTGCTTCGATCGACGACTCCATGTCCACCTTATTCCTGAAAAATCTCAAAGCCGACACCCCATGGATCATCAAGAAGACCAATATCGAGATCCTCCGCTTAGCGACCAAACAACACCGTAACAAACTGTTTCACGTCGCCATGCACTACTGTAATCTCCTGAAAGTCAGTGAATACGACCTCGTCCGCGAAAACGCCGGCCAAGCTCTCGTCACGCTTGTGAAAGTGATGGCGCCTGAAGAAGTCAACGACACCGCTGTCGAGCTCTTGCGCGGACTCGAGATGAACAATTACAACTTCGTTCGCCTAATCCCGAAATATTTGGGTGAGATCCTTCTCTACTTGCCGCCGCATGAACTCAACGAGATCCTCAACGACTTTGATATTAAGCTGAAGACCGCCAGCATGGAAACCCTCCATGCCATTTTGCATTCCATTGGCCGTGCAATCGAACTCTACGACCTCTATATCGAAAAAACCGATGAAGATACGTCCGTGCACAATCAGCGAAGAAATCGCATGATCGGGCTGTTGATCTCAATCATCTCCTCTCCGAAGACGCTCGTACACACCGAGGCCTTCGGCGTACTGGGCTCCTATATCTTCAATTCCAATTTGATCTATCCGGAGACCCAAGCGTACTATCTGCGCGAATACGGCAAGAATATCCTCACCATGTTGACCACGAAAGACGACGGCTTTACCTATCTGAGCAATGCCTACTCGCTCAACCAGATCTATAAGTGCATCACCGAATATCAGCTCACGCACGGAGAGATCAAAGTCCCCAATCAGGATCGCATCGCCTTCTTCCCGGGCACCTTTGACCCCTTCTCCTCCGGTCACCTCGCCATCTGCCGCGACGTGCGCAATATGGGTTACGAAGTGTATATCTCGATCGACGAGTTCTCGTGGTCGAAGAAACCGCTGCCGTATCTCACAAGAGAAAAGATCGTGGAGATGTCCATCAGCTCGGAGCGCAATATCTACATCTTCCCTTCGGATATCCCGATCAATATCAGCAACGAACAGAATATCCGTACGCTCACCCGCTTGTTTGAGGGCCATGAGATCTCCCTGCTCGTCGGTGCCGATGTCGTAGAAAACGCGAGCGCGTATCGGCAGAATGAGACCCTCAAAAAGTTACCTCACCTGATCTACCTGCGCCATGCCCAAATGGGAGAAAAGACGGAGAAGAAGATCAGGGAGCGCCTCACCGGTCCCTATGAACTGCTCGCCTTAGACATGGACTTACAGTTCATCAGCTCCACTTTGATCCGCGACTCCATCGACAACAACCGCGACATCAACCACCTCGTCAACCCGATGGTGCGCGACTTTATCATGGAGCACAAGCTCTATAAACGAGACGACCCCTTTAAGACGACGATCTCCCGCAGCAAATATACGCTGGAGACGTCCAAGCTCATGAATGAGGACGACTACGGCTTTATCAGCGCCGTCACACAGGAGGACATCCGCGAGCACATTCGCGATAAGAAGCCGACGGTGTTGCGGTTCTACACCACCGACACCCATCAGCTGCTTTGTGTCGCCATCTACGAAAAAATCGAGATCATCGACCTGTACCACTTCTTCCGGCACATCCCGACGATCTCCGTGATCCGCGAGAGCACCCGCGGGCCGATCGCGTATCTGCACGGCGTGTTCATCAGCCGCGAATACACCACCCTCCGCGAGGAGCTGATCAACGAAGCCTATGCGCATATCGTCTCCAACAACTACGACAATATGCTCTTTACGAACAAGATGCGCTACAACAAAGAGTATACCGACCTTCTGCTCCAATCCGGTTTCCGGTATATCGCGCGCGACCCGGTGCACGACACCATGCTCGTCGACACCTCAAACCCGGTCACCTTGAACCTGAATATCGAAAAATATATTAAGAAACCGTACAATCAGCACCCGTCGGTATTGCAGACCATCAAAGAGAGCCGTCGCCGACTGAAAGAGGCCATGACACGCCTCTTCCCCAATACGCTGATCCTCTCCTTCACCCGCTCCATGATCAACCAAAAGCTGATCGAGCGGATCACCAAGTACAATCAGGTGCCGATCATCCCGACGGAACCTAGGCAGCTCGGCGACAAGATGTGCGTGCCGTTCGGAGAGCACCTCAACGGAGAGATCGTGCCGAACACCATCACCAAGACCATCCACACCGAAAAAACCTACGACAAAAAGATCGAAGGCTTTACCGTTCGCTCCTTCCCGCACTATCTTCCGCTGGATGAGCAGTGCCGCACGATCGAAGCGTTCGACAAACCGGTTATGCTCGTCGACGACCTGTTGCACAAAGGCTACCGCATCCGCGTGGTCAAACCCACTTTGGAAAACAACGGCGTACAGCTCGACAAGATGTTCGTCGGCATCCTCAGCATGAAAGGGCTCGAGTTCGCCATGGCGGAGAACTTGGACGTCGACTACTCCTATTTCGTGCCCCGCCTGCGCTACTGGTTTAAAGAGTCTGACCTCGTGCCCTATATCGGCGGCGATATGGTCCAAACGGCTCTTGTGAACGGCACGCTGATCCCCAGCATCAATATGCTGCTGCCGTATGTCTCACCTTCTTTCATTAAAGAAGGGAAAAACGAAGACATCTACGCGCTGAGCGAAGTCTGCCTGGAAAATGCACTCGCCCTGTTTACGCAACTTGAGCGCGTGTATTTGGAGCAAAACGGAAAGACCGTGCCCCTGCGCGATATTTTCGACATCCTGCACCACCCCCGCATCCCCGACTATAAGGGCTTGGAGGACATGGACCAAACCGTGTCCAACTCGATACGTAACGACCTCAGTTTGTTGAACCGCCTAAAAACCAGCGTCATTCGCGGATCGGAGCACGACGATGAGTAATATCATCGGGCAACGTACGCTAGAAAACGCCGATCCTCATCGTCCGCTGATCTACTTGGGCACTCGCGATCCGAGAACCGCCAAAATGACTTTCGGCATCACGCATCCCCTCCAAGTGGAGGGCGACGAGTCGATCGAACACGTAGCCGGCACCGTCGGCTACTCTTGGATCCCGGATTTGTTGCCTTGGGTGGATAATGGACTCTTGCACTATCAAATTGCGAACCAAGCACGCCCGTTCCCCGCAGCACTTTCTCCTGCGCGCGTGCACATCATCGGCTTGGGAGACGTCGGCGCACATTGCGCCTTGGGGCTTCGCTTACTGGGCGAGGACTTCCTCACGCTCGGCGTCTACGCAAGGCAATACGATGCGGCCCGCGCCTTTGCCATGGAGCTGTCCCATATTCGCTCCGCCAACGACGAACTGTTTCCACCGGTACACGCAGTCGCCGAAGAGGATCTCTACAATTGCGACCTCCTCGTCTTCGCTGCGTCCGCCGGCGTGCCGAAAACGCTCGAGCCCGGGCAGGACGTTCGCATGATGCAGTACGAAAAAAACAAGGGGATTCTGCACGGCTATCTCGAGGGGATCAAGAGCGCAGAGTTTCAAGGGAGGCTCCTCGTCCTCTCCGACCCCGTCGACGCGCTCTGCAACTACGCCGCGAAAGAACTGTCAGGGGTGCTGCCCCGCGAGCGCATCCTCGGTTTGGGGCTCGGCGTCATGCACGCAAGAGCCGCAGCCTATGCCCAAGTTTATGCACCGGAGTACCCAAGCGAAGGGCGTGCGTACGGCCCCCACGGCCACGGCCTCTGGATCGCCAACTCGCTTACCGCCTATGACGATGCGGTTTCCGAACAGCTCACGCAGCTTACAAAAGAAGCCAATCTCGCCATTCGAGCGCTCGGTGCGAAACCGTTCTACGGGCCGGCTTTGTCCAGCGGCGCGCTCTCCATCCGATCGCTGCTCAAGGGAGAATGGTTTTACGGTGCCGCGTCTCTCTCTGACATCTACTTCGGCAGCCGTATCCGAATCGCAAACGATATCTTGTATGTGGAGAGAATGCAGGTACCCTCTGCACTGCAAAACAGACTCACCGAAACCCTACAAATCTTACGGGACGTGACCCCATGAACCGAATCGTCATTTTTTCCGACAATTTGAGCCAGACAGCCAGACATCGCATCGAACACACATTTCCCGATTTCTCCTTCTTTTCGACGAGTGAAATGCAGCTAGAAGATCTAACCGGTAAGACGCTATTACTCGCCTCCGGTGTGAACGGGATCGGAAACGACCGGCCGATGATGGATTTTTTGTGTGCGCAAAAACAGCTCCCCACCGCCTTTCGAGACACGACCGTCGCCTGCTTTGTGGAAAGCGAAACACTGCGTTTCACAAGGGAAGCCGGCATTCGGTACCTGTATCTGACCAATCGGATGGGCGCACACCTGCCGGGCCGTTCGTTGGTGGAGGCATCACAGGACTTGGAGAATTTAGATGCTTTAAGCGATGCCTTGGGTGCTACGTCCGAGAAAATCCTTACCGGGCAATTGGAAGGCGCCCGCAAACGGCTCCTTACCCCGCACGAAAAAAAAGAGAGACCGCGTCTCTCCGTGTGGACCATTGGACGAGAAGGTGTCTCCGCCACCCGTGCCGTGTGGGATCAGGTCGCTCAGCATCTGCAAGGTGTCGACTACGACCTCCTCTCCTTTGGAAATCAAAACATCCGCGACTGCCGCGGATGTGCCTATGAAATATGTAAAAAAATGGGCGAACAGACCCGGTGCATCTACGACGACTATGTCGTTGAGAGCCTTTACCCGTCCATTGAGGCGTGCGACGCACTGCTCATCCTCGCACCGAACTATAATGACATGCTCCCCGCCAATATCGTCAGCGCCATCAATCGAATGACCGCGCTGTTTCGCAAGCGAAAGTTCTACGATAAGCGGCTCTTCAGCATCATCGTCGCGGGTCACACCGGCGCCGAGCTCCTTTCCCGGCAGCTTATCAGCGCCCTCCATGTTAACAAGACCTTTGCTCTTCCGCCCTGCTTTTCCTTCGAAGTGCGCGCCCACAATGTCGCCTCCGTCGAAGGAAACCCCACATTACCTTCCAGAGCAAAACTATTTGCCGAGCACATCCAAGCGAACCTGATCCGCTAGTCCAAATCCGCCTGCAGCTCTCGCTTCACCTTGTGAAGCGGTACCGCTGCTGCCGCAATCAGTGCCAAGCTCATCAGGTAGAGGATGGCCGACTGGCCGTTGGTAAATTCAATCGTCGGGAAAAACGAGTTGATCACGAGCAAAAAGAAGATCGCCTTCGTCGTCAAGAGAATCCAAAAGCGGATGTCGTTCGCTTTGATATATGTATCCCACAAATACATCGCATGTACGGCAAATGCGACGAACAATAAACCCAATACCAGATACGGCACCTGATCTCCTCCTTTCCCTCACTATAATAACTAACGAGAACGCCCAAATGGGACAAAGCTAAAATAGTTTTTCAAGTTTCTTATTTATCCTCTCACTATAGAATCGAATGAGAACCCCGTTTTGTGACATTCGATCGAAAAATCTTTTAAAGATTCATACTGCGGACAAGGTCGAATCAACTGGATGAATTGCATTAATGTGACATCGTCAGGGGAGTCCACCGTGCTTCGCCTCGACTTCGTCCACTCGACTACAACAAGGATGTCGGTGTGGACTCGTCTCAGAGGCGCACTTGCGGACATCCCCGTGACTTCGTCACTAATTCTTACATGCAAAGACTTGTTTCTTATTATCTCAGTATTCTTCCTGCTTTGTTCATACCCTTATTGTATCGGAAAATAGCGCGCTTTCTGCCTTCTGATTCTTACGTTTTTCTTAACTGTTATCACGGATGTCTAACAAAAGAGAACCGGAACATGCTCATCCATGGACCGGTTCTACACATTGTTTTCGGATTCAATTCATGGATTTGCGCTTCATCAACTGAGTGATACCAACCCCGATCAATGCAGCGTACGCCCATTCAACGGCGGGGATCTGCAACCGCCCGACAAATCTGAAGATGAACAGGACCGCAAGAACACACAGGACCGCAACCTTATCTCCTACTGGATCATCCGATTGAGAGGCAATGATCGCCCCCAGCGCCAAGCAATACGCGAGTAAAGCGACCCATAGCCACTGCGAATTCAGCGTTTGGCTGGACCATAACCCCAATCGGTGCAAGAGAACGGCTCCACCGACCGAGACGACTAAAAACAAGATCGTATTTCGTTTCATCTTCACCCTCTCCTTTGACTCGTACGGCATATTCTTGGTCACTTACAATCAGTTGTTTGTTCCTTCCATTTTCTGTTATTCCTCAGTATTCATCTCTAGACGAATCGATTTCAATATCTTTATTGCATGATCAATATCCAAATTGGTGTCGACAGAGATGATCCATCCATCTGTTTCCATAAAACATAGTGTTTCACCACCTTTGGTATAAGAATAGATCGTCGTCTCCCCATGCTCGAATTCTCGGTATTCTGCATATTCAGAATCAACAGCATATCGGATCGATTTCGCATCGTTAACAGAGATTCTCACCCAATTCGCATCATTTTTATAGATCTGCAATAAGCTAAAAGCTGACATTGTCTCATCGGTTAATTCAAAATTTCCCGGTATCTCATGTTCAATACGAAAATTCTCAAGCCCTATCATTGCTTTTGAACTTTCCGTTTCATTGTCATTCCATGAATAGCCAACAAATGTCCCCATTTGTGTGGTGATCATACTAATAATTCGCTGCCCGGTAGCAAAAACTTCCTCAGGACCGATGAGGATCAAAATTAGAATAATGGAAGCGGCGATGATGCTAGAAACTTGCTTCCAATTGAACTGTACTTTAGGGGGCGTTGTTTGCTTTGTTGTTAAGGGCTCTTTGATTTGGTCTTTTACAGATAACTCATTAAAAAGTCGGTTCATTCTTTCATCGAACTCAGACGTAAAAACTGTTTCCATATCACAGATATCATCGTTAATATCAAATTGATCTAAGAATAACTTTGCATCCTCCTCCTTCCATTTTTCATTCACTAATCCTCACCTCCTCTACCGCCTTTCTCAGTTTCTCGATACTGCGTTCCATCCGCTTTCTTGCCGCTGCTTCGGAAATCTCAAGCATCATCGCAATCTCATGATATGAGTATTCCTCTAGAAGCCGTAATCTCAGTAATTCGGCTGATTTTTCATCAATTAATGATAAGTAGTACTCGGCGCTATCTAGCTCTTCGATGAGTCGAAATTCTGAAGGGACTAGTCCCTCTGCTTCGATGAGTATTGGCGAAAATACTTGCCGATTTTTCTTTCTTAAATAGTCAATAGACTTACGCTGTACAATACGTCCAATATATGCTCTAAGGTTATATTCATTGTCAAATCGAATCTTAGGATACTGCTCCCATAAATCGATGATCGTGTCGTGAATAATATCCTGAATGACCGACGAATCCTTTACAAGGCGGTACGCTATCGATGCCATATATGTACCATACCGATCATAGATGTTACGGATCCGTTCATTTTTTATTTCGTCTTTCATCGTTGCTGTACTTCATCTTCAAAACGATTCATTTTCGGTCGTTTATTCTTCATCTAATCACACCTTCCATGATTAGGATTATCCCCACCAGCGATAGCGAAAAAACAGTCGCGAGTTGATAAGAATACGGGATCGTCAAAACTGAAAAGAAACTAAGATAAAAACTAGAAATAATCATCAAGGTACCAATAATCACTCGAGGCAGCCGCTTCTCTTTTATGCGAGGTCGATCGATCGTGAGAATGAGTCCAACCAAAACTCCAATTACGACGGGGAATGCTAAAGATGCCGATGGAACAAAGTTAATAGCCATTTGCAATTGGATTCGATTCCACGCGGCAATCGATGCAAATAAAAGTATGATCAATAGAAGAATCTGGATATTCTTTTTCATCGGATTCCACCTTTCAATTACATTATGACGTTACTCTCAGGATACATGAGATCTGAACTAAAACCATTGTTTACTGTCTATGTCTCAAAACATGCAATTCTCGATCACGTATTGTCAAAACAACATCCGTAATTGCGTCCAATTCATCGGAATGCGCGATGACGAAAATACTCTTTTGACCTTTGATCTTTGCGATGTAGTGAACGAGTTCCTCCGTGGTCTTCTGGTCCAAATTGGAAAAGGGCTCGTCTAGCATCAACACATGGCTGTCTAATGATAATATGCGCAGGAGATTGAGTTTTTGCTGCTCGCCAAAACTGAGGTTCACCGGAGACTCTGTAATTACTTTATCGCGGAAGTCAACTCGTAACACACCAAAGAGATTCTCATCAACTTCTTTACCAAATAAGTTCTCCGCAACGGAGCCGTCCGTGACTAATATCGGATAACTGAGATACGCTACGTCTCTCAACGAATTGTCCAGCTCCATGTTTCCTTCAAACTGAGCGGGGTCGGCAAATGAGGTGATATAATTCAGAATTGTCGATTTTCCGGATCCATTCCCACCTTTAATAACAACCAACTGATTTTTCTCTAATGTCAGTTCATCAACGGAAAACAGGAGCCGCTCTTTGTCCGGTGTAGCGTAGAAGGAGCCCTTGGCAATAGATAATAGGTGTTCACGATCTCCATAAAACGATTCAAACCCGGATTCTTGGTCCGCTAAATCGATGAAGGAACCGATCCTCTCTAAATGCGGGCGATTAATTGCATAATGGATCGAGATCTCGAAAATTCGGTTCAGCGGGTTCTGTAAGATTTGAGACAACTGAAAAACAATCAATATCGTACCGATCGTAACATCGCCTTTAAAGAATAAGAAGGTTCCGATGCTCATCACGAGAACGATAAGCACATTGGACAATAAAGTCGGGATATTGGATGCGAGAATAGAAAAGAATTTATACTTTTGTACGAACTCGAGATATTTATGGCTCTTGGCATCGTACATACGCAAAAAATACTCTTCTGCCTTGGCCAAATTGATCGACTTCTTTTCCTCCGTATTTTTTTTGGTTGCGCTCAAGAATTTGTCCTGCGTGGGCAAACCCACCTTCTGAAAATTTGCGATCGCATTGTTCGGTTTATGTGAGAGCAAAGCATATAACGGAATGTATGCGATATACACCCCTAAAAACACAGGATGAATTAAGTAGGAAACGCCAAGGATCAGGGCGACACAGATACCGTTTGCGATCAACTGGATATTGATATGTCCATATAAATCCCCGTAAGTAAATGCGGATGATGTGATTAAATTGATATAATATCCCTTTTCGTTTTGACTGTAGAATTTATACGGTACTCGCATCAAAGCCGACATGACCTCGTTCACCTTATCAATGGATCTAGATAACTGTACTTTGAGAGGTAGATATTGGCTCAAAAACACATTAAGAATCGCGGCTGCCAATAGTGTGGCTAATAATGCAACGAGATGCAACTGCGTTGCTGTGTCGAAGCTCTGCTTGGTGATCAACAGATCAATAAAGCGACCAAATAAAAGTGACCCCATGACCGAAAGCGCAATAACAAACACCATGCCTAGCGATAAGAAAAGGTTTTTTGGATGGAGATCAAAAATCTTCCTCCGAGTCGATGAGTATTGCGGTTCTGGTTTCACGTTCTTGCCTCACTTTCCTTATGATTTATACTTATATGCCAATGCATCCCTCACTATATCCTTCGTTTAAGAAACTACATTTGTGACATGAATTTGAAAATAAACTGTTGATCAAATCACTATTCCATACATACCCATCAAAACTACACCTAATGGACAGACCACAAGATGTATAAGAAAACCGGTCCATGTCATCCAGTGAACCGGTTTCGGTTTTTCTCAAATTTTGAATAGCCAATTACCCGATCTGAAACAGATAGTACCGATCTGTACTCGGGTCGTATCCGATACACAAAGGGTTATCGTCTTTATCTCTTAAGATGGAAGCATAGCGAAGCGTCTCCAAGTCCGGCATGTCATCTGCAGGAATCTCTTTTTCGCTCACTTTCAAAGCTTTCAGTACTTCATTCACCACTGCTTGATGGTCGGCATCGTACGCCTCTATGATCCGGCCTTTATCATACAAGTCCGGACCGCCTTCGTTACCCTGAAATACATAGAAGTTGGCCGCCTCACCGGCAAAAGGAGAGGGTGCATCACTTCTGTGAATTAAGTTGACCCCGTACGGTACCAAAATATCCCATTTGCGCAAATTACCGGTGTTGAGCATAGTATAGATTTCAGATCGCTGACTTAGGATCGCCAACAGAATGACAGCCAGTATGAGTCCTATCAGCATCGGTTTTTTTGATTTATGTCGCATCTTTGTCCCACTCCTTTCTCTTCGTAAGTCCTCTATCTCGGCGCTAAATCCGTTATGATTGTCATCTCTAGATTCGTCCATCTCTCCCAAGGGCATATATGATCACAATGAATACGGTCGTCAGTAACCAGGAGGATCGGTTGTAAACATTGAGTGGTCCATGTTTCGTCGTATCGATTTCATAATCTCTAAACTGAGGCAAGGATGTATGGTAAATGATCATGATCACCATTGCGTGCATAGAGTTTGAACTGATGATATTCATAAAACGAAAGAATAGGATCGCCACCGCAAATACTATATTCTGAATCTCTGCAATCTGTTTCCATTTCATTTTCTCGAGATCACCCTTTACGATGTATTGGTTCGACTTTGTTATCTTTTGTTTACAAAGAATCTTGACACGATGCTTGCTATCCTTAAGACTCCTTTCCCATTCGACTGCATTTGAATGAAGGGTCTTCAGAGATGGTCAACATATTGCCTTACTTTAATCAATCAAGCTCCGGTCTGAGTTATGGCTGCTTCTTCAACTTCACATCCTCTAGGACTTCGTCCAGAGAAAGGACCGTCTGCTGGTACCGATCTTCCAATTGTCGATTTTCATCGATACGGTAAGCAGCATACCCGGGAGTTGCCAAAAACCATCCGGGTGATTTGATTCCTTTATTGAGCCCAAAGACGATCTTCTCGCCGGTTTCTAATTCAATGGATCGTTCGGTATCTGTTAGGTAGATCTCTTTCTGTTCTTCTGCTGTCAGTGTTGAAATATCGATTTTCATTTTTTTGAGTTCATTTTCGTCCATCTGCTCTGCCATCATTAACGGCGTGATTTTTGCGCCTGTCATATTGACAGTAATCTTTTCATCCGGTACTTCACCCCTTAACACCTCAGTAACCTCCACTGTGTATGGTGTAAACCAACCACCCGCAGATTTAATATAAGAGGGAGGTTGTCTTTCCAATACAGTCGCTATAACCACAGCATCTGAATGGAGAAAAACCTCTGTGACAGTCGGATCAAAAGCGAGCGCGTATTCGATACTAGATTCAAGAACCTTGTAAGACTCGGTAGTTGCTGTAAGTGCAGGATCTTCACGACTCACCTGTGTATCAGCACTTTCAGTGATTACCAGAGCACTTTTTTCGGAATTCTGTTCTTCCACTTCGACAGTTTCACAAGCTGCTAAGAGAAATAATAGGAGTGAAACTACAATAATGGTCTTTTTCATATCAAACCTCCCCATAAGCACATGGTGACAATCGTTGGTTTCTTGCCTTTAGAAACCGTAAGTGCATTAAACATTACAGCTTAGAAAATTTGGCATCGTCAATTTTCACTTCGATTGATGCAAAAATCTTTTCAATACCCGGTATTCCAAGTTCCTACTCACATCTACTAAAAATCCATCTTTAATCCTAAACAATACGGTAGTTCCATATTTCGAGTAGCGTTCACTCAGGTGCCGTTGATCGCCTCTTCTTCTAACTGGTACATGGACTAATTGTGATTTTTTCAGCTCCTCTTTTTATTCAGATAAACGCCCCCCAAAAAAACCAATGCAAGACTTATTGTTGCGCATCCTGCCAATAGACAATACGCAACCAACGGCATGCCAATATAATCCAGCTTAAACATTTGCGAACGTACGCACGATATTGCAAGCAAACAAATGTTGATTGCATATAGTATATACTGTGTGAACTGATTAAACCTCTCCATATTGGTCGTTCCTTTCTGATGTTACTGGGTTCTTCAACTCTTATCAAGTGTTGTTCTACATAATGCTTAATAAACAAAAGTGCATAAGCGTTCGAATCATTCAAAATGGTTTCATTTGAAATTGTGAGCAAATACTTCAATATGATGCATAATCGTAAAACGTAAGCGATTCCCAACCGTTTAGTGTAACTAAGGTTCTAATACGATAATCTCCACGAATTGATAGGGATCGGGTTCTGTTGATGGTTGCTGAAGTTGTTCCGGATCCATGGTATGTGGCAGTTGAATTCCATCTTCCACTCGAATACCGCTCAAGTGTGGTTGAAATCTGAACTGAACGAGTTCCTAATATTCCCGTAGCATAAATAAAACGTTTGCTGTTGCATCAATTATTGTGAAATTCCTGCTACATTTCTTTAGGTTTTCGCTCTGTATTGATGCATCAGGAATAGTATGCGTACTCGCACGGGCAACACCCGGTAGTATACACAAAATAGCTAATGTTACTAGTAGCGATATCCTCCGTTTTCTCATGATCATTTTATCTCTCCTCCCTTCTTCTCCAAATCCACTATTTGATAAACAAAAGTCATGGTGATCATGACAATCGTTATTCTATTCAAAAGTTATCGTAATAAATATCTCTTTTAGAATAGAATATTCCACGTTCCCACTCACGTCTACTAAAAATCCATCTTTAATCCCAAACAATACGGTAGTACCAAATTTCGAGTAGCGTTTTACCAGGGTACCGTTGATCACTTCCTCTTCTATCTGGTTCGCATACTCATAATCAAAGTGAGTAACACCGTCGCTGCTTACACCGATTTCAACTTCTATAGATTCACCCTTTCTCCAATGCGCAGCATAGATAAAACCGTTCATCTCTTCCACAATTTCAAATCCATTAGGCATCGTATAAGTAATACTAGAGTAATCAGAGGGCTTTTCCCAATCCGCTACATGTTTGATCACAAATTGATTATTATAATCTAGGAAAATATACCGTGCCGCCTGCTCCGCAATTACCTCGTAGTAGGGGATCAAGAGTATCAGAATTATAGCCGCTGCCATCCCGATCCATCGTATCCGCAGCTGGTGTTTTTGTTTCACTTGCTTAGCAGATTCCTCGTCGATCATACGATGCATTTTTTCGACGAATAGAGGGGATACTTTCTCATCTTCCAGTTCTTCGTCCGAGGGCAAAGGTTCGAGATAGATTCTTCGCAGCTCGTCCAGTACTTCGTCTTCAGTTGGTTTACGATTATTGCGCACGGGAATCTCCTCCTCTCTTACAAAATGTCTTTGAGCGCGCTCCTCGCTCTTTGCGTACGCTTACGAATGGTTTCGTAGTTTTCATCCAAGATTATGGCGATTTCTCTTTGCGAATATCCTTCTGCTAAGAGCAGTAAGATCTCTTGATACGATGGCGGCAGGTTTCTGAGACTCTCTTGCCAATGGAGTTCAAAACCGATAGATTCTTCCGTCTCTTGAGTTGCGTATCTCTCCATCGTCTCCGGGTCCTGGTAGGATTCCACCTTTGTTCTTCGTATGTACTCCGTAAGCGCTACATTTTTTACCATGATGATCAGAAGATTCCTGGTTTTCGTGCTCTTGACTTCCCCGACCATTCCCATCTTTTTAATCACACGAAGAAAGGCCTCCTGCACAGCGTCCTCCGCAAGATGCGTGTCTCGTAGTATATCTTTGGCGATACGTTGCATGAGCCGATGATAGGTATCATACAATTCATGGCACTTTTTATTTTCTTCCGGAGACATAAAGGTACCTCTGTGTACACTTATTTCTTATCCTCTTACTTATAATAACTAACGAGAAGGCCAAAATGGGACAAAAGTAAAAAACTTTTTGTTTTTCCGAATACGACAGAATGGAATCGTATGAGAAGTGTGTTTTCATCATTTTTTCCAAGAAGGAGCACCGGCGCTGCGTTCCGATACTCCTTGCTGCCTTATTTCATCAAATTTTGAATCTCAATCGCAACCTCTTCACTTACCGAGTCGGTCCCACCGACGATGAACACATTTTCTACTTTGTGCGTCTTGATAAAGTCAGCTGTGTGTTTGTTGAGCGTATCCGGTTGGGTTAATAGGATGGTTCCGTTATAGCGTGTAGCGAGTGGGCCTGCGCTGAGCGCATCGGGGAAACGCGACCCGTCCACAATGACGAGGGTTTGTATCTCTTTTCCCAGTTCGCTTTGGAAGGACTTGGCCAGCTCCACAGCGGTCTGGTAGCGGTCAGCACCTGCGATGCGCTTTTCATTCTCAATCGCCGGAACGGAGGAAAGGCCGCCAATCGGCATATCGTAGATCTTGCCATGACCCGGGCGGAATCTTCCTAACGTTTTTACTTTCGAGTAGAAGTGTACATAAGGCCCTGCGGACAGGGCATCGGCAAATCCGGTTTCGCTGACGATAAAGCTTGGAAC
>CAZEBB010000010.1:0-15334 GCA_964510345.1 uncultured Peptoniphilaceae bacterium
TTGCAAGCCTTGCACGTTTTGATGCATTTCAAAACGTAAGCAAGACTCATGCAAAGCTTCTTCAAGAGCTCGTTTCTTTTCGAGCGATTGATTAGAAGCGATTGCAGTCAAGATATGGCCTCAAAGAGTATTTCGGATGCTCCTCCTCACGGGCAGAATCTGCTTCATTGCATACTCATTTGTTGATGGTTTTACCACTCAAATTCATCGCGTTTGGGGAAGACGCCGTACAGACCGCCGGTGTGGATGAAGAGAATCTTTTTGGCATTTTTCAACAGCGGGTGACCGTCGTTGAGGCTTGCGAAGAGTCCACGCATCGCTTTTCCGGTATAGACGGGGTCTAATATGATGCCTTCGGTTCTCGCAAAATCCTGAATAAAGCGCATTTCTTCCGGTACATTGAGCGCGTAGCCGCGTCCGGCGAAGCCATCGATGAGATGGATGGCGGAAGGGTCGAGGGGTGGGAGATCCTGCGCCATGGTCACGAATGTCTCCGCGATCTTTTCAACGACGCCCTGGAAGTACTCGGCATCGTTGGCGATGGGGATACCGACGACATTTTTTTTGTAACCGTGGGCTGCATTGGCTAAGCAGAGTCCGGCATAGGTCCCGCCGGATCCGACGGTGACGGCGATGGTATCGAATTCGATCTGCATCTTCTCTTCTTGGCGCAATATTTCCTCAAAGGCTTGAAAATACCCCCACGATCCGATAGCGTTGGATGCGCCGATCGGGATAATATAGGCCTTATGACCTTCTTGGGCTACCTCTTTTGAAACTTCCTCACAATGTTCCGCCAGCCGATTCTTATAGACTTCTGAGGGGACATATCGTACTTCGGCGCCAAAGAGAGCATCCATCAGATAGTTCCCGTCTTTCGGCAGATCTTCATCGGATTTTAACAAGAGGATACATTGCAGTCCCAAGCGAATACAAGCGGCAGCTGTGGCACGGCAATGATTGGACTGGATGCCGCCACAGGTGATGACGGTATCGCATTTGGTGTCGAGCGCTTCCGCCAAAGCGAACTCCAATTTTCTGATCTTGTTTCCGGCGTATTCTGAACCGGTTTGGTCATCTCGCTTGATATATAGCTCAACACCGCCGGGTGAAGATGCCAGTTTTTCGATCTTCGTCGGTAGATTAGCCAATGAAATGTGTGCGGGTTTCATGATGGATCATTTCCTTTCTTTGGGGGTAGAGGTCGGGTTTTTCGTATCGACTTGCAATGTTTGGTATCGGTCGTAATAGACGGTACCCGGTAGTGCACCTTTCGGCTTTCTGACATTTTTCTTCTTCGTGTAATCGACGAGACAAAACTCCTCATCTTTTCCGCTGCTGTACACTGCAGCCAGCCATGCAGCTTCCCGTATCGCGGTTTCAGATATCTCGCGAGCGCCGGTTCGAACGATGACGTGAGAGCCGGGAATGTCTTTAGCGTGAAAGAACCAATCCTCTTTGCCGGCGGTCTTCAGCGTCAGGTCATCGTTTTGCCGATTGTTTTTTCCTACATAGATCAGCGTGCCGTCGCTGGATTCGAAAACAAGGGGTGTCGATTCTTTACTTTTTGCTTTTTTCTTTGTATTTCTATCCTTAATGTACCCTAATTTCGCCAATTCAGAGCGGATTTCAGAAATTTCCTGATCGGTTTGGACGGTCGATACGTCATGGATCACCTGGCTGAGATAACGGATCTCTTCTTGGACGATCGGCAGCTGTTCTTTCAGGATCTGCTCTCTATTTTTACTCTTTTGATAGGACTTGTAATACGCCTGTGCATTTTGCCAAGGATTCTTTTTGGGATCCAGCGGTATGGTCACCTCACCTTGCTCTTCATCAAAAAAATTGGTGACAGTGACAGAGGGACTTCCTTTGGGGATTTGAGACGCATGAGCAGAAAGGAGATCGGCATAGACTAACTCCAGATCGCGGTCCTTGCTCTCTTCGTATTCCGTTTGCATTTTCGCCAACTTAGATTGGCTGCGGTCCAATCGATGGGATAATAGCTGGCGTAATTGCGATTCATGCTGTCGATGCGGGGACGCTTCTCTTGATCGTTTGTGATAAGCTTCGACACAGGCACTCATCGAGTCAAAGCGAACAGCTTCACTCCCCAGGTGCCCCAAAGAAAGAGCATAAAAGGCGGGTGAGCGATCGTCCTCGTAGAGTGACGGCTCATATGCGTGTTGCAGCAGGCGGTTTTGGAGTGATTGCAGCTCTGATCGCAGAGCTAGGATTTGCTCTTCCGTCATCGAATGGACGGGAAGATTTGCGTCGATCCCTGCACGATAGGCGAGCTCCCGACACAGAAGCGGGCCAAATCCTTCATAGGTCTGCAACAACCACTTGGAGATCTTCGGGTTGGACTCGTCGGTGGGTGGGAGAGGAAGAGATTCCAGCACATTGATTTTGTCGCTGGCAATCGGCTCATAAGGAAGACCGGGATACACCATCCGCACGCGTGACAAGTCTTTGCCGACGCGCTTCAGCGCTTCGATGATCTTGCCGTCTTCATTGAGCAAAAAGATATTGGAGTGCTTGCCCATAAGCTCGATCGTCAGGCGCAAAGAGACAGCAACTCCCAGTTCGTTATAGCTTTGGATCTCAAAATGGATCACGCGATCCATGCCCTCTTGCCATATCCTCTCTATTCTTCCATTTTGTAAATGCTTTCTGAGCACCATGCAAAAACCCGAAGGCGTTTGCGGGTTTTCAGGTACCTCTTCGGCGATTCGAAGGAAGGTGGCATTGCCGGAAGCGGAGATCAACACTTTTTTACTTCCGGATTTTCCATGAACATCCAACCGCAGTAGCATAGGTGATGGATGGTGGATGCGGTTGATGCGAGCCCCTTCGAGATTTTCGTTCAGTTCATGTACGATGGCTCGGGTTACGATGCCGTCAAAGCTCATATATTTCTCCTCTTTTCTTGATGAAAGTAGTATACCACACGAAGATATGAAGAGATGTACATATTTACTTCTCAATGTGGATCGAATGGGGTACACTGAAGCCATAAGGAGTGATGTCGATGCGAAGCATGACCGGTTTCGGGCAGGCAGAGGAAAGCTCTTGCGGCCTATCCATTGAAGTGATCATCAAGTCAGTCAATCATAAATCTTTAGATCTTAGCATTCGAATGCCGAGGAGGCTCTATGCGATGGAGAATGCAATGCGATCGGTATTGCAACAAGAGATCAAGCGCGGTCGCGTGGAAGTCAATGTACTGATCCGACCGATTGAAGCTCAATTGAGCACTTTGACGGTCGATCTGGCACGAGCGGACGGTGTGAAGCAGGCGCTGGACCTCTTGTCGGAGCGCTACGGGATCCGTGAAGAACTGTCGCTTGCGTACTGGTTGCAGGTACCCGATTTATTTGTCGAAACCCCCTCGGAGCTGGATGAGACCGAGCTGGAGAAGGCGTTGGTGCGCGTAACAGAAGCCGCATTAGCAGACTTTATCGGCATGAGAGAGCGTGAAGCGATCGCTTTGGAGCGACAATTGACGGCGAATTGTGATCAGATCGCCGCAGGCATTGCCCAACTCGAATTGTCGATTGACGCGATGAATGAAGAACATGAAAAGAAACTTCGTTCGAAAGTTGAAGAGATCCTTCAGTCGGATCCGGAGTTTATGGAGAGTCGTCTGCAACAGGAATTGTTGTTCTATTTAGATAAGTCGGACGTACGGGAAGAACTGACTCGGCTTTCACAACATCGAAAAGAGTTCATCTCGCAATTACAGACGAATGGGCCCATCGGAAAACGTCTCGATTTTTTAGCGCAGGAAATGAATCGTGAAGCCAACACGATCGCTTCCAAGTCGCAGCAGCTCTTACAAACACGCTCTGCGATCGACATGAAAGTGCATATTGAACAAATCCGCGAACAGATTATGAATATCGAATAAAGGGGCGAGTATGAGCGAAAAAAAGGGGTTTCTATTGGTGGTTTCCGGGCCGTCGGGGGTCGGGAAGGGCACCGTTTGTACGGAACTGTTAGAAAAATATCCGAATATCAAATATTCCATTTCCGTCACGACGAGGCAAAAACGGCCGACGGAGGTCGACGGAGCCAGTTACTTTTTTAAGACGCAAGACGAGTTTGAAGACCTGGTGCGTGCCGGCGGACTGCTGGAATATGCAAATGTACACGGCAATTTTTATGGGACGCCAAGGCAGTTTGTCGAGGATCAGATCCGTTCGGGTGAGACCGTACTTCTCGAGATCGACGTGCAAGGCGCATTGCAGGTTAAAAAGAATCAGCCGGATGCCGTCTTTGTCTTTTTGATCCCACCGGATATGGAAGAATTGCGCCGGCGGATCGTGACCCGCGGGACGGAAACACAGGACATTATCGAGCTACGCATGAAAAATGCGAGGAATGAAATCTCGTATATCCACAAATACGACTATATCGTCATCAATACGGAGGTGGAAGCCGCCGCCGAGCAAGTCTACACGATTATTCGCGCTGAACGAATGCGCGTGATCAACAATCCCAATATTGAAGATTCACTGAGATAGGAGAAAACCATGATCATACCTTCATTTAAAGAACTCGAAGAAATTACGCACTCCCGTTACGCAATGGTCAATGCGACGGCGAAACGCGCTCGTCGAATCGTCAACGGTTCAAAAAAGCGCATCAAGACCGACAGCTTTAAGCCGGTGAGCATCGCATTGGAAGAATTGCTGGATCACAAAGTGGAGATCGTACAACCGGGTACAACGCCTACGGCGGAAGAATCGGAAACGACGAATGTGGAAGAATAAGAAAATCCTTCTGGGCGTTACAGGGGGGATCGCCATTTACAAGTCGCTGGAACTGATCAGTCGGCTCAAGAAACTCGGTTGCACGATAGACGTCATCATGACGGACCATGCAACGCGTTTCGTCACGCCGCTGACCTTTGAAACGATGGCGCGGTCGCGCGTGCATACCGACGGCTTTTCCCGCGAGAATC
The DNA here is from genome assembly GCA_964510345.1 of uncultured Peptoniphilaceae bacterium. GTDB lineage: Bacteria > Bacillota > Clostridia > Tissierellales > Peptoniphilaceae > JAAYQA01. Next base: position 4,967 of record CAZEBB010000010.1, read on the forward strand.
CGGAAGCCGTTGAGCACATTCAATTGGCAAAGGAAGCCGATGTGCTGCTCATCGCTCCGGCGACGGCGAATATGATGGCCAAATTGGCACAGGGAATTGCTGACGACCTGCTTTCGACGACCGCACTGGCGGCGACCTGCCCTTTGATTTTGGCCCCGGCGATGAATACCAAGATGCTTCACCACCCGGCGACGCAACATAATATGCAAGTCTTAGCGAACCGCGGGGCGAAGTTTATCGCGCCGGGCGCGGGCTTTCTTGCGTGTAACGATATCGGTGAAGGGCGGATGTCTGAACCGAGAGAGATTGTGACCGCATTAGGCGAGCTGTTTACAAAAAAAGACTTAGCCGGAAAGCGAGTCGTGGTAACCGCAGGCGGAACCCGAGAGCCGTTGGACCCGGTTCGCTACCTGACAAACAAGTCCAGCGGAAAGATGGGCTATCAGATTGCGAAAAACGCAGCGCTACGCGGAGCCGATGTCGTATTGATCTCCGCAGCGAAGCACCTACCACCCCTCGCATGGGGGAAGACGGTCCACGTAGAGACAACCGAGGATATGCTGGCTGCAGTGTCCCAGCACTTTGATTCATGTGACGCATTGATCATGGCGGCCGCTCCATCGGATTATCGCGCGGTGCAAATGCAAACGCAGAAAATTAAAAAGACGGAAGATGAACTCGTGATCGCACTCACAAAGAATCCGGATATATTGAAAACCGTAACGCAAAAGAAAACGCATCAGTTCGTCGTCGCCTTTAGTGCGGAGACGGAGAACCTGACGGAGTATGCAGCAAAAAAACGCGTAGAGAAGCGTGCGGACTTAATCGTAGCCAATGATGTGACCCTACCAGGAGCGGGCTTTGACGTCGATACAAATATTGCCGTGTTCATCGATGACACGGGCGAGACTCAGCTTCCGCAAATATCGAAATCGCGCCTCGCCAACCGGATATTAGACCGATTTGTCGCCCGGGGAAGACAAAAGTCGTGAGATATGCCGAGGTGATCGTACTCAATGACCATCGGAGTACGGATCGACTCTACACGTACCGGATTCCCGAAGGGATTGAAGACATCATCGTGCCGGGCATCCGCGTGTTGCTGCCGTTCGGCAAGGGGAATCGGGCCATGATCGGATACGTGATCCACTGTACCGATCAGGAACCTTCATTTGCTACCAAGGAGATTTTACAGGCGGTCGATCTTTGGCCGATCGTCTCTGACGAACTCATTCAATTGGCATTTCACTTACAGGAAACCACGCATTGTAATTTGTATCGAGCCTTCAAAGCAATCGGGCCTCCGGGCGACAGCAAACAGATTCGCACTCGCTTTCGCCGCAAGGGATTCGATACTACGTTCTCATATGAAGACTTACTGTCCGATCACGGAGAGCAGACGGATGATTGGATTCGCAACGAAATCCGTAGGCAACAGATGCAACCGATCTACGAGATCGAAAGCGAAACCAAACCGAAGATGGAAACGCGCATTCGATTGCTTCTATCAGAACTCCCGCCATTGGGGAACGCGCATCGCCAAGCCGCGGTACTCGAGTATCTGCACGCACACGGAGAGACCGCACAGCCGACGCTCCTTCGAGAGACCGGTGCCGGGTCGCAGACCATCAAGAGCCTAGCCTCCAAAGGTTGGATCGAAGTGGATGAAGTTCAGGTGCTCCGGGAAGTGGTCAAAGAAGTGGAAGGCCCGTTGTCTGAACCGCTTCCTCTCAGTAAAGAGCAAACCGAGGCATTCGACGCCATCGCGCAGCAACCGGGCGGGCATTTCTTATTGCACGGAGTGACCGGTAGCGGCAAGACGGAGATTTACCTTCAGTTGGTGGAAGAAGTGCTCCAGGCGAATCGGTCGGCGATCATTCTCGTCCCGGAAATCAGCTTAACGCCGCAAACCATACAACGGTTCACCGCGCGCTTCGGCTATCGCATCGCCATCCTGCACAGTAAACTCACGACGGCGGAGCGGTTTGAACAGTGGAAGCAGATCCAAAACGGAGAAGTTTCCATCGCGATCGGTGCGCGATCCGCCATATTTGCGCCGTTCGACAATCTGGGGCTCATCGTCATCGACGAGGAGCAGGAGAGCAGCTATAAAAGCGAGAGCCACCCCCGATACGATACGTATGATGTCGCACTCTGGCGAGCGAAGAAAAACGGGGCGACCTTACTGCTTGGCTCCGCAACGCCTCAACTGCGCACGTATGCCGATGCACTCCAAGGAAAACTAAAACTTCTCACGTTGCACTCACGCGTGAGAAATCTACCGATGCCGGGGATCGAGATCGTCGACATGCGAGAAGAGCTTCGCGCGGGAAATCCATCGATTTTTAGCCGATCGCTTCGCACACAAATGGAGGAGGCGCTTTCTCATCGTGAACAAGTGGTGCTATTTTTGAACAAACGAGGGCATTCGTCGTTTGTTTTCTGTCGCAAATGCGGGTTTACCAAGCGATGTGACGATTGCGACGTCTCCATGACCTATCATAAACGTTCGGATGTGCTGTTGTGCCATTACTGCGGGAAGACGGCAAAACTGCCGATGGTATGCCCGGAGTGTGGCTCGAATGCCATTGGTCACTTCGGCACGGGAACTGAACAGGTCGAAAGTTATGCCAAGCAGATCTTTCCGGAGGCTCGCGTCGTCCGAATGGATGCGGATACGACGAGTAACAAAACCGCCTACGACGATTTTTACACGAAGATGCAGAATAAAGAGATTGACATCCTCATCGGCACGCAGATGATCGCTAAGGGACTCGACTTTCCCGGCGTGCGGGTGGTCGGCATCGTCATGGCAGACATCAGCTTAAATATGCCGGACTATACCGCGAATGAGCGCACTTTCCAATTGGTGGCGCAGGTCGCCGGTCGTGCCGGCCGCGGTGCATTTCCGGGAACGGTCGTCTTACAAACCTATAACCCGACTCACTTTGCCATTCAAACGGCCGGAGCGCATGACTTTGCCGGATTTTATGAAAAAGAAATGCGCATACGCGAGCACTTTGCATATCCGCCCTATGTGCGGATGGTGACAATACAGTCCGTCTCCCAAGACGGAAAGGCAGCGCTGACGGCGCTTCAAGAGACGAAAACCGCCGTGTTGCGATTTAAGCAGGCGAGAGATCTCGATTATCTCACGATGATCGGACCGACGCCTTGTCAGATCCCGCGGATACGAAACAAATATCGATACCAGCTGACTTTGAAAGTGACCGGACACGAGAAGGAATTGCATCTTATCATCGACTGGTTACAGGAAATGCAATATGAACGCTGGGCAAAAAAGGACGTAAATATTCAATTTTATATAGAATGAGAGGATGTTATGGCGATACGCAGTATTAGAAAAGAAGGAGATCCCATCCTTCGTAAGATCAGCAAACCGATCGCGGAGATTACACCCCGCATCGTCGAACTGGCGAACGATATGGTTGAAACCATGCACGAAGCGGAGGGGGCCGGACTCGCTGCCCCACAAGTCGGCGTGCTCCGGCGCATCGTCGTCGTGGATATCGGAGAGGGTCCCATTGTCATGATCAACCCGGAAATCACCGAAAAGGAAGGGGAACTCGTCGAGGTGGAAGCCTGCCTTTCGATCCCCGGATTTGCCGGCACCGTGAAACGGCCGGAGAGACTGACTGTCTCGTATCTCGATCTGGAAGGAAAAGGCTGCGAAATGATGAGCGAAGGCTTTCTCGCCAAAGCCGTCTGCCATGAGATCGATCACTTGGACGGCATCCTGTTTCGCGATTTGGTGATTGAAGAAGTCGATCTTGAAAACGAAGACGAGCCCCAAGAAGATGAAGAAATCCTTTAATGTGCTCTTCTGCGGAACTCCGGAATTTGCCCTTCCGACCTTGGAGGCGTTGCACGAAAACTTCGATGTAAGCCTCGTGATTTCCACGCCCGACAAACCTCGCAATCGGGGTGTCGTCACCCCGACACCGGTGAAACAAAGAGCGCTTGAGTTAGGGATTCCCGTCATGACACCGGAGAATATCAACGACCCGGAGATCATACGAGAACTTGAGAGCCGCAAATTCGATTTCATCGTCGAAGTCGCGTATGGGAAACTATTGAAACCTGCGTTCTTAGACTTGGCGAAGGATCGTGTGCTCAACGTGCACCCCTCACTGTTACCCCTATATCGAGGTGCGGCTCCTCTGGTATGGCCGATCCTTAATGGGGATGCGGAATCCGGGGTGAGTATTATGCTCGTGGATGAAGGGATGGACACGGGGGATGTTCTTGACCGAATTGCGATTCCGATCGAGGGAATACAGGCATCCGAACTTCACGATAGGCTTGCGAATCTCGGGGCAGAGGCGATCGTGCGCGTATTGAATGATTATGATCGCTATTATCAAGCGCGCAGCGCACAGGGAGAGTCTCACACCTACGCAAAAAAGATCACGAAAGACATGGGGCATCTGTCCTTTGAAGAGACCGGTGAGCAGATCCTCCGACGCATCCGAGGGCTCAACCCTTGGCCGGGTACCTATTTTTTTATGGAGGGGAAACGGATACAGGTGCTCGATGCGGAGATTACGGAGTTGGAGGGGGATCATCGCCCCGGCACTGTTTACAAAGCGGATCCTACTGGTATATATATAGTAAGCTCCGATGTCGGAGTGAAGATGACAAAGATTAAACCGAGTGGAAAAAAAGAAATGACAGCGGACGCCTTCTTGCGAGGGCACCCCATCAAAAAAGGGGTCACTGTCGAATAGAGGGGAGTATGCCATGTTTTATGATTGGACGATTATCCTATTAATCCCGGCGATGATCATCTCCATGATCGCACAGGCGAAAGTATCATCCACCTACAACCGATATTTGCGCGTTCCGGCGCAGTCCGGCTATACCGGACTCGAAGTCGCGCGATCGATGCTCAACGCCAATGGGCTCACCAATGTGGCCATCGAACACGTACCGGGGCATTTGACCGACCACTACGACCCGAGGTCTCAAGTGCTTCGCTTATCGGATTCCGTATACAACGGAAACAGCATTGCCGCCGTCAGCGTAGCGGCACATGAAGTCGGGCACGCCTTACAGCATGCACAAGGCTACGCAGCGCTGCAATTTCGCAACACGATCGCACCGATCGTATCTTTCACATCCAATCTCGTGTGGATACTGATCATTGCGGGCTTGTTTTTAGCGTCTCGCAGTTTGTTAAATATCGGCATCCTGTTTTTTGTAGGGGTCGTGATCTTTCAACTGGTCACCTTGCCGGTCGAGTTTAATGCGAGCCGTCGAGCGATCGCCAATTTACAGGACGGCTATATCCGTGCGGATGAGACGCCGGCCGCTCAGAAAGTACTCAATGCGGCTGCGATGACGTATGTCGCCGCAACCATTATGTCATTTGCTCAACTGATACGAATCCTGTTTCTTGCGAGGAGCAGAGATTAACGAGATCGGCCGTGAATTCATGGCCGATTTTTTAGGAGTCTTATGAAAGATAGAGAAATAGCCGTTCAAATTTTGAAAGGCGTGACAACCGACCGACAGTTTGCGAATCGACTCTTGTCGGAAGCGCTGCAAAATGCGGATGATCGCACGGGGCGTCTGGTGAGGCGACTGGTCTACGGGACGCTGGACCATTTGGAGACGATCGACCCTTTGATCGATTCACTGAACCGGTCCAAACGAAAGCGATTAGACCCGACCATACGAAATATCCTGAGGGTGTCTGTGTACCAGTTGTTGTATTTGGATCGACTCCCTTCTTTTGCCGTCATCAACGAAGCCGTACAGATGGCCAAAAAGGTAAATCCTCGTTACGGAGGCTTCGTCAACGGAATGTTGCGAACGGTTGACCGCATGGAGTCCAAAACGCAGGAGTCTCCTTTTCCTGAAGTGATCGAAGACGCATTGCTCGTCGATTACACCGAAGAAGAGATTGAAGCGCTGATGCTCTCCTCCAGAGAGGTCCCGTATCTATGCATCCGCTACAACCCGCTGCGCGTAGAGAAAGGCGAACTCATTCGCTCGTTTGGGGCACTCGGTATGGATCTCGTTCCGTCTGCGTTGACCCATGGTGTCTACCGCGTCATGCGGCCGGACCGGGTCATCGATACGGATATGTATGCGGAGGGTTGGTTTACCGTACAAGATGAAGCAGCCGCCTCTGTCGTTCCCTACGCCGACCCGAAGCCCGGGGAGGCATGGCTGGACCTTTGTGCCGCACCCGGGGGCAAGAGTACGCAACTCGCTGAGCATATGGGGGATCAAGGCCATGTACTTGCTTGCGATTTGTACGAAAACAAAGTGGAGCGAATCGCCGAACACGCGAAGCGACTGGGACTGCATTCGTTACAGACCCGCGTATCGGATGCGGCGGCCTTTCATCCCGAGTTTGTTCAGTCTTTTGACGGCGTCCTGTTGGATGCGCCCTGTTCGGGGCTCGGGTTACTCCGAAGAAAACCGGATATCAAATACAATCGAACCAAAGAACAATTTGCAGAACTTCAGAACTTACAAGCGCAAATGCTCGACCATGCCGCTCACTATGTCAAACCGGGAGGAGTCCTGGTATACAGTACCTGTACGATCCTCTCTTGTGAGAATCAAGCACAGATCGAGCGTTTTTTGCGTGACCACAAGGACTTTTCACCTCGAGATGATCGGCTCGACCACCGTGTCGATATGGTCGCTACGATGGCAGACGGGTTTTATATGACAGCTCTTCGAAAGACGACGGCGTGATATGCTGACTTTGAGCCTTTCATAATGTGGTATAATACGGGGATGGAGGATTCATGCATACGGAATTAAACAGTCGAACGGTGGATGAACTCAGAGATTGGTTTCAAGATCGAGGTTGGCCTGCATTTCGCGGGAGTCAACTGTTCACTCACTTTCATAAACACAGGCAAACGGACCTGTCGCAAGTTAAGGGCTTCTCTAACGAATTGTTGCGCGACATGGAAGATGCGGAATCGTTTGTTTCAACCGCTCGCATCGTACAGAAGCTCAGTTCGAAAAATGGCGACTCGGATAAATATGCCTTGGAGCTGCGAGACGGTCAAATCATAGAGGCGGTTTTTATGCGGTATCCGTCGCACAATACACTCTGTATTTCATCACAGGTGGGGTGCGCGATGGGATGCGCTTTTTGCGCGTCGACAAAAGCCGGGCTCTTTCGAAATCTGACAGCAGGAGAGCTCCTCGCTCAATACTATGAAATCGCAAACGAATCGGGCGAGGAGATCCACAATATCGTTCTGATGGGTATCGGTGAACCGCTCGAAAATTACGACGAAGTGACGAGGGCTCTTCAGATCCTACACGATCCACAAGGGCGCAATATGAGCTATCGAAACATGACGTTGTCTACCTGTGGTGTCGTGCCCGGAATTCTGCGACTTAGCGAAGAGAGAATGCCGATTAACTTAGCGGTTTCGCTTCATGCGGCGACGGACAGAAAACGACAGCTCATCATGCCGATCGCTAAGCGGTATCACTTAGAAGAATTGATCAAAGCTTGTGACACCTATTTTGACAAGACCGGGCGTCGCGTCAGTTTTGAGTATACCGTCATCCCCACAGTCAATGACCGAAAGGAAGATATCGACCAACTGGTGACTCTGCTGAAGGGAAAGGGTGCCCATATCAACTTGATCGCCTACCACCCGATCAAAGAGTATGATCAGACGCGCCCTGGGGAAAAGGACCTGTATCGATTTGCACAGAAGTTGGAAGATAGGGGCTTACACGCCACCGTCAGACGTTCGATCGGGTTGGACGAAGACGGTGCCTGCGGACAATTGCGGGCAAAAGGGTTGAGAAGAAACAGTCAGGAAGTGTCAAATGGAAATTCAAACCAGAACGGATAAAGGTCGTACGCGGCCGAAAAATGAAGACGCCGTCGGCGTCTGGCAAAAAGACGGTGTCGCCGTCATCGTCCTAGCAGACGGTCTCGGAGGCCATCGAGCGGGAGAGGTCGCCTCTCAAATGGTCGTCGACAGCGTATTCTCCTACTTAGAAGAGAAAGAGCCGGATCGCATCGACTGTGTAGAGACGCTGCGCTCAGCGGCTGAGCACGCGAATGAACTCGTATATCGAAAAGCTTCGGAAGACCCGGTCTACAAGGGGATGGGTGCGACCGTTGTTTTTGCATGTGTAACCAAGGAAACGATACACATCGGGCATGCGGGGGACAGTCGAGCGTATCTGTGCGGCTCTGACGGACTCGTACAACTGACGATCGACCACTGCGTCTCCAACGAATTTCAACAAGAGGGTCGTGAAGTCAGCGAGAAGATCCGTCACATGGTGACGCGTGCGATGGGGACCGAACCCAAGATTCAGATCGACATGCAAGAGATTAAGCCCGCAGAGGGGACCCTGGTCCTATTATGCTCTGACGGTTTGTCAAACGAATTGCAGCCACACGAGATTGAAGCGATTGTCAGCGCTGAATGGTCGTTGTCGGAAAAAGCGGACCGCTTGATTCAAACGGCGAATGACAATGGCGGAAAAGACAATATTTCGATCGCTCTCATCGATTGGAGAGGAGGTTCTCAATGATCCACACTGTACTTGCCAACCGTTACGAGATCGTCGAACAGATCGGCGAAGGCGGCATGGCAATTGTATACCGTGCTGTCGACCAGGTGTTAAAGCGCAATGTGGCGGTGAAAATCCTCAAACAACAGTTTAATGGCGACCAGGAGTTCATCGTCAATTTCGGCAACGAAGCTCAGTCTGCGGCCTCCCTAAATCATCAGAACATCGTCAATATTTTCGATGTCGGTACCGAAGAAATCAACGGTCAGACATTGTATTATATCGTGATGGAATGCATCGAAGGGGTGACGCTCAAAGAGCTGATTGATAAGGAAGCGCCTTTCGTGGATGCGCGAATCGCACATATTTCCATTCAGATCGCTCAAGCGTTAAAAGCTGCGCATGCCAATCGAATTATTCATCGGGACATCAAACCGCAGAATATTCTGATCAATCATGAGGACGATGTCAAAGTCACAGATTTCGGCATCGCGAAGATCTCGACGAGTTCTACGATTACGTATACGTCATCGATCCTCGGTACCGTGCATTATATCTCGCCGGAACAGGCGAAGGGGAAGTTTATCGATGAGAAGTCGGATATCTACTCCTTGGGCATCGCGATGTACGAGATGGCGACCGGAAATGTTCCCTTTGACGGAGAAAACGCCGTTGCAATCGCGATTCGCCATATTCAAGATCCGCTGATTCCGCCGATTGACTTAAATCCCTCACTCTCAAAGGGGCTCAATCAGATCATCGTGAAAGCGCTGGAGAAAGACACCTCGCAGCGCTATGCGAGCGCTTCGGATTTGTTGGAGGACCTGAAGAATTACAAAACGCTTCACATCACAGAGAAATCAGAGATCGACCATACGACGATCCTGACGCCGATCGATCGGGAAAAGATTGAAGAGGCACAAAAGGCCGCCGTTGTTGAGGAAGAACCCGTTCAAAAAAGCGTCTATCAGGGAACGCCGCGCAAAAATGAAGAACCTGATGTAGAACGACGCGATCCGTTTAAGCGCGTGATCTTACCGATCCTCTTAGCGGTGTTGTTCGTGGGTGGCGGATTCTTTTTTATCCGAAGTATGATGAGCCCGCCTCCGGAAACGGGTGCGGCGACTGAGAATTCCGAGGTCTTGATGGAAACCTTCCTCGGTTTGAAGGTACAAGCGGCGACGAGACGAGCGGAGCAACTCGGTTTGAAACTGGTCCAAGCCGGTCAGTCGTACAGCACGGAGTATGCAAAAGATGAGATCATGGAGCAATCGATCAATCCCGGAAATCCCGTGCCGCCGGGCACGGAAGTCTCGGTCGTAATCTCATTAGGACAGGAGATGGTGGAAGTCCCGCCTCTACTCAATATCAGCCAGCAAGACGCGGAGTCTGCACTGACCCGAGTCGGACTGAGCGTTGGCGATCAGCGCAATGACTTTTCCGACTCTTACAACGAGGGGATGGTCATGAAGCAGACGCCGGATGCGCGCACACTGGTCCCCAAAGGGTCCTCCGTTTCGATCACGATCAGCAAGGGTCGTAAAGTCGAAATGATCCAGATGCCCGACCTGCGGGATGAGAGCCAGTATGATGCGATCCGCACACTCAACGATATCGACCTTAAAGTCGGCAAGATCGAGCCCGAGCATAGCGACACGGTGGCGGAGGACTATGTCATCCGACAGTCGATCGCGCCGCACTCGGAAGTGGAACCGAAAACCGCGATTGATTTAGTCATCAGCTTAGGGCCGAAGACAGAACCGGCCACGGAGCCGCCGGCCACGGAAGCACCACAAACCGAAGCGGATGTGGACTATGTGATCCAAGTGGTTC
>CAZEBB010000010.1:15434-52496 GCA_964510345.1 uncultured Peptoniphilaceae bacterium
GCCACGGAAGCACCACAAACCGAAGCGGATGTGGACTATGTGATCCAAGTGGTTCCGCCGAGTCCGCAACCGGAGGGAGCGACCACTTATCATGTGGATATCGTTCGCGTGGAAGGGACGCACACGGAGGATGTCCTGAACGAGTCCTATCAATATCAGGACGGCACGCAGAACATCCATTTGACGGATGCGCCCGGCTTAAAATTTGAGATCTATATCGACGGCACATTTGTGAAAGCCGTCACTCAATAGGAGGCATTGCGATCGAAGGGAAAATCATCAAGCTCGTCCGCGGAATCTACACGGTCTATACGAAAGACGGACCGGTAGCATGCAAGGCACGCGGCTTATTTCGTAAAAATGACATTAAACCGATCGTCGGAGACGACGTCGTCATACGAATGGCACCCGATCAGGACATTGGCTATATTGAAGAGGTGAAGGAGAGAGAGAATCTCCTTCTTCGCCCTCCTGTGGCCAATATCGGTCGGGTTCTTATCGTGATGAGTCCGAAAGAACCGGATCTCAGCCTATTCTTATTGGATCGATTCCTGGTCATGTGCGAACAACAGCACCTTCACGTATTGATCTGCTTTAATAAGAGTGACTTAAGTTCACCGGAGGAAATTTCCAAGCTTCGCACGATGTACGAATCGATCGGTTATCCGGTGATCTTTACGAGCACTGTGACCGGCGAAGGGCTCGATGCGCTTAAAGAAGCACTCCGGTTGGGAACCACGGCCGTGGCCGGACCGTCCGGTGTCGGCAAATCGACGATTCTCTCGACACTCTACGAGGGGTTGGATCTTCAAACGGGAGAAGTCAGTCAAAAGACGAGAAGAGGGCGCCATACCACGCGCCATATCGAAATTACCCGCATCGGTGAAGACGCGTATGTGCTCGACACTCCGGGGTTCTCATCACTGGATCTCTTATTTATGGAAGACGTCCACGACCTTCGTGCGTATTTCCCCGAGTTTCCGCAAGGTGAATGCCGTTTTGACAACTGTCTGCATGTAAAAGAGCCGGACTGCGTCGTGAAGCGAGCATTGGACGAGGGAAAGATTTCTGAGCATCGCTATGTCAACTATGTACAATTCATCAAAGAAATTGAAGAGCAAAGGAGATATTGATGGCGAAACTGAGTCCTTCGATCTTGAACGCCGATTTCTCTCGTTTAGGTGAGGAAATCGCGCTCTTAGAAGACAATGGAGTCGAGTATTTGCATCTGGACATCATGGACGGTCACTATGTGCCGAATCTATCGTTCGGTCCCGGTGTGGTCGCATCGCTAAAGAAACGATCCAATCTGATATTCGACGCTCACCTCATGGTCGAAAATCCGGATGCCTATCTGGATGATTTTGCCGCCGCGGGTGTTGACATCATCACGGTCCATCCCGAAAGCACGAAACACTTGCACCGAACGCTGAGCCGAATAAGGCAGTTGGGTATAAAAGCCGGCGTATCGCTGAACCCATCAACTCATCCATCGGTACTCGACTATGTATGGGATGTAACGGACCTGGTGCTGCTGATGAGCGTCAACCCCGGATTTGGTGGCCAAAGCTATATCGAAGTGATCGACGAAAAGTTGATCGCGATGAAAAATTTGGTTAAGACTCTCGATCATCGGGTACTAATTCAAGTAGACGGAGGCGTTAAGCTAAAAGAAGCGACGCGTCTGAACGCACTCGGAGCGGATCTGCTCGTCGTGGGCAGCGATATCTTCGGCGCAGACGACAAAGTGCAGAGAATCCGAGAGTATCATAATGTAATATTGTAAGACACTGGGGGAGCCAAGGCTGAGAGTCGAAAGACAACCCTTATACCTGATCCGGATAATACCGGCGGAGGGAAGTGTTGTTTTTTTCGCCACTCCTTTCGCCACGAAGGGAGATTTTTTATGAAAAATCGTAGAGTTCAAATGTTGACCGAAGGCGGGATTATGATTGCATTGGCAGCGATTCTATCACAGATCACGCCATTTCAAATGCCTCAGGGTGGGTCGATCTCGCTGGGTGGAATGGTGCCGATCCTATTGTATGCCGTGCGATGGGGTGCGGGGCCGGGGGTTCTCGTCGGCATCGCGTTCGGGATCCTCGACTTCATCTTGCGTCCGTCGTTCTTTTCGATCCCGCAAATGCTCCTGGATTACCCGATCGCCTATGGGATGTTGGGCATCGCGGGCTTCGGCAAGCGTGCGGCAGAAAACGAAAACGGGTTGATCCCGATGGTCGTATTCAGCGTGATCGGAATTATTGGGCGATACGCTGCAGCGGTCGCTTCCGGGTTTGTATTTTTTGCAAACTATGCCCCCGCGGGCATGGATCCTCTATGGTATTCAATCACCTACAATGCGTCCTATCTGCTACCGGATGCGGCGATTGCCGTACTGCTCTTGGTCCTGCTCTATCGGCCGGTGATGAAGCGCCTGCCGGCTGTACGATGAGCCATCTGAAGAAGGGGCTCATCGTCGGGAGCGGGAGTCACCCGCCGGTTGCGGTCCTACTAAAAGCGGTTCAGGAGAGCGACTGGACCATCTGCGCGGATGGAGGAGCTGCATACTTTCGAGAAGCAAACTGTCTTCCCGATCTCCTATTGGGCGATTTTGACTCTGCGTCTCCGGATGACATTCAATATTTGGTTGATCAGGGAGTCGCGACCGATCGATATCCTTCAGAAAAGGACGAAACAGATCTTGAGCTCGCCGTTCGATTGATGGAAGAGCGCGGCATACGACACATCACTTTGCTCGGCGCCACCGGTAGCCGCTTGGATCATACTTTCTTCAATGCGATGATTCTGTTGTCCGGACAAAAGCGCGGTATCGAAATCGTACTCATCGACGAGACAAACGAGATACGCGCACTGCAAGCGCAGATGACAATCCTTAAGCAGCCGGGCTATTTATCCCTATTGGCGGTCGATGAACACATCGTGGTGAGCCTAATCGGTGTTAAATATCCTTTGGAGCGTCATCAAATTGATCGGGGCTCCAGTCTCGGCGTCAGCAACGAGATCGTCCAAGATCATGCGACTGTGATATGCCACCGTGGCAAAGGGCTGTTGATCCTGTCTCGTGATTGAGAACACTAAAAAAGAGCTGTCCAATTGAGGACGGCTCTTCTTGTTATGCCGGTCGTTCGACTTTTCCGGATCGCAGGCAACGGCTGCAGACGTTGACGCGCTGCACGCTTCCGTTGATGACTGCGCGGACTTTTCGGATATTGGGAGACCAGGATCGGTTGATCTTTTTGTTTGAGAACGTAACGATATGTCCAAAGGATTTGGTCTTTCCACATACTACACATTTTTTCGCCATAGTGACACCCCCTGCCGGTCTGCTTATTCAGACGTAAAGTGCATGTCCTTAGGTTAAGGACAACTTCGGTTATTATAGCATAGAAGCTGTTTTCTTTGCAAGAACCCCAGTGTACTGGTATAATAAACCTTGATTAACAAAGGAATAGGAAAGCAAAACTTGGAATAAAGGAGGGGTTGTCATGCCGGGTCGTATGATCAACCGGTACGGGACGATTACGATTTCTGATCCCGTGATCGCAGCCATCGCAAGCTCCACTGCCATGCAAAGTTATGGTATCGTGGGATTGGCCAGCCACGATTTAAAGGAAGGCCTGATCGAATTATTAAAGCATGAGAATTTAGGCAAAGGGGTCAAGGTGATCACGCAGGGGAATATGATCACTATCATTGTCAATATCGTTGTCGAATACGACGTTCGCTTAAGCGTCGTCACCCAGAATATAATCGAATCAGTCAGATTTAATGTCGAGCGCGCAACCGGACTCACCGTTAAGGAAGTCATCGTACTCGTTCAAGATATTCGAGTGTAACGGAGAAGCGTATGAAAGAAATCGGTGTACAAGAGTTTAAGCGCGCATTTGTCAGCGCTTATCACTCTTTAGAAAGAAATAAAGAACATGTCAATGCACTCAATGTCTTTCCGGTCCCTGATGGGGACACGGGAACAAATATGTCGTTGACATTGAAATCGGCCATTCGACAACTGGAACAATCGGACTGTCATAGCATCTACGATGTGGCAAAAGCGGTCTCCAACGGAGCGCTGATGGGTGCCAGAGGGAACTCCGGCGTCATCTTGTCGCAAGTTTTTCGCGGATTTGCGCGCGGGTTGAAAGATGCCGACTCGCTAAATGTGCATACTTTTACCAATGCGTTAAAAGAAGCATCACAAACGGCGTACAAGGCGGTGATGCGACCGACCGAGGGCACAATGCTTACGGTCATGCGCGAAATGGCCGAATTTGCCGAAAAAGACGAGAACAATATCGCCGACTTGGATGAATTTGCGAAAGCTGTGCTCAAAGCGGGAGAGATCAGCCTGCAACATACACCGGAGCTTCTTCCGATATTGAAAGAAGCAAATGTCGTGGACGCCGGTGGAAAGGGGCTTCTCTTGTTGTTGCAGGGAGCTTTGCAGCAGGAAGAAGGCGAAATGCCGATTGACTTTACCTCTGCACTGGAAGATTACGATCAAAAAGTGCGCGCGCAGATGAAGGTGTCCGGGGACATCGAATTCGGCTATTGTACGGAGCTGATGATTCAAGGACAAAATATTGACATCGATTCGCTTCGCGAAAAACTGTCCGCGGAAGGGGATTCTCATCTGGTTGTCGGCGACGACAATCGCGTCAAAATCCACCTGCACACGAATAATCCCGGATATGTTCTACAGGAAGCCGCGAAACTAGGCTCACTGCACGATATCAAGATCGACAATATGCGAGAGCAATACGCGCAATTGACCGACGCGGTTCCGATTGTTCACGAACAGAAAACGCAAGTCGAAAAGAAGCCGAAAGAAAAATACGGCTTTATCGCCGTGTCATCCGGAGACGGACTCAACGGAATCTTCCGCGACCTCGGCGTCAATGCCGTGATCCACGGCGGGCAGACGATGAACCCGTCCACCGAAGACATTTTGGCGGCGATTCAAGACGTTTCTGCAGAGACGACATTCGTATTACCCAATAACGGCAATATCGTCCTCGCGGCGAATCAAGCGGCGAAACTTACGAGCAGCAATGTGATCGTCGTACCGACGAAGACGATCCCCGAAGGCTTCACGGCGATGCTCCATTTTGATGCCGAACAAGATCCGCAGACCAATCGCAAGGCGATGGAAGAGGCGCGTGAGACCGTTCGTACGGCTGAAATCACGTATGCGGTCCGCGACACCAGCATCAATGGGAAGAAGATCGTTAAAGGCAACTTCATCGGGCTGGAAGGGGATACCATCCATGCGACCGGAAAAGATGTGGGACGCGTTGTCACTCAATTGTTGGATAAGACGGTGACGGACGATTCGATGCTCATTACGATTTTCTACGGTGAGGACACGACGGAAAAAGACGCGCAGAAAGTCTTGGAGTCGGTGCGCAAGAAATACCCGGACAAAGATGTAGAACTTTCGCGTGGCGGACAACCGTTGTATTTCTATATTTTCTCGATTGAGTAAACGAAATTAGCACTTTGGGGCTGGTTGAGATTGATGAAAAGTCCCACGCGTCATCTCTACCAAGCATCTTTTCGCGAGTGGAGAGATCTCTGTATCGCAAAGTCACGTGTATAACGAGAACCTCACAGCGGAAGAACACCGCCTCAGGATGACGAATTCTGTGTTTATCTACACTCTAAATCAGCACTTCGGTGCTGATTTTTACTAGGAGGACCTATGATTAAAGGAATGGGACCGAAAAAACAGGAATTGCTCAGAAAACTGGGCGTGCGCGCGGAGACGGACCTGCTGTTTCAGTTTCCGAGGCAGTACGAGGACCGGAGCGTGAAACTCAATGTCGACGAACTCGTGGACGAGGAGTACGCCTATGTCACGGTGACGATCAGCTCGCAGGTGCATACGCGTTTTCTGAGGCGTGGCATGCGAATCAGCCGTTGTGACGCGACGGACGGCACCGGATTCCTGAGTTTGGTCTTCTTTAATCAACCCTATATCGCCAAGTGGCTCAAGCCGAATCATACCTATGATGTATACGGCAAAGTGAAGCGTAAGAACCATGCGATCGAAATCATCAACCCGGTGATCGAGCCGAAGGGCGGCCATAAGACGGGTCGGATCGTACCGATCTATGCGCTGACGAAAGGGATCTCACAAAATGACATGTGGTCGTTCACCGCACAGGCGTTGGATTTGTATGTCGACGATCTGCCGACGATTCTTCCCGAGGACATTGTAAAGAGCCGCGAGTTGCACGAGAAGCCATGGGCGGTTCGTCAGATTCATCGACCCGACAGTCAACAGAGTTTGGAAGCGGCCTATCGGACTTTAGTGTATGAAGAATTTTTTATCTTCTCTCTCGGTATGAGGATCATCAAAAAGAGTCAAAAGAAGAACCGAGCGCCGGTGATCGCTCGCTCCGATTTGGCAGACTTGCGGGCTCGCCTGCCCTATGCATTAACCGATGCGCAGGAACGCGCATACCAAGAGATCGCTGCGGATGTAGAGAGCGGCGTGCCGATGAACCGCCTGTTACAGGGAGATGTCGGATCGGGGAAGACGATCGTCGCCTTCATGGCAATGGTCCTCGCCTATCAATCGGGGTATCAGTCGGCCTTTATGGCGCCGACGGAAATACTGGCAAAACAGCATATGGCGTCTTTGACGGAGCTGCTTCAGTTTACCGGGGTACGTATCGGACTGCTTCTCGGCAGCACGCCGCCGAAGGAAAAGAAAATCCTCCTGTCACAGCTGGAAAACGGAGCGATCGATATGCTCGTGAGCACGCACGCAATGATCCAGGAAGGCGTACAGTTTCAAAATCTCGCGCTGACCGTCACCGACGAACAGCACCGCTTCGGGGTCAAGCAGCGTGCGTCGGCGTCTGAGAAAGGTGAAAACCCGCACGTGCTCGTCATGTCGGCGACGCCGATTCCGAGGACGCTCGCACTCTTATGGTATGGAGATCTCGATATATCGACGATCGACGAACTTCCCAAGGGGCGAATCCCGATCGAGACCATCGTCATCACACCACAGCATGAGGCGCGTATGGCGGAGTTTGTGCGAAAGAATATCGAAAACGGGCGTCAGGCCTTTATTATCTGCCCGTTGATTGAAGAAAATGAGGAGCTCGCCGTAGAAGCGGTGGAGAGCCTCTACGAAAGACTGCGTAAGACACTGTTTCAAAACCAGAGGGTCGGCCTCTTGCACGGAAAGAAGACTCCGCAGGACAAGGACCAAATCATGCGTAATTTTGCCGAAAACAAGCTGGATATTTTGATCGCGACGACGGTGATCGAAGTCGGGATCGATATCCCCAATGCCAATGTGATTGCGATCTACAATGCGGAGCGATTCGGACTGGCACAGTTGCACCAATTGCGTGGCCGCGTCGGACGAGGAGAACACGCGTCGTATTGTATATTGATCAATAGCGGCGAGACGAACGAGGCGATGGAGCGTATGCGCATCATGCAGAGCACGACAGACGGTTATGTGATCGCACAGGAAGATTTGCAGATGCGTGGAACCGGTGAGTTGCTGGGTACTCGGCAGCACGGAATGCCGGCGCTGATGATCGGCGACTTGCATCGGGACAAAAAGATCTTTGAAACCGCCCGAGAAGACGCGATCCGGATTGCGGATGCGGACCCTGATCTGTCTTCGGAGGAGCACCGTTGGATTCGCCTACGCGTCAGTGAAAAGTTCTCCGATGTCGGAGACGGCATTATATTGAATTGAGGAAAAGATGAGGATTATTGCCGGAGATTTAAAGGGAATGCGGCTATTTTCTCCCAAGGATTTGCCCATAAGACCTACAGAAGATCGCACGCGGGAAACGCTGTTTAACATTCTGCAACCGATCGTACCCGACGCCTTGGTGCTGGATCTCTATGGCGGCACCGGTGCGGTAGCACTCGAGTTCTTAAGCCGCGGCGCTGGATTTGCTCATATCAACGATCTGTCAAAAGACAGTATCCGACTGATCATGAAAAATGTCGCGCATACGAAAATGGAAGAGCGCTGCCTGATCACCAATGCGGATGCGGTGCGTAAACTGAAAAAAATGCAACGGATGGAAATTCGCTTTGATTATATATACATCGACCCCCCATTTGGGGAGGGCTTTGTCAAGAGAGCATTAACGGCGATTGACATTTGTGATATACTAAGTGCAAATGGGCTCGTTATCACGGAGCAGGAGAGAGGGGCACAGCCCGTAGCCGTCGAATCCCTGACCTGTTTTGATACCCGAGTTCAAGGAGCAAAGTCTCTACACTTTTATCGAGGAGCCAACCATGCGAGCTGTCTACCCGGGGAGTTTTGATCCGATCACCAATGGTCATATCGACATCATTCACCGCGCCTCTCAACTGTTTGACGAGGTGATTGTTGCGGTGCTCAATAATAGCCAGAAAACGTATCTGTTTTCGCTGGAAGAGCGGGAAGCCCTGGTGAAAGAGGTTATCGGCCAGTATGAGAACCTATCGGTGGATCATTTTTCGGGACTTTTGGTTGATTTCTCCAAACAAGCGGGTGTGGACGTCATCGTCCGCGGACTTCGCGCGGTGTCCGATTTCGAGTATGAAATGCAAATTTCACTGCTCAATCGGCAACTGTTGCCGGAACTGGAGACGGTATTTTTCGTTTCCACCGGCGAATATGGTTACTTAAGTTCGAGTTTGGTACGGGAGGTCGCGCTGCATGGAGGCGATTTACAGTCATTTGTTCCTGAACCGGTAGAGCGGGCATTGCAGGAAAAATTCGGGAGGTAAAGATGGATATTTTACAATTAATTGAAGAGATCGAAGACATTATCGATCAAGCCGGCTCGGTCCCATTGACAAAAAAAGTCATGGTCGATGCGGATGAAATTTCGGAGATTTTAAACGAGATGCGTTCAAAACTTCCGGATGCCATCAGAGAAGCGACGGTGATCACGGAAGATCGCCAGGGGATCTTGGATGAAGCCAAACGCACGGCGGAACAAACCCGACAAGCGGCATTGGCCGATGCGGATCGCATCCGTAACGAAGCGCAACAACAAATGCAACGCATGATCAACGAACACGATATCACCCAAAATGCGGAAAATCTAAGCAAAGACATCATCGCGAAATCCGAGCAAAATGCGCGCAATGTAACATTGCAAGCGACCACGTATATCGACGATATGTTTGCCAGCACGCAGGACCGCTTAAAAGAAATGTTGTCGGCGATCGAAAGCAGCCGCAACGAACTCAGAAGAAGCAAGTAACATCAACCCCCGCAAGGGGGTTTTTGAGTGCACATTAAGAGTAATCCGAACTCTCCTCACTTATTGAATCTCTATTCCCATCAACTTTCTCAAGTTGTGGTGACACCCAACAACCCTAAATCGTACAACTTCTTGGCTCTGACATCATAACGATAGATGGAGTCGGTACGGTGGATGTGGCGGTGGAAGGCTTTTTCGGTGGAGAGAACGGAGATGCGTTCTTTACACGATCGAAGAATCTGCTGCCCTTTTTCATTCATCGCGAGCGGTACGATCGCATCGGGCTCACGATAGAGGAAGGCATCTCGCTCGATGGTCGTGATTCCAAGTAGCATATGAAGGAGATATCGGCGAATGCGAGATTGTGTGTGTCGTTTGGATGATGCGCGCTCGACCCATTCATCGACGGATTGATGAGGATCCATCGTCTTTTGCAGCCGTTCCCACAGTCCGGGCTCGGCATACGGATAGTCCAGTGGCGAAATGGGAGCGATCGTTAGGAGATAGAGGAGTTCTGTTCGATAGCGATCGATTTCGTGATAGGGTCCTGTGATCGGGGAGGCCAGTGGGAGATCTGTGATGACACCGGAACGAATCTCTCCTCGAAGGTAGGATGCGTTCTGTTTCTCCTTGGGGACATCGGAGTAGGTCCAGGGTTTACGAGAAACGGCAATTGCGGGAACCTTTGCCTTCCGATAGCGAATGGCTTTGCGATAGGCAAGGCCAAGACGGGTATTGGCATCTAAATATTCACCGGATATGCTTTTTGCATGGGCGTCAGCGTAGGAGGTTCCGCTGTGGAGCGCTCGTTGTAAGACGGTCTCTGACTCTTCGGTTTGCGCGGCATCGAACGCGTCAATCCAAGCGTCGTTCCGTTCGCTACCATAGACAATACGATCCATACCGCAAGCGAGTAAGAGATCGACAGATCCCTGCGCAAAATACTGTGCGCTTTGGATCGAGTGCATCACCGGAAGAAGGATGACCAAGTCGACACCTTGTGTAATCGCGATACGCGCCCGTATGATCGGGTCGATGATAGCCGGTTCTCCACGCTGCACAAAATAACCGCTCATCACAGCGACGATCGGTTCGCTCTCTTCGATTTGTTTTGCTTGCTCGATATGATACAAGTGACCGATATGCATCGGATTGTATTCGACGACAATTCCTGTAGGCATGTTTTCCTCCTGTTTGCATTATAGCATAGGTTTTCTTTATAATAGACCATTGTAACTCTGGGGAATAAACCCTATAATAGATAGTAGGTAAAATTTGCAAGGAGGCATATATGAAAATTTTAGTCGTCAACTGCGGAAGTTCGTCATTGAAGTATCAATTAATCGATATGCAGAACCAAGAGGTTTTAGCAAAGGGATTGGCTGAGCGTATCGGAATGGACGGATCACTGGTCAAACACGAAGTTACCGGTAAGGACAAAGAGGTCATTGAAAAGCCGTTACCTGACCACAGCGTCGCGATCAACACGGTTCTTGAAGCGATTACCGATCCGAAAATCGGCGTCATCGCATCGATGGATGAGATTGCAGCGGTTGGACATCGCGTCGTGCACGGCGGTGAAAAATTTGCCGCTTCTGTTCTCATCGATGATGAAGTTATCCAAGCGATTGAAGACTGTATCGACCTCGCTCCGCTTCACAACCCGCCAAACCTGATGGGGATCAAAGCGGTACAGGCGGCTCTGCCGAACACTCCGATGGTCGCTGTATTTGACACGGCATTCCATCAGACGATTCCGGCGGAAAACTATCTGTATGCTCTCCCGTACGAGCTGTATGAAGAATATAAGATTCGTAAATACGGCTTCCACGGAACGTCTCATAAATATGTCGCGATGCGCGCGGCTGAGCTCCTCGGCAAACCGCTGGAAGAACTCAACCTGATTACCTGCCACTTGGGCAACGGTGCGAGCATCTGCGCGATTAAAAACGGAAAATCCTATGACACCTCGATGGGCTTCACCCCGCTGGACGGACTCGTTATGGGCACGCGCTCCGGAACTCTGGATCCCTCGATTACGGCATTCCTGATGAACAAAGCGGGCAAGACGATCGAAGAAGTTGACAATATCTACAATAAAAAATCAGGTGTATTGGGAGTGTCCGGCATCAGCTCCGACTTCCGTGACCTTGAGCAAGCCAAAGACGCAGGCAACGAGCGCGCAACATTAGCACTCGATATGTTCGTCAATCGCGTACAATTCTACATCGGCGGTTATGTTGCCCTGTTGGAAGATGTCGACGCGATTATCTTTACGGCGGGCCTCGGCGAAAACTCCTCCAGAGCGAGACAAAGAGTCTGCGAAGGACTTCAATGCCTGGCTGTTGAACTCGACGAGACCTTAGATACCGGTCTTCGTGGAAAAGAAGCTCTTGTCTCCAAGGCAAACTCGGACATCAAAGTATTTGTCATCCCGACGAATGAAGAGCTGATGATCGCCCTGGATACGGAAGAGCTTACAAAATAAACTTGACAAGACACGGGATTTCCCGTATACTACAATTTGTTCTAACCGCTAAGCCGCACATCGTGCCTGTGGTTCAATAGAACGATGCGATGTGAGGAGGTGTAACGATGGCAGTACCAAAAGGTAAAACATCAAAAGCAAGAAAGAATAAGCGCAGAGCTTCTTCCTATCAGCTCAGAAGAACGTCAATTATGGAATGTCCAAATTGCCATGAGCCGAAATTGCCGCATCGCGTTTGCCGCGCGTGTGGGTACTATAAGAAAGAAGAAGTACTGACAGTAGAATAGTCAAAGAACCTTGGCTGCCTTCGGGCAGCCATTTTGCTGTTTAGAAAACGGAATATGTTACAATATACTTATGTAAAAAAGAGGTGACGTATGAAAATTGCGGTAGACGCGTACGGCGCAGATAAAGGACCGGAAGAGATCTATCACGGTTGCGCGATGGCATTGGATCGGCATCCGGAATTGACCATAGGAATCGTGGGGCCGGAGAGTCTAAAGACGCTTCCGTCTCATGAAAGACTGCATGTGGTTGCCACCGATGAGTGGATTCAAAATGAAGAAGAGCCGGCGAAAGCGGTTCGGCAGAAGAAACAAGCATCGATCGTGTTGGGAGCCAGGCTCATGGAAGAGGAAGGCTATGAAGGCGTTCTCTCCGCCGGATCGACGGGCGCCATGCTCGCAACGGGGCTGTTGATCTCCAAACGCATTCCGGGTATCCAACGGGCCGCACTGACCGTGCTGTTGCCGACGATGGGACACCCGACGGTCATGCTCGACGCCGGCGCCAATATGGACTGCTCCAAAGAGTTGTTGTTGCAGTTTGCCGTCATGGGCGATGTATACGCCAAGAATGTGCTGGGTATCGAAAGCCCACGCGTGGGTTTGCTCAATGTCGGTGCGGAAGAACAAAAGGGCAATGCGCTCACGAAGGAAGTGTACCCGCTGCTTCAAGCGGCACCGCTGAACTTTATCGGCAATGTCGAAGCGCGAGATCTCTTGAACGGCGTATGCGATGTCATCGTTGCCGACGGATTTGCCGGCAATATTGCGCTGAAGACATTGGAAGGCGTCGCAGGCTATATTACAAGCAATCTCAAGAATGAACTCATGCGATCCACGCGGACAAAGCTGGGGGCACTGCTCAGCAAACCGGCATTGGATGCGCTGAAGTCCAAAATGGACTACAAGAGCACGGGAGCTGCACCGCTTTTGGGCATTCGCAAGCCGATCTTTAAAGCGCACGGAAGCTCCGACCGAACGGCGATCGCCAACGGGATCGACAAACTCGTGCGATTCATCGAATTGGATTCGATCGCACAGATCACAAAACTATTACAAGAGACGGGAATGAATCCGGGACTATGAATATGGACTACAACTATTCCATCGCGCCGCAAAATTTGGATGCTGCGCGATTGGAACAGCTCCACGAACTGGAGCAAAAGATCAAGTACACATTTGACAATATCACGTTATTGCATATCGCAACAACGCATTCTTCCTATGCCAACGAGTTTAAGTCTTCGGGGATCTATGACAATGAGCGCCTGGAGTACCTCGGCGACGTCGTACTGAATCTCGTGGTGTCGGATGTGCTGTTTCGTAAATACAAAGATGTCCCCGAAGGGGAACTGACGAAACGTAGATCCGTTATCGTATCGGAGCCTACCTTTGCTAAAGGGGCTCGCATTATTGGTCTAGGACAGTACGTTTTGCTGGGTAAAGGAGAATCGTTATCCGGCGGTGCCGAACGCGACTCGCTGATCGCTGATACTTTTGAAGCGATCTGCGGCGCGATCTATTTGGATGCGGGCTTTGATAGGACCAAAGAGGTACTCATTGAGCATTTCGAACCGCATGCGAACGACGCACTGGCCGAAGGACAGCTGTTTCGCGATTACAAGACACAGCTCCAAGAGCATTTCCAAAAAGACCATAAGGAAAAGATCGTATACACATTATTATCAGAGACGGGTCCTGACCACGACAAGCTCTTTCATATGGCGGCCAATCTGGGGCGCGTGCGCCTGGGCGAAGGAAGCGGAAAGAGCAAAAAAGAAGCGGAACAGATGGCAGCAAGGCAAGCGCTGCTACAGTCGGGCGTGCTGAAGAATTAGAGAATAAGGCAGAAATTGCCTTTTTTTCTCGTTACGAGCATTTGAAAGGAGGACGAGCCTCTGAAATTAAAGAGAATTGAATTATACGGCTTTAAGTCCTTCGGCCAAAAGACGATCCTCAACTTTGATCATCCGGTCACGGTCATCGTCGGTCCCAACGGTAGCGGGAAAAGTAATATTGCCGATGCGATCCGATGGGTGCTGGGAGAGCAGAGTGCAAAGTCTCTGCGCGGCGGAAAGATGGAAGATGTCATTTTCGGTGGGACGGACCAAAAGAAGCCGCTCAACTTGGCGCAAGTCAGCATGTTGTTCGATAACTCGGGCAAGGAGCTGGACATTGCCTACGATGAGGTCATGGTCACGAGAAAACTGTTTCGGTCCGGTGAGACGGCGTATTCGATCAACAAGACCAACTGTCGGCTCAAAGATATCAAGTCGCTGTTTTTAGATACCGGAATCGGAAAAGACGGTTATTCCATGATCGGGCAGGGGCGGATCGAAGAGATCTTAAGCGCCAGCGATCAGGATCGTCGCGAACTGTTTGAAGAAGCCACCGGGATTTCTCGATTCCGCTATCAAATTGAAGAGGCCATCCGTAAACTCAACAAGACGCAGGAAAATTTGACGCGAACGAAAGACATCATCGCATCATTAGACCAGCAGGTCGCGTACTTGAAAAAAGAAGCCGAGAAGGCCAGAAAAGGGATGCATCTCACGGCAGAACTCGAGAAACACACCATCGCACTGTATCAACAGGAATGGGTGTCGGCCGGTAAGCAGTTAGCGCAATTGCGTGAGCAAGTCCGGAGCTTAGAGGAAAAGCAGAAAGAGGAATCGCAGATTCTGGCAGCGGCGGTTTCGTTGTTGGCGCCTCTACAAGAAGAAATATCGGCGCGTACGGAAGAAAAAGCGAGAGTGGACGAAGAAGCTGAACGACGACAGAAGAGAGTCGATCGATTCGAACGAGAGCTCGGACTATCGGTGCAGCGCAGTGAGTTCTTGCAGCAGGATCTGGAGAGAATCGCGCAGTCGATTACCTCCTATGAGGACGATGCGAAAAAATGGACGGAGAAATTACAGGAAGTCGTACATCAGAAAGGTCAACTCGAAAACGAAATCGAGAAAGAGCGATCTGTCGCCGCAGAAAAAGAGGAGGAGGGGAAAGAAATCCTCGCCGATTATGAGCGCTTGGAGGCGGCACTTCATGAAGCGGAAACGACGCGAGATAAGCTCGAAAAGCAGCATCAGCAGGCGCAATTGCGACTCCACGCTCAACAAGACTCTGAGAGCTTTCGCGCCGGTCGAATCGAGAGGCTAACGGCTGCGCAGGAAGAAGAGGAGGCGCGCATTCATCGTGCGGAAGAAATTGTTTGCGAACTTGAAGCGCGCGGGAACGAAACGCAAGAGAGACTACTCGACCTTTCAGATCAAGTTAAAAACAGGAATTTGAAGCTTCAGGAGAGTCGAGAGCGCATTGGCGGCTGGGAGAAGGATCTTGCACAATGTCGTATGCAGAGCGAGAAATGGAGTGCCAGGCTTTCGACTTTGGAGTCCATGGAGAGGAATCATGAAGGGTATCAGAAACCGGTCCAACATCTGCTTAAGCGTTCCGAACAAGATCCAAGCCTCAAGGCACATATCGTCGGACCGTTAGGTTCTCTCCTTCGGGTGGAGCCACATGTGCAGACGGCAGTGGAAATTGCCCTTGGCCAAGCCGTTCACAATCTCGTGACGCCCACAGGGCAAGATGCGAAAGTACTGATCGATCGCCTTCGTGATGAGAAGATCGGTCGAGCGACCTTTTTGCCCATCGATCGGATCAAGGCATATCCTTATCGAGGAGAGCTTCCGGAACGATCAGAGGCAGTGATAGGACCGGCCCTTGCATTTCTTCGTTTTGATGAATCCATCCGAATGATTGTGGAGAGTCTATTGGGTCGCACGGTGATCGTTGCCGATGTGGATACGGGGCTCGCACTCCGTAAGAAGACGACATATGATAAGCTGCGATTTGTCACGCTGCAAGGGGACTTGCTTAACCCCGGCGGATCGATGGTGGGCGGATATGTCCATAGGGACCGGGCCGGCCTACTCTCGCGCGAGACAGAACAGGAAGTCCTAAGAGAAAAATTGGAAACGGTCCGTCGAGAAACGGAGTCCCTCCACTCGAGAATACAAACAGAAAATGAGAAGGCTGAAGAGGTTTTGGTCTCCTTGGACCAATTGAATCAGTCTCGTGACGAAGCGCGCACCGTGCTGATGGAGACTCAAAGTATGCTTGCGGCAGAAAAAGCGAAACGCGATGTCTATCTCTCGCAACTCGAGCAAGTCAGGTCGCAGCGGGCGGAGATGGAGAATGCCGATCCTGTGGCAGACTTTGAAGCTACGATTCACTCACTCGCCGAACAATTGGACGAAATGACGACAGAGGTAAGCCATAAGCGCACGGCGTTTCAAAAAAGCGGTCGTGAGAAAGATGCGTTGGATCGCGAACGAGCACAGAGAGTGTCGAAGCTTGACAGCATGCGTAGAGATCTCCTGATCCTTGACAATCGCAAAAGTGATTTAGAGGACTCTCTGCAGGAGAAGAGCGATCGATACGAAAAGGAAGTCGCCCAAAGAACGCAGATCCAAGCGCAAGGGAGAGAAGAAGCCGACAAACAGGATTCGCTAAAAAATGAAATCAAGCAGGCGAACGAAGAGAGTGCAGAACTAGGTGTCCTCACGCGTACACTGGCCGCGCAGATCCATCAGTTGCAACAAGATTGGGACAAGCAACAGCAGCAGGTACGTGAATATGAGAACGCCCTCGCACAGACGACACAGGATGTCGCGACGACTTCGTTGCGTTATTCAAATGCAAAAGAAAAAGTCGACGCACTGATTCAAAATGTCGCCAACGAGCTGGATATGTCATCAGAAGATGCGGAGACAGCGCTGCAAACCCCGTCGGAACTTCGCACCACGCGCGCGAAGGTGAGAGACCTGAGAGAAGCGCTGCGCAGCTTGGGTGCGTTCAGCTACGATTCGATTGAACAATATGAGACGGTTCACGAAAAATACTCATTTTTACAGACGCAAACGGAGGACCTGAAAAAGTCGAGTGAAGACTTAAAAGAGGTCATCGCAGAACTTGAAAAGCAAATGCGAAAGCAGTTTCGCAGCGGGATGAAGGAGATTAACGAAAAGTTTCTGACGATTTTTCAAACGCTGTTTGAAGGTGGGCACGCGGAAATCGCCATGGTCGGCGAGGATATTTTGAATGCGGGGATCCAGATTATCGCCTGTCCGCCGGGAAAGACAAGGCAGACACTGAGTTTGCTGTCCGGCGGTGAGCGTTCGCTCACGGCAGTAGCTCTATTATTTGCGATTTTTGAAACGCGTCCTTCGCCGTTTTGCGTTCTCGATGAAATCGACGCGGCACTGGACGATGCCAATATCGCCCGCTATAAGCAGTATCTGGAGAGCTTTCGCGGTAGAATTCAGTTTATCATCATCACGCACAGAAAGCAGACGATGGAGATTGCCGACGTCTTGTACGGAGTGACGATGCAGGATAATTCGACGAGTCAGATCATCCCACTGGAGCTGGCAGATAAGAAAAACTCGGATCAATAGGAGGAAGTATGTTCAAGAATTGGTTTCAAAAAAATGAGCCGGAGAGAGTCGAAGAGACGCCCGCTGAGCCTACAAAAACGGAAACTGTACTCGATGCGCCTAAACAGAGTCTATTCGACAAACTAAAGAACTCGCTGGCGAAAACCCGCACGAAGCTGACAGATCAGATCGATGAGCTCGTCAAGGGCTATGCAAAGATCGACGAGGAGTTGTTTGAAGATCTCGAGGACATCCTCGTGTCGTCCGACGTAGGGATGAAGACGACGATGGAAGTGATGGACCGCTTGCGCGAAGAAGTCCGCACAGGGGGCGTCACAGACCCCGGACGAGTCAAAGAGATGCTCACCGGTCAGTTGATTCGACTGATCGAAGAAAATGGAGCGGATTCGTCGTTCTCCTCTGAGCGTCCGCTGATCACACTGGTCATCGGCGTCAACGGCGTCGGTAAGACCACGAGCATCGGAAAACTCGCATCCAACCTCAAGGCAGACGGGGACAGAGTCCTCTTGGCAGCCGCGGATACCTTTCGCGCCGCTGCGATCGATCAGCTCATGATCTGGTCGGACCGTGCGGGAGTGGATATCGTATATCAACAGGAAGGTTCAGACCCGGCGTCCGTCGTGTTTGACGCCATTGCAAAGGCGAAAGCACAAAAAACGGATGTGCTGCTCTGTGATACCGCCGGCCGACTCCACAACAAAAGCAATTTGATGAAAGAGCTGGAGAAGATCCATCGCGTCATCGAAAGGGAGTACCCGCAGGCCGCATTGGAGACGCTGCTCGTGCTGGATGCGACCACAGGGCAGAATGCATTGTCACAAGCGAAGGAGTTTACAGAAGTTGCCAACCCCACCGGCATTATCCTCACAAAACTGGACGGTACGGCTAAGGGCGGCGTCGTATTTCCGCTGCTGATCGAGTACAAGATTCCGGTAAAGTGGATCGGACTCGGCGAAGGTATCGATGATCTGGAGCCGTTCAATGCCAAAGATTTTGTCGAGGCAATCTTTGCACAGTCTTGACAAGGAGTGCGTAAATATCGTATACTACACGGTGTCAAGGAAAGACCTTGACACCATTTTTTTGGAGAGATAATGGATAAATTCATGGAAATGAGTTTGCTGCTGGATTTTTACGGCAGTCTGCTCAGCGAACGACAACAGATGGTGGCCAAATACAGTTACGATCAGGACCTGTCTCTTACTGAGGTGGGTGCGATCATGGGGATATCGAAACAGGCAGTCGCCGATACGCTCAAGCGAGCGGACCAAGCACTTCTTGGCTACGAAGAATCCCTCGGCCTGAAGGCTCGGTTTCTTTTCATGGAAGAAGAGATTTCAGAGATCGTCGAAGAACTGGATCAGGTGGGAGAGGAGATCCCTTCCACAGAAGCGATGCGCGTGCAAGGCCTTGCACGACGTCTGCGGGGTCTGCTGTCAGAGGGAGAACCTCAGGAAGGAGAGAACTTATGATTTTTGAAAGTCTATCCGATAAGCTTCAAACCGCCATGAAGAACCTCCGCGGAAAGGGAAAGCTGAATGAAGCTGATATCGACGTCGCGATGCGCGAAGTCCGGTTGGCACTTCTGGAAGCCGATGTCAACTTCCGCGTCGTAAAAGATTTCGTCAAAAAAGTAAAAGAACGCGCCAACGGGCAAGAGGTGATGGAGAGCCTGACCCCCGGCCAAACCGTCGTAAAAATCGTCAACGAAGAGCTCACAGCTCTCATGGGTGAGAAGGCGGAGAAACTGCAGGTCGATGGTAAGAAACCCGTCATCATCATGTTGTGTGGCCTACAGGGAGCCGGGAAGACGACGCACGCCGCAAAGCTCGCCGCTTTATTGAAAAAGCAAAACCACACGCCGCTATTGGTCGCTTGTGACGTGTACCGTCCGGCGGCGATCAAGCAGTTGGAAGTCGTCGGAGAGAAAGTCGGAGTACCGGTATTCTCGATGGGAACGGAGACCTCTCCGGTTGAGATCGCGAAAAAAGGCGTCGAAAAAGCCGTACGCGACATGAATACCATCGTGCTTATCGATACCGCCGGTCGACTTCATATCGACGAAGTGTTAATGGACGAGCTCAAGCAAATCGAGCAGGTGGTCAAACCGACCGAGATCCTTCTGACCGTCGACGCGATGACCGGACAAGATGCGGTCAATGTTGCGGAAACCTTCAACGAGAAACTGGAGCTCACCGGCGTCATCCTGACAAAGCTCGACGGCGACGCGAGAGGCGGAGCGGCGTTATCCATTCGAGCGGTCACGCAAAAGCCGATCAAATTTATCGGTACCGGAGAAAAACTCGACCAGTTGGAAGTGTTTCATCCGGAGCGCATGGCGCAGCGTATCTTGGGCATGGGCGATGTCATGACCCTGATCGAAAAAGCGCAGCAGAATATTGACGAAAAGAAAGCCATCGAACTGGAACAAAAGCTCAGGAGTCAACGCTTCACACTGGATGACTTCCTGGATCAGCTCAACCAGATGCGAAACATGGGACCTTTGGAGAATCTCTTGGGGATGATCCCCGGGATGAATGCGAAAGCGCTCAAGGGCATTCAAATCGATGAGAAAGAGATTAAGCACGTAGAGGCGCTGATCTTATCCATGACGACCGAAGAGCGGACCAACCCCGACATGATCAACTCGAGCCGAAAGAATCGGATCGCGAAAGGCGCGGGCCTGGACGTAGTGGAACTCAATAAGCTGCTCAAGCAGTTTAAAGAGATGAAAAAGATGATGAAGAAGTTTTCATCCATGGAGAAATCCATGAAGAAAAAAGGTGGCATGCAAATGCCGTTCTTTAAATAAAGGGAGGAATATATTATGGCAGTTAAAATCAGAATGAAACGTATGGGTGCAAAAAAGAGACCGTTCTATCGTATCGTGGTAGCCGATTCAAGAAGCCCGAGAGATGGTCGCTTTATTGAAGAGCTGGGTTATTACAATCCGATCGATAAAGACAAGACCTTTACGATCGACACCGAACGCGCAGCCTACTGGATCGGTACCGGTGCAAAACCGTCGGAAACCGTAGAAAAGCTCTTCAAGAAAAATGGATTGCACGAAACTTTGATGGCGAGCCGCAAGACCGGTAAGAAAGAAAAGAAAGCAGAAGAGTTCAACGAAGACCCCACCAAAAAACCGCAAGTAGAAGACCAAGAAGGCGCGGTAACGCCCGAAGAGAGCGTTCCGGGACCGGAAGGTTTAGACGCTGAAGAGATCGTAGAGGAAAACGAAAAGATCCAATAAAGGAGTCGATATGCGACAAATCGTAGAAACCATCGCAAAGGAATTGGTCGAATACCCGGACCGCGTGTCTGTGAATGTATCCGATGACAATCAGTTGATCTACATTATCTTAAAAGTGGATCCGGCCGACATGGGTAAAGTCATCGGGAAGCAGGGGAGAATCGCCAAAGCCATCCGAACTGTTCTCAAGGCAGCCGCGATGAACGACGATAAAACCGTCAGTTTAGAAATACAAGAAAATGAAGGATCCCTGGGTTAAGGTCGGCTTTATCGCCAACACTCATGGGATTCGAGGGGACTTGAAAGTGGAGTCGCTCTCATCGATCCCCGACCGATTGCTCACACTCAAAAGCGCCTATGTCGCCGAAGAGAAACAGCCGGTACAGATCGCCTCTGCCAAAGAGCACAAGGGGATGACACTCATCCGATTGTCCGGTTATGACGACATCAACCGAGTGCTCCAGTGGAAAGGCGACTATCTGTATGTGCGAGAAGACGAGGTCGGTGAATTGCCCGAGGGCAGTTGGTATCGGCACGAATTGATCGGCCTTCGCTGTGTTACCTACGATGGAGAGATGATCGGTGAGATCACGGAAGTGATTGAAGCGCCCGCCAATGATGTGCTCGTGATCCGAAAAGTAAACGGAGAATCCACCATGGTGCCGTTTGTTGAAGCCTATGTCGGCGAGATCGATCTGCAAGCGCGCACGGTTGTCTTGTCGCTCATCGAGGGAATGTAATGCGCATCCATGTATTGACGCTGTTTCCCGACATTATCGCAGAACTCAGGCACTACGGGGTGATTGGGCGCGCGATACAACGAAAATCGCTGGAACTCGGAATCGTCAATATCCGCGACTTCTCGTTGGAAAAGCACGGGAAGGTTGATGATGCCCCTTATGGGGGCGGCGCCGGAATGCTGATGACATGCCAACCGATCGCTGATGCAATCGATGCTGTGCGGACCGATTCTACGCGCGTTATCTATCTGTCGCCACAAGGAAGCGTCCTCACGCATGAGAAGGCGAAGGAGCTCGCATCGGCTGAGAACCTTATTCTTTTGTGCGGACATTACGAAGGGATCGATGACCGGCTACTTTCGACCCATATCGACGAAGAGTTATCGATCGGCGACTATGTGTTGACCGGCGGTGAATTGGCCGCGATGGTCGTCATCGACGCTGTGTCACGCCATATCGAAGACACCGTCGGAGATGTTGAAAATGTGGAAACGGACTCGCTTTCGGATGGGCTGTTAAAGTACCCGCAGTACACGAGACCGCGCGTTTGGAATCGCTTGGAAGTGCCCGAAATCCTCTTGTGCGGAGATCACAAAAAGATCCAAGCATGGCGAGAAGAACTTTCCAAGGAAACCACACAGGCAAAACGCCCCGATTTGTGGGAAGCGCACTTGCAGAAAAAAGAATAAAGTGATATATTACTATTTTGAGAACGGATGGTCCTCTGCCCGCTACGGCACGAACATTCTGGTAAGAGAGGAGGCAATATCATGAATCAATACATTAAGAAATTGGAGAACGAGCAAAAGAAAGAAACGCTCACCCCCTTTCACGTAGGCGATACGGTACGCGTAGACTATAAAGTGACGGAAGGTAAGAGAGAGAGAATCCAAGCTTTCGAAGGCACCGTCATCAAGATCCAAGGCGAAGGCGCGCGCTCTACCTTTACGGTACGTAAGATTTCCTATGGAATCGGCGTTGAAAGAACCTTCCCCGTACATTCCCCAAGAGTCGAAAACGTAAAAGTGATTCGTCAAGGTAAAGTCAGAAGAGCAAAACTCTACTACCTTCGCGAAAGACAAGGGAAATCCGCCAAAGTTAAAGAAAAACAGAGATAAACGGAAACGGAAGGACCGCTTGACAAGAAAACTGTCAAGCGGTTTTTTGCATTATCGGAGTTGAAACTTTCATTCAAGCGCTATTATGCCCTCTATTAGTATAAATGCA
This sequence comes from uncultured Peptoniphilaceae bacterium, assembly GCA_964510345.1. GTDB lineage: Bacteria > Bacillota > Clostridia > Tissierellales > Peptoniphilaceae > JAAYQA01. Next base: position 38,143 of record CAZEBB010000010.1, read on the forward strand.
GATTGCTAAAGCGACGCAGATAGTATAGAACATACAGTCAATACCTATTAATAATGTGAAGATAAAAATGCAAATATCGTAACCATTGCAATTATTCTAAACCATTTTGTAAGGAGGAACAAATGAAAAGACGAGCTTGGAAAAGGATCCCAAGTGGACTGCTGGCACTGCTGTTGATACTGCAGGCCTTTTTGCCGTTGGGGGTGGTGAGGGCAGATTCTATACCCGGTCCAGCTTATGATGCCAACAAAATCGCATTAGATCAGTATATTGAAGTAAATACGACCCAGGTCAATGAGAATAAGTACTATACGGTCGATACCGGTACTTTCATGGTGTCGTTGGATGGTAATATGCTGTCTCCTGGGGATTTTCATGATCTTACACTACTGATTAAGGTCGATCCGACATACGTGGAAAGCTTTCAAGTTCCGGCGGCTCCAACCGTAATAAAAAGCGCCACCTTAACCAAAGAAACGGACGTATGGACGTATAAAGTCGTATTAACTCGGTTTGACCGCACGACGCAAGCAGCATTCCCTGTCAACATTAAAATGAAAAATAAGGTGACTCCGGAAGGTTATGCGCTGAAACCTATAGTAGAACTCTACACAAGCCCTCAAACGCTTGATGAACAATTGATCGCTCGTAATCAAGATATTTCGTTGATCACGAAAGTAGATCAGCCCAAGCTTTTTAAACATATTGTTACGAACCAAAACCAAAATTATCGAAATGATGGTCGCACCGTTTATGGTGGTACGACAAGTTCTGATAATTTACAGATTGCAGCAGCCTCACCGGTCTCATTTCAATACAATATGACTTCTATCGCCCGAAACTCTCAAGTAGAGATTGACGGAGTGAAGATTTATCAGGACTACGGTGACGGAAATAATCGTCTTGAGCATTATAAAGAAATCGTCATTACAGACACTTTACCGAAGTATACCGCTGCAGACGGCACCACAAAAACTGCAGTGTTTGATGCAACATTAAATCCGGGTTGGACCTATGATGCCGCAACGCAAACTGTCTCGTATACAGTAGACAACACAGGCGTACCTACGGGCAGAAGTGCAGACTACAAAATGGTTTACGGAACTGATGCAAACAATCCTGATCCCGTAACTTTAAAACTTTTATTTCCTGATGCAAAGACCAGCCTCGTCAATTCGAATACGACGGGGGGTGTGCAGATTACAACGGGAATAACCGAGTCGATCTCAAACTCAGCTTCTTTGGAACTGAAGCCATTAAACGATCTAAATCCGAGTATTAATCATGTCATTAGTGACTCAATCTCTTTTAAGTTAGATGGTAATCCCTTGAAGACGGCAGGGTTGTTTGTAAAAAATACCAATGACGCTGGGGTTATGAGATTGGACACCGGTTCGATGCATCTGAAGACGGCCAATTTTTGGGTGAACACGACGAATGTAAATGCTGAACCTATGACCAATATCGTCATCTCCGATACACTTGGTGATGATCGCTATTATTTCCGTTACTTGAGTAGTCAAGGAATCGCAGCGAATCAGATTCAGTCTATTAAGGGCGTACTTGCAGATGGAACAAAAGTAGATATTCCATTTAACAATACTCTTTCGACCAATCTTCCTGCAACGGTCGTCGATAAAGCGACACAGGACCAAGTGCTTGCAAATGCTGCAGCTTACGAAGCAGGTACTCTTAGCATCGATCAAACAGGAGTAGAGAGGCAATACGACTCAATCGAGATTGTGTTAAAGCCGGAATACGCTCTTCAGCCTGGACAATTGATTCAATTCTATGTACAGCTTGGGTTTAGAGATCCATATCATTTAGCTATAGACACAGCTGTCGATGTAAACAATATTATGCGCAACAATGCAAATGTCGTCGGAAACTTAGTTTACGACGGCGCAACGCATGATATAACAGCGAGTAGCTCGAGTTCGGATAAACTGATTAAAATGGATCAATCCGCAAGTATATCGAAGTTAACTACGAATAATGCTGCCGGGACTCTGGGTGAAAGATTGGTCTTTGATTTTCAAGTTAATTTTGATGGATTAGCGAAGGCAACCAAGTTCACAAATCCTATCTTCATAGATTTACTGCCACCAGGCGTAACTTATGCTAGTGTGTTCCCATCAACATTTGGTTCGGGCAGTGATAAGTATGAAGTGACAACGAGACCTAATTACCAAAACAGTGGACGTGAAGCCGTCATTATTCAAATGTCAGACTTCTTTGTTCGAGACTACCCAAGTATTCGATTCCAGCTATCAGCGACTATTAATGGAAGCGCCGCAAGCTCATGGAAGACTGATTGGGCGGCAGAGAATGAGAACAAGGTCCTCTTTTATGCAGATGAATGGAAAACACTCCCGGATCCGAGCGTCGTAAAATTAAACAGAACGATCCCTGATCTCTACGACTACGACCAAGATGGCCTCATTGCGACCGATGAAAACCCGAACGGTGATCGTGTATTTGCTGCTTCGAGTACTTTTCGTGCCGTATTACCTCAAGAATTACAGGGAGTTAAGGAACAGAGACCGATCGATGGAGAATGGGGCACGACAAATCTTCTCCTAGATTACGATACAGGTTTTGAATACAAGCTTACTGTAAGTAATTCTAAACCGACACCGTTGGATCAAGTACACATTTATGATCGCTTCCCACATCATAACGACACGGAGTACTATTCTGTCAATCGTCAATACCCATCGCGACATAGCGCGTTCACGGTACAGGTTTCAGGACCGGTACAGAATCCGGAACCTGATAAGTATGAAGTGTTCTACCGAACGGATAACGGCATGTCGAGTAATCCATTATCATCGATTACCGAAACGGAATTGTGGCTTACAGAGGCCGAAGTGCCGGATTATGGGGGATGGAGCGCGGTCACAGCGATTTATATCCGCATGAAAGAAGGGAATCAGCTGGCTGCATTCTCTGAGGTGAGTTTTATTGTTCCGACAAAAACTCCGAAATACGTCAATGCGAATGATGCAAATAAGCAGTTTGCATATAACAATTTTGCATTGTCCTATGATGGAGTAACGTTCGGCCAGTCAAATACTGTCTCTGTACAGCTGACGACAAATATCGCTGTCAACAAAGTTTGGAACGGGGGGCCGGAGGATGGAAAAGTTCCGGTAGAAGTTGAACTCCTTCGTGACGGGCAGTCGATTCCTGCACCAGAAGGACCCAAAATCCTCACACTGAGTGAAGACAACCAATGGAATGATACTTTCCTTAAGTTGCCGATCTTAGGACCCCTAGGCGAAACCTATCGATATTCAGTTGTTGAAAGAACACAAGTACCGCATTACGACAATGTAGCGATCACAGGTAATGAGGATGACGGCTTTACAATTACCAATACGTACACAAGTCCTACATTTAGTACGACAGGTACAAAGATTTGGGATAAAGGCCCTTCACCGGATGATTTCCAAGTTGTATTCCAAATGTACCGCTGGGTTGGTAACGGAGACCTTACAGATGGACCAAATGGGGCAGATGATCCAAACGATGAGTTTATCAATGGCGAACTCGTTATAAAAGAAGCCACCGGCGAGCCGCACGTAGTAAATAAAAGCACAAACTGGAAGTTTACCGAGGACTTTGATCGGTATCGACAGTCTGATGGAGCTGAATATCATTATGTGATGCGCGAGGTCACGACAGGCTATACTGTCATCGTGAATCCGGAACGATATACGAAGTCTCTCTCAGACCAGAAAGTCATAGACGATAATGGGATCCTTACCGAGTGGAACTTTGATATTACCAATAAATATCAATCTCCCATGATCAGCATCAGAGGCTCAAAATTCTGGTACGGTGGTCAATTACCGCATCCGACACCCACATTCCAATTGTTCCAATACTACAAGGAAACGGAAAACTGGTTAGATGGAAGACCTTTTGGTGAACCTAGCTCCGGTGCGACGACGGCGAATCCATACAAGGATTATCAAGTTCCATTGACCGATGAATATGGAGTCGAATACGATTATCTGCTGGGCGAGATTTCTGATATCCCGAACTATATTTCCAGCCGTAACTGGGAAGGTTCTCCGGCGATGGACATCATCAACACCTATGTGAGCCCGAGAGTGGAGATCGAAGGATTAAAGACTTGGGTCGGTGGTGAAGAACTTGGGTCACGACCGGATGTTGAATTCCAGCTGATGCAAAACGGAGTTCCCTATGTACCTGTACCGACATTAACGGGTACAGGTGTGAAGAACTCGTTAATCACGGTGAGCTTACGTGGCTATGAACGAGATTTTATCACCAAAGTACAAGAAGATGGGCGATGGATTTTGGAAATGCCCGGACTGGATGCGATGATTGCATCTCTAGATCCAGAATTCCAGACGGCTCCATTACTCCGCGCCACGCAAACTGAAAACGAAAAAGTGGCGAGTTCTGCGATCGTATGGCAAATCGGCACAGGTGGAACGGGTGGAGAGGTGATTAACCAAGGGTTCTGGGCGAATGTGATCAATGTGGGCAACACAACTGTCACAGGGACCGGATTCCCAACCGCCACAGTTTCCGTCACTTTCCCCGATGGGACCACAGCGAACACCACTGTCGATGCCGATGGTAACTGGTCGATTCCTGTGAGCGGGTCATTAGTTGATGGCCAAAAAGTCGAGATGGTCTATACGATCGATGACTGGGTGAAGGAAACGAGGCGTATCGTCGGAGAGGTGGATTTAGCAGATAGAGAATCTGTATTGCCGATGATCGAATCGCTATCAACCGATGTGAATCCTAAGCCTTTAGTGGAAGACAAAGTCACTTGGGATGTCCCACTGACTGACTTCTTTGAGCAAAAGTACAATTATCAAGTTATCGAGTATGAAGTACCGGATAATTACACGGACACTTATGCGGAACCTGTACGAACACCTGCAGACCCAGCACTTGATATGACGAAACTCTCGCAGACGGTAACTAACACCTATACGCCGGATACAATCCAAGTCACCGCCAAGAAAGTGTGGGAAGGTGGACCGGAGGTTAAGCCCGGATTTGAATTCCAACTCTATCGCGAACCCGTCGAGGAAGAGACCGAACGAGTCGCGGTTGGCGCACCGGTTGCCATGCTCACGAAGTCATCTCATACTTGGGATGTTCCTGAGAGAAGCGCAAAAGGCACGCTGTACACTTATTATGTGGAAGAAAGTACTCCGCCGGTTAACTACAAACCAAGTTATCTAGTCGTCGAAGAGGTAGAGGACAAGTTGACCATCGTCAATACCTTTGATCCTGCTCCACTTACTATCCCCGTACAGAAAAACTGGGATGGCGGCTCACAAGGCGATCGTCCGGCAAGCATTGAGGTCGGGCTGTATATCGATGATACCTTAGCGCAAGACGAGGATGGACAAGACTTGTTGCTGACCTTAACTCCGGATGTAAATGGCGTTTGGTTCGGCGAGTTCACAAATGTACCCTCGATAGATGTGGACTTGAACCCGATCACCTATACCATGAAAGAAACTATTCCGGATGGATTCCGTTTCGAACCCACTTATGAAGGGGATCAAACCCGAGGATTCCGTGTGATCAACACCTATGTACCGGAAATCGCAGATGTTGTCTTTACGAAGGAATGGGTAGGCGGAAAATCGACACAAGCAATCGAGCTGCAACTTTTGAGAAATCTGGTCAAGTTTGGCGAACCGGTCACAATCGACGGAGCTGTGGACGCGCAAAACGAACCGGAAGCTTGGAAAGCCACATGGAAAGGCCTGCCTGTACAGGATATGACGGGTACGGATTATGTGTATACCGTCCGGGAAGTCACCGTACCAACGAACTATCAGGTCGAATACGACCAAGAAAACAAGATTGTAACCAACACTTTTGTTCCGGAGCTCGTGAGCTTTACAGCGAATAAAGTTTGGGACGGTGGACCGATTGATCATCCGACGGTGGTCTTCCAGTTGTATCGAACGCTCGGCGACGATCTAACGACGAAAGAAGCAGTCGATGATGCGATCTTCGCGAAGGGCGATACGCATACGTGGACGAATCTGCCGAAGACGGACATCAACGGCGTTGATTACTCGTATTTCGTAGAAGAGGAAAATGTCCCCGCTGACTATGTGTCGAAACCGGGCGTGGTCACTGGCAATACGCAGACGATTACCAACGAATACCAAGTGAAGACCACGACGATAACGGGCACCAAGGTATGGGTCGACGGACCGGATGTGAAGCCAAATATCACTTTAGTTCTGGAACAACGAATCGGAGAAAATGGAAACCGCACCGATATCGGCGAGATCGACCTGACCAATGGTAATTTGACTGCAGTTTGGGAGAATATGCCGGTCACCGATATCAACGGGAATCTCTATATCTACACCGTACGCGAGAAAGAAGTTCCTGCGAACTATACCGTCTCCTATGATGGGCTCACAGCTACCAACACCTATGCAATACCAAAAGATGGTGAAGTGGAAGCGACGAAGATTTGGGACGGTGGACCAGCTGTGAACCGCCCTGACGTGTATTTTGAACTCTATCGTCAAGTTGGAACCGGAACACCGACGCGCGTTCCCAATACGGACACGCTGACGGTTTCAACACCTGACAATGAGACAGAAGCTAAAGTCGCTTGGACGGGATTAGAGACGAAAGATGCAAAGGGGCAAGACTATATCTTTACCGTTCGCGAAGTCGGAACGCCGACAGGCTACACAAAATCGGAGAGCGGCTTAACGGTAACCAACAAGTACAATGTTGACACAACTTCATTCACCGTTGAAAAGAAATGGGTCGGCGGACCGGAAGCGAAGCCGACAGTCGCTATGCAGTTGTATCAAGGAACTGAAAATCCGGATACGCGCATCGCGCTCGGTTCTTCTGTCGCACTCGCGGATGGCACAACGAGCTACACTTGGGCAGATTTGCCAAAGACGGACGCGACCGGCGTGCCATATCTCTATAGTGTCGACGAGGCACCGGTGACAGGATATGTGAAAGAAATAGGCGAGGTCACGTACAGCCTGTTTGGAAACGGACGTCAGACGATCACCAACACGCTCGATACCCTGACTCTCGATATCGAGAAATTCTGGATAGGTGGACCGGAAGTGAAGCCGGATATTACGATTGGCTTGCGAGTTGACGGAGAAATGACGACGGATGCAAACGGAAAAGTTGTCACCGACATTACGCTGAAGGACGGGACGACAAACGGATCATTCGCTAATCTTCGAAAACTCGACAATAACGGAGACGAGATCTCCTATACAATTGTTGAAACGAGAATCGGCGGGATCGATGTCGTCGACAGCGTGGCAGGTCACTACCGGGTTGCGACCGAAGGCAACCGAATCACCAACACCTATGTGCCTGAAAAGACTACGGTGGATGTTCTAAAGACATGGACCGGCGGAGACGATGTGCGACCGGACAGCGTATCGGTACAACTCTTCAGACAAGCTCAGGGCAGTAATAAAGAGTTTGTCGGTGAGGCCGTTGAATTAAGCGAAGCGAACGGTTGGAAATACCAATGGACCGATCTCGACCTGACCAACACGAAGGCAGAACCCTACACCTACAGTGTGGCAGAGACGAGTCAGACCACAGGATTCACTGCATCCGCCCCCAGCGGAACCGGAACCGCAGCCGATCCCTTCGTGATCGCGAACACCTACAATCCCGACAAAACAGATATTACCGCCTTCAAGAAATGGTTCGGCGGACCCGCCAATCGTCCGGAAGTCGAGCTTACTTTGTATCGCAATATCAATGGCACAACGCCGGAGATCGTACCGGCAGGTTTGCCGTTGATCGGATTACAAAATCCTGTGACGATTGCGAACGGTGATGTGGCCTATACTTGGAAGGGGCTTGATGTCGCTGATGCGAATGGCAATCCCTACACCTACAGCGTTGTAGAGACCGGAATCGGTGACGAAGACGTGACCGATGGGAAGACTTCAGAATATTCAGTTGCTGTAGAGGGAATGGTCGTCACCAACACCTATACACCGGCAAACAGGGAAGTGACCGCACGCAAAGTATGGGATGGTGGAGACAAGGCAGACCATGTACAGCAAGAGTTTGTGCTGTATCAAAACGGAAGAGAAATGACAGCGACTCCTACAGTTCAACCCAATGTGGATAATGAACTCGTGTACACCTGGACCGTTCCCGCAACCGACCTTTACGGACAACCCTATCAGTATGCGGTCGACGAAAAAGCGACCCCTGAAGGCTATCGCAAGTCAATCCAAGTGACAGATGAAGAGACCGTCATCACCAACACGTTCAACGCCGAAGTAACGGATATTTCCGTTCACAAGGATTGGGTTGGATCCGACGGAATCTACGATCTGGAGTTTGCACTTCAACGACGTATTGAGAATGCAGAGTTTACCGATGTAGAGCGCGTCACATTACTCGCAGGTGATCATATCCACATTTGGAAAGACCAACCGCTCAAAGACGACAACGGAGTCGACTACGAATATCGCGTGATCGAAACCAAGATCGGTACCACAGATGTAGTGGACGATCGAGCGCTGTTCTACACCGTGACCTACGGTGGTACGGTAGCGGAAGGTTTCACGATCACCAACACAGCAGCCAACACAAAGCAAGTTGAGATCACTAAGGTTTGGAATGACAGCGAAAATGTCGGTCAAACCAGACCACAACAGATCACGTTGATCGCCATCAGAGATGATGGACAGAGAACCTCGCAAGTGTTCGATGTCACCGAAGAAAATGTCTATACCCTTACAGGACTCACCGAGTTTAAGCCTGACGGCACGCCTTACACTTACAAGGTGGATGAAGTCGATGTCGCAGGGTATGTGAAGAGCGTTGAAGGCACGACGATCACCAATACGCTGTCTGACCGCCGAGATGTCAGCATCTACAAGAGATGGGTCGGCGGACCGATCGAAAAACCGAATGCGACGATCGGCGTACGCTATGCCAATGGAGAGCGCGTTGTCGTCGACGGAATTGCCGTTGAAGACTATACGATCGTCGACGGAGAGATCGGCGCAACCTTCCCGGATCTGCCGACATACGATGCACAAGGAAATGTGATTGATTATGTTGGCGTCGAAACTGCGATTGGAGCAACCGTTGTTGAAAACGGACGCGCCGGCGACTACGAAGTCAAAGTCGACGGGATGACGATCACCAACACCTATCTACCGGGATCGATACAAGTCGTCGCGGAAAAACGATGGATAGGCGGAGACGATGCAGATCATGTAGCACCTAACCTCACGCTATATCAAAACGGCAATGTGTCAGATGCAGCCCCTGTGATCACTCCGGATACGGCAACCGCAGATGCCTTCACCTACACCTGGACCGTTCCTGAGACGGATGCGTTCGGACAAGCCTACACGTATCGAGTGGATGAGCTGAACGTGCCGGTGGGATACGATAAGTCGGTTGATGTTGTAAATGGCGTTACCATCATTACCAACACCTTTGATGAGCCGACCGAAAAGACCGAAGTAACGGTAACGAAGGTATGGCAGGGACTTTCCGAAGGCGAAGCAGCGCCGACGATCACTTTGCGACTGCTAGGTGATGGGCTACAAGTAGCGGAAACGAAACTCGTCGATGGAACGACGCAATACACCTTTACCGGCGTCGAGAAATTCAATGCTGACGGCGAGGAAATAGCATTTACCGTGATCGAAGATACACTGGAAGGCTTCTCGACCGCGGTCACCGGATCCCATGCAGATGGATTCACCGTCACCAATACCAGCGAAGCGACGACTTCAGAGGATGTGAAAAAAGTCTGGGTCGATGACTCCAATGCCCAAGGCATAAGACCCGATCAGATCGCACTCACGGCGATTCGTAACGACGGAGCAGAAACGACGAGGATTTTCGATGTAGATAAAACCGTCAATGAAGAGGTATTTACGATCGAAGGACTTGCGCAAACGGCACCGGACGGCACGGAATACACCTATACGGTGGATGAGCTGAAAGTATGCAATTACGAGAAGTCCATCGACAATGAAACGAACACGGTCACCAACACGTTGACGGGCACGACAGAACGCTCCCTCAAGAAGATGTGGAAGGGCGATCTGGAAGAAGCATCGTATACAGCGAGCTTCCAACTCTTAGCCGATGGCGTAGCATATGGTGACTTGGTGACCTTAACCGGCACGCAAGACAATCAGTTCACGGCGACGCATCTGTATACGAATTTGCCGATGTACGATGCGAACGGCGCTTTGATCGTCTACACGATCGAAGAAACCGTCGGCGGTGAAGGATTTACGACAGAGCTCTTCACAGGCACCATCTGCAACTGCGACTTCCTGTTCGTCAACACAAAGGGCTATGTGGAAGCCAGTGCAGATCTCGCGGTTGTCAAAGTGGATGCGGACGACGACACCCCGATTCCGGGCGCTGTGTTTGAAATCGTAGACTTTACGACGAAAGCGGTCATTCAAGCGAATCTCGTATCAGGAGACGATGGAATCATCGCCATCCAGGGTCTTTTAGAGGGACAGTATCTCTTAAGAGAAACCCAAGCGCCGGACGGATATCTGAAGAGCGATACGCAGTATACCCTGATGATCGACCACGAGAGAGTGGCGACCATCAACGGCGATCCGGCAATGGATGAGAATAATGAGCCGCTCGTTCGAATCCCGAATCCAAAGGCTCCGGAAGAGCCCGCTCCCGCGATGACGGAAGTTACCGTGCATAAACGCTGGAACGGCGACTTGATTCCGGGCGAGGAGTACACGGCAAGCTTCGAACTCCTTGCGGATGGCGAAGTGGTAGATACACTGCAACTCACGGGATCAGAAGAGAATGAGTATGAGAGAGAGTACACCTTTGCCGATCTTCCGGCGGAGCTAGACGGTCAGCCGATCCGATACACCGTCAGAGAAGCGGATATGCCCGGATTCACCACGCAAGTGCAGACATACGGCACGAACTGGGTCTTCACAAATACGAGGACCTATGTACCGGCTGTGGTCGATCTGACACTTGTAAAAGTCGATGAGGCAACCGGCGAACGGCTGGGTGGTGCGACATTTGTCCTCCAAGCGACCGACGGTACCGTCGTACGTGAGGGGATCACTTCAAACGACGATGGAACCATCGAGATTGCTGAGCTGGAAGAAGGACGATATCTCCTAGAAGAAGTTGAGACTCCGGAAGGTTATTTACAACCGGCCGGCATGTGGATGATCGAAGTCTTACACGACGGAAGCGCACGCGTTAACGGTGCCGCCGCCGATGGGGCAGAGATCGCGAACATTCCGTTCGCATACGGACTGGTCGTTCAGAAGACAGACGGAAACCAAGTTCTTTTACCCGGTGCGGTCTTTGAAATCAGAATGACGGCACCGGAAGAGAAAGTGCTCGGAGAGTATGTGACGGATGAAAATGGCCTGATCGTACTGGATGATATGCTTGCCGGATCCTATGTATTGGAAGAGATGGAGCCGCCGAGTGGCTACACGATCCAGGGAAATGGGATTTACGAGTTCGAGATCCCGGAAGAACAGACAAAGATCGTCGAAGTGCATGTGGCCAATGACGCCATTCCGCCGGAGACGATGGACATTACGGTGGAAAAAGTGTGGGTTGGCGTGAAGACCGGAGAGACAAAACCGGATATCACCCTGAGACTCTTGGGTTCTAATCAGCTGTACGAGGAAGTCACGCTAAAGGATGGAGAAACCGAACACACCTTTACGGATCTACCGAAGACAGACGCCAACGGCAACGCGATCGAATACCGATTGGTTGAAGATGTGGTCTCCGGATTCGTCACGAAAGTGACCGGAGACGCGACGGATGGGTTTACGGTGACCAACACCAAGAATCCGCTCGCGCCGGTAGAAGTTGACCCGCCGATTCGCAAGGTCGTAGAAGGAAATCCACCGGTAGATGGCGAGTTTACTTTCGTTATGGAAGCGCTGGAGGGAGCACCTCTGCCTCCAGGAGCTGTCGGTACGGAGATTACGAAGCTTCGTACGGGTGCCGGTCTCTTAGATTTCGGATGGATGCAGTATAGCGAAGCGGGCGAGTACCGATATCGCATCCACGAGGAGAAGGGATCGGATACGGCATACACGTACGACAGTTCGATTTATGAACTCCTAGTAACGGTAACGGAGAACAACGGCGTATTAAGCGCACGCACTGCGATTACGAAGGGTACGCAGCCGGTTGATGAAGCCGTGTTTACGAATCGATACACTCCGGAATCGACAGAACCTCCAGTGACTGAGCCGCCGGCAACGGAACCTCCGGCAACAGAACCTCCGGCAACCGAGCCACCGGCAACGGAACCTCCGGCAACAGAACCTCCGGCAACCGAGCCGCCGGTGACGGAGCCTTCGGGAACCGAACCTACCGGAACGGAACCGCCAGCAACCGAACCTACCGGAACGGAACCGCCGAAGACAGAACCACCGGCTACGGAGAAACCGGGTACGGAAAAACCGGGTACGGAAAAACCGGCGACGGAGACTCCGAGTACGGATCCTGTAACAACCGATCCAAAAACGGAGAAACCGACACCGAGCCGCCCGGATCCCAAACCGATCCCGGCGAAGCCGACACCGGCAAAACCGTCAACCGGCAAGACGCGTAACCCGAATACGGGAGACGCGGGCATCGTCGCCAGTTTGATGGTCGCCGGCGGAAGCCTTGGCGCACTGGTTCTCGTAGAGAAGAAACGTCGTAAGAAATAGGCGCAACAAAAGAGGAGTTGACAAATCGTCGACTCCTCTTTTTGTGATGTATCCATTCCTCGAGTCTGGACAACTCTTTTCGGCACGTTCACGGCCGCTCGGCCAAGATATGGCCTCAAAGAGTTATCCAGCCACTCCTTTCTTAACGCTCTTCTAACCCACAGCCGGAGGGAGATAGTCCCACTCGCCGGTGATGACATTGTATTGGTAAATCATCCCCTGTTCACTGATCGTATACAGTAGCTCGCGAACGAATTGATCCTCGAAGTTGGTACCCAGTACGACATTCTTGCAGTTGCCGACGCCATCGATATAGGTGACATCGCCGGTGACCATTGCACTCATTCCCTGTTCGACCATTTGTTGAGCTTCAAAAACATTATCAAGCAGATAATTGATGAAGTCTTCATCGCTCCATGTGAGGTCTCCTGGAGGGACGGCATAGGTGAAATGGAAAGACTCTTCATCTGACATCGGATTCTCATACAGCGAGTCGCCGTCGCTGAGCCACAAGTTGAGCTCAAAGTTTTCATCGAGTCCTACGAAATAAGTGCTCGTGATCTGAGCCGGTAGGTCTGAAGATCCATCTTCATTTTTGTAATAGTCATCCAAAGTCATATCAAGAACCAAACTCCCCGGTTTTCCCGAAGGATCGTTCTCACCTAGAATGATTCGGTAAGTTCCAAAATACTCCGCATCTTTTAGATTCGGGTTAGCGCCGATTATGTACTCAACCCGCCCTGCGCCATCCAAGCTCAGGAAACCGCGCACGGGATCATAGTTTTCGTCACCTTCCGTGAGAGTTGTCTCCCAGAAAATCCCTTCATAATACTGAGCGAGCATCGGGATGCGAATGTCAAAGCGCTGGTGTCCTTCGTCGATCGCATAAATGGTCTGTGAACCGATGCCCTCTCCGTCGTTTTCATAGGAAAGAGCGGAGATGAATTGGAGATAGGGGATCCGGTCAAACGAATAGACTTCCGTCACATCGTAGTATGTGGCTGGGTCGCCATATAGGTATTCTACCGCACCGTCGTCCATGATGAGCGCGATCGTCAAATCCGGATAAGGCTGACCTTCTAATGAATCCACAGAATAGTCGACAAAACCTAAGCATGCGTCGATCACATTTCCTTGGATCGTCTCGATGGGGAAAGGTCCTTCCGGATAGAGAAGGGGTTCCTCGAATCGGCTTTCGATACTTCGAATCTGGAACATCTCATCCCATTTGTCGACATGGTAGGCTAATGTCGCCTTTCCATTTTCGATCCGCACGGTGGCCAAACCGTCGACATCCTGGCGCTCGATCGGTCCGGATTCTGTGAGCACCGGCTCTGTCTCGGCTTGTTCGGTGGTATCGGGTTCTGTCACCGCTTCTTCCGTCATGACAGGGTCCGTTAATCCAAGCATGGTATCTTCCGGGGGGTTTTCTTCCGTTCCCTGATTGCATGCCCCCAGCAGCAAGATGAGACCAACGGTCACCGCAATTATGTACGCAGTTTTACGCATCGTATTCACCCTTTCTTATGAGTTTCTAACTCTCTTATACCCCGAACCACCGCCTTGTTAGTCATTTACTTTATTTCGTAATTGACAAATTAACGGAAGTACATT
>CAZEBB010000011.1:0-51646 GCA_964510345.1 uncultured Peptoniphilaceae bacterium
GAAAACTCTTCTCGGCACGCTCACGGCCGGTTGCAAGCCTTGCACGTTTTGATGCTATGCAAAACGTAAGCAAGACTCATGCAAAGCTTCTTCAAGAGCTCGATGCTTTTCGGGCGATTGATTAGAAGCGATTGCGGCCAAGATATGGCCTCAAAGAATATCCGGACGCTCCTCGCTTTCTGAAAGTCATAAGACCAAGAGGCAGGGCGCGCACCCTGCCTCTTTACATTAGATTCCGGATTTTTTTATCAATTCCACGATTTCATCGACTTTCAAAACCTTGCCGGTCGAAACGACCTTATCATCGATCACAAGCCCCGGAGTATTCATGACGCCATACGAAGCGATATCTCGCATATTGATAATGTGCTCGACTTCAGGTTTCTGATCCAGTTTTTCAAGTGCTTTTCCCGCCGCTTTCTCCAGCTGTTTACACTTTGCGCAGCCTACTCCTAATACTTTGATTCGTGCCATACTTGTCTCCTTTCTCATCCAATAATATACGGTTCAAGAAAATTGAACGCGTAGCCGACAATGATCATCCCGACCATACAGATACCGATAAAAACCGACAGTAATTTCGGCTTGATCGCTTTACGAAGCATGATGATCGATGGTAACGAGAGGGTTGTCACCGCCATCATAAATGCCAATACCGTTCCCAATTGGGCTGACTTGATAAGCAATGCCTCTGCCACCGGTATTGCACCAAAGATATCTCCGTACATCGGTGCTCCGACGATTGTCGCGAGAATAACACCGAAGGGGTTTCTGTCCCCAAGGATCGCAGCGATCCAGTTCTGGGGAATCCAATTGTGAATGACCGCTCCGATACCGACACCGATCAAAATATAAGGAAACACTTTTTTGAGCGTGCTCAACATTTGATCCTGTGCAAACCCGAGGCGATCACGGACCGTTAGTGTTTCATCTTCACTTTCAAGCACTTTTGCTTCACGGATAAACTCCTCAACATAGGATTCCATGTGCAGTTTCTCGATGACCTTCCCCCCGACAATGGCAATAATCAACCCGAACACAACGTAAAGTGCCGCTATCTTGGCTCCAAAAATGCTCATCAACAAAACAAGAGAACCTAAGTCGACCATCGGCGATGAGATCAAAAACGAAAAGGTGACGCCAATCGGTAGTCCGGCTGACGTAAATCCCATAAACAACGGGATCGAAGAGCAAGAACAAAACGGAGTGACCGTTCCCAGTAAAGCCGCCATGCTGTTCGCACTGATCCCTTGAAATCGACCCAGAATCTTTTTCGTTCGTTCCGGTGGGAAGAAACTCTGGATATAACTGATTAAAAAAATGAGTACGCACAACAGTATGACGATCTTTATTACGTCATAGATGAAAAACTGCAAGCTTGCTACCCAACGATTTCCAAGATCCAAACCGAACGATCTGAGTAGACTTCCGACTGCCTCATTCAACCATCGCATACCTAGGACTTGATTCTGAATGAACTCCCAAACCTCTTTCATCAACAACACCTCACATAGATGGACTTCGATATGTCGAGCCAAAATTTAACATGTTAGATTCTCCCGAGGAATCCATCCATGCTATCGTGAATAGTTTACTCTATATATCGATAGATGTCAATATGTTTAGGCTATTATATTGACATTCATCGATTTGTTTGCTATCCTCAGAATTACAAAGGAAGTGATCACATCGACCATCAAAAAAACGCAATCGTCTTTAAGGCTTTTTGCGACTCCAACCGCCTAACCATACTCGAACTGTTACAATCCGGTGAGTTGTGTGCCTGCCACATCCTTGAAGATCTGCACATTTCACAGCCCACGCTCTCTCATCACATGAAAATCCTATGTGAGTCCGGTCTCGTACAAGGAAGAAAAGAAGGTAAATGGATGTATTATACTTTAGACAAACATGGGATAGATCACGCGAGGCATATCTTCGATAGCATCACCTCCGTGAACCCTAATCCATCGGTGGTTTGCTCCTGTGCGGACTAGACGTATGGTACTGTACTTCGACATCGATTCATATCGGAAAGGAGACCTGTCATGAAACCAAAAGTTGCCTTTGTATGTGTGCACAACTCCTGTCGTAGCCAGATCGCTGAAGCCCTCGGTACACACCTCGCAAGCGACGTGTTCGAGAGTTACTCCGGTGGGACAGAAACGAAACCGAATATCAATCCGGATGCGGTCCGACTTGTAAAAGATCGCTACGGTATCGATATGGACGAAACCCAGTTCTCTAAACTCGTAACCGAACTGCCTGAAATTGACATCGTCGTGAAGATGGGCTGTAATGTCATCTGCCCTTTCATTCCAAACTCACATGAAGAAGACTGGGGCTTAGACGATCCCACTGGACAATCCGATGAGGTCTTCAACGCAACCATCCTTCAAATTGAAGAAAGGATCCTCGATTTACGTCATAGGATTCTTACAAAAAAACTAAAATTATCATAATGAAGACCACTTTTACGTCCCTTGGATCTTCTGTAAGAGGCAGGGTGCGCACCCTGCCTCAATTTCTTCACCACTTGACTATTTGTTCTTTAACTCATCTCGCATTCTTCGGTACTGGATTACTGGACCATCGCCGGGAAACAACTTTTCGTTCATTCGGTAGGCGGAGGCTTTGGGCCTTTGTGTGATCACTACGCGTTTATCTTGACGCTCAATGATTTTATTCGCATACTTGCCGAAGAAGGCAATGATTCTGTCGACGGGTTGAACTCTCGTTATCTTCGTATAGAACCGTATATAGAGTATGGTATTCTCTTGATCAACAGGTGCAAAGAAAATCACGACTTTGATCTTTTCACTGATATGATTCATCCATATATTAGGATACAAAAAGTGCAAGTATGTGCTCTTAATCGGACTTTCACTCGCCTTTAGCGGCGTCTGCCCCTTATCGACCTCATTATTCGCACTCGTTATCAGCCCGCCTTCAACGATTTCTACGCGCGGCCCATTGACGAGAGTTTTATTTCCCCGCCCAATGGTATTGTGGTGCACAAAAGGTAGGTGGACAACATCTAATTGGTTCTCTATGCAGCGTGAATAATGAGAATTCCAATGGTCTTCAAGCTCACTATACACATAGGAGGTATCGATATCTTCATAGAAAAAGGGAACCTCATCCGTCGTCTTCTCCGGTTCTCCGTACCAGATGTAAATAATGTCATGATTTTCTCGAACCGGATAGGTTCGGACATTGTATCGGCTCAGATCTTGGGTGGATGCCCTCCCATTGGCCGGGATCACATTACATTTGCCTTGGGTATCAAATTCTAAGCCGTGAAAAGGACATTGGACACAGTCCCCCTTAACTTTACCAAGACTGAGAGCAGCGCCTCGGTGTGTGCACTGGTCGACCACACAACCGAGTTCGCCTTTCTCGTTACGAAATAACGCCAAGTCTAAGTCCAGGCGCTTCACTCCGACGACCTGTTCTTTTTTCACTGCCTTGGAGGGCAGGATTGCGTACCATTGATTCAAAATCATCTTGATTATTACCCATCGTCTTTCCCATTGGATTCATCCAATGTGTCGTCTTTTTTTCCAGTGTTATACGACTCCAATCACGCGATACTTGTGAAACCGCATGCTCAGGCGCGTTTCATCGTCCAGCAATTGAAGCTCTTTTAAGTCTCTTTCTACTACAGCGCGAATCTTGGATGCCACGAGTGCCGGATCGGCGTCAGCGCCTTCCTCGGGTTCTTCGATGACACCGTCGACGATGCCTCCCGTGTACAAGTCGTAACTGGTGAGCTTCATCGTATCGGAGGCCTCGACGCTACGCGTATTGTCCTTCCATAGGATCGAAGCGAAGCCCTCGGGTGAAATGACGGAGTAGATGCTGTTTTCCAACATATAGATGCGGTCAGCGACGCCGATGGCCAGCGCCCCTCCCGATCCGCCTTCCCCGATAACAAACGAGATCACGGGCACGGGCAGTGTAAAGCTCGTGCGAATGCACTGGGCGATGGCCTCCGCCTGTCCCTGCTCCTCGGCTTGGATGCCGCAGTACGCCCCCGGTGTGTCGATAAAGAGCAGGATTGGACGATGAAACTTGACCGCCTGCCGCATGAGTCGCATCGCCTTGCGATAGCCGGACGGTTGCGGCATACCGAAGTTCCGGTGGATATTCTCTTGGGTGTCCCGTCCTTTTTGGTGGCCGATCACGGTGACCGGCTGTCCTTGAAAGAATCCCACGCCACCGACAATCGCCGGGTCGTCTGCCGAGAGACGGTCGCCTTTCAGTTCGACAAAATTGTCGATCAACTTCTCAATATAATACATCGTCGTGGGACGTTCGACGCGGCGCGCCATCTTGACGCGCTCCATCGGCGTACGTGTCGTCTTTTGGCGTGAGAGGAGTGACTGGAGTTGTGCTTCAATTTCTTTGAGCTCCTCCAACACTTCCTGCTCCCCTTGGCCTGCCTGGATCTGGAGGGCTTCGATGCTCTTAAGCGTATTGCGCAACAAATCTTCCATTACGCACCTCCTTGGGTATGCAGGCTGAGAAGTGTTCCCAACAGCTTGCGCACGCCCGGGCGTGTGACGGTTCGGTCACAAAACCCGTGGTTCATTGTAAAGTCCGCATCTTGGAAGCCTTCGGGCAACTCTTGGTTGATCGTCTGCTGAATGACCCGTGGCCCGGCAAAGCCGATGCGCGCACCGCACTCCGCCAGCGTGATGTCGCCGAGCATGGCGAAGCTCGCCGTCACGCCGCCGAAAGTCGGGTCCGTCAAGAGGACGATGCTCAAGAGGCCCTTTTTATTGTGCAACTCCATTGCTGCCGACGTCTTCGCCATTTGCATCAGAGAGTAGATCCCCTCTTGCATGCGGGCGCCGCCGGACGCCGTGAAGATGACGATCGGCAGTTCCTGGCGCGCCGCTTCTTCGATGGCACGGGTGATTTTTTCTCCGACGACGGTTCCCATCGTTCCCAGTAGAAATCCGCTGTCCATAATGGCGAGCACGGTTTCTTTGCCTTCGATCTTTGCGATCCCGGTCGTCACCGCCTCGTGCGAGCCGGATTTCACGGCAGCCTTATGGATCGAATCCTGATAGCCCGGGAAATCCAGCGGGTCGCCGGTCGACAGATGCGCATCCCATTCCACAAAACTGCCTTCATCGACGGTGATCGCCAGCCTCTGCTGGGGTGACAGGTGAAAATAGTGATTGCACACCGGGCAGACATAAGTGCCTTCCTGCATCTGTTTGACGGTAATAAAGTGCTTGCCGCCGGGGCATTTGACCAATCCGCCGGCGTCCAATGTGCCGTCCGACATCAGCGTGCGCTTGATCTGCCCGCTGATTTTTTTATCTTTGATCTCTTTGCCCTTGGCGGTTTGGAACTTTTCCAGGGCTTCTTTATTCAAATCCTTTAACATGTTACGAATCCTCCCGCTGCAAGTATTCCTGTATCGACCCGGTATGATACGTGCCGTCGATAAAAGTGTCCGAATGAAGCAGGTCGTAGTTTAAATCCACTGTCGAGTGCACGCCGCGAATGAGCAATTCTCCCAAGGCACGGCGCATTTTTGCGATGGCGATCTCTCTCGTCTGCCCGTGGGCAATGACCTTCGCGATCAATGAATCATAGTACGGAGGGATCTTATACCCCTGATAGACACCCGAGTCGATGCGAATCCCGTGTCCACCGGGCAATAAAAGCGCCTCAATCATGCCGGGAGACGGCGCAAAGTTTCTCTTTGGGTCTTCTGCATTGATGCGGCACTCGATCGCCGAGCCCTGCAATTTCACTTGTTCTTGTGTGATATCCAGCGGTTCGCCTTGGGCGATGCGAATCATCTCGCGGATCAGGTCGATCCCCGTGACCATCTCGGACACCGGGTGTTCTACCTGAATTCTCGTGTTCATCTCGATGAAGTAGTACCGGTTGTCGCTGTCCAAGATAAACTCCACGGTACCGGCGTTCTCGTAGCCGATCGCCTTGACCGCGCGCACCGCGTCTTCGCCGATCCTCTGTCGCAAGTCCTCGTCGATCCCGGGACTCGGCGTCTCTTCGATCACTTTCTGGTGATTGCGCTGCATTGAGCAGTCTCTCTCCCCGAGGTGAATGACGCGACCGAAGCGATCGGCTAAGATCTGCACTTCGATGTGCTTGGGATTGACGATGCGCTTTTCGATATACATCTGATCCGATTGAAATGCACGCTTGCTCTCTTCCTGCGCAAGTAAAAACTGCTTTTCAAAATTCTCCGGGTCTTCGACGATGCGAAGTCCTTTCCCTCCGCCGCCCGCACTCGCCTTGATCATCAGCGGGTAGCCGATCTCCTCGGCTAAGGCTTTGGCTTCCTGTAAGTCGGTGATCGCCCCGTCCGTTCCCGGCACGACCGGCACGCCGGCCTCTTTCATGGAGCGCTTCGCTTCTGCCTTGTCGCCCATCGAGTGGATGTGGCGCGCTTTGGGTCCGATGAAGCCGATCCCCTCCCTCTCACACGCGGCGACGAATTCCGCGTTCTCTGCGAGAAACCCGTACCCGGGGTGGATCGCATCGGCTCCTGTGCCGATGGCGGCGGAGAGGATATTTTGCTGCGATAGATAACTGTCGTTCGCGGCGGGCGGCCCAATGCACACGGCATCATTTGCCATTTGGACATGCAAAGAAGAGGCATCGGCTTCCGAGTACACAGCTACCGTTTCGATGCCCATCTCCTGACAAGTTCGCATGATCCGAAGTGCGATTTCACCGCGGTTGGCGATCAAAATCCGCTTAAACCTCGTAATCCGTCTCATTTATGCTTCCTGAATGGCAAACAGGTTTTGTCCGTACTCGACCATTTGCCCATTTTCGCCTAGGATCTCTACGATGACCCCGTCGATTTCCGCCGTGATCTCATTCATCATCTTCATCGCCTCGATAATACAAAGCGTCTGTCCCTTTTGCACCCGATCCCCAACGACCACAAACGGGGGCTGTCCGGGTCCGGCTTGCGAATAAAATACGCCGACCAGGGGTGCGGTAACATATTGCGCGCTCGCATGCACTTCGGGCTGGGGCGCTGCCTGCAAAACAGGCGCCGTTTCTTGCGCCGGTTGTGCGGGAGGCGTCTCCATCACCGGTGCCGACAACACGGTCGGCTGAGCCTGTGCGGGTTTCGTGAGCGTCACCCGTCCGAATTCCCCTTCCCAATCTAAACGATCGATGGAAAGGGAATCGAACAATCTCATCAACTCCAATAATTCTTGTGTTTTCATGTTCTCTCCTAACTTGACCGTTACGAACCGATGCGGTGCACCTGCATGTTTCGTACGGCATCTTCAACCAGTTGATCGACATCTAAATTCGCTTCTGACGCTTCGATGTCGCCCAGTCTGGGTTTGGTGACAGGATGTGCCGGCAAAAACACCGTGCAACAATCCTCAAAGGGCAAAATGGAAGTCTCGTACGTGTCGATCTCTTCCGCCCATTTTGTGATCTCGATTTTATCTAATCCGACGAGGGGTCTGAGGATTAAATGCGAGGTGACTTGGTCGATCACGTGCATGCTCTGCACGGTTTGGCTTGCGACCTGACCTAAGCTCTCTCCGGTGATCAGCGCATGATGACCGTGCTCACTTGCGATTCTCTCGGCAATGCGCATCATAAAGCGGCGGCTCAAGATCGTCATCTCCCGTTCGCGACAGTTTTCACCGATCGCCTTTTGGATCGGCAGCAAGTTCACGGAATGAAACTGCATCGGCCCCGAGAAACGGGATAATATCTCGGCTAACTTCTTTACTTTATCCTCTGCGCGCTCCGATGTAAAGGGATATGAATGAAAATGAAGTCCGTCTACCTGCATGCCTCGTCTCGCCATTAAAAAGCCCGCTACCGGTGAATCGATCCCGCCGGATAACAACAGCAGTCCCTTACCGGAAGAGCCGACGGGCAAACCTGCGTAGCCGCGAATTTTCTCTGTATACACATAGGCGTATCCGCGGATATCTACGTACAGATATACATCGGGGTCATGCACATCGACGCTCCAGTCGGTCGCATCCAGCACGACGCCGCCCAGCTCCCGGTTGATCTCCGGGGACTTCATCGGATACTGTTTGTCGGTACGGTGCGTGTCCACTTTGAATGTGCGGATCTCACGTCCTTCTCCGGTGCGCAGCGCGACCCGTCGGCAGGCTTCGGCGATGGAGGCGAAGTCTTTCTCGGTGCGAATCTGCGGGCTCACCAGATGGATCCCGAAGACTTTCTTCGCGGCATCGATCATCGCCGGAAATAGAGCTTCATCGCCTTCGATATACACTTTTCCCTGTTCGCGGTACAGCTTTTGAAACGGGTAGGGTTTCAGTGCATTCAAGAGCTTTCGGATTGCTTGATCTTCAAATGTCTTTCGGTTGGCTCCCTTTAGGGTGAGCTCTCCGAAGCTAATAGCCAGTACGGGTGTCATCGTCTCTTCCTTTTTATTTGGCGAATCATCGCCACGCTTTTTATCATTTCATCGCACAAAAACGCTGCGTCTTCTTTCGTGTTTCGGTGGGAGAAGGACAGTCGGATCGCTCCGTCTACAAATTCATTTTTCACTCCCATCGCTTGTAATACATGGCTTACTTTGCCTTTGCCGCAAGCGGATCCGCTGGACACGTAGATCTCCTGCTGCTCCAGCATATGGATCATCACTTCCGCTTTAATGTCAGTAAAGCCGATGGTGAGGATATACGGGCTTCCCGCTTCCGGCGAAAGGATCTGATGGTCTTCGATGGCAGATAGTCTTTCGATCACAAAGGCTCGCAACTCTTGTGCATGGTACTGCCACGCCTCACGGTTCTCCTGCCATAGTTTGAGCGCTTCACCGAATCCTACGATCCCGGGAACATTTTGTGTCCCTCCGCGGCGCCCCTTCTCCTGCCCGCCTCCGGGGAGGAGCGGTTTCAAATATACCCCTTTTCTCGCATACAGCGCGCCAATGCCTTTCGGCCCGTTGATCTTATGCGCGCTCATTGCGTACAAATCGACCTTCGCCGCCTGCAACGGCACGGAGAATTTCCCGAATGCCTGCACGCCGTCTACATGAAACAACGCGTCTGAATGAACTTGTTTGAGCATCGTCCCGATCGCCTCGATCGGCTGCACGGTTCCTACTTCGTTGTTGACATGCTGTACGCTCAGCAGTCGCACCGGGTGCGCGAGTGCATGTTGCAATGCTTCCAAAGACACGGTCCCATCCGGTTCGACCGGAAGAAATTCGAGAACGGCTCCCAATTCTTCCATCTGACGAAAGGCCGCATGGACACACGAGTGTTCAACCGCCGTCGTCAAGATGCGATCGCCGGGGCGTACCGTACCCGCAATCGCGAGCTGGCTGGCTTCCGTGCCCCCGGAGGTGAAGATCACCTCGTCGTCCGAACATCCGAGTTCCTTCGCAATACGGCCTCTCGTCTGTTCGATTTTGCGTTCGGCGCGGAGGCCGGCGCGGTGAAGCGATGAAGGGTTTCCGAAGTCTGTCGTCAGGGTCTCCAACATACAAGCAACGACCGAAGATGCCGGCTCGGTCGTTGCTGTGTGATCAAAATAGAGACTCATCAATACCCCAGCGTTTCGTCGATCAGCATGACGTGGATATTGGTCGGTGCAGGTTTCTTGTGGAGGATAGTCTCCACATTGCAAATGCGTTCGGGTGAATCGCAGTCGGTGCAATAGCCGGTGGTGACGCAAGGAGTCTTCACCGAAAGGCGTTTCGCATTCATCGGCGCCGCCACTTTTTCAATATGTTCAGATGCAGCTTCCAAATCTTCGACGACTTTGTTTTCACCGCAGATAATATATACGTCTGTGTGTCCGAAGATCATCGACGCCACGCGGTTGCCGTTTCCGTCTTTGTTGACGAGCTTCCCATCCAGAGTCACGGCATTGGAGCTCGTAATATAGACTTTACGCGTGCGGACATTCATCAGGATATTATCTTCCTTATCCATCCAATGCCACTTGACATCGTATCCGTTCTCTTTCAGAATTTCGTACAGCCCCATCTCTTTTAGCGTCAT
The DNA here is from genome assembly GCA_964510345.1 of uncultured Peptoniphilaceae bacterium. Lineage (GTDB taxonomy): Bacteria > Bacillota > Clostridia > Tissierellales > Peptoniphilaceae > JAAYQA01. The sequence goes on from CAZEBB010000011.1 coordinate 10,014, forward strand.
CGACCCGCCGAATGCGATCGTGGCATCCTTTGGCAATTTCCTCAGTAAATCTTTGATGCAATCATCTTTGTTGGCAAATGCGTCGGCATCGAATCCGTTCTTGCGAAGGGCTTCTTCCGCTTTCAAAAGTTTATCCATGTGACGTCCTCCCTTTTGATCATTATACCGAAACCGCCCGCATTGCGCCACATATTCAGGCAAAGCGATCCACCTCCCATGGTATAATTGAGCAGGGTGATCGAATGATTGTGAAAAAAGTATATAATGCGCCATTAACCGAATCGATGCGTCGGGGCGTGATGTATCTCGAGATCGAAACGACGGGCTTATCGCCCGGGCGGCATTCGATCACAACAATGGCAACTGCCGTCGCTCAACACGATGCGCTTGTCACCAAACAATGGATCGCGACGACGCCCGACGACGAAGGGCAACTGTTGGCGACGGTTCTTCCTACGCTGACGGAGGCAGATGTCGTCGTCTTTCACTCTCGCTTTCTCTTTCCCTTTATCGATACCCGTGCGCAACGGTATGGCCTATCGTTTTCGTTTCGATCCTACCGCGACATCCGCAGCGGTTTTTCCGAGATTCGCCCCTTCTATCCGATTCCCCGCCTCAGCCGAAAAGAGATCGCCGATCAACTGGAGATCCCCTTGCCGGATGAGCCCAATGGCGAAGATGTCGCGCGTATCGCGCGGAGGCTCTACAAGAAATATGACATCGCGCTGGTAGAGCGCATCGCCGCTCATAATCTTCTTCACATCGAAGCGCTATACAGCATGGATGTGTTCCTCATCCGCTGGGAATCTTATCTCACGTATGAGTCAGAAGCGTTTACAGCAAAGCTCACCCGTGTCGACATTCATCAAGACACATTAACGGCCAGTTTCTCTGTGACCGGTCTTGCGCGAGCGTACCTGTCGTCGGAAAGCGCCAATGTATCCATCGACGACCGACAGGCGACTCTTCGCTTGCATATACAAAAAGGCATGATCACGGAGACCATGCCCTGTTTATTCGTGGAGATTCTCGATCTCCCTCATTTGGTGGACCGCTCCGGTTTTCGCGTCCCGAAAGGCGTGCTACTCGTCCAAGTGGAGGATCGCTACCTACCGGAAGCGCTTCTCGACCTTTTGTCTGCTCTGCTCTACGACTCTGTCGACACGCGACTTTGTCGGTAATCGAAGGCAAAGATCACGACGAAGACTACCAGAGCCATCAGCGCCATCACCATTAGATGCTGCCAGAATCCTTCTCCATGTTCCGCTGCCAGTGTATTTGCGCGCACATACCAATACGTGGGAAGGAGCCGTGAGAACCGGAGTACATTTTCGGATAGAAAGTTCATCGTAATAAACACACCGCACAGAAAGCTCGTTCCTAAGCCGAATACATTGGCGATCATATTCCCCACGCGATAGTCTTTTACCACGCGAGTGACCAGAAAACCGATGAGGGCGATACACAAGGTATACACGATATAGTTTATCAGCATCAAGCGTACTTCGGGTCGTGTGAGAATCCTTGGGCCTGCCGTTATCGCGGCCAACACAATCACAAGCAATACGATGAGAAGGACGATCACGGCATGCCCCGCGAGCACTTGCCGTTGAATGCGGTCATACGGAGTTTTTGAAATCATGATCCGCTTTTTAAAAGCATCTCTCTGAAATACTTCCGAAACGGCCAGCATCGACATAAATACCGCCATGATCGTCGTGTAGGAGGCGAAGTTAAAGAAGAGCACCATATTTGAAACTTCGGGATCCAGCTCGCTCGTTGTCAACAGTTCCAGTTTCGTTTCTTTTTCCAGCTGCTTTTTGGCCTCCTCTTTCGCATCGGGGACTTCAAATTTCGTATAGATTCGGTTCAGCTGCATGTACTCTTCGACTCTCTGCCGCCCGAGAAGCGTCAGCATCGGGTCCCCTTGCGGAATTGCCCGAAGAGTTCCCCCTTTTTCTATGACCATCCCGAAATGGGAATTGGCATCAAAGACGGATTGTCGCAACGCTTGTTCCGAGGTGTAGGAGGCCTCGACGATGGCGGTGTCTTCCAAATAGGCGATTAAATCTTTCGCTTCCTGTGTATCTCCCCCCTCATCGACAAAGATCCCATATCGAATGGCGCGTCGGTTCGTCGTATCGGTATCGCCCTGGGAGAGGGTGAACATGCTCACCATGACGATGAAGATGATAAAGTACATCAAGATCGCCATCGGCTTGGCTTTGAGTATTCGCAAATAGGTTTTAAACGTATTCATATTGTGTTCTCCTCGTCATCGCCCACACGATCAAGAACAGGACGGCGCACTCTGCGACCATGATTCCGATATTTCCGATTGCCATTGCCGGTGTTTCAAAATAGTATAACGCGTTAAACGTATCCGTGATTAAACTTGAAGGATTGATTTTGTGAATGATGGGTGCATGACGGCTCACCAGTTCTTTCACCCCGCCGCTCATCATCCCGGCGAGAAAACTCGAAAACAGATAAAACGCGATGCCTACACCAATTTTGGTCCCCACATCGCCCCTGACGAGAAATCCGATCACCATTCCGATCAGAAGACCCAGAAGCGTTCCCATAAAGACGGCGGCAAAGATGATCCCTATCTGTTCGCCTACCGGAACCCGCAAGGCGAAGCGGATATAGACGATCGTAAGCGCAACGGACACAATGTTGACAAGCAGTGAAGCCACGGTAAACGGCACGAGGAATGTCATCTTGCTGTGCGGCACGATTCCCAGTCGCTTGCCCATGGAAGAGAAGCGCGCTTCTGTCTCATGCACGTTGACGATGCCTAATGAGATGGCACCTAAGCAGACCATCGCAATAATCGAATAAAAATAATTGGACGCCAAGTCTTTTGTATCTTCTTCTGCATTGACAAAAGCAGACGGTGCATCCAGTACAGTTTGGATGACTTCGTTCGGATCGATCGTCGGATTGTTTGTCATGACCGTTTCGATTGTGTCGTAGCGGTTCTGGATCACATCGAGGATATTGGACAGAACACTTTGTTCCATATCTTCTCGAAGAGCGATGAGCCTGAGCGGCCTTTCATCCGGAATATAGGCGATGATCTCCTCATCTTTCAGTGCTTGGACCGGATCAGACGTTTGGATGGATTCATACATTTTCACGCCGTCGGTTTCAATCGATTCAATAATCTCCGCGACCTGTTCGTTGTCGACTTGTATCTTTGTCGAATCGAGTCTCTCCGGGTGCATGATCCCGCTAAGCCCCAAGCTTAAAAAGGTCGCCAGCAGGATCGGGAAGATCAAATTCCAAAACATGAGGGATCCGGTGCGAAACGAAGACAGAATCCGGTAGTAGAGCAACCGCCTAAACATGGTCTCTCAGCTCCTTCCCGGTAATCTCCAGAAAGACGTCGTTGAGGGATCCGGAATCGATCGACATTTCGCCGTAGGCGATCTCGTGATCTTCCAACAGGTTCAGGAAATGAAGCACTTTGGCATCTTTCTGTAACATGATCTCCATTCGCTCCTCGTCAATCGTAAACTGCTGCACCATCGGGTGCTGTTTCAACAGCTGTTTTTCATCGTCCGATAAGCGGACATCTCTCATCGTAATTCGGTCACCGATGCCGACCGATTGTTTCAGTTCATCCTTAGTTCCGGTGATCAGCGCACGACCTTTGTCCATAATGGTGATCGTATCGCAGATTTGTTCGACTTCTTCCATATAGTGGGACGTGTAGACGATCGTCGCCCCTTCGCGGTTCAAACGTTGGATCCCTTCGAGGATTTTATTGCGGCTTTGCGGATCGACGGCGACGGTCGGCTCATCGAAGAAGATCAGTTGTGGGCGGTGTGCGATGCCACAGGCGATATTGAGTCGTCTTTTCAACCCGCCGCTAAGTTTTTGCGGTCGGAATTTCTTGAAGTCGTTGAGTTCGACAAAGTCGATCGCCTCTTTGACGAGCTGCTCCCGTTTCTCTTTCTCTTTGACATAGAGTCCGCAAAAGTAGTCAATATTCTCAGCGACCGTCATCTCGTCGGCGACAGACACCTCCTGGGGCACAAATCCAATTCTCCCCTTTAGGTCATAGCGCCTCGGCTTCATTTCCTCGCCGAACAATCTTACGGTACCCTTCTCGAAATGGAGGAGCGCCAACATACAGTGAATCGCTGTGCTCTTTCCTGAGCCGTTCGGCCCCAACAGACCAAAAATCTCTCCCTCCGGAATTTCTAAATCGAAGTGATCGAGTGCGATCAGCTCTTTATATCGTTTCACGACTTGGTTCATCTGTACAATCATCGTAACCCCTCCTTTTGTACTCATTGTATGCCAAAGGATTCCGGGCTCCCAGTGTCAAACCTCACGCAATCGAGATGACAATTGTCATTTCCCGATGCTATACTGAAGGAGAGGTGAGAAAATGAAGGAAAAAGCGGCATTGGTTCTATTGATCGGATTGCTCATCCCGTGGTATGTCCGGCAGTCTCAAGACCCGAATTACGTGGTCTTGCTCTTAATCAGCCTATTGATCGCCAGTTTGCTGTTCGCTACGGAGCGCACGGCTCTTCGGGTCGCTCTGCTCGCCACAGGGTTTGCCTTCTATGTATTCTTTCCTTCCGGGCTCTCTCTTTCCCCGATGATCGCGTACAGCGCCCTTCGACACAACGACGATGTCCCCGGGATCTCCTTTTCGGTTGGGGTATTTGCGTTAGGGTTGTATCATCTCTCTTTTGAGCATGCCTATCTATTATTGGTGATGCTCCTACTCGTCTTTGCCGTGCGCATAGCGCTCATCAAGCAGGCGGCGGACACGGCGAAGTATCACTCGCTCTACAATGAAATGCAAGAGACACAACTCTCGCTTACCCAAACATTACGCAGCTTGGTAGACAGCAAAGAAAAAGAGGTCCGACTGGCGCAGTTGACCGAACGCAACCGCATCATGCGAGATATGCATGACGGGATCGGCCATATGCTCTCACGAACGATCCTCCAAGTCGGAGCGCTGCAGGCGACATCAGACGGCGCAACGAAAGAAGCGCTCACCAGCGTCCAAAAAGCACTGCAGGATGCCATGCAACAGCTCAGAAATCTGATCCACGATCAAAAAGCGGACGACTTTGAACTCCGCCCCGCCTTGGAAGATACGATCTCCAAATTTTCATTTTGCCCGATCGAACTCACCTACACGATCCATTCCAAGCTCAACCTCAATGCGTCATACTCAATTTTAGCGATCGTACAGGAGGCGCTGAACAATATCATCCGTCATTCCGATGCCGATCGCGTACAAGTGAAATGCCTGGAGACGAAAGAACGCATTTTCATCAACGTCAAGGACAATGGTCACAATGCCAAAGTAGAGTCGTTCGGCATGGGCTTAGGCTCCATCCGCGAACGCGCCGAAGCATTGCACGGTGCGGCTGAATTCACAGACAATGACGGCTTTCTCGTATTTGTTACCCTGCCGAAGGAGACGACTCATGCGACTCTTACTCATTGATGACGATCCCATGATCGGATTCGCCCTAAAAACGATATTAGAACAGGAGCCGGACATCGAGGTCGTCGCGATCGGCACGAATTACGACGAGGCGATTGCGCTTTTTGAAGAACACCGTCCGGACCTCTGCCTGTTTGACATCCAGATCGGCGAAAAAACAGGTTTGGATGCGGCGAAGACGATCAAAGAGCGCCACGGTTTTACCAAGACCCTTTTTCTCACGACCTTTTTGGACGATGAATACATTCAGAAGTCTTTGGAGCTAGGCACGAAGGGATATTTGTTGAAATCGGATTTCCAGAGCATCGTGCCCGCCGTGCGCGCCGCCTATGCCGACCAAACGGTCTTTGGCGATGCCGTCATTAAAAAAATCCCCACATTGGAGGATTCTCAAAAGTCTCATACGGATTTGGGGCTGACGGAAAAAGAAGCCGAAGTGTTTGCCCTCGTTTCCGAAGGGCTCAGCAATCGGGAGATCGCCCAACAGCTCTACCTGAGCGAAGGTACCGTTCGCAACTACATCTCGAAGCTCTTGGAAAAGCTCGACCTGCGCGACCGCACCCAACTCGCGATCTTTTACTATAAGAATAAATAAGCGACCCTTTCGGGTCGCTTCGTGTATTTAGCCTTCTCTTCTTCCCATTTGCGCATCCAACATATACAGACCTTGTACATGATTGTCAACGCGCTCAAGTTTGGTGACGATGCCGCCGAAGGTAACTTCTTCTTCGAGTTGCTCATCGACAAACCATTGCAGGAACGAAAGAGTTCTCTTACAGTCAACTTCTCTTGCCAGATCGACGAGTTTGTGAATGCGTGCGGAGACTTCCTCTTCATGAGCGAAAGCTTGTTTGAATACATCTAACAGGTCTTTGTACTCAGCGTTCGGAGTCGGTACGGCATCCCATTTTGCATATCCACCTAAGTCGTTGATGAAAGTATAGAACTTCATCGCGTGCTCGTACTCTTCTCTCCATTGTACCTCGAGCCAGTGTGCGAAGCCCGCATACTCTTCTTTATCTGCAAATGCGGACATTTGCTTGTAAATGTACCCGGAGTAAAACTCGAAGTTCATTTGTTCGTTTAACGCTTGTAGTAATTTGTCTTTTGCCAATTGAAAATCCTCCATTTCCATTTGTTCTACGAACTGTACAAATGGTATACGCCATACACGTCGATCCCACTTTGGTTAAAGATCCGGATCATCTCAGGAATATCTTGCTCCAACATCCGGATTTCTACGCCATTGTACTTCAAGATGACGTTCTCATCGAGGGCAAACCCTGTTTGTTGAATGAGATCCGCCACTTTGTCGGCAAATTGGATGTCGTGCATATCCCCCAGAATAAACGTCATATTACGCGCCTTTTCAGGGGTTTCGCCGGGTATGATTCGATTGATCAGTAACACATCATTCATGGCCAAACTCCTTTTTGTAAAGTTCTGTTCTGTACAGTTATACCCAAGATGGCAACTAAAACACCACCCCGAAGGGTGGAATTGATTTGATTTGTGCAAGTAGAATCTCAATAAAAGTCTAAAAGAGCCATTTTTTTCACGAACGGGGATCATTGTGATACAATTTTATTACAGGTCAACATTTGGGAGGGTATTATGAGTGACGCGATACGCGAATTGTCATCGCGAAGTCGACTTCGCATTCATCTGTTGGGGGAAGGTCTCCTCATTGGGGTGGTAACGGGGTTCGTAATCGCGATGTATCGGTTGGGCATTCACAAGATCAACGAAGTCATGCAATCATTTTTACAGCGATCCGACGAACCCGCCGTGGCGATCAGCTTTGTCGGGATGATGCTCCTTATGGGAGTGCTCGCCGCTTACTGTTTGCGCCGTTCCCCATGGATTTCGGGTTCGGGAATTCCTCAGGTGTCGGCACAACTGGCCGGAAAGTTGACACCAAAGTGGCAGTCCGTACTGCCTTTCAAGTGGCTGGGCGGCTTACTCACCTTAGGGGGAGGGCTCACTTTGGGACGAGAAGGACCCTCCGTGCAGATCGGAGCAGCCATCGGGCAAGGGTTCAGCGAACTGTTGCATCGCCCATTGATCGAAAAGCGGTACCTGATCACCTCCGGGGCAAGCGCGGGACTCGCCGCCGCTTTTAATGCACCGATCTCCGGCGCAATTTTCTGTCTGGAAGAACTTCACCGCAACTTTTCCTCCCGCGCCCTCATCAGCGCCATGATCTCCGCCTTTACGGCTGTCTTCACCGCCGGGCTCATCTTCGGCACCCAACCCGTCCTGAGCTTTACCGACGTGTCTCTTCTGCCGCTTACCCAGGTCCACGTCGCCATATTACTCGGCGTATTGACCGGACTCTCCGGCATCCTCTTTAACAAAGGGGTCTTATTCTTTAAGAAGCGTTATGACCGCATGCGCCCCGCCTGGTGGGTGCGCGGCGTTGTCCCCTTTGGGATCGTGGCAATCAGCTGTCTTCTCATGCCGAGTCTCTTCGGCAGCGGGGAACCCATGATCTTCTACCCGGCTGAACCGTTGGTGCCGGTGGCGATCCTTCTGCTGCTATACGTCGTGAAGTCACTTCTCCTGATGGTCTGCTTTGGGAGCGGCCTGCCCGGCGGCATCTTCTTCCCCTTGCTCGTGCTGGGCTCTCTCGCCGGACAGGTGTTTGGCGGCGTCCTCGTCGAGCTCGGCGTATTGGAACCGCAGTATGTATTGATCGTCTCCTTAATGGCGATGGCCGGACACTTCTCCTCCATCGTGCGGGCACCACTGACCGGGATCTTATTAGTAACTGAGATGACGGGATCCTTTGCCAATATGTTGAGTTTGGGAATCGTCGTGCTGATCGCCTATCTGATCGCAGAAGCGTTTCACAGCGAACCGATCTATGAGAGCCTTCAAGGCTTGCTACCGCTTCCAAAAGAAAAGGTACGAGGGACTCATACCGATCAGCATCTGATCATGGAGTATGGGATCGAAGAGTTCAGCCCTCTGGACGATGCCACGATCGCTTCGATTCAGTGGCCTAGAGATTTTCTCGTCGTCGCCATTCGGCGAGGCGATGTCGAGTACACGCCCACCGGGTCGTTTCAAATGAAGACGGGCGACTACCTGATCTGTATGTTCTACAACGACGATCTTGCAGAAGTGGATGCAGCGATGAGACTGCTCATTTCTTCCCATCCATCATCGTCATAAAACACAGAAAGCCTCCAAGGCACGCGTAGTATGCGGTTGCCTTGGAGGCTTAATTGATTTGTGTGGTCCTATTTCTTCGCCGGTGCCATATGGATGGCGATCCCTTTTAAGCCGTGGAATGCTTCCATGACGGCTTCGCTCAGTGTCGGATGCGCGTGGATAACGGGCATCAGTTGATCGACGGTCAGTCCGGTTGCCATCGCAACGGCGCCTTCCGTAATCAGGTCACTGGCGTGGGGTCCCATGATGTGAACACCCAAGATTTTTTGCATGTCTTTGGTCGCGAGGACTTTGACGAAGCCTTCGCCTTCCGCTTGCGACACCGCTTTTGCATTGGCCGCAAACTGGAATTTGCTGACAACATAGTCTAAGCCTTGTTCTTGCGCTTCAAGTTCCGTCAAGCCGACTTGTGAAACTTCCGGTAGCGTAAAGGTACATGCCGGGTAGATCGAGAAATCGGGTTCGCGTTCTTCGCCCGACAGATATTCCGCTAACCACTCGCCTTGTGCGGATGCGACGTGTGCCAGCTGCGGGTTGCCTGCGATGACGTCTCCGATAGCGTAAATATTGTCGACATTCGTCTTCAGGTATTTATCGACTTCAAGACCTTTGCGCGTGCACTCGACGCCGGCCGCTTCCAGATCCAAACCGTCGACGACCGGTCCGCGACCGGATGCAATCAGCACGATTTCCGCCGATTCGACAAAAGATTTGTCTTTCGTCTTGTATTTCGCTTCGACGTCCAACATTCCGTTCTCACCTTGGGTGATATTGAGTGCGCGTACGTCGACATAGACTTTCATGCCGGCTTTCTTGAAGAAAGAAGGCAGTCTTTTGCGGATTTCCATGTCGGCATCTTTAAGAATACGCGATGCCAACAGCGTGACTTGGCAGCCGAGTTCCTGATAAATGCTGGCAAATTCCAAACCGATGACGCCGCCGCCGACGACGATCATGCTCTCCGGAATGCGATCCATGGCGAGTAAGTCGTCACTGGTCATGACATTCGGCAGATCCACGCCTTGGGTCTCCGTCATTTGCGGATAGGATCCCGTTGCGATGATGATGCGGTCGAAACTCTCTTCTCTTTCGCCGTCAGCCGTCGTAATGATCAAGGTGTCTTTGCTTTTGAACTTCGCTTGCCCGATCACATAATCGAGATTCGGGTACGATTTCAGCAAAAATTCAACGCCTCCGACGACTTGGTCGACGACGTCCGCTTTTCTTTGAATGATTTGTTTATCGTCAATGGACACGTTTTCCGTGATGACGCCGAACAGTTTCGATTCGCGCGCTTCTTTGGCAACGGATGCGCTCTTCCATAATGTTTTTGTCGGTATACAACCCCGGTTTAAGCATGTGCCGCCGGCTCTATCGCGCTCGACTAAAGTGACCGCGCAGCCCAATTGGGCTGCGCGGATCGCTGCAACATAGCCTCCGGGACCTGCACCGATTACTGCGATGCGTAGGGTCACCTAAGCCTCCTTCTGATACTTAACGATCGTTTGTTTCGCTGCAAGCGTCTCATCCGGTCTGCGGACAAGCGTGTTTGCAGGTGCGTTCTTCAAGATGTTTGCATCCTCAGCGGCTTCCTTCGCAATTTCTTTCAAAGCTGCGATAAATCCGTCTAAGGTTTCCTTCGACTCGGTTTCGGTCGGCTCGATCATGATCGCTTGATCAATGACCAACGGGAAGTAAACTGTCGGCGGGTGATAACCCTTGTCGAGAATTCTCTTCGCGATATCCAAAGTCGTAACCGGAATCGAACGATCTTTCAGACCGCCCAATACGAACTCGTGTTTTACGAGCGTATCGATCGGCAGATAGTAGTCGTCTTTGAGTAACTTCATCATATAGTTCGCGTTCAAAACAGCCGTTTCACTTGCTTTTTTGAGTCCATCCGCACCTAAGGATAGGATATAGGTGTATGCGCGAACGAGGATGCCAAAGTGGCCGTAGAAGTCTTTTACTTTACCGATGGTATCAGGTCTGTCCCATTCGAGATTGTACTTGTCGCCATCTTTTTGAACGATCGGTACGGGCAAGAACGGAATGAGGCATTCTTTAACGCCGACAGGACCTGCACCCGGTCCACCACCGCCGTGCGGGGTCGACATGGTTTTGTGGAGGTTGTAGTGAACGACGTCAAATCCCATGTCTCCGGGACGAGCATGACCCATAATCGCGTTCATGTTCGCGCCGTCATAGTAGCAGAGACCGCCCGCTTCGTGGATAATATTTGTGATTTCCGAGATGCTCTCATCAAAAATACCCAGCGTGTTCGGGTTGGTCAGCATGAGACCAGCGGTATCGTCGCCGACAGCTGCGCGAAGCGCATCCAAGTCAACGGTACCGTGTTTGTTGGATTTGATTTCGATGATCTTGTAGCCTGCCATCGAAGCGGTAGCGGGGTTTGTACCATGAGCTGCGTCCGGAACGATGATCTTGTCTCGTTTCGTGTCGCCGTTTTTCTCGTGATACGCACGGATCAACAGGATCCCTGTCAACTCACCGTGTGCACCGGCTGCCGGTTGAAGCGTACAAGCATCCATTCCCGAAATTTCAGCCAGAGAATCTGCCAACTCATACATGAGGCGCAGGTTTCCTTGCGTGCTGCTGACCGGTTGAAGGGGATGCGTGTTGGCAAAGCCGGGAAGCGATGCCATATCTTCATTGATCTTCGGATTGTACTTCATGGTACAGGATCCGAGCGGATAGAAGCCCGTGTCCAAACCGTAGTTTTTGTCCGAAAGATTGGTATAGTGTCTAACGACGTCGACTTCAGAAACCTCGGGTAGATCCGGGTCTTCTGTCGCCAAGAAGCTTGCGGGAATTACCTTGGAGGCTTCGATTGGCTCAACGTCAATTTCCGGTAAACGATAACCGGTTTTTCCGGGTTGTGACAACTCGAAAATGACTTTGTCGTAATATCCAATGCCTGCCATCTTATACCTCCTCCAGAGCTTGCGCTAATGCGTCAATCTCTTCTTTGGTGCGCTTTTCCGTTACGGCAAAGAGCATTGCATTCGGATATTCTTCATAGCAGTCACCGATCGTGTGTCCACCTAAGATGCCCTTTTCCAGAAGCTTCTCAGAGACGCCGGCAGGGTCGTTTTCACCTGTGATCGCAAATTCTAAGAAGAACGGTTGGTCGCTTACGAGTTTATATTTGCCCGATGCCGTCAGTTTTTCTGCAGCATAGTGCGCTTTTTGCATCGCTTGCATTGCAACTTCTTTCAAGCCTTGTTTGCCCATGGTCGACATGTAGATCGTTGCCGCCAAAGTGTTCAAACCTTGGTTCGAGCAGATATTGGAAGTTGCTTTGTCTCTGCGGATGTGTTGCTCACGTGCGGACAGGGTGAGTACCCAAGATCTTTTGCCGTCGAGATCAACGGTTTGTCCGACGACACGACCCGGCATTTTACGCATGAAGCTGCTCTTGAGCGCCATGAAACCGAGGTACGGTCCGCCATAGCTTACCGGAATCCCTAAAGGTTGACCTTCACCGACGACGACATCTACGTCCATTTCGCCCGGCTTTTTCAGGATTGAAAGAGCGATCGGGTTAGCGACATAAATCATCGAAGTCTTTTTGCCTTTATGAGCAATTTGTGTTGCTTTTTCAATATCTTCCAGGAATCCGAGATGGTTCGGGCTCTGAACGATAACGCAAGCTGCGTCATCATTGACCGCGGCATCCAAAGCATCTAAATCGGTTACGCCGTTTTTGAGCGCAACTTCGACAACATCGATTCCTTGTGTATGCGCATACGTAGCCAAAATCTTGCGTGCATCCGGAGAAACACCTTTCGAAACGACGACGGTGTTCTTCTTGGAGGTCGCGTGGCACATCAATGCGGCTTCGGCAACTGCCGTCCCTTTGTCATAAAGAGAAGCGTTCGCCAAGTCCATACCGGTCAAATTGGCAATCAAAGTTTGGAACTCGAAGATGTATTGGAGAGTTCCTTGGCTGATTTCCGGTTGATACGGAGTATAGGACGTATAGAATGTGCTGATTCCCGTGAGGTGCGGGACAATCGTGGGGATATAGTGATCATAAGCGCCAGCGCCTAAGAAGTTGACTGCTTGCTCGGTGTTGACGTTCATGTTGGCAAGGCCTTTCAGATACGTCGCTACCTCAAGCTCACTCTTAGAGCACGGGATGTCAAGATCCCCTTTGAAAGCCAAATTTTCAGGAATATCTGAAAACAGCTCGTCCATAGAGGACAAGCCAATTGTTTTCAGCATCTCCTGTTCGGCTTCCGCCGTCAGGGAGAGATAAGGATACATTAAATTATGCCTCCTCACTCAAGAGCTTTTCATAGTCTGCATCAGACAGAAGCGCGCCCAACTCACTTTCATCAGAAATTTCAATCTTTGCAATCCAGTTAGCAAATGCATCTTGGTTCAAGAGTGCCGGTTCATCATCAAGTTCTTCGTTAATTTCTACAACTTTTCCTGCAACTTGTGTGTAAACGTCGCTGGCAGCTTTTACGGACTCGATCGCAGCAAGGCGGTCGCCCTTTTCGAGTTCATCATCAACATCAGGAAGTTCGATGTATACGATGTCACCAAGATGCTCAGCAGCATATGCGGAGATTCCGATGGTTGCTACATTGCCTTCAACTTTTACCCACTCATGGTCCTTCGTGTACAGTAAGCCTTTTTCTACTTTCATTTGATGTGTCCTCCTATTTTTTCAAGAATTTTCTGGAAATGACGACCGCCGGAACGCGCTTTTTGCGGATCTGGATTTCGATTTCATTTCCAAGGGTGGTTTGATCGATATCGATGATTGCATTACCGATCGCTTTGCCTACAGTTGGAGCAAGATATCCGGTCGAAACGAAGCCGATGACTTTGTCGTCTTTGACGACGTCGTAGCCGTGACGCGGTACACCTTTACCCAAGAGCTCAAATCCGACGACTTTGCGTTTCAGTCCGTCCGCCCAAATTTTGTTGAGGGCTTCTTTACCGATAAAGTCGGCTTCTTTGTCTAATTTAATTGCGAATTTCAAGCCACTTTCCAACGGGCTGAATTCATCCGAGATTTCGTTTCCATACAACGGCATGGAAGCTTCAAAGCGAAGCGTGTCTCTGCAGCCGAGTCCGGCCGGTTTCAAACCTTGGTCTTTTCCGGCTTCTAAAAGAGCATCCCAAATTTCTCCGATGTCTTCTGCCGATGCATAAACTTCGAATCCGTCCTCGCCCGTGTAACCGGTTCTGGATACCATCGTGGGTTTTCCGTCAACCATGACTTGGTCATTGAAAGTATAGTATGGGATCGTGGAAAGGTCGGTATCAGTCAATTTTTGCAGAATCGCCTGCGAATTCGGTCCCTGAATCGCAACTTCACCTACTTGATCAGAAATGTTCTTCAGTTGGACATCAAAGCCTTCGACATGCTTTTGCATCCATTCGAAGTCCTTATCGGAGTTCGATGCGTTAACAACCAGGTAAAAGTCGTTTTTATTCTTTTTGTAAACCAGTAAGTCGTCGACAGCTCCACCGTCCTCGTAGCAGAACAAACCGTATTGAATCGCATGATCATCCAATTTGGTAATGTCGTTTGTAAAGAGATAATTAACAAACTTTTCTGCGTCGGGTCCTTGTACTGTGATCTCTCCCATGTGAGATACATCAAATAAACCGGCTGTGTTTCTTACCGCGTCGTGCTCGTCTTTCAGCCCCGTGTACTCCACCGGTAGCATCCAACCTGCATAGTCAACTACATTTCCGCCTGCTGCTAAATGGCGGTCATATAGAGGCGTCTTTTTTGCACTCATTGAAAGCCCTCCTTCACCTTTAGTATAATGTTATCGGAATGGCAATCACATTCCGGTACAATACGATTATACCCAGAAACATAACAAAATTCAACCACGCGAAAACGGTACCGAAAAATGGAGGAGAATAAACATGAAATATCGCAAATTCACAAAAGATGAGCTCCAAGTTTCACAATTGGGTTTTGGATGTATGCGTTTCCCCGTGTTAGACGGAGACAATTCCCGGATTGATGTCGAGCCGGCTATGAAAATGATTCGCCACGCAATCGATAACGGGGTCAATTACATCGACACAGCATATGTGTATCACGGTGATACCAGCGAGTCGTTTTTGAAAGATGCCCTCGCTGACGGATATCGCGACCGCGTTTATCTCGCGACAAAATCACCGGTTTGGATGGCAGAAACCTACGAGCACTTCTGGAAAAAACTGGAGGAACAGCTCGAGCGCCTCGGTACCGACCACATCGATTTTTATCTGCTCCACGCTCTTTCCAAAAAACGTTGGGATCAAATTCTCACGATCGACGTCCTCCGCTTTCTTGATGAAGCGAAAAAGAGCGGGAAAATTCGGTATGCCGGTTTCTCTTTCCACGATGAACGGGAGGTTTTTCAAGAGATCATCGACAGCTACGATTGGGATTTTTGTCAGATCCAATTGAACTACATGGACACCGATTACCAGGCCGGGATCGAAGGGTTGGAGTATGCCCATGCAAAAGGGATCAGCGTCGTCATCATGGAGCCTGTCAAAGGGGGGAAACTTGCATATCCACCAAAAAAAGTGCAAGAAATCTTTCATAAACAAAATGCATCGCTCACGCCCGCTGCTTGGGCATTGTCCTATATTTGGAACCGACCCGAAGTTTCTGTGGTTTTGAGCGGGATGAGTACGTTGGCGCAAGTCGAAGAAAACCTCCGAACCGCCGACCACGCCGCCCCGGGAACACTGTCCGAAGCGGATCTGCAAGCTGTGGCGGATGCAACAGCGTATCTGAAGGAACGTGTGCAAGTCGGCTGCACCTCGTGCGAGTACTGTATGCCGTGCCCCTACGGCGTCAACATCCCCGGCGTCTTTGAACACTTCAACAACGCCTTTGTCTATGACCTTGTGGAAGAGAACCGATCCGAATATCGCAAGCGCATCGAAAAGGAACAGGATGCCTCCCACTGTGTCGAGTGCGGCCGATGCGAAAGTCTATGCCCGCAGTTTCTCCCCATCATCGACGACCTGAAACGCGCACATGCGTTCTTAACACAGGAATAGAAAAAGCGCCGGATTGGCGCTTTTTGATTGCTATGGCAAGTCGGGGTACAGTTCGACGGTTTTTCCCTTCGGAACGGTGCCCAAGACATCCTGCCAGTTGGCGGGGATGCCGATCGTATTCGGGTCTCCGTCGGAGACAAACTTCTCGTCGGGGTGTTCGTTAAAGTAGTCGACCAAGTCTTGTCCAGTTCTTTCATACGGCTTGCCGATTCCCATGCGCGTGATGTAGAAGCGGTCAAATCGAGTGTGAAACGGTGAGCGGCTCAACTGCTGTCGAACGTAGATAACCGCTTCGCTTTCATAGGGGACCCCATCGTAGGACCCTGCATACAAGTACTCCATGTACTTTTGCTGCGGCCACTCGCCAAACGGCAGGCATAACATGTCCACTTTTTTAGGAACGCGCTTGTATTCGTTGAGCTCTTTATACTGTCGGCCGATCTCGTACTGCAAACCCTCAGCGTCTAAGGGATAAAAATGCGCATGGGAGTACGAATGATTGCCGATCTCCATTCCATTGGCATATAAGAACGCGAGTTTGTTGTCGACATCCTCCTTTGTTCGAAACGGAACCGGCTCCGCGATAAAGAAAGTCGCATGCGGGCGAAACAGCGGGTGCGTTTTGGCAAACTCCATGATGACGCCGACTCCGCTCTCCTTATCGATCGTGCCGTCGGCGTTGTAGCGGAAATTACTGGCCATCCCGTCGTCAAACGTGATGATATAGGGTTTGTACCCGGCGGGTAAGTCCATGTGTCCTTTGACATAGTCACTCAAAAGCACCGGCAAATACCCGGCCTTGTACAAGTCCTCTAAGTCCTGATAGAATTCCTCCGGCGTGTGGGTATAGTCTCTTCCCGAACGGTCGATCTGATGATACATCAATATCATCACGCGCCCGAGTTCATTGGTCCTTTCATACAGATTTCTCGCTGAAGCTTCGGTAAACCTGTCTATGCTTTGACTCCCGCCTACGATGACGACTGATTGAACGCCCATGTCGACAAGTTGACGGCGAACACTTGTCGAAAGGGTTCCATTTGATACATAGAAGATAGGGGCATCGTGTTTTTGGGACAGCGAGATCGCAGCGAGAGCATCCGTCGGGGATTGATCCGATACCAGGATGGCCGCTTTTGATTGCCCAAAGCCCTTCTTCGCAACTTCAACTGCCGTTTCCGTGCGGTTTTTCCCGGCGATGCGGTTTTGACCTTCGTATTTCGCTACAGAACCCGTGCCGCCGATAACCGTCATCTCATGAGCGATGCTTTTTCCATTATATAGGCGCATGACGCCTTTTTTCTTGGCGATGAGAGGACCCGCAACGAGCGAGTCCGCCAGCTTTTCTCCACTGACATACACCGCTTGATCCCGCTGTGCTCCGAGGCGGATCGCTTCCAGCTCAACGGCTTGCGCCGTTTCATAGCGCGTCGCCCCGGCTAATCGTTTGACTTTCCCGTGAAATCGCAGCGCAACTTCCACCTCGGCGCTAATCGTCTGTGTTCCACCCAGCACATAGATCTGTTTCGGTTGATACGAGATGATCGCCTTCAGCGTCGCCGGATCGATTCGGTCTCGACTCACGAGCAGCAACGGTCCTTTCGCTGCCGCCGCCAATACGCCGCCGGTCATCGCATCCACCGGCTTTTCACTGCTGGCGATGACGACGGTTTGCGCCTGCGCATACGATTCTTTCGCGATCATCGCCGCGGTCTCGTAGCGGTTTGCACCTGCCACTCGCTTGACTTCAAGCCCGGGAGCTGCAGACACCGGCACTGGCAATATCAAAAGCGCTAATAACGCGCTGATCCATTTCATTTTCACTGACACACCTCACTTTGGTACTCTGTATGTCACAAGTATACCAAAGTTTTGATCCCGCGCGGCCTTCCCGTCGTTTTGTAAGACAACCGTAAGAAAGACCTTAGTCTTGCGGTATACGTAAAATTGTCTTCCCTTTTCCGGCTTTGGTCAGCAATACTTCATGTACTGCACTCGCTTCCGACAGCTCTCGCACCTCTCCGATCACCGGCTTCAGCAATCCGTATTGCATAAAGGCGCTGATCTCTTGCAGAGCGGCTGCCGTCTCCTCTTCTGAGGAGTGAAAGACCGCCATTCCTAAAATATTCGCCTCTTTCGCCATCGCATTCCGCGGTGTGATCTCGATCGATCCGCGATTGCCTACGATGACAATACGGCCAAACTTCGCGATGACGGCAAGGTCCGTCTCCAAATTGACATTGGCCAAAAACTCGATGATAACATCCGGACCGCGACCGTCGGTGAGTTCCATCAATACCGCTTGATTCTCCTGCGTGACGTGGTCGATCACGTGATCACACCCGAGAGAGCGTAGCAGCTCCTTTCCCTCTTTAGTGCTCGCCGTTCCGATGACTTCGGCATGAGCCGCTTTCGCCATTTGCACCGCCATCGTCCCCACACCGCCGCTTGCGCCGTGGATCAACACCGTCTCACCTTCACGTAACCCCGCCTTTTGAAAAATCGCACGATATGCCGCCATCGATGGGATGCCCAAAGCAGCACCTTCTTCAAACGAGATCGCCTCCGGAAGTGGATACACGGCATCAGCGCTAACCACGGCTTTTTGTGCATAGGTGCCGGTATTTCGCTTTGCCAAAGCCCCGGCGATAAAGACGCGATCGCCGACTTGCAGGTGCTCAACATCACCGCCCACTTCTTCCACGATCCCCGCCCCGTCAAAACCGGGGGTATACGGGAGGTCGGGGATGAGAAAACCGTAGTTACCCACCCGTACATAGGCATCATTCGGGTTGACCCCTGCGGTCATTACATTTACTTTTACATCCTCCGTGCCGATTTCCGGTTCTTGAATGTCTTCATATAATAAAACTTCCGGTCCACCAAACTCTTTGATTGTTATTGCTTTCATGTGTATCACCTCTTTACTCTCATATACCCATTGAATCGATCTTCATTGTCTTGCCGCCACATCTTCTGATATACTCTAATTCAATACAGTACTTTGAAGGAGAATCATAATGACACAAAATATCGACTGGGCGAATCTCGGATTTGGGTACCAAAAGACCAATTCCATCTTTATTGCACGCTACAAGAACGGAAAATGGGATGAAGGACAACTGCAGGCGGACGATCACCTGCCGATACATGTCGCCTCCACCTCGCTTCACTACGGACAAGGCGGCTTCGAAGGCATGAAAGCGTATCGCGCCAAAGACGGACGCATCTTGTTGTTCCGCCCCGATCAAAATTCGGAAAGGCTCAATCGAACGGCGGAGCGCATGCTCATGCCTGAAATACCGACCGAGTTTTTTATCGAGTCAGTTAAGCGCATCGTCAAGGACAACGAAGAGTTTATCCCTCCGTACGGTACCGGCGGCTCACTCTATATCCGTCCGCTTCTGATCGGCGTCGGCCCGATGATCGCCGTACAGCCCGCACCGGAGTACCTGTTTGCGATCTATGTATCGCCTGTCGGCGCGTACTTCAAGGGCGGTATGAACCCGGTAAACTTTGTCACCACGATGCATGACCGCGCGGCGGCTTACGGCACCGGCCAAGCCAAAGTCGGCGGAAATTACGGCGCTTCCATGTTGCCCCATCACCTGGCAGCCAAAGAGGGATATGCCGATTGCGTCTACCTCGACCCCCAAACGCACACGAAGATCGACGAAGTCGGTTCCGCGAACTTCTTCGGCATCACCAAAGATGACGTGTTCGTCACGCCGACATCATCCTCCATCCTCGGCTCGATCACCAAATACTCGCTCCTGCAAGTAGCCAAAGACTTGGGATACAAAGCAGAAGAGCGCGACGTGTACATCGACAAACTCGACGAATACGCAGAAGCCGGCGCGTGCGGTACCGCAGCCGTCATAAGCCCGATCGGGGCGATTGTCCACAATGGCAAAAAGCACGTCTTTTACAGTGAGACCGAGGTCGGCCCGATCACCAAGAAACTCTACGAAACCCTCACCGGCATACAGTATGGAGAGCTGCCGGATGCGCATGGATGGGTTGTAGAGGTATAGCGAATTGGAAACACCAGGCATGCGCTTGGTGTTTTTTTGTGCAAATATCTCTTGACAGGTGGATGTCTCCATGATATATATTAGATATCAAAATGATATCAAAGGAGAGTGAAGCAGATGAATTCGGACAAGATTTCGAAAACGGACCTCGTACAGGAAAAAGAGTTACACCCCATCAACGGCTTCCCCGTTTTATTGGTCCTGATCCTCGCCTGGATCGGCAGCGTTGTCGCCTTTGTCATGGGCGTCAACCGCGCGGAGATGGGCGAAGGTGGCGGTGTCGGGTTGATTATCCTCGGCGCAGTGATGTTTATTACGATTCCGTTTTTCTTTTCAGGCTTTCATATCATCAATCCAAATGAAGCCAAAGTACTCGCGGTGTTCGGGAAGTATATCGGAACGGTGAAAAAATCCGGATTCTTCTACGTTCGCCCCTTTTCGGTCTCGCTTGTTCCCAATGTCAGCCCCTCAAAGGAGAAAAGCAAAGAAGATCGCCCCAATTTCAGTACCGGCGATATCGACGTTACCCTTCCTAAACGCAAAGTAGTTTCGTTGAAAACCAGTACATTGAACAATACCAAGCAGAAGGTCAACGATTCACTGGGGAACCCGATCATTATCGGCGCGGTCGTCATATGGAAAGTCGTAAATCCGACGGCAGCCGTACTGAATGTAGAAAACTACGCATCCTATCTGTCGATCCAGTGCGATTCGACGATCCGCAATATCGCAAGGCTCTATCCGTATGACACATTGACCGATGAACACGATGAGGATGAAAAAACACTGCGCGGTTCCAGTTTGGAAATTGCGAACCGCATGCGCGACGAGCTGCAAACCCGCGTTGCTGATGCCGGCTTGGAGGTCATGGAAGTGCGCATCACGCATCTCTCCTACGCCGAAGAAATCGCCCATGCCATGCTGCAACGCCAACAAGCCGTCGCCGTGATCGCCGCGCGCCAAAAGATCGTCGAAGGTGCGGTCGGTATGGTGCAGATGGCGATTCGCGAGATCAACGAAGACGACTTGATTGTACTGGATGACGAACGCCTCGCTTCTATGGTGAGCAATCTACTGGTTGTCCTCTGTAGCAATAAAGACATTACGCCGGTTGTCAACAGCGGATCCATTTACTAACCATAAAGGAGGCCTCCTTGAACGAAAAGCAAAACGCTCCCCGGGATGAGGCTCTCAAAGCGCGAGAAGAAAAACTGCAAGCACGGCTTAAACGCATCCAAGCGCTGGAAGACGACATCAAAGAGCGCGAAAAAAAACTGAAAGAAAAAGAAAAAAAGCAAGTCCTCCTCCGCCTCTCTCCGTCTCTCTGGGAAGAGATTGCCCAATGGGCAAATGAGGATTTTCGCTCGATCAACGGGCAGATTGAATATCTGTTGACGACGAGTGTGGAAAAGAGGAAAAAGGGCAATCGATAGAAAAAGCCATCGTCCGTTTTGGATGATGGCTTAGCTTTTTTGCTTGTTACACAGTGAGGAGAGTCCGGATTACTCTTTGAGGCCATATCTTGGCCGAGCGGCCGTGAGCGTGCCGAAAAGAGTTGTCCGGGCTCGACGAAAAGTGCATTTCTCACACCCAAATGACGGGATCTCGCTTCTATTCTCTCGGGTTTTCGCCGCGGCTAGTGAGGCGGCCGGCTTTCTTGTCGTGCATCGGGTCGGGGATGCCCCAGTTCCATTCGCCGTAGTGGGTATCCCAGTAATCGCGGTATCCCTGTAAGATCTCTTCTTGCGTGTTCATGATCATCGGTCCGTCGTTGATGATCGGCTCTCCGATGGGCTCGGCTTCAAGAAGCAGAAGTTTCGCAGGTCCTTCGTTAGCTTCGATCACAAAATCGGCATCGCCTTTCAGCTTCAGGCTTCTCTTGCCGTGTAAGATCTCGCCGTCCACGATGACGCTGTCTCCCTCATAAAAGTACAGATTTCGGTTCAGCGTCTCCGAGATTTTGTCGATCTCGACGCGTCCTCCGCGCTCCAGTTCCACGAGCAGGATTCGCATCTTGCTCCTCGGGTCGCTGGCCCAAGAGGCTTCGGTTGCCGTCGGTCCGGTGGTCCCTCGGTACGTACCGGTGATGACGCGCACTTGACCTCCTTCGACATCGAGTATGGGGATATCCTCACGCCAGTTCATCTTGTAGTCGCACGGCACCAGTTTGTTCCAGCTCGGTAAACTGAGCCATAGCTGGAAGAGCTCGGTGGTATTCGGCGCTTCGTCATAGACGAGGGGGAACATCTCACTATGGCGAATTCCTTCCCCGGCTGTCATCCACTGCACATCGCCCGCCATATAGCGTCCGTGTTCATCGGCAGAATCGTGGTGATCGACCACGCCCTGTAATACGATGGTTACGGTTTCAAAGCCGCGATGGGAGTGCATTGGAAAGCCCGGCGCCCTCTTGCCGAAGTACATCTTCCATGGGAGGTCTTCCGAAATATCTTTCCCCGGGGTATGTCCTTCCAAATCATCGACGCGTACGCATTGGTTGCCGTCACCTGCCGGGTATAGGTCCAGATGGTGAAAACGACCTACCCAAGGATCGCCCGGGTCTTCACGAAATTTAAAATCTCTGTTTTCAAGTATCGCTGTCATACAATTTCCCTTTCTTTCCATTATCCTTACTATTATACCCTCTATTTCACTGTGCATTCTCTTTTCGTTCGGTGGCAAGAGCCGTCGCCTCCTGAACAATCCTCGAGTCAAAACCCATGTGCTCCAAGAGTTTGATCGCATTAGTCGTCTTGGAGGGTCCATCCTTCAGTTTGTAATCGAAATCGATCTCGCCGCCTTGGAAATTCTCGCTGAAGTGGAAGTTATCGTACTCGTCCGCCAAAATTTTCGTGAGTTCAATATCGTGCGAGGCAATGATGCACAAACTGTCTGTCTCGTGTAAGACGCGCAACACCGCCGTTGACGCCGCGATGCGCTCGGTCGTATTCGTGCCCCGCAAGATTTCGTCGATGAAACAGATACAAGGTCTCGTCTTGCAGTATTCGATAATCCGCTTGAGCGACTTGATCTCTGTGATAAAGTAGCTTTCACCCGAGAGGATATCGTCCTTCAGCGCCATCGAGCTCGCCACATAGGAGGGCCTCATCCGATACTCCTCCGCACAACAGGTATGGATCGTCTGCGCAAAGATGTGATTGATCGCGATCGTCTTGATGAATGTCGATTTTCCGGAGGCGTTGGATCCTGTGATGATGCTGTCGTTGTCGATGTGCCCACTGTTCGCAACCGGTTCTTTCAGCAGCGGATGGATCATATTGTGAAACTCGACTTCATTTTTCTTGTGAAAGGCCGGGAGACAATACTCGGGTAGGCTCTTTCGAAACGAAGCGATGGAGATTGCCGCTTCCAACTCTCCGATCGTCCGGTACACCTCATGCAGTTGTACCGCATTCTTTTGCATGCGGTCCACCATGCGATTATAACGAATGAGGTCCACCAGAAAGACCGCATTGAGTATGACCGTGATCGATTGCAGCTCGATCGCCACGGATTGCGCGCCGCTTGACAACCAACCTTGGCTTCGTTGAAACGGTTGGAGCGCACTCTGTAGATCCAAGTCTAACGCAGCGAGCTTATCACCAAATCTTGCCCGAATCCGTTTAGCGCCATAGACGAGTCGAGAAAAGTACTGCATCGACTCCATCTCCGCCTCGATCTGCAACCGCACTCTCGTATAGATAAATATGTTCACACCGACGGTTGCCGACATGGCAAAGACGACGAGCGCAGGATTGACAAAAAACGTCAGAGCCGCCAACAAGGGTAAAAACGCCATCACCGCATACAGGCGATCGTGGGGCAACTTTTTCTTCTCCGCACCGTGAATGTATAAGCTCAGCCCGTTGTTTTTTTGTATTCCGATTCCCATCAGAACCGTTTGGAGCCACTTTCGGTCCGCGTCATTTTCGATCATCCACCGCACACGCTGCTCTCTGGTGTCAAGTAGCGACGGGTCGGTGACAAGTCGATGAAGTATGTGGTATAAGTACTCCTCGCCGGTGGAGCTGCTACACCGGTTGAGCCTTCGAAAGACATCGTCCATATTCAGGTCGTTCCATGTAATTTCGTCGATGTCATTCAAATGATCTCCGGAATCGACCACATCTTGGTGGTACGATTTGAGATACGAAATGTCTTTGTCATCGATGACGGGAACCGTTCCGAAGCTCTCATTGACAAGCTGCTCTAATTTTTTTCGATTCTTTCTCCGATTCGTCGTCCACACGGCTACCGCTACGACGGCTACCGCTACCAGAAACAGATAGAACTCCGTTTCGTTTCTAAACACTCGGCTATCACTCCTTTCGCAATCCTCTCATGTGTATACCCACCTTCTCAACGTTTTTCAAAAATGTCTAAAAAAAATAAATAAATTGGACTAATTTAGTAGCATTATCATTAAAAGCGTGGTACAATGTAATCAACACAAAATCAGTCCACTTAATAAAGCTGATTTTGAAAAACCAAACACGGAGGTTATTATGGAAAAAATCGTTCTCATTGGCTCTAACCACGCAGGTACGGCTGCCACCAACACCATTCTCGACAACTACAAAGACAAAGAAGTCGTCGTCTACGACCGAAACAGCAATATCAGCTTTTTGGGTTGTGGGATGGCACTTTGGATCGGCCAACAAATTCACACCGGTGACGGGCTCTTTTACGCAAGTCCCGAAGGATTGGAAGGCAAAGGCGCTGCGATTCACATGCAAGCCGATGTAAAAGACGTCAACTTCGAAAACAAAACGCTCACCGTTGAACTTCCGGATGGCACGAAACGCGAGGATACATATGACAAACTCATCTTGGCGACCGGTTCCGTCCCCCACACGCTACCCGTCAAAGGCTTTGACTTAGAAAATGTGCAAATGGTGAAACTCTACCAAAACGCACAGGAGGTCATCGACAAACTGGCAAAAAATGACTATAAGCGTGTCGCCGTTCTCGGCGGTGGCTATATCGGAATTGAACTCGCGGAAGCATTCCGCCGCTTGGATAAGGAAGTTATCCTCTTAGATATGGTCGACCATATCCTCAATGTCTATTTCGATACGCCGTTCTCCGACCAAATGAAGGCGGTCATGGAAGAAAAGGGAATCGAATTTGCACTCGGTGAAAAAGTGGAAGAGATCTTGGGCGAGACAAAAGTCGAAGGTATCCGCACCGACAAAGGCCAATACGATGTCGACATGGTCATCTGCTGCATCGGATTCCGCCCCAACACGGATTTACTGAAAGACAAACTGGAAACCTACAAAAACGGAGCGTACCTCGTCAACAAGAAACAAGAGACCTCGCAAAAAGACGTCTACGCAATTGGCGACTGCGCCACTGTGTACGACAACGCGCGCCAGCGCCCGAACTATATCGCGTTGGCAACCAATGCCGTCCGCAGCGGAATTATCGCCGCCCACAACGCTTGCGGTACCCCGATCGAATCCCTCGGCGTGCAAGGATCATCCGCTCTTCAAATCTACGGCTACAATCTCGTCTGCACCGGTATGACCGTCGAAGCGGCCCAACGCGAAGGAGTCGATGTCCTTTATACCGACTTCAAAGACACGCAAAAGCCCGCTTTCATGGAAGTCGAAAACCCCGAAGTCATGATCCGCATTGTCTATCGCAAAGACGACCGCGTCATCGTCGGTGCACAACTCGGATCCAATTACGACATGTCCGCCCAGATCAATATGTTCAGCTTGGCGATTCAAAAGGGCGTTACGATCGACGAAGTCGCTCTGCTCGATATCTTCTTTATGCCGCATTTTAACCAACCGTATAACTACATCACCATGGCGGCCATCACCGCAGAATAATACACTCTCAAAAACGACCGAAGGCTCATTCGCCTTCGGTCGTTTTTTCATTTTCCGCACGTCTTCGACTCGCCACGCAGATGCGGATCTCATCATATTCCACATCATCCGGTAGTCGGTCCTTGATGGGGCGTAAGTATTCAAAACCGATTTCATCGATCACCGCATTGATTTGTTTCTCTCTCTCCTGCGAAACAAACTCTCTGATCTTGAGATCGTGCCCGTACTCATAAGCCCCTGCCAAATGGGAGAATACCGTTCGCGGGCTCAGCCCCCTTATCTTTGCAATCTCCGACACCCAATGCCCTTCGGCATAGAGTCGATGGCTCTCTAACTCCGTTGGCGATGCCTGATCCTTTTTCCTTTTCGCGCGTTCTTCCTTTACGGGAACGATCGGCTCCCACTCGGGGAAGAGGGTCAAAACCTCTTCGATGAGGTTCAACAAGTCCTCTCCCATCGTCTGTAGCTTCGCTTCCCCAATCCCCGTCACTTGCAACAGTTCCTCTTCGTTTTTGGGCAGTCGTCTGGCGAGGTCATTCATCGTCGCATCACTGAAAATGATATACGGGGGCAATTTCCTTTCTTGCGCTCGAGCGTTGCGGAATTCGCGAAGAAGTGCGATCAAGCCACTTCTTTCCTCCGGTACATCGATCGCATTGTGTGCCGATTTTTTGCCCTTTGACTTCTCCCGCTCCACCGTCTGTACAACAAAAGGAGTCCCATCAAGTAATTCCATCGCCGTTTCGGACAGTGTCACCACCGGATACTGGCCGGGGGAACGCAGAATATAACCATGTTGTATCAATCGTTCGATGATCTCTACCACATCATTTTTGGTATACTCAGGCATCAGATGATACGTCGACAACTTGTCAAATCCCAGCTCTTTCAGTTTCTTGGATCGGCTGCCGATCAGCACCTCGGCAACTGTGCCCGCGCCAAAGGGTCGCCCCATGCGATGAATGCACGATACGATCTTCTGCGCTTCCAACGTATAGTCTTTTTCTACGGTTTCGCGATTGCAATTTCCGCAGTTTCTACAGGCTTCCTGTGGTTCCTCACCGAAATACCGTAGGATTTGATTGCGAAGGCAGTCATACGAGTTCGCATAGGTGGACATCTCTTGGAGTTTCCTATAGCCCTCCTCCTGATTCTCGCCGAGTTGAATCAACCTTCGTTGAATCACCTCATCTTGTTTCGAATAGAGGAGGATGGCATCCGCCGGTTCGCCGTCGCGCCCAGCACGCCCGGCTTCCTGATAGTAGTTTTCGATCGACTTCGAAAGATTGAAATGAATGACTTCACGCACATTGGATTTGTCGATCCCCATACCAAATGCGATCGTCGCAACCATGATCGTCTTTTTATCATAGAGAAAATCCTCCTGATGCCCTTGGCGTACCGCATCAGGCAACCCTGCGTGGTATTTCGCCACCGGCAAGCCTCGCCTCTTCAGTTCATCATACACTTCGTCAACGATTTTTCTCGTGGCACAGTAGACGATACTCGAACTCTCCTGGTTCAAATGATCCAACAGAAAATCAAACTTTCGCTCGGGCATCTTCACGGAAAAGTACAGATTTGGCCGGTCATAGCTGAGCGTCTGCACCAAGGGACTTTTCATGTTGAGCTGTATTTGAATGTCCTCTTTCACACGGTCGGTCGCGGTCGCCGTAAATGCGCCGATCACCGGGCGATGAGGGAGGCTCTCGATCACCTGTCGGATCGCTCGATACGACGGACGAAAATCATGTCCCCAGGTACTGATGCAGTGCGCTTCGTCTATAGCTAGAAAAGACACCGGCAGTCTTTGTAACAGCTGCTGAAATCCTTCCGTTTCCAATCGCTCCGGTGCTATGTAGAGGATTTTGTACTTTCCTTGTTCAATTCCTCGCAGTTTTTCTGAATAGCTTACTGGATCATCCGCACTCGTCACCTGTACCGCCGGAACCCCCGATTCTATCAGCACATCCACCTGGTTTTTCATTAATGAGATCAGCGGTGATATGACCAGCGTGATTCCTTTCATCAGAAGCGCAGGTAATTGGTAGCAAAGTGATTTTCCGGCACCTGTCGGCATGACCGCCAGTGTGTCTCGGCCCATCAACAAGTTGCGTATCACAGTTTCCTGCCCGTCTAAAAAAGAGTCAAACCCAAATCGATTCTGTAGGTTCTCCATGATCTCATTGTCTCTGTTTGGCTCCATGCTATGCCTCCTCTCGCCTTGTCTATGGGTATACCCCTTACGAATTCAAAAGCCACTGTCCGAAAACAGTGGCTCCTTCATTACTCAGTTTTCGTGTTCACGCCCAGATACGCATCGCGAATCTCCGGGTCGTTCAAAAGCTCAGCTCCGGAGCCCGATTTTGTAATCTCACCGGTCACCAGTACATACGCCTTGTCCGCAATGCGAAGTGCGGCGTTCGCGTTTTGTTCGATCAGAAGAACCGTCATCCCCATGTCGTGAATACGCCCGATGATCGAGAAAATGTCGCGCACGAGCTGGGGCGCCAGACCCAACGAAGGCTCGTCCATCATAATGACTTTCGGCTTCGCCATCAACCCGCGTCCAACAGCCAGCATCTGCTGCTCCCCGCCGGATAATGTGCCGGCCGCCTGCCATGACCTCTCGTGGAGCCTTGGAAACAGGCTGTAGACTGTTTCGATTTCTTCCGCGATCTCTTTCTTGTTCTTATTCAGATACGCGCCGATCCGCAGGTTTTCTTCGACCGTCAAGTTGGGAAACACCTTGCGTCCTTCCGGTACGAGAGCGATGCCGCCTTCCACAATCTTTTGTGAATCTAGGTTTTGGATCTCCTGTCCCTGATAGCGAATCGTCCCCGACGTCGGCTGTACCAGCCCGCTGATCGCCTTGAGCGTCGTCGACTTGCCCGCTCCGTTTGCACCGATGAGGGTGATGATGTCGCCTTCGCTGACGTCGAAACTGATCCCTTTTAAAGCTTCAATCCCGCCGTAGGAGACGCGCAGATCACGAATTTCTAAAATGCTCATTCTTCCACCCCCAGATACGCCTGAATGACCGCCGGATTGTTCTGAATTTCAGACGGTGTTCCCGAAGCGATCAATTTCCCAAAGTCGATGACATAGATACGGTCCGACAAGTCCATAACCAAGTTCATATGGTGTTCGATGACCAAGATCGTCAGTTTGAAGTCATCTTTAATCTCGCGGATAAAAGCAGACATTTCGTCTGTTTCCTGCGGGTTCATTCCGGCGGCCGGCTCATCCAATAAGAGCATCTTCGGATGAGTGGCAAGCGCTCTGGCAATCTCCAGGTGACGCTGTTTCCCATACGGGAGATTGTCGGCGATTTCTCCGGCGAGATCGTCCAGGTGGACACGCCTTAGGAGTTCCCACGTCTCCTGTTCCATGCGTTCTTCTTCTGCCTTGTTCAGGCGAAACGCTGCGGAAAACAGGCCGGCTTTCAAATTCATATGATGGGATATCAACACGTTTTCAAACACCGTCAGCTTCTTAAACAGTCGGATATTTTGGAAGGTGCGCGCGATCCCTTTCTTCGTGATCTGATCCGGTGTCAGATCAATCACTTTGGTGTATTTCCCGTTATTCTCTCCGGCATACAGCTTCTTCATCTTCCCGGTCGGCATGCCGGATGCAATCACTTCGTCTTTTAACACGATCTGCCCATTGGTCGGCAGGTAAACGCCGGTGATCGCATTAAAAGCCGTCGTCTTACCGGCACCGTTCGGGCCGATGAGCGCGACGATCTCGCCGCGGTAGATCTCCATACTGAGATTATTGACGGCTACGACGCCACCGAATTGCATGGTGAGGTCTTCCACTCGGAGGACTTGTACGCGATCATCACTCATGGTCATTGTCCTCCTTTGTTTCCGGTGTCGGCGTTAAAGGTGCCGTCTCCATCGGTTCCGGATCGGGAATGTCCGGTGCGGGCGGTGGATCTTTCGGCTTCTTAGAAAATAACCGCCCGATACCGGCCCAGCTGAATTCGCGGTTGCCCATCAGACCTCTGCGGTAGAAGAGCACGACGATCATTAGGAGTACCGAGAATACGACCATTCGGAATCCCATACGAAGCAGCGGAACTTGGAAAGTGCCGATCACCAACGGATTGTCAAAGAAGCGTAGGATCCAGTCCTTCGCGAAAGTGACGACAAATGCGCCTAAGACGCTTCCTGTAATGCTCCCGAGTCCCCCGATGACGACGATCAACAATAAGTCGTACGTGAGCATGATCGAGAACGTACGCGCCTCGATCGAGCGCATAAACATCGCCAGCATCCCGCCGGCCAGTGCTGTGATAAAGGAGCTGATCACAAAGGACATTTCTTTATGTTTTAACAGATTGATGCCCATCGCTTCTGCGGCGACTTCATCTTCTCGGATGGCTTTGAACGCGCGTCCATAGCTGGAATTGATCACCAACACGATAAAGCCGATCGCCAACACCGCAAACAGAAGCGGCACGAGGAGCGCTCCAAAACCTGTCGGCAAGACGCCGCCGGATTCAGAAATCGCCAAGCCGGGGATATTTTTCAACCCATAGGACCCGTTGGTGATGCGGTCCAATTGCGGGCTGGAGATCAAGGCACGTACAATCTCGGAGAAACCGAGCGTCGCAATCGCCAGATAGTCGCTCTTCAAGCGAAGTACGGGAATCCCGAGCAAGAAGGCGAAGACACCCGCGATCGTCGCACCGAGCAACAGCGCAAAGACGATCAGCACCGGCTCCGGTAAAAACGCGAGTGCTTCTTTAATGCTCTTCAGCCAAGGAGCCATGCCGTTCATATAGTAGACGCCGTCCACTTTGTCGACGGGAATCGTCAGAATGGCCGTCACATAAGCGCCGATCGCCATAAAGCCCGCCTGTCCCAGGGAGAACAGACCCGTAAACCCGTTCAAAAGGTTCATACAAACGGCGACAACCGCAAAGATCAGCGACTTTTGGATCATCGTAATCAACATGCCGCCCCAAGAGAACTTCATTTTGTTCATCTCGAGGAAGATGAAAATGGCGGCAATCACCACAAGAGCGATCACCGAATAGACACGATGGCGTGGGTTAACCGTTTTCGTCATCACGCCACCTACACTTTCTCTGTCAAGGACTCGCCCATCAATCCGGTCGGTCTAAAGAGCAAAATGAGAATCAGCAGTAAAAATGTAAACGCGTCGCTATAGGTCGAATAGCCCATCGCGACCAGAAATGTCTCCGTAATCCCGATGAAGAAGCCGCCGATAACAGCGCCCGGCACGCTTCCGATTCCGCCCAGAACTGCGGCAACGAAGCATTTAAGGCCCGGCAACGTCCCACTAAACGGGGTGACCGACATCCGGTCGGTAAAATACAGGATGGATCCGACCGCGGCGAGTGCGGAGCCGATAATAAAGGTCAAGCTGATGATCTGGTCGATCTTAATCCCCATCAGTTTCGAGGTTTCGTAGTCTTTCGATACGGCGCGCATCGCCATTCCGACTTTGGTTTTATTCAATAAGAGCATCAAGGCAAAGACCAAACCGATCGTGAGGACCGGCGTCAAGAAAGTCACCAAAGAACTATTCAAATTGCCGATGCGGATCGGCTGTTTAAGAAGCGGAATCGCCGGATACGCTTGCGGCAGTGCTGAAAAGAGATACGTCGCCAGGTTCTGTAGCAGATACGATACGCCGATCGCTGAGATCATGATCGACATTCTGGGTGCCGAACGAAGCGGTTTGTACGCCGCTTTTTCGATGGTGACCCCGAGAAGTATCGTCACGCCGATGACGACGACGATCGCGATCGGCCATGGCATGACGGCGATCGCAAAGATCATAAAATAGCCGGCCATCATGAAGATGTCCGCGTGCGCAAAGTTAATCAGGAGTAGGATCCCGTAAACCATGGAATACCCGATGGCGATCAACGCATAGGCCCCGCCCAAGCTGATCCCCGTTAAACAGTGCTGCAAAAAGGTCGTGAGTGTCATGTAGTTTTCCTCTATGGTAAGAAAAGGCGGCGGCTATCGTGCCGCCGCCTCACAAATGATCGGATTACTTCGTTTTGACTGTCTTGTCAAACTTGAATTGGCCGCCTTCGATGACTTTGATATACGCCATATCTTTGAGCGCATCGCCGTTTTCATCGAAGCTGATCGAACCCGTCACACCGCTGTACTCGACAGTTTTCAGTGCGTCTTTGATCGCGACGGTGTCTGTGCTGCCCGCTTTTTCGATGGCTGCGATCGCGACATTGTAGGCATCATATGCGAGTGCGGATACCGCCGCTACGCCTTCCCCGCCGTTCTTGGTGAGGTATTCCTGATTGCCTTTGACAAACTCTTTAAATCCGGTGACAAACTCACCCGCTTGCGGGTTGGAAGTGTCAGCTTCATCAAAGAAGGTCGACAGTGCGACGCCTTCAGCCGCTTCGCCGGCATTGTCGATGATGGTTTGGTTTTCCCATGTGTCGCCTGCCATGATCTTCGCGGTCACGCCGAGCTCACGCGCTTGTTGGATTAGAAGCGGTGCGGTTGCAATGGAGGACGGTGCAAAGATGACGTCCGGATTGGCCGCTTTGATATTGGTCAAAATCGCACGGAAGTCGGTTTGGTTGGTTTGGAACTGTTCTTCAGAAACGATCGATCCGCCTTGCTCAGCAAATGCATTTTTAAAGAAGTTTCCTAAGCCCGAGCTATAGTCGTCGCCCAACTGAGTGATGACCGCTGCTGTCTTGGCACCGCCTTCCGTTGCGTACGTCGCCATGACTTTTCCTTGGAACGGATCGAGGAAGCAGACGCGGAAATAGTATTCGTTTCCTTGCGTAACTTGCGGGTTCGTAGCGGAAGCTGCGATTGCAGGAATCTTTGCTTCTTCAAAGATCGGGCCGGCGGCAATGGATACACCGGATCCGTACGATCCGAGAACGATCGAAACTTGGCTGGAAACCAAGCTCGAAGCCGCACCGGTCGCTTCGGTCTTGTCGGATTTATTGTCGACTTCAACCAATTCTACATTGTATGTTTCTCCGCCGATTTCAACGGTCGGTTTGACTTGGTGTGCATAACGGTATCCTAATACTTCTTGGAATCCGCCACCGCCATTTTCACCGGTGACCGGCTCAAATACGCCAATCTTAATGGTCTTACCACCGGCTGCCGCTCCGCCTTCGGAAGCGTCTCCGGCTTCGGTTGCTGCCGTTCCACCGCCTGCGCATCCGGCCAATAGGCTAAATGCCAACACGAGAACCAGCAATAAACGTACTTTTTTACTCATCTGTTACCCCCCTATGGAATAGGACAGCCTTTTCACAGCTGTCGATGATAGCCCGTTTCGCAAACGCTTTAGGCTTACCGATATTTTGACACAAAAGGCGATAAGATACAAGCGTCCGATGATGAATTCTTATATCTTCATAAGATTTCGCCAACCGATTGCACAAAAAAACGCGAGGAGAATCGGCGGATCGTGCACCGGCCGATTCCCTTCACGTCAGTAAATGCGGCGAATTTCGTACCCGTTTTCTTGTAAGGCTCCAATGACTTCATTGATATGACCATGACCATTGGTCTCTGCGGTCACCTCCAGTACGACATTTTCGAAGCGATTGGTCGCCTTGAACTGATTGTGATCCAGCTTAATGACATTGGCCTTTTGATCGGCGAGGATCTGCGAGATGCGCAACAACTGCCCCGGTACGTCCGGCAGTTCGACCGCGAAGCAGAAAATTCTCCCGCGCGAGATCAGACCCTTATTGATCATGGACGATACCGTGACCACATCGATATTGCCGCCGCTGATGAGGCTCACGATCTTGCGATTGGTTGCCGTCAGTTTCTTGAGCGCCGCCAGCGACAGCACACCGGCTGTTTCTGCCACGAGCTTGTGTTTCTCGATCAGCATGAGCACGGCTTCCATGATCTCCTGCTCCGACACCGTGATGATGCCGTCCAGATACTCTTTGCAGATCTCATACGTGAGTTGGCCCGCTTGTCGTACAGCGACCCCTTCCGCTGAGGTCATCACCCGTTGCAAAGGCCGCACCCCGCCTTCGTTCAGCGCGTGTTTCATGGTCATGGCGCCTTCCGGCTCCACCCCGATGACCCGCACGCTCGGCTTTATCGCTTTCACAGCCAGTGCGATCCCGCTGATCAGCCCGCCTCCGCCGATGGGCACGAGGATCTCATCCACATCCGGAAGCTCATCCAATATCTCCAGCGCGATTGTCCCCTGCCCGCAGATGACGTCGTAGTCGTCGAACGGATGGATAAACTCGCGTTGTTCCTCTTTTGAAATCTCCAACGCTTTTTGGTAAGCGTCGTCGTAGATGTCACCGTGGATGACAACTTCCGACCCCATCGCCACCGTCGCATCCACCTTGATGAGCGGAGTGACGATCGGCATGACGATTTTGGATGAGATCCCCAACGTCTTGGAAGCGAACGCAACCCCTTGCGCGTGGTTGCCGGCAGACGAGGCGACGACGCCTTTGTGCTTGCATTCTTCCGGCAAACTTGCGATTTTATTATAGGCTCCTCTAATTTTAAATGAGCCGGTAAACTGTAAATTCTCCGGTTTGATATAGACTTCGTTGTGGCATTCCTGACTGTAAAAATTGCTGTAAATTAAATCCGTCGGCTTGAGAACGCCTTTGAGCCTCTCCCGCGCAGCCGTAATGTCTTCTTGTACGCGCTCCAAATTCATGAGCTCGTTCGTTTGTGCCAAATGCATTTGGTTCCCCTTTATTTAAGTTCATCAACAATGTATCACTTTTGTTGAGAAATATTTTTCGTTAATATATCACATTTTATTGCGTCAGGCTTCCTTTGTCAAGGTTCTGCTCAAGTACGCAATATTTGATATAATGACCGTAAAATAAACTAAGGAAAAATAAAATGAACATTAATCAAATCATTGCAGAAGAACTAAAGATCCAAGAAAAACAAGTCGTAGACACCGTCGCGTTGATCGACGAGGGCAATACGATCCCGTTCATCTCCCGTTACAGAAAAGAAATCACGGGCGATCTCTCCGACACCATCCTGCGCGATCTGGAGGAGAGACTCCAATACCTTCGCAATTTAGAAAAGCGCAAAGAGGATGTCAAACGACTCATCGAATCCACCGGCAATTTGAGCGAAGAGCTCGCAGGAAAGATTGACAGCGCGACGAAACTACAGGAGGTGGAAGACCTCTATCTCCCCTACAAACCAAAAAAGCGCACACGCGCCACGATCGCCAAAGAGAAAGGCCTTGAACCGCTGGCTTCGCTGTTGCTGTCTTTCGACGCGACGCAAGAAGACTTGGACCAGATGGCCGATTCGCTGATCTCCGAGGAGCGCGAAGTACATACGAGAGACGACGCCTACAAAGGGGCGATGGATATTCTCGCCGAGCAGATTGCGGAGACCAAGGAGTACCGGGACATCGTCCGCAATCGAGCGGCGAAAGAGGGCGCCATTCAATCGATGCAGGCGGCGGGGCAAGACGACCCCACGTATTCCATGTACTATGAGTTCTCCGAAAAGATAAAAGAAGTCAAAGCACACCGCGTGCTCGCGATGTTCCGGGGCGAAAAAGAGGGGATTCTCAAACTCAAGTTTGACCTCGGCGACGAATCCAATACCGATGAGATTTTGCGCACGGTCTGCCCCGAGGCGACGGCGTCGAGTTATCCGTATGTACAGGACACCGTTGCGGACGCCTATAAGCGCTTACTCTTACCCTCCATTGAAACGGAGATCCGCAATACGCTGAAAGAAAACGCCGATCGCGAGTCGATCGACGTGTTCGCCAACAATCTCAGGCCTTATCTCATGCAGCCTCCCATCAAGGACCGCGCGATCATCGGGCTGGACCCGGGGTACCGCACCGGCTGCAAAGTCGCGGTTATCTCCGCCTACGGCGAATACTTGGACAACAGCGTCATCCATGTGACCGAGCCTTTCATGAACGTGGACAAGGCGAAGCGCATCCTAAAAGACTTCATTAAAAAGTACAAAGTCTCGCTGATCGCCATCGGAAACGGTACCGCTTCTCGTGAGACCGAGCAATTTGTCGCACAGCTGATCGAAGAGATCGGCGATGCGGACCTATACTACACCATCGTCAATGAAGCCGGCGCTTCCATCTACTCGGCATCCAAGCTGGGCGATGAAGAGTTTCCCGATCTGGACGTCACGGTGCGGGGGGCGATCTCCATCGCAAGGCGCATTCAAGATCCATTGGCTGAGCTCGTAAAAATTGAGCCGCAACACATCGGCGTCGGCCAATACCAGCACGACGTCAATCAAAAAGAGCTGAAACAAACATTGGAGAAAGTCGTCGAAGACTGCGTAAACGCCGTCGGCGTCAACGTCAACACCGCATCCTCCTCACTTTTGAGCTATATCTCCGGCGTCTCCGCGAGCGTCGCGAAAAACATCGTCGCCTATAAAGAGGAAAACGGACCGTTCAAAAAAAGGTCCGAGCTCAATAAAGTGAAAGGTCTCGGACCGAAAGCCTATGTGCAATGCGCCGGTTTCCTGCGCATTCCCGAGAGCAAAGAAGTTTTGGATAATACCGGCGTCCACCCCGAGAGCTACCCGATCGCGAAAAAACTTCTAGAAAGAGATTTGCGCGGCCTTCGCATCTCGCAACTCACGAAAGAGTTCGACATCGGTGCGCTCACCATGGCCGACATCATCATGGAACTTAGGAAACCCGGGCGCGACCCGCGTGACGAGATG
This sequence comes from uncultured Peptoniphilaceae bacterium, assembly GCA_964510345.1. GTDB lineage: Bacteria > Bacillota > Clostridia > Tissierellales > Peptoniphilaceae > JAAYQA01. The sequence continues at coordinate 46,315 of CAZEBB010000011.1, forward strand.
CCGAAACCCATCCTCCGCTCTGACGTCCTCTCTATCGACGACCTCGTCGACGGCATGGAGATGCTCGGCACCGTGCGCAATGTGGTCGACTTCGGCGCTTTCGTCGACATCGGCATCAAAAATGACGGCCTCGTGCACATCTCGCAGATGTCCAACAAATTTATCCAACACCCCAAAGAAGTCGTCAAAGTCTCCGATATCGTCAAAGTAAAGATCATCGGCGTCGACAAAGAAAAAGGAAAAGTCAGCCTCTCGATGAAAGGGCTGACTCATAAATAGTTATTCGATAGGCGGCAGGGAAGCTTCTTCCACGCCGCTTTTTGCGAGCTCCCGCAGCGCATTCGCGACCTTCTCCGTGTCGACATAGATGTGTACATCCACGGCTTTCCCCCAGCGAATTGTCGCGAGCATGACGCCCTGATTCGTATAGGGCATTCCCCCTTTCGGCGTCACCCGGTCCTGAAACTGCACCGCACAGCGCGTATTCCACGGCATCCCCGTGACGAAGATGTCCTGAATCTCAAACTCGGAGGGCAGTAACCTGAGAAATCGCTGAAACCACAGCTCCACTTTTTCTTTAGAATGCCGCTCGCCTCCAACCGCGTGGTCACCTTCAAATATTTGGTGCACATGATCGTCATACAAAGCCAGCAGCGGTCGGTAATCGCCACGACTGAACGCGCGAAATCCATCGATGATCTTCTTTCGCAATATGATCTTGTAAGGGTTTGCCGTATGATGCATTTTGTTCACTCCTTTCGGATGCAACTATCATACCCATTCTTTCGCCTTCTCCGTGGTTCCGAAGGACCGAGTGGGTATAATTAACTCACCGTGGCGGTAGGGTTTTGTTTTTATGAACATATTTCTTTTTTCCGTCATAATTTTGGGGAGGTGTACTATGAACACTGTGTTACAGAGTATTCTGATACTCGTCATCTTTGCAGCACTGCTGTACGGCTTGGTCTATCTGAAAAAGATGAACAAGTCCTTTACGTTCCGCGTCATCGGCGCTCTGCTCTTAGGTCTTGTCTTTGGAGCCGCGCTCCAGTTGATCTTAGGTTTTGGCAATCCTGTCATCAAAACCGCCATCGACTGGATCAACTTAGTTGGAAACGGCTATGTCCGACTGCTGCGCATGATCGTCATGCCGTTGATCTTTATCTCGATCCTCTCGGCCTTTATTACACAAAAATCTAAGAATCTCGGGAAACTCGCCATCCGCATCATCGCCGTTCTGATGATTACGGTCGCGATCTCGGCATTGGTCGGCGCACTCACGACGAGCGCTTTCGGCCTCACCGCAGAAGGCATCGCCGTCGGACAGGCGGAACAGGATCGCGGAGCTGCGTTGGATGAACAATTAGCCAATTTCAGCAAGACTCCGATCCAGCAACAAATTCTGGAGATCATCCCGACGAATCCATTCGCAGCCTTGGCCGGCACGGGATCCAATGCGACCTTGGCGACCGTCTTCTTTGCTACGATGCTGGCGATCGCGGCGATTCAGATCCGCAAGTTCAAACCGGAGTCGGCAAAGTTCTTTGAAGATATGGTGGTTTCACTGCATGATGTCATCATGCGCTTGGTGAACCTGATCATGCGTTTCACACCGTACGGGATCCTCGCACTGATGACCCGCGTCGCTGCGACCTCGAACGCAGCGGATATCGTCCGCTTGCTGAAGTTCATCTTGGCATCGTATGTGGCGATCGCGATCATGTTTATCATTCATATGCTGATCCTCGTGGTATCCGGTTTAAGCCCCGTGCAATTCCTCAAGAAATCAGCAGATACCCTACTGTTTGCGTTTACCTCTAGAACCTCCGCCGGTACCCTGCCGATGACCATTCGCTCTCAAGTCGACATGGGCGTACCGGAAGGAACTGCGAACTTAGCGGCGACTCTTGGCACCTCGATCGGGCAAAACGGCTGCGCCGGGATCTACCCCGCCATGCTCGCCGTCATGATTGCGCCGACTTTGGGTATTAATCCATTAGATCCGGTATTCCTCATAAGATTGATCATCATTGTAACGTTCGCATCGTTCGGTATTGCAGGGGTTGGTGGTGGAGCCACCTTTGCGGCACTGGTCGTCTTGTCGGCACTGGGCTTCCCGGTTGCGCTTGCCGGTCTTTTGATCGCAATCGAACCATTGATCGACATGGCGCGCACAGCGCTGAACGTTTCCGACTCGCTACTCGCGGGTGTGATCGCATCCAAGTCCATGGATGAAATCAGTATGGATCAATACAATACCGAGGTGCAACCGGACGCATAAGGGGGAACAAGTATGAAAGCAATTGTCGACGACAAGGCGAGAGACCTTGTCAAGAAGAAAGGGCGCGAAGACGTACACGTATACGTCAAAGGCTGCTCATCCTGAGGCGGCAGTGAACCGCAACCATTAGTTATAATGGGAAAACCTGCAGACGCAGAAAACTACTCCAAACTGGAGTCGAACGGAATCGGCGTGTACGTTCGCAATGACGTACAGACCGCCAACGATGAAGTTAAAGTCAACTATGTGAAGTTTCTCTTTAAAGAGGGGCTCGCCGTAGAAGGGCTCGTGTACTAAGAAAAAGGCATCGGATGACCTCCGGTGCCTTTTCTCATAATCATGCTATAATTAGCGTAATAAACATACGAGGTGATGACATGCAATACCGTGCGTTCAAAGATAAGCAGCTCTCGGCGCTGGGATACGGAGCCATGCGCTTTCCCACGATCGGCGAAGGCGAAAACCAGCGCATTGACGAGGAAGCCAGTGCTCGTATCGTGACAAAGGCATACTGCTCCGGCATCAACTATTTCGATACGGCGTATAACTATCACAACGAAACGTCAGAGATCGTGCTGGGACGCATCCTCTCCGCATTCCCTCGCGAGAGCTTCTATCTGGCGGACAAATACCCGGGTCATATCGTGCCGACGAGCAGCGACCCGCATGAAATATTTGAAGAACAGCTCAGACGCTGCGGCGTGGATTATTTTGACTTTTATCTGCTGCACAATGTCAACGACCAATCGATCCACATCTACATGGACGAGACGCTCGGGATCGTCGATTACTTACTGAAAGAAAAGGCGAAAGGGCGCATCCGACACTTCGGCTTCTCCTGCCATGCGAGGCCGGAGGAGCTGGAGCGATTTTTGAAGCGTTACGGCCAATTCATGGAGTTTGGGCAGCTGCAACTCAACTATCTCGACTGGACCCTCCAAGACGCAAAGGCGAAATACGAACTCCTCGGCGCATACGGCATCCCCGTCTGGGTGATGGAGCCGACCCGAGGCGGTGCGCTCACATCGTTCTCTGAGGAAGACGAAGCCAAACTGAAAGCTCTCCGCCCTGAGGTGAGCATCGCTTCCTGGGCCTTTCGTTGGCTACAGAGTTTACCTGATGTCACCGTCGTATTATCCGGCATGACGACGGAAGAGGCACTGGTCGATAATTTGAAGACCTTCCAAACGCATAGGCCGCTGAATGACAGCGAGCAAGCGCTCTTACAGAAAATCGCCGAAGGCTTAGTGGACCGAGTTCCCTGCACCTCCTGCCGCTACTGCACAAGTGAGTGCCCGATGCATTTGGAGATCCCGAGTCTTCTGAATCACTACAACGACTTTTGCTTCAAACCCGGCGCATTTACTCGTTTCTCCGCCTTAAAGCTGGACGACAAAACAGGCCCCGCAGCCTGTATTGCTTGCGGCGCCTGTGTGCGCATGTGTCCTCAAGGTATTCAGATCCCCGAAGTATTGGCCGATTTTACCGCGCGCATCGAAGACGCACGCGCCGGACGATAAGTGGAGAGTAATGCTTTGCGAAGGCGGTTTTTATCGAGCTCATTGCCGATAAAGACCGCTTCATTTTCTTCTTGTCCTTCCACTCCGGAAACGATGTACTGGTGATCCACCACATCAAAACGCAGCATTTCATCGCCCGCTTGCACACAGCCTTTCGCGCGGATCACATCGCCGAAAGCGCCGCGTACTAAATCCTCCAAAAACAACACAAAGTGGTTTTTTGTACTCGTGCCCGCTTTTTTCAGCGACAGCGTCTCTAAACTCATCTCCGCCGCCTTTTTATCGGGAGTCCGCGTACCGTCCAGCTGGATCTCCAGCAACGCATCCCACCACTCTTTATCTTTCTTCGAATAATGCTCGCGCTCGATAACCCCATCGGGATTCATCTCCAACAAATGCGTGCACACCCTTTCGATCTCCTCGGGATCGCTGCTCTCCGATTTCGATAGCAGTACTCGATGTGCCGCCTCCACCTGATCTCCGTAAATATCGCCGTATTCTCTGCGGTATCGTTCAAAGCTGTGTATGTCCAAGATGGTGATCGGCGCGAGGATCGAGATTTTCTCGTATTCGATCCGTTGCACACTTCGCAGTATATTGGAGAGCATGCCCACTCCGCTGGGTTCGATGATTAAAAACTCCGGGTCCACGGCGTTCGCGATCGTAAGGACCGATGTCGTAAAGTCTGCATTCACCGAACAGCAGATGCAGCCTTCCGTGAGCTCCCAAATATTCACTTGTTGCGCTTCCAAATCCTGTCCGAGGATCTTGCCGTCGATCCCGATCGTACCGAATTCATTTTCCAGAATCGCAAAATCGCGCTGCGTCTGCTTGACGAGTTCTTTGATAAAGGTCGTCTTGCCGGCGCCTAAAAAGCCCGAGATGATCAATATTTTCATCGATGCCTCCAAATGAAAGGACGGCGGGCATTTGCCCGCCCGCCGCTGTTTTTCTACGGTTAGTCTTTCAGTTTAACGACCGGTTTGATGAGATCTTTCGGTTTGTCGCGCATGAGGAACAGCGCTTCTTCTACATGGTCCCAACCATCGAACACGTGAGTGCTCATCGGTGAGAGATCCAGTTTGCCGACTTTCACGAGTTCCGCCAGTTTTTCCATACGATAGCGTCCGCCCGGTGTCAAGCCACCGGCGATGATTTTATGTCCCATACCGACGCCCCACTCGACGCGCGGGATCTCGATCACATCGCCCTTGCCAAGGTAATTGACATTGCCGATCTTTCCGCCCGGTTTTAGCGCTTTGACCGCTTCCGCAAAAGTATCGACTCCGCCGCCGGCGATGATGACTTTATCGACACCCTTGCCGTTTGTGCGCGCGAGGACTTGCTCATCGATTGGTCCTTCTTTGTAGGAGATGAATTCCGTTGCGCCGTAGCCTTTCGCTGCATCGACACAGACTTGTCTCGTACCGACCGCGAGGATGCGCGAGGCACCTCTGAGGTTTGCTCCAGCAACAGCCATCAGTCCGACAGGGCCGATCCCGATGACAAGTACTGTTTCACCAAACTGCAC
>CAZEBB010000012.1:0-46015 GCA_964510345.1 uncultured Peptoniphilaceae bacterium
CGACATTGATCAATCAAATTGCGAATCGTAAATCGGCGAAGACCGGCAATTTGCCCGGGGTGACGAAAAGCAAGCAATGGATCAAAGCGGAAAACAATATGGAATTGTTAGATACCCCCGGTGTGCTCTGGCCGAAGCTCGGCGATGAGGAAACGGGTTTGCATCTGGCATTTACCGGCGCGATCAGCGCGAGAATTTTGGATGAGGAAACGCTCGGTTATGAGCTGCTGAAGCTGGGGATGAACATGCAGTTTCCCGGGATGATCGCTCGTTATGGTGCGCCTAAAAACGAGGATGTATTGGAGTACATGGAATCCATCGGACGCGCCCGCGGTTATCTCTTGCGAGGCGGGGTCGTTGATTATGAAAAAACGGGACAATTGGTGCTTGACGAATTTCGCGCGGGCATCTGGGGTCCTGTGACATTGGAGAGGCCATGAACTGGGAGCGATTGGAAGGCATTGAAGGCTTGATCTGCGGGGTCGATGAGGTGGGCCGAGGCTGTCTGGCCGGCCCCGTCGTATCGTGTGCTGTCATTATGCCGCAGGGTCGCTATATCGAAGGTGTGCGAGACTCGAAGAAACTCTCGGCGAAGAAGCGAGAACATTTAGCGCCTTTAATCAGAGAGTCTGCGATCGCAATCGGTATCGGCATGCTCGAACCGCAGAGAATTGACGAGATCGGCATTCGAAATGCAGTGCGTGAGACGATGCGTCTTGCGATCCAATCCATTCTCAACCAGCGTTTTGATATCCGCCATATAGCCGTAGATTATGAGAGCGTGCCTGTTGATATTCCCCAAAGTGCAGTGGTTCACGGCGATGATCGCATCTATGAAATCGCCTGTGCGTCAATTCTGGCGAAAGTCTATCGTGACTCTCTCGCCATCGAATGGGAGTCTCTGTATCCCGGCTATCATTTTGCAAACAATAAGGGATACGGCACTGCGGCTCACCAGCAAGGGATTGTGAGTTTGGGTTTGACGCCCATTCACCGTCGGAGCTTCTGCAAGAAATATATTTGCGAGTGATGAAATGAAAAAAGCTGTTTTTTTCCCTCTCGGATCGAAACCCTCGATCCCGGGTGGCCTACATATTATTTCTACCGCTGCACAAATCCGGCACGAGGTGCGGCTGCGAATGAACGAACAGGGCATCGCACAGGAACCGAATTATGTCACATTGATGGGACTGATCCAACAGACCGCAGGATGGAATCGACCTGCGGTTCTTAGCGTGCCGGAAAAAATATTGCTCTTAAAGAGCCTCCTCACTGATTGGGATCCCGGACCGTATGCGGGCATCGCCCACACCGAGGGATTTCTCTTTGATGTCGTGGGGTGGATCGGAAGGATGCAAACGGAGGGGATCGATCCAAGTCAGCTCTCGGAAGAATGGGGGGCATTGTCTGAACTCTATCGGCGCTATACAGAAAAGGTGAAAGAGGCGGGCTTTATCGACGATGAAATGATCTTGCGCTCCGGACTTTCACTCTTGCAAGAGAAGAAATTCGGTATGGTTCAGGTGAGCGGTACGCTGGATTTTCGACCGATTGAATTGGATCTATTGGATGTCATCGCACAGGTAAATCCATTGACGGTTTATCTGCCGTACGGGACACCGGATGGAGATCCGTATTTGCAGAATCTGAAAACCCGTTTTGTTAACAGAGGGTATGAAATCGAAGAGAAAGGATCGTCTCACGGCCCGGTGCAACCTTACATTGATCGCATGCGAGGGGCAACTCCTTTGCTCTTGTCTCGTGCGATACTCAAAAGAATTGCACAATTGCAGCAGCAGGAGATTTCTGTCGAGGTCATCGTTTCGGATGAAAAGTGGCGAACATGGTTGTACCGAGAAGGGGAGAGGGTTGGATGCCTATTGGCTCATTCCATGGAAGAACCTGTCGTTGCGACGCGAATCGGACACGAAGTACTGGCGTATCTACAAGGAGACGTATCGAGCTCGGAAACGGATGATGAGCCCGTCTCATTGTTTAGCGGTGAGGTGAATGTAGAAGAAATCGCCTCCATCGACAGCGATGCGGTGAAACGAGAAATCGTAAAACGAGAAAGTACGCCCGAGGTGACGGAGCGAGAACTTCGCGCTTGGGATCGAATCTTCGCTTTGATGGAGCGGCTGAAGCAGATGAGCGGCGCAGGCATCATCGAAAAGCACGGACTCGTACCGGCGCTTATCGAGCTGATGAGGGAAACGACCATTCAGTTTCCTGTACCATTGGCAGGAGTCCCCGTCCTCCACTTGAGAGAATGCGCGCAGACGACGAGTGCGCACCGGATCTTTGTCGGATTTTCAGAAGAGTATCCCGCACTGGAAGAGAATAACTTTCTTTTGCGTCTCTTGGCACAGGCGCACTCCAATGCCGACGATTCCGGCTTTTTGTCGATGGAACAGCAATATCGAAAAGAAGAACTCAGGCTCCGCGATGCGATTTTCGGTGCGTCCGGCGTCAGCTTTGCGTTCATGGGGACCGAGCGTGAGGAGATGCTCCTCTCACCCATGCTCGCCGCATATGGACAGGAGGATACTCCTTGGATCATTAAAGAGGACAAGCAGATCCCGGAGCCACAGAGCGTCTTGATACCACAGGACGTGAGCTTCCGAATCAGCGAACCCGATCGAACGATCCAACCGTACATGCTGAAGAAACCAGCCTGGGAGACCGTTCGGGAGTACTCCGCCGCGTCTCTCACCTCGTACGCGAATTGTCCTTTTCAGTATTATATCGACTATTTGGCGAATCCTGTGATCGAAGAGGAGGAGGGGGAAGCGCTCACCAGAGGTTTACTGATCCACCGGGTACTGAAATCGTACATGGAGATCTATCGCGAGGATATCAATTCCGCTCTTGATCGAGGCGTATCCCATGGGACGGATGCAGATCGCGTTCGTCAACTGGTGGAAGAAGCGAACCGAGGTGTCATAGAACCGTTCACGCCTTGGTATGTACAATATCTTACAGAGATGGTGGTCAGATTCTTAGCGGCAGACCAGGAGAGATTGAGCCGGACCGGCTTTCGTATCGCAGGGATGGAAGAATCGTTTGAGTTTTACATCGACAGCTCGATTCGTATCTACGGACGCGCAGACCGCATCGACCAAAATACAAGCGGTCAACGATGGGTGGTCGATTATAAGACAGGATCCAAAACACCCGACAAAGCGAGGCTTATTTCGGGGAAAGAGTTTCAGTTACCGATATACAGCATGGCATACAACGATGCTTATGTGAGTTATGGAAAAGTGAAAGACGCCTCCTTTGCTCATATTTACGCTGAAAAAGAATACAAACCGATGTTCACGGACAGTGCTGAGCTCAACTGGCTCTATCGTCAAGAAGTGATTCGTATCGATTCGGCGATCCAACAGGGAAATTTTCCCGCGATGCCGTCGGATCGGTGCAAGTATTGCCGATACCCGGCAATCTGTCGCAAGGGAGAATCGTCATGAAGATGAATGCGATCCAACAACGAGCGATCGAAACGATCGATACCAATGTCGCGCTGATCGCCGGTGCGGGCACGGGCAAGACGAGGGTTTTAACGCATCGCTTCCTACACTTGCTGCGTCATGGGCATCTGCAGAAAGGGCGAGAGATCCCTTCGATCGTTGCCATTACCTTTACAAACAAAGCGGCAGATGAAATGCGATCACGAATCAGAAAACTATTGGAGGATGAGGGGCGCACGGGTGAATTGGATGCACTCAAATGGCAGCTGAATCAGTTCCGGGTGTCGACGATCCATACATTTTGTGAACAGTTGTTGCGGGAGTATCCGGTGGAAGCAGGTGTTGATCCTCACTTTACGATACTGGACGACCATGAGTCATCTACATTGTTTCAGAGTGGATTGCGAACTGCCTTTCAGGATACGGTGCAACAATTAGGGGATGAGATTCCCCTTCGTAACGAATGGTTTGAGCACGGTTCTTTTTTTGAGAATGTTGAAAAAATCTACAATCAGAAGAGAGCGAGCGGCGCCGGGTGGCGAGATTTATTACGGAGAAAGCAACCACCGAAACAACCTGAGTTGGAAGCCGTCGTGCTGAGTCAGCTATTAGCGCTTAAGGATAACAAAAGGGCAAAAAATTTCCAACGGCTGTCGCAAGAGCTCGGTGACTGGGAAATAACGCTACAAAATGGGACGGATGACGAGAAACGGGAGATCTATCGAAAGCTGTGCGTACCGAAAGCGTTGGGCACCACCGATGCGATGAAAGAGCTACGCATCCGTATGCTCCCGATCCTCGCGTCGTTGGAAAACGAATCGGACTTAGATCGCGAATTTCTCGTCGGCTTTCTCCGAAATGCGGATGAGTGCTATCGCATCGAAAAATCGAGGCGGTCGGCACTGGATTTCGATGACTTGCAGGAGAAAGCGTTACTTCTACTGAATGATCCAAATTGCAGAACAGCGATACAAGAGAATTGCTCCTACTTGATGATCGATGAATGTCAAGATATCAACGACCTGCAAAAACAGATATTCTATCAGATCTGCTCCGTGGATAAACCCTTAGACAGACAGAATCTGTTTATCGTAGGAGACCCGAGGCAATCTATTTACGGTTTTCGATACGCTGATGTTCGACTCTTTGAAGAGATCGAAAACGACATTGTGCGTTCCGGAGGCGTTGCCCTCTCCATGCAAGAGAATTACCGTTGCAGTGAAGAGATCATCGGTTTCGTCAATCAGTTATCGGCATACGCATTTCCCAAATTAGACGGATTGATCGCCAAAGGCGACAGTCAGGGAATGGCGATCGAAATCTGCAGGAGTCTTGAGGAGACAGAGGGCGTTGAGGCTGATGCCGAGCGAGTCGGGGAGAAAATTCTCCAACTGAAAGAACAGGGCATCGAGTGGGGTGAGATTTCTCTGCTATTTCGAAGCGCGACGAAAATTCCCATTTATGAAAAAGCACTAAAAGTAAGAAAGATCCCGCATATCAGCGTAAACACCGCCGGTTTTTGGACAAGACAAGAGGTGTTGGATCTGTACAGTTTGTACGCGATCGTGATCGATCCGGCAGATGATATCAGTTGGCTTACTTTTCTTCATTCTCCTATGGCGGGGATTGATCCCAACAGAATCTTACATTGGGCACGAGCGAGAGGTCGCTGGGAGGAAAAGTTGATCGCGCAAAAATACCAGGACGAAAACGCAGAACGGATCATCGCCAAAGTGAGTTCGTGGCGTGAAGAGTTGGATGAAAGGTCACCGCTGACTTTTCTCCGATGGTTGGCACAAGAGTCGGGGCTCAATCACGCGTGTGCCCGTACGTCCGAAGCAGAGAGCACCTTGTCGACACTGGACAACCTGTACCAATGGATCGCCGATGAAGAGAGAATTGGATCGATCACGCATCATGAGCTCTTAACATCTCTTCGCAAGCGGATCCACTCAGAGAGAGATAACGTGGAAGAAAGCGATGAGACAGAGGATCGCGTGATGCTTTCATCGATCCATAAAGCGAAAGGTACCGAGAAGGACGTGATCTTTCTCGTCGGAATTGACGCAAAGTCAAACGCGAGAATCGATCCCTTCCTTTATGATTCTCATTTGGGACTGTCCATAGCGAGTCATCCAGTATCGGCGCATTATGAGTTGGCTAAGTTGCAAAAGCAAGAGTCGGATTTGGAAGAAGAAAACAGAGTCCTGTATGTCGCGCTAACGCGGGCAAAAAGAGCTCTTTATCTGACGAACCAGACGGGTAAAGTCCAAAACTATGCGCAGACGCTCGCAGCAGCCGTCTCAGATCTCGACTGTCTCCCTACGACGGATCTTTCACACAATTACAGCTTCGTTGAGCCCGAAAACGAAGCGTCTGAAGTGCTGTATCCTCTATTGAACCACTTTCAAACCCCCGGTTTCATTCAGCGGCGGACGTTCAGTTTTACGCAACTTAAAGAATACCTTACGTGTCCGAGGCGCTGGTATTATCAATACCTCTTGCGATTTATCCCGGAATGGGAAGTCGAAATGGACGAGCGTCAGATTGAAAAAGCGGCAGCGAACGAGACGTCACTGTCCGCGATTCAAAAAGGCATACTATTTCATGCGCTCGTTGAAATGGATGAACCAGGACTTGTTATCGAACAGATCGAAAAGACAGCCGGCCGATGGGGGATGGAAATGACGGAGCCGGAGATACAGAGGATGGAAAAGTGGGTGCAAACCTACCGTTCGGGAAAGCCTGACGGTGAGTTGTCGCATGAAGTTTCATTTCTCTGGGATCGAGCGGACTATCAGTGGACCGGCAGTATCGATTTAATTCGGTGGACGGAAGACGAGTACGAGATCTACGACTTTAAGACAAATTACCGTGATGAACACTTACTTAAGGAGTACTCGCTCCAAATGCAGTTTTATGCGCTTGCATGTCGGGCGTTGTATGGGAAACTGCCGAGGGCTGCGTACTTATGGTGGATTCCCGGGGATCGCCTCCTCCCGGTCGATATTTCAGATATGTGCCTAGACTCCGTCGAAACGACCATGGATGTCTTCACAAGTGCCTTGGAAACAGGGAAATTTGATAAAGGTATTTGTGATCCACAGTGCAAATGGAATTCAATCTGCAATTTAGTATGATAATGATTGCCTAAAAACGACTAAACTTGTTGGATACGGGTATAAATGGAGCATATTAACGATGGAGGTATATCATATGAAATGGCAAAATAGAAGGCAAAGCAGCAATGTCGAAGACCGAAGGGGACAAAGAGGCTATTCCACCGGCGGCGGTGGTGGGCGTATGCCCATGGTGCCGATCGGCGGCGGCTTGGGTCTCGTAATCATGATCATCATCTTTCTACTCAACGGCGGGCTTGGAGGGCTTTTCGGAGGAGGCGGTGCGCCTACGCAGCCCCAACAGACAAACGCGCCGACATCGGCAGAAGAAGATCAATTAGCTGATTTTGCATCGGTCGTCTTAGCGGATACAGAAGATGTATGGCACGATCTCTTTGCCGAGATGGGCTACCAATACAAAGAGCCCACACTTGTTCTCTTTACGGATCAAGTCCAGTCCGCTTGTGGCGTTGCAGGTTCCTCAACAGGCCCGTTCTATTGTCCGGGAGATCAGAAACTCTATATCGACCTATCGTTTTTTAACCAATTGGCCAGGCAGTACCAAGCGTCAGGAGACTTTGCCATGGCGTATGTCATCGCGCATGAAGTCGGTCACCACGTACAGACATTGCTCGGGATCACAGATCAGGTGTTTGAACTGAAGAATCAAATGAGCGAAACGGATTTCAACAAGTATCTCGTCCGATTTGAGTTGCAGGCGGACTATTTTGCCGGCGTATGGGCGCATCATATCGGCAATAAAGGTTATCTGGAAGCCGGCGATATCGACGAAGCGTTGAATGCCGCTTACCAGATTGGTGACGATACTTTACAAAAACAACATCAGGGATACGTCGTACCGGACAGTTTTACGCATGGTACGTCGGAACAGCGTAGCAGTTGGTTTAAGCAAGGGTATCGTTTGGGAACCGTGCAAGACGGTGACACATTTAATCTAGACGATCCCAGTTAGAACAGGAGCCCATTATGAGATTTTTTACCGCCATTGTCGAAGGCATTGAAAAACCGGGGATCGCAATCGGAAGACGATGTGGTTTCTTGGAGGACCTGATCCCGGATGCGCCGAAGAATCTGCTTGACTATATCGATCGGATACAAAACCGGCTACCGGAAGGTCTATGTGAAGAGGATCTTCCACTTGAGCTGACGGATATCCGCTTGACGGCTCCCATTCTACACCCGAGGCATAATGTTCTCTGTGTCGGGAAAAACTATCTGGATCACATTGCAGAGCTGGGTGGAGGCGACGAAAAGCCGATACCCCACTATTTTACGAAAAGAGTCAATCGCATGACCGGCCCCGATGAGGAGTTAAAGGCGCATATAGACTTGGATCCCTGCGTGGATTACGAAGTAGAACTGGCTGTGATTATTGGAAAGACGGGGATCAACATTCCGGAAGATAAAGTTTGGGACCATATTTTGGGCTTTAGCATCCTCAATGATTTTTCATCTCGTACATTGCAAAGAAATCACGTCCAATGGTTTCGAGGAAAATCTCTGGACGGATATACGGCATTAGGTCCTTGGATCGTCACGAAAGATGAGTTTGATCAGCCTCTTCGCTTGGAGTTAACATCCAAAGTGAATGGAGAGATTCGCCAACAGGCAAACACGGAGCTGATGATCTTCACGATCGAGCAACTGGTGTCGGAACTTTCGATGGGGATGACTCTGGAAGCGGGCGATATCATCGCGACAGGCACGCCGTCCGGCGTCGGTATGGGATTTGACCCACCGAAATATTTGCATGTGGGAGATACGGTCACTCTCTCGATCGACGGTATCGGGACCCTCGAAAATAAAATTGGATCTACCCGGAGTTGACAAACCGAAAACTCGAGGATATACTATCACTAAATTAAGACAGACGTTGAAGAGTAGAGTATGTCGGCGGAATCTCTAAAGAGAGCCTGGTCAGGTGAAAGCAGGTGAGGGGAAATCGACAGAAAATGGGCTTGGAGTCTTGCATCGAGATCTATGATTCAGGTGCAACGTGTGCACACGATAGCGTGCCGGGGTATGAATTCGTACCCGCTGAGGTTCGACTTGTGAGAGTCGGACGAATATGGGTGGTATCACGAAGTTTACTCTCGTCCCATAACGATAGTTATGGACGAGAGTTTTTTATTGGGAGGAATTATGCTCGAGGTACGAAATATCAGTAAGTCCTTTCCTTTTAAGGAAGGGAAGCTACATGCCGTACGGGATGTGAGCTTTCAAGTCGACAAAGGTGAAATCTTCGGTATCATCGGATTGTCCGGCGCGGGGAAGTCGACGCTGCTCCGATGTATCAACGCCTTGGAACGACCGGATGAAGGGGAGGTGTTGATGAACGGTGTAGACCTGTTGAAGTTGCCGGAAAGAGAATTGTTGGAACAACGCAAGGATATCGGGATGATCTTTCAAGGGTTTCACCTGTTAATGCAGAAGAATGCTCTTCAAAATGTCATGTTGCCGGCATACTTTCACCGTTCGGACTTAGCCCAAGCCAAACAGAGAGCACTGGAAATGCTCGAAGTCGTTGGATTAACCGACAAAAAGGATGCGTATCCGGCGGAACTCTCCGGCGGACAAAAACAGAGGCTTGCGATCGCCCGAGCGCTGGTCACACAGCCGAAGCTCCTCTTATCTGACGAGGCGACATCGGCGCTTGACCCACAGACGACGGACTCGATACTTCGGCTCATCAAGGAGATCGTCAAAAAGTATCAGCTGTCGGTTGTCATGATCACGCATCAGATGGAGGTGGCCAAAGAGGTTTGTGACCGCATCGCCGTCATGGAGAGCGGGAGCTTTATCGAGCAGGGACCGGTGCACGATATCTTCCTACGACCGAAAGAGAAGCGTACGATTGAGATGATCCAAGGGATTCAAGAGGACGATAAAGAGCCGAAGCCGATGGTTGGGGAGAAACTGTATCGACTGACCTTTGATCAACCGACAGCGACAAAGCCGTTGATCTCACAAGCCATCCGAACCTTTAACATCGATGTCAACATTCTCGCGGGAAATATCTATCAGGTGCAGGAAGATCAACTCGGCACGCTCTATGTGGAGTTCCTCGGAGAGGATGAAAGAATCGATAAGGCCTTGGAGTATTTGTCGGTAAACGGAGTGAATTGGGAGGTGAGCGAATGAGTGAGGTTTTACGAGGGCTTTGGCAGACGATCTATATGATGAGCTTTTCCACGATCATCGCGTTGGGGCTAGGCTTCCCACTGGCCGTGCTGCTCATTTTTGCAAGGCCCGGCGGTTTGAAACCGAATGCGCCTCTGTATCGTACGACCAACGCTGTGATCAATGTGATCCGATCGGTTCCGTTTATTATCCTGATGATCATCTTGTTTCCACTGGCGGCGATCCTCATCGGCAAACGAACCGGCCCGACGGCGGCGATCATCTCGTTATCCATTGCAGCAGCGCCTTTTGTGGCACGCATTATCGAGCAGAGCTTGCTCGAAGTAGAGCCTGGGTTGATCGAAGCCGCCAAAGCGATGGGAGCTGATGCAAAGCAAATCCTATTTCGTGTCATGATTCCGGAAGCGACCCCTTCTCTCATCATGGGGGTGACGACTTCAATTATCAATATTTTAGGGTATACAGCGATGGCCGGTGCGATCGGTGGCGGAGGATTAGGAGACGTCGCCATCCGTTTCGGTTTATATAAATTAAACTCATCTCCGTGGTATCTATGGGGGTCAGTTCTGTTAATCATACTGTTAGTTCAGTTGGTACAATGGGCAGGGAATGTACTTGCCCGAAGAAAAAATCACGCGTAAGCAAAGGAGAAGAACATGAAAAAGAGACTACTACAAGTTGTCCTCGCAACCGCACTCATTCTCGTACTCGGTGCATGTGCACCCAAAGCGGAGAACAAAGTTGTCAAGATCGGCGTTTCACCGGCACCGCATGGGGAAATCGTCAAACAAGTACAAGAAGATTTGGCCAAAGAAGGCATTACGTTGGAGATCGTCGAGTACACGGATTATATCGTACCGAATATGGCGTTGGATCAAGGCGATATCGACCTCAACTACTTCCAACACATTCCTTATTTAGAAGCCTTCACCAAAGAAAACAACTTGGAACTCGAGTCGCTCGGAAACGTGCACATCGAGCCGATGGCTGTATACTCCAAAGATTTCAAATCGCTGGACGAGATTCCGGAAGGCTCTGAAATCTACTTCCCGAACGATGCGACCAACGGTGGTCGTGCTCTGCTGTTACTTGAGAAGAATGGCCTCATCAAACTGGCTCCGAATGTTGGACTCGAAGCCAATGAATCAGATATCCTCGAAAACCCGAAAGGCTTGAAATTCACTCCGCTGGAAGCTGCGATCATTCCGACGGTTTATACCGATGCGGCGGCAGCCGTAATCAACGGAAACTATGCGATCGAACATGGACTCAACCCGGTCGAAGATTCGATTGCGATTGAAGATGCAGATTCACCCTATGTCAATGTCATCGCAGTTCGTAAAGGGGAAACGGACAAAGAAGAGTACAAGAAAGTCCTCGCCGCAATCCAAAGCGACAAAGTCAAAAAATTCATCGAAGAAACCTATAAAGGCGCGGTCATCCCGGCATACTAAACAAATAGAAACCATAGACAGGAGCGAATCATCGCTCCTGTTTTTACTGCGGTAATAACCTTCATCATTCTGTGGCTTTTTTATTTCTGCTTAATTTGGTATGATAGTATCAGTTAAAGGTGGAATGATATGAAAATCATAAAGCGCGCAGCCGGATCGGTGGTTTATGGGACTGCGGTCGTATTGAATGCCATTTTCTCGGGTATCAATGCAATACTGGAGACAATTGTCATATTGACGGAGGCGTTACGGCAGAGCTTTTTGCAACTATTATTGGCCGGGGGATGCTTGCTGGTGTTCTTACTGATGAACCCGCTGGGATGGATCATTCTCCTTCGACCGGAAGTGTTGATCTTTTTGTTTGTGATCTTTGGCGTTCCGATGCTGGGAAGGTCTTTTATCAGTTTGTTGAAATACGGTAGTTATGTCGTCACGGAGTATTTATATGACTATGCCGATTACCTCAAAGTAGGGAAAAACCGAGCGTTTCGTAGCTTCGGTGAGTATAGCCAAAAATATATCCGCATGGAAGAAGAACGCATGCAAGCGGAGCAAAGAAGGCGCAGAGAAGCGGAGCAGAGGCTTTGGGAGGAGAGATTCCGCGCTTGGTATCAGCAGCAAGCGGAACAACAGAGTCGAGGCTACAACCCCTATGGAAACTATACAGGCGGCGGATATCGCCCGGGCGGCCAATACCGAACCGGAAGCGGACCGTATACGAATCCCTACGATGACTTTGTCTCCCGATACGAAAAGGCGGCAAAGACGCTCGGGGTCTCTACGGAGACCGATGAGTATCAGGTCAAACTGGCGTATCGTCAGCTAGCAAAAAAACTGCATCCCGATGTGAATCCGTCACCGGAAGCGACCAAACAATTCCAAGAATTAAGCGATGCGTACGATTTTCTCAGTAAAGAGAATATCGAACGTTACAAGAGCATTAAGAAGGGGCGTTCCTGATGGATTCATACGCAGCGTTCCCGACAATTGAAGAAGCGCATGACATGTTGGACGAAATCGCAGAGAGTTTGCCTCATGAGATTTTCAAAGAACTAAACAAAGGGATCGTCCTACTGCCACAGGCAAAGCTTCACCCACAAAGTGACCCTAAGCAGGATTTGTATATCCTGGGGGAGTATACATTCAATCGTACAGGACGACAAATCATCCTGTATTACGGATCGTTCGCCAAGAGTCTGCCGGGCATATCAAAGAGCGGATTGTATCGGCGGCTGAAAAAGACACTTCAACATGAATTTGTCCATCATTTGGAGAGTCTGGCAGGGGATTACGATCTGGAGTTAGAAGACAAGGCGAATCTCGCGCGGTACAAGAATTCACTGAGCGAGGATGAGAACTGAAAGGAGAACAAAAGACATGCACCCAATGCTACAAAAACAAGTTACCTCGGAGTTTATGACTCAAGAACAAGCCGAAAAAATTGAGGCGGCGATCAACGCGAAAGATTCCGTGATCGCATCCGGTCACCGTTCGGCGGCCGTTCGTCCGCTTCTGGCTACGATCATGACCATGGCAAAACAATTCAGCACCAAGCAAATCAAGACCATGGATGATGTGACCGATGATGTTGATTTCTTACTGCTTCCGGGTCTGGGAGTCGACGATTTTGAAGACTATGTCCAAAAATGCATCGAAGCGAAACCGGCAATGGTCACCATTAAAGAGCCGGAGCATCCCTATTCGATGATGAAAGTCATGAAAAAAGCCCTCAAAGAAACCGGAAACAGCGACAAGCAAGTCTGGTTACTCGAGTGCCGTAAGATCAATAATGTTCCGAAGCTCATCGACGTACAGCGCATGTACTATGATGAAAAAGGAAAAGTCAAACTGGAAAAGAGCGTCGAGATCGACTAAAACAAAGGAGAGTGTGCGAGCCTATGAATGACTCGCACTTCTTTTTGTTTAGCAGATACCCCCTAGGGGTATATTTTTATTGAGGTGATGATCTTGAAGAAAGACTGTTGTAAACATCCTTCAACGCAAGCTGCAGCAGCGCAAAAGCCGTTGGTCAGCCGTCTCAATCGCATTGAGGGTCAAATAAGAGGAATCAAACGGATGATTGAAGAGGATGTGTATTGCGATGATATCATCAATCAGATTAACGCATCGCGAGCGGCACTCCGAGAAGTGCAGTCTTTGTTGCTGAATAATCATATCCGCTATTGCGTCAAGGAGCAGTTGGAACAAGGGCAGGACGATGTGATCGAAGAACTGATCGCGACCGTTCGTAAAATGTCACGGTAAGGAGGAATACGAAAAAGTGAAACAGAATTTCGAAATATCAGGTATGACTTGCGCGGCTTGCGAAGCGGCGGTGACCCGAGCGGTACAAAAGATTCCGGAAGTGAACGAAGTACAAGTGAACCTTTTGACCGGGAAAATGCGAGTCGAGGCTCCGGAAGGGAGTCGCGAGGCGATACTGGAAGCGGTGGATCGGGCGGGATATGAAGCAACTTCTCTCGATCATGAGAAAAAACAGTCGGATACGGTCCGAGAGAACCATTTTCAAAAAGAGGCGGCCACACTTCGGAAGAGATTGATCGCTTCGCTTCTCATGATGCTTCCGCTGATGTATATCGCGATGGGGCATATGATCGGTCTTCCGTTGCCCGGATTTCTCACCGGTGTAAAAAATCATGCGAACTTTGCCTTCGTACAGATGCTGCTGACGATTCCCGTCGTGTATATCAACCGAAATTATTTTATCAATGGATTTACTTCGCTATTCCGTCGCACACCGAATATGGACAGTCTGATCGCCGTCGGCTCCGGTGCAGCGATCGTATACGGCATCTATGCGATTATGAGGATTAATTATGCAATGGGGGCCGGTGACTGGGATACCGTCCATACGATGGGAATGAATTTGTATTTTGAGTCCGCTGTGATGATCGTGACTTTGATTACACTCGGAAAGTACTTGGAGGCGCGAGCAAAGAGCCGAACCACGGATGCTCTCTCGAAACTGATGGACTTGACCCCAAAGACGGCACGAGTCATCAGAGAGGGTGAAGTTGTTGAAATCCCGACGGAAGACGTACAAGCCGGCGACGTCTTGCGAATTCGTCCGGGTGAAAGAATTCCGGTGGACGGGGTGATCCTATCGGGGACGAGTTCCTTGGATACTTCGGCGATTACCGGAGAGAGCATGCCGCTGTATGTCGATTACGACGATAAAGTGACGTCCGGCAGCGTGAACTTGACCGGAGCGATCGATTTTCGTGCGACGCAAGTCGGCGAAGATACGACGTTGGCAAAGATCGTGAGATTGGTCGAAGAGGCAAATGCGACAAAAGCGCCGATCGCGAAACTCGCCGACAAGATCAGCGGCATCTTTGTGCCTGTCGTTTTAGGGATCTCAGCGATCACGTTTATCGTGTGGATGGCTGTCGGCATGGGGTTGGAGTTTGCCCTTTCGACTGCCATTTCCGTCCTCGTCATCTCGTGTCCGTGTGCGTTGGGATTGGCGACACCTGTTGCGATCATGGTGGGCACGGGGAAAGGCGCAAGCCTCGGGATCCTGATCAAGACGGCGGAATCATTGGAAGTGTTACATGATGTCGATACCGTTCTGTTGGATAAGACCGGAACGATTACCGCAGGACAACCTGCGATAACCGACGTGCTGCCGATCGGTATCGATGAGAGCACTTTGCTTGAGATCGCCCATGCTTTAGAATCTGTTTCGGAACATCCACTATCCGGTGCGATTTTGCGGTATACTACTGAAAGAGGAATCCGCACGGAACCGGTGGAAGGATTTGCTTCGATCACGGGGCAAGGGGTAAAAGGACGTGTACAGAACGCAACCTACTACGCAGGCAACCAGCGCATGATGACTGAGCTGGGGATCGGTATACGCGAGGTGCAGTATGTATTGGACAATTGGGCAAATGAAGGGAAAACACCCATGTTTTTTGCCTCAGAAGACCGACTCATCGGCATGATGGCCGCGCAGGATCCGATTAAAGAAGATAGCGTGGCGGCGATTACTGAATTGCACAAGATGGGGATCGGCGTACAGATGCTGACGGGTGATCACCAGAAAACGGCAGAGGCCATTGCCCGATCGGCCGGAATCGACCGGGTCTATGCAGAGGTCATGCCGGCGGATAAGGAAGAGAAAGTTCGCGAATTGCAAGCAGAATCGAAGCGAGTTGCGATGGTCGGCGATGGCATCAACGATGCGCCGGCCCTAGCGCGTGCGGATGTCGGTGTTGCGATCGGAGCGGGTACGGATATCGCCATGGAATCGGCCGATCTCGTTCTCGTAAAGAGCACATTGCGAGATCTTGTGTCGGCGATACGATTAAGTCGCGCGACGATCCGTAATATCAAACAAAACCTATTTTGGGCGTTCTTTTATAATGTGTTAGGCATCCCGATTGCCGCCGGCGTGCTATATCCGGCTTTCGGTTTGTTGCTCAATCCGATGTTTGCAGCAGCAGCGATGAGCATGAGCTCCGTATTTGTCGTAACGAATTCGCTGCGGTTAAGCCGTTTCTCGCCGGGAGAGGACGTGCGGACGATCAGTGCTCCCACGAATCATCAAGTAAAGGAAGTAAAGGAGAAAACGATGGAAAAAATTATGCATATCGAAGGCATGAGCTGTGGCCACTGTCAAAAAAGGGTAGAGACTGCACTCAACGCATTGGACGGTGTCAATGCGACCGTTGACCTAGAGCGACAAATCGCGACGGTAACCGGCCCCACACTTACTGACGAAACCTTAAAGAATGCGGTCGTCGATGCCGGCTACGAAGTGACCTCAATCGAAACGAAATAGATCCTAAGCCCGCGAATGACGTCCGGAGGGACAATGGCGAAAACCACGAATATTGAAAGAGTACTGCACGGATCGATGCTGTCAGGCATCGTATGGGTTGCGGTACCGCTGATGCTGAACAATTTAATACAAACGCTGTATAATCTAGCCGACGCCTGGTGGGTCGGGAGACTGGGACCGGAGCAATTTGCCGCCACCTCATTTGTGTGGCCGATCCTGTTCCTGTTTATCTCCATCGGGCTCGGCGTGGCAATGGCGGGGACCTCGATTCTCTCTCAATTGATCGGCGCAGACAACGACGAAGAAGCGGAATCCTATACGACGACGATTTATGCGCTTGCCTTTTTATTTTCGGTCGTCGTTACGGTGGTCGGGTATATGATGACACCACGTATGATCGGATGGATGGGTGCAACCGGCAATCTGGCAAAATACAGTACGGAGTATCTCAGAATCTTATTCTTAGGGATGCCGCTTCAATTTATTTACTTTTGTACCAATGCCGTGTTTCAATCACAAGGGGTTACGGTGTTGACGACGGTGTTGAGCGCATTATCAACCGCCCTGAATATGGTGCTGAATCCATTGTTCATCTTTTCCGTCATACCGATGACGAGTATAAAAGGGCTCGGCATGGGAGTCGCGGGAGCGGCTTGGGCAACGGTCCTTTCGCAAGGCGTACTCGTCGTCGTCGGCTTTTGGTTTTTACGCACTCGTTCACCGCGCATTCGCGTTCGTTGGAGCACATTCCGTTGGGACTGGAACAAAATCCACCTGCTGACCAAAGTAGGGATTCCTTCAATGATCGGTCAGTCGGGAGCAGCGTTGGGATTCATCATCATGAATGGTGTGATCACCGCATTCGGTACCGATACGCTCGCCGCCTTTAGCTTAGTAAATCGCGTTTCGGGGATCGCCATGTTGCCCGCGATGGGGATCGGGAGCAGTATGACCATCGTCGTGGGGCAAAATATCGGTAACAATAGCTTTGATCGGGCGAAAAAGGCGATGAACCTTGGATTTTTACTTTCAACCGTCGTTACAGTCATTCTGTCGATACCGGTGATGATCTTCAGTCGAGAAATACTCCAGTTTTTCTTGCCTTTGGCGGATGATTCACCGATTCTGTCTTTAGCACTGCGGTTTCTGTTATTTGCTCTGATCCTTAATCCCTTCATGGCATTCTTCAGCGTTTTACAGGGATTCTTTCAAGGGACAGGGCATACAAAGTACTCCATGTTCATGGAAGTCGTGCGTTTGTGGGGTATTCGACTCCCGATTGTCTTTGTCCTTCAGTATCTCAACCTGTGGACGCAGGACGGGATTTGGTATGCGATGATTGCGAGTAACTTTTTGGTCGTCGTCATCGGACTTGCGATTGTAGCCAGCGGAAAATGGAGAAAGCGAGTGATCGGTAAAGAATCGATCGAGTACTCGTTCAAAGAGTAAAGAGGTTGATATGGAAGGTAATTTAGGAATTGCATTTTTGATTACGATGCTCGCGGGTTTGGCAACCGGCGTCGGGTCAATCATCGCCTTTGCGGTGAAAAAAACAAATATGAAGTTTTTGTCGGCTGCTCTTGGCTTTTCCGCCGGCGTGATGATCTTTGTCTCCTTTGTTGAGATTTACCCCAAAGCGCTGGAGTCATTATCTGCGGTATATTTGGACAGGACGGCGACTCTCATTACGATCGCCGGTTTCTTCGGCGGGATGTTGTTGATTGCCCTGATCGACAAACTCGTGCCTGACTTCGAAAATCCGCATACCATGCACTCGGAAGAAGAGATCGAAGAAGTGCGAGAACTCGCGAGTGAAGACGCACTCGCCGACCGAAAGGATAAAGATGCGCTCTATCGAATGGGGATCATGTCGGCGATCGCCATTGCGATCCACAATTTCCCGGAAGGACTGGCTACGTTTACCGCGGCAATGAAAGACCCTTCATTGGGAATTCCCATCGCTGTCGCAATTGCCATCCACAATATCCCCGAAGGGATTGCCGTGTCGATCCCTCTCTACTATTCGACGGGAAGCCGAATGAAAGCCTTTCTGTATTCTTTTTTATCGGGGTTGGCCGAACCGATCGGTGCCGTGGTCGGGTATTTGTTGCTGTCCCGGTTTTTCAACGAGTTCACTTTTGGCATCCTCTTTGCCATGGTGTCCGGGATTATGGTCTACATCTCATTGGATGAACTACT
The DNA here is from genome assembly GCA_964510345.1 of uncultured Peptoniphilaceae bacterium. Classification (GTDB taxonomy): domain Bacteria; phylum Bacillota; class Clostridia; order Tissierellales; family Peptoniphilaceae; genus JAAYQA01. The sequence goes on from CAZEBB010000012.1 coordinate 18,212, forward strand.
GCCGGCATCAGAGGAATACGGAGAACACCATATCTCGTTGTACGGGCTGATTTCGGGCATGTTTTTGATGGCGATATCATTGGTTCTGTTTAAGTAGAGGTGGCTATGAAATTTCAAATGAACATACCGGTACACTTTTCCGACAGCGATGCTTCGGGGAAAATGTCCGCAAAATCGATCATGCGGGCTATGCTTGAAAGCTCGATGACCCAATCGAATGCGATCGAAAAAGAAATGGAAAGCAAAGACTTTTGGGTTCTGTTTCGTTGGCAGGTTGAGTTTTTTCACTCTCCGCGACCGGGGGATGTGCTGAGGGCGACCACGTACACGATCGGCTTTCATAAGTTTTATGCGTTTCGCGAATTTCAGCTACATTTAGGTGAACAGCTCGTCGCGCGGGCGAAAACGACCTGGTTATTGTTGAACGAAAAAACCGGGCGCCCCATGCGCGTGTCCGACGAGTTGGCGAACCGTTATGGAGTGACTCCATCGGAGTTTGAGATACCGGAATTGGAGGAAGTCTCTGACGAGGAATGCGAGTACACGACAATTTTGCCGGCGCGAACGTACGACATCGACGGTAACGGTCATGTGAACAATTTAGTCTATGTCGACTGGGCATTAGAGGCGATCCCCTATGCATACCGCGAAACGCGGACACTTCGTAAGCTGATGCTGACCTACCGCAAACAAGTCTTGTATCCCGAGTTGATGATCGCCCGAGCTACCATTCGAGAGGATCAAGCTTGGGTAACGCTTCGTGAGAAGGATGCGAATGAAATGCGCGCTTGGGCGGCGACCGTTTGGGAATAGAGTGGGGCGCGACGAGCAGACTTCATTTGACGTACTGATGAGACGAGAGATCGTCTCTTTTTTTGTGCCATGAATTGAAAAAAACTGATTATGGGTTGAAATCCGAGCGAAATTCCATTATAGTAGAGACAGGTGGGTTGAAGTGGTATAAAAACCATATAAAGTGGGAAGCGGTGAGGGAGACATGTTCATTGGTCAGTACCAACATGTGATGGACGAAAAGGGGCGTGTGAGCATTCCCTCTAAGTTTCGTGAGGATCTGAGCGAAAAGTTCGTCGTCGTTAAAGGCCTAGAAACATGCCTCTTTGTCTACTCAGAAGACGTATGGGCTGAAGTTGTAAAAAAACTTAATGATCCCATCCCGTTTGAGCCGGTTCTTCGAGAGTTCGCCAGAAAATTTCTGTCTCGTGCCTCTGAAGAGTCACTGGACAAGCAAGGTCGACTGCTTATCCCACCAAGACTACGTGAATATGCGAAGCTGGATCGCGAGGTCACAATCATCGGCGTATCCTCCCGTCTCGAGATATGGGACTCGAAACTGTGGGATGAGTACGACAATTCTGATGATTTGGACTTCAACGTACTGGCTGACTATTATCGATAAAGCACTAATTGAGGAAACCGAAATGGAACATATACCGGTACTATTGAATGAAGTGATCGAAGGGCTACAAATCGATCCGGACGGGATCTATGTGGACGGCACGGTCGGCATGGGCGGCCATTCGTACGAGATCGCCAAGAGACTGACGACGGGCCGACTCATTGCGATCGATCGCGATCCGTATGCACTTTCGAGGAGTCAAGAAAGACTGGCTCCTTTTGGCGACCGCGTTACGTTCTTGCGAGGAAACTTCACAGACATTCAATTGATACTGGCGTCAATTGGTATCTCCCGTGTGAACGGTATACTTCTGGATATCGGAGTTTCATCCCCCCAGATCGACAATCCGGAACGAGGATTCTCCTACATGAATGACGGCCCCTTAGATATGCGAATGGACCCGACGCAAGAATTAACGGCGGAGCGCCTTCTCGCGACGGCCGATGAGAGAACCTTGGAAGTTATCTTCTGGAAGTACGGGGAAGAGCGATGGGGACGAAAAATTGCGGACCACATCGTACAGTATCGGGAGCAAAAGTCGATTCAAACGACCAAGCAGTTGGCAGACATCGTTAAAGGAGCGATCCCGAGACGCCATCAAGGGGATGGCCATCCGGCGAAGAGAGTGTTTCAGGCTCTGCGCATCGCCGTGAACGATGAGCTTAACGCTTTGACCGGCGCACTGTCCCAGGCAATGGAATTATTGGCGCCGGGCGGAAGACTCTGCGTGATCACTTTCCATTCGCTAGAGGATCGGATCGTCAAACAATTCTTAGTTGATAAAAATCGCGATTGCATTTGCCCCCCGGAAATCCCGATCTGCGTATGCGATCACAGACGGGTGGCAAGAATCATCACAAGAAAGCCCATCTCAGCTTCAAAAGAGGAGCTGGTTGCCAATACACGAGCGCAAAGTGCCAAACTTCGCATCGGCGAAAAAATATAGGAGATCATTATGGAACTGCGAGGACGGATCACCGGACGACAAGCGAATACGCGAGCGATCGCGAAAAAGAATAAAAGAACCGGGATTAAGTGGCATACTTTACCTTGGGGGCTTTTCTTCGGCGTTGTGATCATCGTCTCCATATGTCTGATATCAATGTCTGTCATAGAGAAGCGAACGGAGATCGCCAAGATGGGTGTACGTCTCTATCAATTAGAAGCGCTGACGGATGAATTGCAGGCGGAGCGCGACTCGTTAAAATTGCAGTTAATGCCCTACACGAAACAATCTCGCATCGAAGAGATCGCGACAGAGACTTTCGCGATGACATATGAAGAGAATCGAGCTGCAATCATCGCAGATCCATTGGTAATCGAGCCCGTAGCTGTTGTCGCAGAAGACATCGAACAGAATCCAACACTATTGGGGGAACTAACTGAATTTGTCTATGAAATCGTCAATCGGTGATGAAATGAAGAAATACAATCCTAAGACCGTTCGATCAAAACGGCGACTAAGCGTTCTTTTAGTGCTCTGTGGAATTGCAGTAGCACTCATCATAGGACGCTTATTTTCATTACAAGTACTGGACTCATCGTATCGGCAAAAAATGTTGGAGTATACGAGAAAGACGGTTGAGATCGCGCCAACGAGAGGTCAGATCACGGATCGTGAAGGATATGCCTTGGCATATGATGAACAGGCCTTTGTTCTTTACCTCTATCCGGATGAATTAAAGGATGAGGATCCAAAGAATCAAAAGGACATCCAAGAAGTTTTGCAGGTCGATGACGAACAAATGACGACTTGGATGAACCAAACCGGCGATGTGCATGCGGATATTCCACTGACGGCAGATCAGGTGAAAAAACTGGAGAAGATTCAAACTCGCGGGCTATCTATTATGACGCAGAGCCAACGGCGATATCCTGATGGCGGAATGTCATCGGCAATCGTCGGCTTTACGAATGACGAGCACGTGGGGACGATGGGAGTAGAAGCCTATTATGACGAAGAATTGCGTGGCACACCGGGGAAGACGCAACTGTTTTCGTATGGTGGTGGAATACCGGTCCCGTTTGAACAGCAGACGGTTTATCCTGCAAAGGAAGGGAATCGGTTAGCGCTCACTTTAGACGCAGCCATTCAAGATATCGTGATGAAACAAGGCAATATCGGTTATGAGACATTTACGCCGAAGAAAATGTCGATCATCGTGATGAATCCGAACACGGGCGAGATTCTCGGTTTAGGCGACTTCCCCTCTTTGGATGCGTCGAATCCGCGCGCCGGGCGAACAGAGGAAGAGAAAAAAGAGCTAGAAACGCTCTCTGATGAGAAGAAACTGGACAAATACTACGATATGTGGCGTAGCTTCAGTTATCAGGACGTGTACGAACCGGGCTCGGTGTTTAAGATGATCACTGCCGCAGCCGCCTATGAAGAAGGCACGGCGAGAGACGATTCAATTTATCATTGTGATGGTTATGTGACGGATATTCCCGGCGTTACGATTCGTTGCTGGAGTTATTATGAGCCCCATGGGGATTTGACCTTGACAGAAGCGGTTGACGAATCGTGCAATCCGGCATTTATTCAGATGATCCGAGAACTCGGAAAAGAAAAGAGCAAAAAATATATTGACGCATTCGGCTTCGGCGTTCGAACAGGCGTTGGATTGCCATCGGAGGAAATTGGGTTAATCCCGCCCGGACCTGAGGAGATTGACGAAGCGACGTTCGCGACAAACAGCTACGGCCACGGGATCGCCGTCACACCACTGCAGATGGTGACGGCCATCTCCGCTCTGGCGAATGGAGGAACTCTCTATCAGCCCCAAATTATCCATACGATCACGGAAGCGGATGGTACCGTCGTTCAATCGTTTGAACCGAAACCGGTTCGACGGGTGATATCGGAAGCTACGTCGAAAAAAATGCTCGAGTTATTCGAGCACGGTGCGATCCACGGAACCGCGGACGGAGCGCATATTCCCGGCTACCGAATCGGCGGCAAGACGGGGACATCCGTGAAATTTGTGGATGGCGCCTACTCGTCAGAAATCGTCGTGGGGTCCTATGTCGGATTGTTTCCGGCGGATCGGCCGGAGATCGCCGTAATGGTGGTTGTGGATGAGCCTCAAGAGAGCACCAGTGGCAATACGTCAGCAGCTCCGATTGCAAAACTCATCTTACAAGAGTATATTCGTATACGTGGCATTCAGCCGACTGAGCCGATCGAGGAACTGCCAAGGTCTGCACCGGGCGACTCTCCGACGACGTACCCGCTGGAAATTAACGATGATGCGGTAGAGGAAACGGATATCGTCGTGGAAGAGGTGTCGGAGGAAGAGACTGCTGAAGACGTATCTGAAGAAGAAGTCGAAGAGCAAGATGATGTAACGGATGGCGATGATCAACCGTAGTGAGTTGAGAATGGATCGAGTATAATGAAACTGTAGGAGGTGATACGATGAATGGAAATACCGGACTGGCACCGCTGTTTTTGTCGTTCATCATTACGATGATCGCAGCGAAAGTCGGCATCCCCATCCTCGTAAAGCAAAAAATGGGGCAACCGATAAGAGATGACGGCCCGCAAAGTCACCATGCGAAGAGCGGAGTTCCGACCATGGGTGGAATCTTCATGGTCATCGCGATGTTGGTGTCAGGTGTTGTCTTTGCGCGTACGATCAACGCGTGGCTCGTGATTGCGGGTATGCTGGTGATGGGCGGTGTCGGCTTTATCGACGACTATGAAAAACTGATGAAAAAGCAATCGCTCGGTCTCAACGAGAGACAAAAGTTGATCCTTCAGTTCGGCGTCGCTTTTGTGTTGGTTATTATATACTGGTTGACGAATGTAGAGGGCGGGTTGCAGTTTATTCCGATATCCCCGGGAACCTTCCAGTTCAGTTGGTTGATGATCCCTGTCTTTTTATTTGTGTTGGTGGGTACGGTCAATGCGACGAATCTGACAGATGGTTTGGACGGGCTCAACAGTTTGGTGTCCTTGTTTGTTTTCTTTGCCTATGCTTGGATTGCGGCTCGACAAGGTCAACCGTTCGTTGCGGGGGTCACGCTTAGTTTTGCCGGCGCATTGATCGCATTTTTGTTTTTCAATTTCAATCCCGCCGCTGTCTTTATGGGCGATACAGGATCGATGGCGATCGGAGGAGCGGTTGCCATGCTATCGATTGTGACAAAAACGGTTTGGTTTTTGCCCATCATTGGGTTTGTCTATGTGGCGGAAGCGGCTTCCGTATTAATACAGACATTTTACTTTCGCAGAACCGGTGGAAAGCGGATCTTTTTAATGAGCCCCATCCACCATCACTATGAACTCAAGGGCGTTGTCGAACAAAAAATCGTCGTATGGTTTTCGATGGTGAGTCTGCTCTGCTGTCTCTTGGGCGTATGGATTTACATGGCGGTAATCGGATGAAAAAACTAGAAGTACAAGACCTGAAAATACTGGTCATCGGCGCCGGTGTCACGGGGATCGCTGCGGTGGATGCACTTTCGGGTAAAGTGGCAGATTTAGCAATCTACGATGAGGGTGATGACCAAAAACAACGAGAGATTCGCGATCGATTTCCGGAGATCGCATGCTACAATCAAGACAATTCTCCCGATCTGCACGGATTTACGCATGTGCTAAAGAGCCCGGGGATCTCACCGGATCACCCGATTCTTGAGAGGGCGGAGGAGGCCGGCTTACCCATCGTCAGTGACATTGAATTATCGTATCGACTGTTTCCCCATCGAATGATTTTGGGTATTACCGGAACCAATGGGAAGACGACGACAACCGCATTGCTCTCGCATATCTTATCCTTGACGGAGAAGACCGTGCATTGTTTGGGGAATATCGGTGTGGGGGCTCTTCCTGCGTTTTTCCAAGGATCGGATGACGACTACTATGTCATCGAACTCAGCAGTTTTCAATTGCATAATAGCCCCACATTACGAGCGAGGATCGCCGGCGTTCTCAATCTGTCACCGGACCATATCAACTGGCACGGAAGCATGGATGCCTATGTTTCGGACAAATTGCGCTTGGTTCGAAATCAAACAAAGGATGACGTATGCGTTTTAAATATTGATGATCCTGTTCTTCGTAAAGAGATGGAAACCGCACCGGGCACGGTGGTCCCCATCAGTTTGAAGGAAACGACGAGTGGCTTCTATCTGGAAGAGGATCATTGTATGGAAAACGGCCACGTCTATTTTGATTTTTCACAAATGCTTCTTCCCGGTTTGCACAACCGGCAAAACGCTCTCGTCGCCATTGCCATGGCAAAAGCGCTTGGCGTTGAGGATGCGATCATTCATGAAGGATTACGCACTTTCCAAGGGGTCGCGCACCGCATTGAGTTCGTACAAGAGATCGGAGGGATCAAGTTTTATAATGACTCCAAAGGTACGAATGTAGACGCCAGCATCAAGGCGATCGAAGCACTGCCTGCGCCGCTTCGTCTTCTCGCCGGCGGGATGGATAAAAAGATATCTTTTGTTCCGCTGATCAAAGCAGCAATGGGAAAAGTTTGCAAACTGTATCTCTACGGGGAAACGAAGTATTTAATTGAACAGACTGCAAAAGAGTGTGGATTTAGCGAAATCGAAATTTTTGAAGACTTACCGGCCGCTGTGATAAAGGCCTATCGAGACAGCATACCGGGCGATATTGTCTTATTGTCTCCGGCGTCTGCCAGTTGGGACATGTATCCGAATTTCGAAACTCGAGGAGACCATTTCAAAGAGATCGTCACCGGGTTGGGTGGAGAGAATGTCGGGGAATAAACGCACACTGGATTTCGGGCTGTTCGTTCTTTGCATCAGCTTGTGTTTGGTAGGGCTTGTCTTCGTCCAAAGTGCGAGTTTTCCTTCAACGATTATCGGAGAGCATCCGGATAAAAATGACGTGTATCGACAAGGGTTCTTCTTTCTCCTGGGCTTGGTAGCGATGTTAGGGATTTTTCATATCCCCATGCGCTGGTACCGTCGGTTTGCTTTCCTATTCCTCCTCTTGTCGCTAGTACTCGGTGGTATGGTCTTCACACCCCTAGGGACGAACCTGGGTACATTTTCCAGACGGTGGATTCAAATCGGCAGCTTAACGTTTATGCCTTCCGATATGATAAAAATCTGCGGAGTACTTGCCATGGCCAGGTTTTTAAGTGGGCGCCATCAACTCGAATCCTTTCGAGAGGGGACCATTCCGGCGATGCTTCTAATCGGTATCTGTGCATTGCCCGTTGCCCTTCAGCCGGACACGTCGACGACATTTATTATCGGTGCCACCCTGTTTTGCCTGTTCACGATCTATGGAATGAACCTATGGCATTTGATACCAAGCATGGTCGCGGCTGTCACGTTACTGATCGTCTATTTGTTTAAAGATGCATATCGTATTGAGAGAATCAAAGCGGTACTCAATCCGTTTGTCGATTATTATGGTGACGGGTGGCAATTGGCACAGTCTTTATTTGCGGTCACTCGCGGCGGAATATTTGGCAGAGGTCTGGGCAAGAGTGCACAGAAATTCTCAAACTTAAGTGAAGCCCATAACGACTTTATCTTCGCGATTATCTCGGAGGAGATCGGGTTTGTGGGATCCGTATTTGTGCTGGCGCTCATCATCTTGCTGGTGGTCCGGATCATCAAGATCTCACTTCACAGTAAAGACCGGTTTTCACAGATTACAGGTGTTGGAATTGCAGCGTTGATCGCATTGCAATCCTTGATTAATATCGGTGTATCACTGGGTTTGGTTCCACCGACAGGCGTACCGCTTCCCTTTATCAGTAACGGCGGGACTTCACTATTGGTCTCGATGGCAATGATTGGGATCGTGCTGCGAATTGGAAGAGAAAATAAGGAGAGGAAAGCAAGATGAAACTCTTATTAAGTGGTGGGGGAACGGGCGGTCATATATATCCGGCATTGGCGATCGCCGAGGAAATGCAGCGAGTCATACCTGAAATCGAAATATTATATGTCGGTACAGAAGATGGGAGAGAAGCGGAACTGGTTCCTAGAACCGGACTTCCGTTTACTTCGATCCATGTCAAGGGGATGCCCCGAAAAATTTCACTGGATATGATCCCGTTCGGATTTGCACTGCTTGGGGCATTGAGTGAATCAAAAAAAATCGTTCGCGAATTCCGTCCGGATTTGGCGATTGGAACCGGTGGGTTTGTCAGCGGTCCCATCATCTATCAAGCGGCTAAGAGGGGGATCTACAGCCTCATTCACGAACAGAACAGTTACCCGGGTGTCGCAAATCGGATTCTCTCGCGCTATATTGACGACGTAGCTATCACTTTTGAAGAATCAGAGAAATTCTTCCACGATTCCGCACGTGCAACCAAAACCGGGAATCCGATACGATCCGTCTTTTTCTCATTACACCGGACCAAAGAGCTCTACGAAAAGTTTTCACTCGATCCGGAGCGTAAGACGATCTTTGTCTTTGGAGGAAGCAATGGGCACGATCGAATCAATGAAGCCATCGGCGAGATGTTGGACGCTCTTGCGGCGTCCCCGTATCAATTAGTACTGGTCACCGGTCCGGAGCATTACGATCTATTTCTTGAGAAACATCCCAATGTACCTCATAATGTGAAGATCCACCGATACCTCTTTGATATTCAAGAGATGTACGCACTGACCGACTTGATGGTCACGAGTAGTGGAGCCATCACCTTGGCCGAACTACAAGCCGCAGGAATTGCTCCGATTCTCATCCCCAAAGCGTACACGACGGAGAATCATCAGCTGAAAAACGCGCGCGCAACGGAAGACAAAGGAGCGGCGATTGTGATAGAAGAAGATGAACTGACCGGGACATTACTCTTTGATCGCATCGATGGGCTATTGTCGGACGAAGAGCGTCTCCAACGAATGAAAATCGCCAGTCGATCCTTAGGAACTCCCAATGCGGCAAAAGAAATTGTCGCCTTGGCATTATCGGGTTGGGAGAAAAAAGTCCACAATAAACGCTAAAAATGACATAGATCGGCAGTACAAATCATCAAAAAGGAAGTGCGAGCTTCCTTTCTTTTTTTGTCGACAATTTGGCCCGAAATTGTAATTATTTACGATAAATACATTGCAAAGAAAAGACGATATTCCAACTTAGGTCCTTAACAACGACAGAAACTCATAGAAATGATTTGTACTAAAAGCACAAGAGTATTTTTAATACAAATTATAAGTACAAAAATACGTTTTTAAATTTTGTAAATGATATGTTTTACTTAGGTTCAAAGTATTGAAATTAAAGGATTTTCAAGAAAAATATTTTCGCAAACCCCTTCCAATATTGTTGTCTTATTGGTATAATGATCGTACGTTAACCGGAAAGGTATGAATAAGGAGGATGGTATTGTGTTTGATGTAGATATGCAAAACGACGATTTAGCGAAAATTAAAGTCATTGGGGTCGGCGGTGGAGGAAACAACGCGGTTGATCGAATGATTCAGTCGGATGTAAAGGGGATTGAGTTTGTCGTCGTCAATACGGACAAACAAGTCCTGAATGGATCCAAAGCTCCCGTCAAATTACAAATTGGAACAAAATTGACGCGTGGGCTCGGTGCCGGCGGGAACCCGGAAATGGGACAAAAATCTGCGGAAGAAAGTAAAAATGAGATCTCCGAGATTTTACAAGGAGCCGACATGGTCTTCATTACGGCCGGAATGGGCGGTGGAACCGGTACCGGCGCTGCACCGATTATCGCTGAAGTTGCAAAAGACATGGGAATTCTAACGGTAGGCGTCGTCACAAAACCCTTCCTATTCGAAGGCATGAAGCGCAAAAAACAGGCAGATCTCGGTGTAGAGGAACTGAAAGGCAAAGTGGATACCCTCGTCATTATCCCGAATGATCGCTTACTTGAAATTGCGGAAAAACGCACGACGATGGTTGAGGCGTTTTCAATGGCGGATGATATCCTTCGCCAAGGAATTCAAGGGATCTCCGATTTGATTGCCGTCCCGAATCTCATTAACTTAGACTTCGCCGACGTAAAGAGCATTATGGCAGATCAGGGTGTCGCGCACATGGGAATTGGAAGAGCCGGTGGGGAAAACCGCGCAGTGGATGCAGCGAAATCCGCTATTAAGAGCCCGTTACTGGAAACCTCTATCAATGGAGCACAAGCTGTACTCATCAATATTACCGGAGGCCGCGAACTCGGACTCTTCGAAGTCAATGAAGCGGCTGATTTGATCCGTGAAGCGGTTGATTCAGAAGCCAACATTATCTTTGGTGCCGGTATCGATGAAAGCTTGAAAGACGACATCAAGATTACGGTCATTGCCACAGGTTTTGATGATACCCGCATGGAAAAAGACCGTATGGAGAAAGAAAAGAAGCAAATCCTGAATAATCAAGAGCTCTTTGTACCGACTTTTATCAACAAGTTCAACAGCTAGTCGACTGCGCTCATGAAATGCCCTTATTGTAACGCACCGGATACGAGGGTGAGTGATTCACGACCGACGAATGACGATGAGACGGTTCGCAGACGTAGGGTTTGTAATGTGTGTGGGGCACGATTTACGACCTACGAGATTTACGAAACGAGAAGTCTCATCGTCCGTAAGCGGGACGGGAATCGAGAAGTTTTCAACCGAACCAAAGTGCTGGGCGGGATGATTAAATCCTGTGAAAAGCGTCCGGTGCCGGTCGTTATGCTGGAGAAAGCCGCAGAAGAAATTGAAGCGGAGCTGTACGGACTTCATAAGAAGGAAATTCATTCGACGGAAATCGGCGAACGGATTATGGAGAAACTGAAAAAAATCGATCAAGTAGCCTATGTGCGATTTGCTTCGGTGTATCGAGACTTCAAAGATGTCGATTCCTTTTATGAAGAGCTGGAAAAGTTGAGAGCACGATCCTCACAAAAATAAGACAAACGAACATCGCAACAGCACCATCTTTCGGTGGTCCGAGGACCTGCAGCAACCGATAGAAAGGTGAAGGATGCGGTGTTTTTTTGTGTGGAAACCCAAATGCGCTATGATACAATAAGAAAAAATGAAAAGGGGGACAAAGATGTACCCGAGAGTCAACATATATCGAAACAAGCTGCGTGAGAATGCCTCGATATTACAGGAGGCATTTCGCGATCGAGGCATCGAACTGGTAGCGGTGACCAAAGTCTTCGGTGCAGATGCAAAAATCATAGAGGCGTATCACGAAGGAGGAGTACGGCACTTTGCGGATGCCAGGATTCAAAATTTGGAAAGAATTGATCCTAAGTATGGGGATCGAATGCTGTTACGCATACCGATGCTCTCAGAGCTCGCAAGAGTCGTTCGCAGTTCAGAGCGCTCCCTGCAATCGGAGTGGGTGACGATCAAGGCACTCAACGAAGAAGCGCGTCGGCAGGGGAGAAAGCACAAGATATTGCTGATGATCGACTTGGGGGATCTGCGCGAAGGCGTCTATGCGGAGGAAGAGCTATTCGATATCGCGGGTAAGATTAAGAATCTCGATGCCATCGAATGGGAAGGAACCGGTACCAATCTGACGTGCTACGGCGGAGTACTGCCGACAAAAAAAAACTTGGATCGCCTCGTAGCGCTCACGCGTGAATTGCGTTCGCTGACCGGATTCGCACTTCCTGTGATTTCAGCCGGAAACTCCTCGAGCCTGTACCTTATCGAAAACCGAGAGCATCCCGAATGGAATCAATTGAGAATCGGTGAAGCGCTGGCTGTGGGAACGGAGTCGGCTTATGGCCAAAGATTTATGAACCTCCATACCGATGCGTTCGTATTCGAAGCAGAGGTGATCGAAAGTCGCATGAAACCGTCATTACCTGTCGGAGAAATCGGGAAGAACGCCTTTGGAGAAACACCGGTATTTGAGAATCGAGGCGAGCATTCCCGTGTGATTGTCGGAGTCGGACGTCAAGATGCAGATGCAGCGGATCTTTCTCCCGAGATAAATGGCAGCGAAATCTTAGGCGCATCATCGGATCATATGATCATTGATCCCGGTCCCCAGGTAGAGAATAAAATCGTGGTCGGAGACACACTGACGTTCCAAATGAACTATCGATCCGTACTTCGTGTGTTTACCAGTGAATACGTCGCACGCAATTATATCGATTCATGAGAATAAAAACGAGGCAACCGTGATGGTTGCCTCGTTTTTAAAGGGGAGAGGGAGAAATATCTTATTGTATGACGCGTACACGTACAGATCGTACGCCGAAATTCATGGCTTCGTCGTAAGTAGAGACAAAAATGTCGATCTTACGGCCGTTGATAGCGCCACCGGTGTCTTCAGCGCTGAAGGTTCCATACCCTTCGACTTCTACGATTGAACCCAAGGGGATAACATCGGGGTCAACCGCGATAACGCCGAGGCGTGCCGGGGTTCCCATTCGGGTCGTGTCTCCAACGGACGGGTCATAAGCGGTTGCGGTAAAGTTCATCCATTCGCCGCCACCCGAGGAGTAAGACTCGGTAGCGTCGCTGTAGGATTCGGTATATTCGTACGTCTCTTCTTCGGAGACTTCCGACTCGACATAGATGGCAGTGCCGATTTCAATGATCTCATTTTGTACTTCGGTTACGACTTCTTCCGTCGTTGTATCCGGTAAGACCGAGCCGTTAAATCGAGTGTGTATCGTCGTGATCTTCTTTTCACCATCTATACCCTCTTGGACGATGCGCGTTTCGCCTTCGTACAATTCATCGGTGTATTCTTCGGTCGTCTCAAAGGGGATGGCTTCCGTTGTTTCGCTCTTTGTTTGCGTCATTCGATCGATCGATACGGTCAATCCGTCGTGGATTTTCGTCTCCGGCGAAGGTGTTATCACATCGCCTTCCTTTACTGACAGATTCTGTTCTTCTAAGAACTCACCCACTGTGGTTGCTGCCGTATGGATGGATCCTTCCGTATTGTATAAAGAAAGTCGTACGGTATTTTGCGTATCGACGGTAATCTGCATATAATCAGAAATTTCAGTCTCTAGCGGTAAATTGATTTGGCTTCGCTCCGTATAATGATATCCTGCTTCTTTCAGCATCGCCCCCACAGTCGTTGCTTTGGTTGAAACAGTATCCGTAACTCCGTCTACGGTAAGTGTAATTTCTTTATCTCGTGTATAAGCTGCATAGGTAGTCGCTCCGGTTGTGAGCAGAGTCACTGCGATCAGGATCGCTAGGGACTGCTTAAATGTTGATTTTACTTTCATGCATCGTCCTCCTTGTCAAAATCAATTTTAATTATACGTCTTTTTTCAACTCCGTCAAGAAAATTGGGCCAAAACGATTCGTAAAAAATGACATTTGATAAAAATCATTAGCTTTTTCGCACAAATATGACTAAAATGACATAAATCAGATTGGTGAATCCGTTGAAATTCAAAGGTTACAAAAGAGTTACAAAATAAAGACGAAATAATGACGCAAATATGAAGATATAGACATAAAATAGCGTGACTTCAAGACGTTTCATTGCATACATCACGAAAATCAACGTCTTTGCACACGAAATGATAAAGAATATTCACATGACAAGAAAGATGGATCATATGACAAACTATACCTAAAATGAAGTAGAAAAAGGGAGTTGAAGTGAATTGTTTAGTCTTATCGCACAAAGAAAGTTTGGCGTAAATACGCGGTTTCCTACTTTTTGTTTGCCTTTCTACGAAAAAGGACACGATGCAAAGGGGCATCGTGTCCTCTAAAGTTAAGGGGCTTCTGTATCCGCTGGAGCTTCGGGAGCCGGCGCTTCGGTTTGCGGCGGGGCTTCCGTTTCAGGCGGCGGAGCCTCAGTTTGGACGGGTGGTTCAGTTTCGACGGGCTCAGTGGCTTCCGGTTCTGTCGCCGGAGGTTCTGTCGCGACCGGTCGAGAGTGATTACAGTATGTCGTGGGGACGGTATAAGCCCAGTCATCAGGTAAGATTCCTTCATTCTCTGACGGTATATAGGGCGTTGGCCGTTTGACAAAGACTCTGGTCGTGACTAAATGGCTAGGGCAGTATTGGTTCGCTAATCGGTTCGTTGAACGATCTACCTCAGCGTAGACATGTGCATCGCAGTCTTCTACCGGTTCCGTTCCCTTTACAAATTTCATCGTTCGAACTTTCCCTCTGGAGTCAGCATAACAGGCCGACGTCGGTTTTTTGCCGCTGACCGTACACACTTCTGCTTCCACAATTCCTTCCGGTTCTGAAAACTCCGCCGGGTCTAAATCTTCGTGTACGGAGCGCATGATCATTCCCCAGAAGCGGACGGCATAGGAAGATACTTCATCAATATAGATATTCGGGTCATCTGAGCCGATCCAAACAGCTCCCGTATAATAGGGGGTAAAGCCGACAAACCAAGAGTCGATATTGAAGTCGGACGTACCGGACGTACCGGTCTTACCGGCTGTATCGATCCCTTCGATCTTTGCCGATTGGATGACGCTGGCGTCCGTCAAATCGTGCAATATATCTTTCATAATAAACGCGGTTTGCGGTGATACGACTTCGGTTTGTTCAGGTTGATTGTCGAGAATGAGTTTGCCTTGTGTATCCTCGATCTTCGTAAAGCTGATCGGTTCGATATAGGTTCCATCATTGGCGATCGCGTTGTATGCGCCGGTCAGTTCAAGGTTGGTAAAGCCTTTGACCATAGCGCCCAAGCCCATTGAGGCTAAGTTTTCATCGTTGACATCTCCATCCTCGTCGCGTGTGATGAAGTTGTCGTCATCGGGGTGCGTCGCATCGATCAGATGCAATTTTTCCAAGTATTGTTTGGATGTAGAGATCCCAACATCTTCAAGCGTTTTTACGGCATTGACATTCATTGAACCGATGATCGATGTGCGCAAGGTGACGATTCCTTGATAGCGGAAGTCCCAGTTGGTCGGCCAGCGATTGTGATTCTCGTCATAATACGGAACGTCGTCGATCGGGGAGGCTGCTGTGTATCCATTGTCCAGCGCCGGCAAGTACGTTGCGATCGGCTTCATGGTGGATCCCGGTTGTCTCGGTGATTGCGTTGCCCGGTTGAGAATGCTCGATCCCGATGAACCGCGACCGCCGCGGATCGCTTTGATCTGTCCTGTCTTTTGGTCCATGATGACCGTGGTCACTTGCGGCTGAATGACGCCCACTTCATCGTAGGTGAAATTGTCGGAACGAATTAACAGGTCGTTGTCCTCGTCGATTTCATAGAATGTCTGATTCTCATCCAGGTACGCCTGAGAGATTGTAAAGGAGCCGTCCTCGTGTTTCGTCAGCGACCCTTCCGTAAGCTCAATGCCGCCGACACGATGCGTCACAAGATTATTTTCATCACTGCGCGTATAGACATCGGTGATATCCAATAGGTCGGTGCGGGGGATGATCTTTTCACTCTCGATGGTGATGCCGTTTTCATCTACCGTGTACGAGCCTTCTGAGATATAGACGTGCCCGGCTTCCGTGAGGAGATTGTCTTTATGGTAGTAGGCGACGTCTCCATCTTCATCCAATATATTGCCGGCGTCGGAGAGTCTCCATCGGATGAAGCCCGGTTCCTGCCAATCGCCGATATCGCCCAACAGCAATTCGGTGAATTCGTCGTATAACTGATCAAGTTTCTGCTGCATTGAAATGTCGATGGTGGCTGTAATAACGAGCCCGCCATTATATAATTTGTCTGTGGCTTCCTCATACGTATAACCCATTTGATCGACGAGTTCTCGCACGACTTGCTCTTTCACAAAGTCCGTAAAATAGGAAGAGACTTCATCTGTTTTTCGTTCGGGTGGATCAAGTGCGGTAAACATGTTTTCCGCCTTCGCCGCATCGTGTTCTGCCTGTGTGATATACCCCTGCTCGAGCATCTTGGAGAGCACATAGAGTCTGCGCTCTTCTTGGTCGGGATTGAACACGGCGATGTATTTTTGGTTATCGATCATGATCTCGCCGACGATGCGATCGGTTGCGTCTACATCCGCGGGGGAGATCGATTTGTACAATGCGTTATTTGACGGTGAGTTGACGATTGATGCGAGCGCCGCAGCTTCTCCAATTGTTAGCTCTTTGGCTGTCTTTGAGAAGTAAATCTGCGAAGCCGCTTCGACTCCGTGGGCTCCTTGACCTAAGAAAATGCGGTTGAGATATGCTTCAAGGATCTTGTCTTTCGGCATTGCCTCGGTCAGTTGTACGGCTAAATAGGCTTCTTTGATCTTGCGCTCAAAGGTTTGTTCATCGGATAAGTACAGAAGTTTCGCAAGCTGTTGCGTGATCGTGCTGCCTCCGCGGACGACGCCGCCGGCGCGGAAGTTGTCAATCGCCGATTTGACGATCCCTTGCGGGTCGATCCCGATATTGGTGTAAAACCGCTCGTCCTCAACGGAGATAAACGCTTCCTTTAGATATTGAGGCATTTCTGTGATATCGATGATTTTTCGAAATTCCGCCGTTTGTATCATCTCGAGCGTATTGCCGTCTTTGTCGACAATGATGGAGTTTTCGGTAAGCAGGGAGTTGATATTATCCGTGCTGATCGGTGGCGCCTGTTGAACGATATTGAGTACCGCAATCCCCAAACTGCCTGCGCCGAGCAATAAGACAATGAGAATCCCTAAAAAGCTCACTTTCAGAACTTTGGAGAGTACACTGCCGGGTGATCGCCGTCTATTTTTATGTGCCATAAGACCTCCTTAGACGTCATATAAAAATATTATAGCACACAGAGAGTCGCTGCGCGTAGCACACCGAAAGTCATAGTGTATAATAGAAGAAAGTAGGTGAAGAGTGAATGGAAAGAGTGATCGCAGTGGGTGTCCATACGCGCACACACGATCCGTATACAATAGAAAAGATGGAAGAGTTTACGCAACTAGTCGAAGCGGCCGGCGCCGAAGTTGTGATGATCGTCGAACAGACGGTGCGACAGATCCACCCGTCCGTCGTCCTCGGAAAAGGCAAAGTGGAGGAGATCAGCTCACTTGTCGAACTCCACGAGATCGATGCCGTTTGTTTTAATGTGGAGCTCACGGGTTCGCAAATCCGCAATCTCGAAAAGGAGCTCTCGTGTAAAGTGATTGACCGCACGAATGTCATTTTGGATATTTTTGCTCAACGCGCAACGGAGCGAGAGGGAAAATTACAGGTGAAGCTGGCGCAATTAAGCTATCGCTTGCCCAGACTCGTCGGATTTCGGTCTTATTTGTCACGCACGGGAGGCGGGATCGGTACGCGCGGACCGGGGGAACAGCAATTAGATACCGACCGCCGACATATTGAAAGAGAAATGCAACAGATAAAGAACGCGCTCGCGACGACAGAAAAGACGCGGCGAATCAAGAGTGGGAGACGGAAACGATCCGACACGCCGATCGTCGCGCTGCTTGGATACACCAATGCAGGCAAGTCGACGGTGATGAACGGACTCCTCTCTTTGGGAAGTTCCAGCGCTGAAAAATTGGTATCGGCAAAAAATCAACTGTTCGAAACACTCAATACCGCACACCGTAGAGCCACTTTGCCAAATGGAGCTGACTATATCCTGATGGATACCGTGGGCTTCGTCAGCGACCTACCCACAGAATTTATCGCAGCATTTCAATCGACTTTAGAAGAAGTGATGAATGCCGATTTGATTGTACACGTGATTGACGGCTCCAGCGAGACCTTGGAAATCCAGATCCGCACCACATTAGAAATGCTCAAGCAATTGGAGGCTCTGCACATTCCGAGGCTCACACTGATTAATAAGATCGACCGGATTGTAGGGGATACTTCGATTGCCGAAGATCGATTGCCGAACAAGATGTGGGTGAGTGCCAGAGATCCCCTCGACATTGAAAGGATCGCCTCTCAAATCGAAAACCATCTATTTCCGGATGGACCCTTTCATTGGATGATCCCGTTTTCAGCTGAAGCGGATTATCGAAGGGCTTTTTCAGAATTGCGACCCCGATCGATGGAATATACAGAAGAGGGCACAACTTTTCGCGCGTTTCTCTCGCGCTCGGCAGAGGAAAAGCTCAAGCGTTGGCTTGAGGAACGAGGGCTGACACCATGACCGGATATCGAACGGTGCAGGAATACGGCGAGGCGGAGTTTGAAGTCTCTAAATCCCGTTTTATTGGAAGCGCAAAGCGCGTATACGATGAAGATGACATCACGAGTTTTCTTGAAGAGGTCCGCCACAAATATCCACAGGCTCGGCACTACTGCAGTGCATGGGTCTTGGGAGAACAGGGACTCCAAAAGCGCTATGACGACAATAAGGAACCGCAAGGTACAGCCGGCATGCCAATCCTGCGCGTCTTAGAAACGCGTGAATTGACGAATATTTGTATCGTCGTCACTCGGTATTTTGGGGGGGTGCTTTTAGGAACCGGCGGACTCACGCGAGCGTATAGTCGAGCGGCGAAGATCGCCGTCGACGCAGCGGGTATCGTATGGCGTCGGCCGATGTGCCATTTAGAGATTCACTTGGGGTATTCCGAATGGGGTGCGATCGAAAACCGACTTGCACAACATGAAATCGAAATCACCGATATTGAGTATTCGGATGTCGTCGTCGTCCGCATCGCCGTGGAAGAAACGGAAAAAGACTTATGGACGCAACGCATCAATGACAGTACCAACGCGAAGGCATTGATCCGTGAGTTGGGTATAGTATGGAGAGAAAAATTGTTAGAGATAGAGGAGAATGAGAATGAATAAAGAAGAAATGCTGACATTAAGGAACTGGGCCATCGTCGGCGCCACCGCAAAACCGGATCGATTTGGCTATAAAATCTGGAAGCAGATGCAGGAAAAAGGCTATACCGTGTACGGCGTGAATCCAAATTACGATGAGATCGAAGGCATTAAAGTCTATGATAGCCTTTCAGCGATTGGTCAGCCGGTCGATGCGATCGACATGGTGATCGGGCGAAAACACGTGCCCGGAATTCTGGAAGAGGCGAAGAAATTGGGCATCATGAATATCTTTTTTCAACCCGGAAGCTACGATAAAGACGTCGTTCAGCTCGCCGAAGACATGGGATTTCAAATCATTGTCGACGACTGTATTTACCGTTCGCTGAATGAAGCGGATTACGAGATTCGTTCCTAGGAGGCTTATATGGCAGGGCATTCAAAATGGAAGACGATCAAGAATCGCAAAGGAAAAGAGGATGCAAAACGCGGGAAAGTATTTACGAAGATTGCCCGCATGATTATGGTTGCTACGAAAGAAGGCGGCGCAGACCCGGCGTATAACGCGGCATTACAATCGGCGATCGATAAAGCGAAAGCCGAGAATATGCCGAATGATAATATCGAACGCGCCATTAAAAAGGGATCTGGAGAAGGCTCCGACACACAGTTTGAAGAGATCTGGTATGAGGGCTATGGCCCCGAAGGGGTCGCCGTCATCGTTCAGACATTGACCGATAACCGCAATCGCACGGCGCCGGATGTGCGCCATGCATTTGATAAATTCGGCGGAAACTTGGGGCAGACGGGCTCCGTCTCTTTTCTTTTTGAGCGAAAAGGGGTGATGGTTGTCGACGGTGAGGGAAAAGACGAAGATGAATTCTTACTCACCGCCATAGACGCCGGTGCCGAAGATGTCATCGTTCAGGATGGATTCTTTGAGATCCGTACCGCCAGCGAAGATTTCGCGGAAGTCAAACGGAATCTTTCCGAAGTCGTCGACTCTTTTGAGAGTCTTGACCTCAGCTATATTCCCATCAATCTCGTGAAATTGACAGACGAACAGAGCATTAAGAACATGGAACGCCTGATCGATGCACTCGAAGAGAATGACGACGTGCAGGAGGTCTACCATAACTGGGATGAACCGGAGGACGAATAATCGAAGAGGGCGCGTGATCGGCGCTCTCTTTGGCATAGGATTTGTTTTTTTAGCGCTCTTTGTCAGTCTATGGATCAGCTTCTCGGATCTCGGGTTTTACCGTGACTTTCGCGAGGAGATGAACGACTATCACTATATCGGAAAAGATGCAGAAGAGTTGGAAGTGATCACAAAAGACCTGATTCGCTTTGTTCAGATCGGCGGGGAGGAGAGGATCACACGGCACTTTAATGAACGCGAAGTCGCACATATGCGCGATGTACGCATCCTCTTTATCATTTCCGAGTGGATCATGGGGATCAGTGCCATCGTTTGTATTATGACGCTGATCCATGTCGTTCAAAAGAAAAAAACCGGTGGGTTTATCGCCGGTGCGTTGTGGGCGATCGTTCTCATGCTGCTCGTCTTCGGCTTGTTCGGCGTCTGGATGGTGTTCTCATTTGATACCGCATTTCTTCGATTCCACGAGATATTCTTCAATAATGACCTTTGGATTCTGGATCCAAAGACCGACATGATGATCCGCATGCTGCCGCAAGAACTCTTCACAAGGCTGTTCGTACGCACGCTCGTCGGATTTGCGATGAGCACAGGACTATTCACCCTACTATTACTCATTCTAAGGAGGACAAATGGATATCCATCGAATGATCGATCACACGCTTCTGAAACCGGAAGCAACCGTAGAACAAATCGAATTACTATGTAAAGAAGCCGTCGAGTATCAGTTTAAGTCAGTTTGTATTCCACCGCGCTATATCGAAACCGCACAAGCGATCATCGAAGGAAGTTCGACCGTAGTTTGTACGGTCATCGGATTTCCGCTCGGCTATCAAACGTCAGAAGTCAAAGCTTTCGAAGCAAAAGATGCGGTCAATAGAGGAGCTGCAGAGATCGATATGGTGATTGCGATCGGGGCACTGAAAGATAAGGAATTTGACTATGTTCAAAAAGACATTCAGGCGGTCCGCGATGCGATCGGCCCGGAGATCGTGCTGAAGGTCATCCTGGAGACCTGCCTACTGACCGATGAAGAAATCATCAAAGCCTGTGAACGGGCTATCCAGGCTGATTGTGACTTCGTCAAAACATCGACCGGATTTTCTACCGGCGGAGCCACGGTAGAGGCCGTTTCACTGATGAAGAAAACCGTTGGAGACCGTGCCGGCGTGAAGGCTTCGGGAGGAGTACGAGATCGCGCCTCCGCCGAGAAAATGATAGAGGCCGGTGCGACTCGTTTAGGGACATCCAGCGGAACCAAGATTATCGAGGCTTCAGAATGATTGCGATGATCACCCCACCGGTGAGCCGTGTCGCCTTTTCCCTCTTCGGGATCGACGTCATGTGGTACGGGATCCTCATCGCGATGGGGATCTTTCTTGGGACCACTCTCGGGGCAAAAGAAGCGAAGCGATACGGACTCACCGAAGACGACTTCACCTCGATGATGCTATGGGCGATCCCAATGGCAATCGTCGGGGCACGTCTATACTATGTTATTTTTAGCTGGCAGACATACGCTCAAAACCCGATGCAGATTTTTAACATCAGAGGGGGCGGACTCGCCATCCACGGTGGTATCATCGCAGGAATTGTAACCGCTTACGTCTTTGCCAAAAAGAAGAAACTCCCCTTTTTGACACTTGTCGATTCAGCGATGCCGGGTTTGGCATTAGGCCAAGCCATTGGACGCTGGGGGAATTTTTTCAATCAGGAAGCGTATGGTGGGCCGACCGATTTGCCCTGGGGGATGTGGATTAATGGCACAACGGTGCATCCAACATTTCTCTATGAGTCTATGGGAACACTGTTGTTATGCGGATTTCTCCTATGGTACGGGCGTACAAAGCGAAAAAAAGCAGGAGAGGTACTCTTCTGCTACATGATCGGATATGGAGCCCTCCGATTTTTCATTGAAGGACTGCGTACCGATAGTCTATACTTTATGGGACTTCGCGTGGCACAGCTGGTGAGTTTAGCTGCTGTTATTGCCGGCATCATCGGTTTTGTCATTTGGAAGAATCGAAAGGAGGACGTTCAAATTGGATCCCGACAAAAAGGCAAAAAGAATTCAAGAGCTTGATGAGCTTTCCTATCGAGTCACACAACAAAACGGAACGGAAATTCCCTTTACCCATCCGTATAATCACGTGGACGAGGAGGGAATTTATGTGGATATCGTCTCCGGAGAACCCTTGTTCTCGACCGTAGATCAATACGATGCCGGTTGCGGTTGGCCAAGTTTTACCCGACCCATTCAAACATTAAAAGAGATTGAAGACCGTTCACACGGGATGCATCGTATCGAAGTTCGGAGTGAAGTTGCCAATTCCCACTTGGGACATGTGTTTCCCGACGGACCGCGCAATACGGGAGGGCTCCGATACTGTATCAACGGAGCGGCACTGCGCTTTGTACCCAAAGACCAACTGGAATCTGAGGGATTGGGTGAGTGGTTGGCTCTGTTTACCGAATAATTGAAAAAGCCGGGAATGCAGATGCATTACCCGGTTTCTTTTTTTGGCTTCTCCGGCTCTGTCCAGTGCATGGGCAAGGTGACGGTGAAGGTCGATCCACGTCCGACTTCAGAGTTTACGAAGATCGTACCCTGCAGAGATTGAACGGTAGACTTGACGATGGATAAGCCCAGACCCGTCCCGCCCTGCTTGGTATTGCGAGCGGTATCCGCTCGGTAGAAACGTTCAAACACATGAGGGATGTCGCTTTCGCGGATTCCAATTCCATTATCTTCGACCACGAATTTGACGAGCGATTTAGACGGATATGCGCGGACCGTAACCGTCCCGCCCGGGTTAATCGCTTTTTTTGCATTCGACATGAGATTGTAAAGGATTTGGCGTAGTTTATCAGGATCGGTTTCGATCACAAGCCGAGGAGCCGTTACGATCGTCAATTGGCAATCATCGATGGCGAAGAGAGGGCGGACGGAATCTGCTAATGAATTGAGAAATTCTTCGACTTCAACCGGTTCGATTTTGAGTTCCGTCCACGTCGTCCCGTCTTGGAAACTGTCCTTGAGCATCTCGATCAGTCGATTCAACCGGTTCACCTCATCCATCAGCAATACGAGATTTTCGCGATTGGGTTCTCGGATCCCGTCGCGCATGGTCGCAATTTGCAGTTTCATCGATGTAACGGGTGTGCGCAGCTCATGGGAGATGTCCTGCGCATATTTTCTTCGATACGATTCTTGCTGTTCTAAGGCTTCAGACAGTGAGTTGATATTTTCTGTCAACTGATCGAATTCCTTTGCGTACCCTGCGGGTTCAGGCTTCACACTGTAATCTCCGAAACGGATCCGCTCGGTTTGCAGCATAATGGCTTCTACCGGCTTTGTCACGCGTCGACTGATCCAAAAACTGGCAAAAAATGCAAAGACGGTGGCAAGTAATAGTGAAATGATGAAAGACAGATACAAGGATTCGGTAAATGCCTTTGCGCTTTGGCTTAAGAGTGAATGGTCCCAGTACCCGATGCGAATCGTTCCGATCGGATTCCGGTAGGTTCCGAAGATCGTGATGTCTCTTTCAATATAAGTGCCATGCATGGAGTCCTGCGGATCGATCCCGTCGAATTTGTCGACGGAATGTCCGTTTTGGTCGATGATCTCGATAAACAGATTTTCTTGTCCGGCCAATGTTTGTAAGTCATTTTGGCTCATCCTCTGATTTTCTCGATAGAGATCGCCGATTTCCGTCAGAATGCGGCTGATACGAAACTGTTGCTCTAAACGCAAATAGGTACTGAAGTTTTGCCGCACGCGCAAAAACGAGATGGACCCCGTAACCAATATCGAGCAGAGAAAGCCTAAGATGATGGATTGGAGAATTCTCTTACGAAAGGTCATGGGAATTTCCTGCTCGATACCCCATACCGTACACCGTCTTGATCAGCTTCGGATGTTTCGGGTCATCTTCCAGTTTCGCGCGGATGTTTTTGATATGCGTGTCGATCGCCCGATCAAATCCGTCGTAGCCGATCCCGAAGGCGATTTCAATGATTTCTTCGCGCGTAAAGATCTTGTTCGGGTTAGAAAGCAGAGTTTTCAGAATTCGGAACTCATTGGCTGTCAATACGATATCGTCTCCGTTTTTTTTGACCGTCATCTGCTCCAAGTCGATCAACAGCGTATTGTCAAAAAAAGCGAGGATCGACGCCTTGGGAGTTCCACTCTCGGAACGTCGGAGTAACGCACGGATTCGCTCCATTAATTCAAGTGGTTCAAAAGGTTTTGCCAAATAGTCGTCGGCGCCGAGTCGAAAACCGGAGATCTTATCCGTTAACTCCGTTTTTGCAGTGAGCATGAGGATGGGCGTGTTGGAGCGGCTACGGATTCTCTTACATACTTCTTCGCCGCTGATTTTTGGCAACATCAGATCCAACACCACGACATTGACCGGGTGTTTGCCGAACAGCTGCAGGGCTTCTTCTCCGTCATACGCTTGGAGTACCTGATAGCCGTCATTTTGCAGATAGGCTGTGATCCCCTCAGAGATCAGCTTTTCATCTTCTACTACTAATACAGTGGTCATGGGTCACCTCCTTATTATAAACATAGTACCACATCGAGTCGGGGGAAAAGTTGTAAGAATTGTGTAGTTCTCTTACAATGAAATAAACGGAGGCGTGTATGAAACAATACAATTTAACTGAGGGCAATATCTTACGACAAATCACACGTCTTTCGCTCCCGATCATGGGGAGCGGGTTCATTCAAATGTCCTATCAATTGATGGACATGTTTTGGCTCGGACGCGGCTCATCTGAGTGGGTCGCGGCAGCCGCTACCGCCGGGTATGCCATGTGGGTTGCCAATGCACTCTGCCTGATTGTGCGATTAGGGGCGGAGATCGGCGTCGGGCAAGCCTTAGGGTCAGGGCATGAGGACAAGAAAAGGGAGTGGATCGATTCCGCACTTATGCTTGCCGTTGGTTTATCGATCCTCTACGGAGTTGCGATCTATCTCCTAAGTCCGTCCATCGTTCGTTTTTTTGGATTGGAATCGGCATCGATCAATCAAAACGGAGTCCTATATCTTCGAATCGTCGCCCTCGGAATGCCGGTGACATTCTTTAATCCGCTCATGGTCGGGTATCTCAATGCGGCGGGGGACAGCAAAACTTCGTTTCAGGTAAACGCGGTGGGGATTATCGCCAATATGATACTCGATCCGTTGATGATCTTTGGATTGGGATGGGGCGTAGCCGGCGCGGCGATCGCAACGGTGATCGCTCAAGTCCTCATCAGCTGTCTGTATTTGACGATCGTGATCCGCAAGCATAGTCTTTTTCGCCAGATGACATGGTTTCGAAATATCAAATATCAAGCCGCTCGACGGATCCTCTTCTGGGGTACGCCATCTGGCCTTCAATCGATATTCTTTGCACTTGTGTCCGCCTTGATCTCTCGTTTTGTCGCTGAGTACGGTTCGGGGGCTTTTGCAGCCTATCGGGTCGGTGTTGAGGTAGAGTCGATCGGATGGTTGACGATGATGGGGTTGTCGAGTGCGCTGACGGCATTTTCCGCTCAGAATTTCGGGGCGAATCGACCGGACCGCGTTTGGAGCGGCTTTATCCAAGGAACGGTCGTTGGGGTAGTCGTCGGAACGGTTGCCATGCTCGTCCTCATACTGGGTGCCCAGCCGCTGAGTGGTTTATTTTTGATCGATGATCCGGAGGCATTGGCGTCAGGCGCCGTTTATCTCGTAGTGGCAGGCGTAATCCAAATCCCGATGAGTTTGGACTACACGGCGTCCGGCGTATTCCAGGGCATGGGAAATACACTGTATCCGAGTATCGGTGGCATCTTCGGAAATGCGATACGCATCCCACTTGCACTGTGGCTTCGCTCCGTTTTTGGACTGTACGGGATCTTTTATGCCATTGCAATTTCAGCGGTTCTTAAGGGGCTCCTGTTGTACCCGTGGTTTATTCATTGGTATCGAAATAAGTCACACGAATTTATCGCGTGATCCTGTCGATTGGTACTTGAAAACGGGTATATTATAACGAGAAATATTTGGAGGTGATCACCTTGGCCAACCGCGCTGAATCCGTGCTGAAACACTTAACTCCGCGTGCACAAAAAATATATGAGGACCGACAAAAACTGGATGATCTGTTGAAGGACTCGGAAGGGAAGAGCCGCAAGTTCGGTATCCGCACGATGTTTGAAGATATCAAAGTCCTCCGGCAACTATTGTCCGACTATCGCTCCGGCGCGTACCGCAATGTCAGCAAATCGGCGATCTTCATGATTACCGCGGGGCTCGTCTACTTGGTGTCCCCGGTCGACATGCTGCCCGATTTTATCTTGGGGTTGGGCTTTATGGATGACGCGATGATCTTGGGTTATGTCGTCAAACAATTGTACGACATCATCGATCAATACAAGTCTTGGAGACTGCGCGCCATTCCTCAGGAGATTGAAGAAGAGACGATCAGCGAGAGTTAATCCCATATGCAAACCCGCTCGTCGCGCGGAAAACTCTTCCGGACGCTCCTCACCCTAATACAATCGATGCCTATCCTACACTAAGCGAGAGCAAATCCTCTCGCTTTTTGATTGTCTACATTAGTTATTTTCTATGCTTGTTGGAAAGATTAGAGATTGATATAATGCCAATATCATTGAAAGGAGTTCGCAATGCATATAATGATTATCGGAGGGGGAAAGGTTGGAGAAACCCTGATCTCTCACCTCTCGGATGAGGGTAACGACATTACTTTGATCGACCGCGATATGCGCATCGTAGAGAATCTGATGAGTTCGTACGATATCATCGGTTTTGAGGGCACCGGAACGAACTACGAGACTCTCGATACGGCGAATGTACATACCGCTGACATGTTTCTTTCGGTCACATCCAGTGACGAAATCAATATCATCTCAGCATTGATGGCAAAACAGATGGGGGCGAAGTTTGCAATCGCACGCGTCAGAAGTCCCGAATACTCTGAACACTTAGAGTTTATGATCGAGAAAATGGGGATTGACCTCGTCATCAATCCGGACCAGGCGGCGGCTTTCGATATCGAGCGTATCCTCAAATTTCCACATGCGTTGGATGTAGAAACCTTCGGAGCGGGGAAAGTGAACTTGGTTGAATTCCCGGTCGAAGAGGGTAGTGTCATCGCCGGCTTAGCCTTAAATCAATTGCGTGGCATCGGGATTTCGGTGATCGTCTGTATCGTCAAACGAGACGGCGATGTCTTTATCCCTCGAGGGGATTTTGTCATCAAAGCCGGAGACCAGATTTATGTAACGGGATCCTCCAGCGACTTACACCGGTTCAGCGTGAGTATGGGATACACAAAGGAACATATTGAGAATATCATGATCATCGGTGGGGGACGGATCACTCATTATTTGACCAAGCGATTGCTCCGCTCAGGGAAAAAACTTAAGATCATCGAGATCGACCCTGAGAAGTGTGAAGTGCTGGCCATGACCTATCCTCAAGTGATCGTCGTCCAAGGTGACGGGACGAATCAGGAGCTTTTGGAAGCCGAAGGGATCCTCCATTATGATGCGACCGTAGCTCTCACGGGGATCGATGAAGAAAATATTCTGATCTCCATGTATGCCGCTTCTCT
>CAZEBB010000013.1:0-32223 GCA_964510345.1 uncultured Peptoniphilaceae bacterium
GATGTTGACGTGGGGTTTGGTTCTTTCAAATTTTTGCTTTCCCATAATGTCCTCCCAGTATGCTATTCGAAAGGTACAAGGTTCGTACATCGGATGCACCGGTAAAACATGCACCTTGCCCTTTTGGTGATTGAAACTATTCTATCACAGACATGCGCCTTTTTGCAATGAATTGAGGGCGCCTCTGTTGCCGATCGATCCCGAATTTTAGCGATACCGCCTCGGAGCGGTGAGCGCGAGTGCGGTTACGGACGCAAACGGGGTCCCGGCCAGTGCACGTGTCGCCTGTCGCATCGTGTTTCCGGTCGTCACGAAGTCGTCCAACAAGAGGACGTGCATACGTTCCGTCGCGTGCGTCGGCCGACAAGTGAACGCATCGGCTAAATTGTGCTCGCGCTGGATGCGGTTGAGTTTGTTTTGCTCTTGCGTCGCCTTGGTCTTTTCGAGAAGATCCGCCACTTGCCACCCCGTATGTTTGGCAAGTTCATGCGCCATGAGGACGGACTGATTATAACCCCGCCGCCGCTCGGCTCTCGGGTGCATGGGGATCGGCTGAATGTGCGTGATGTGGGAGAAACCGCCCCCCTTCACGTACTCATAGAGCAACCGCCCGATGGGCTCCGCCAGCTCTGCGCATTCGTGGAACTTAAACTCCTGGATCACGTCCTGCATAAAGCGGTTGTAGAAATAGGCGATGGCGCAGTCGTGGTCTTCGTCATACGCAAAATGTTCACCGGAGGGCTGTAAGCGGCTTTGGCAGTCGGTGCAGATCGCGTCGCCATAGGTTTCCTCCTCTTTGCAAAAGAGGCAGATGCCCTCTCGTACAAATACAAAATCACTCACTCGCATCGCTGATTCCTCTTTGAAGCGTCTGATAGGCCTGCTGCAAGCGGTGGCGCAAGTGCGTGTAGCGAGTATCCTGATGGGTGTTGGCGATCATCTTTCGCATGACTTCTTCCTCCCCGACCAACACGACGAGCTGTTTCGCCCTCGTGATCGCCGTATACAAGAGATTCCTCGTGTACAGCATCATCGGCCCCCAATGTAGCGGGATCACGACGATCGGAAACTCACTGCCTTGCGACTTGTGGATGGTGATGGCGTAGGCGTGCTGCAGGTCGTCCATCTCTTTTTTTCGGTAGATGCACGTGCTGTCGTCATCAAACCGCACGACGAGCCCGTCGTCAAATACGCTGTCAACGATCCCTAAATCTCCGTTATAGACGCCCGCGCGCAGTTCGCCCGTGGCATCGTTCACGGCGATATCGTAGTTATTGCGCATCTGCATGACGCGGTCCCCTTCTCTGTACCAGACGCCGCGCACCTCGATCTGCCCTTTAGCGGGCGTATAGGGGTTGAGCGCCTCCTGGAGGGAAGCGTTGAGCGACACGGTGCCCGTCGGCTGTTTTTTTACGGGTGTCAGCACCTGAATGTCGCCGATCGGATTCACCTGGTACGCTTTCGGCAAGCGAGACGCCAAGAGCTGTGGGATCAGCCCGACGGTTCTCTCCTGTGAGCTCGTCTTCATGAAGAAAAAGTCGGTTCCGTTTTCGTTGACGACGGGGAGCTCCCCTTTTTGCATGCGGTGCGCATTGGTGACAATGGCGCTCTCCTGTGCCTGCCGATAGATCTGCGTAAGGCGCATTTTGGGAATCACGTCGGAGTCGATGAGGTCTTTCAGCACATTGCCGGCGCCGACCGAAGGCAGCTGGTCCACGTCTCCGACGAATACGAGCCGCGTGTCCACTTTTACCGCACGCAACAGCCGTTCCATCAAAAAGACATCCAGCATGGAGCTTTCATCTACGATGATCCAGTCGGCATCTAAAGGATTGTCTTCGTCGAACTCATAGGGCGGAAACGCCGTCGGATTATACCCCAGCATGCGGTGGATCGTCGCCGCCGGCGTACCGGTGCTCTCTTCCATTCGCTTGGCAGCGCGTCCCGTCGGCGCACAGAGCAGCGCATGCTGCCCATCCGCCTGTAAAATGCCCAGAAGCGCGCGCAGTAAGGTCGTCTTTCCCGTACCCGGACCTCCCGTGATGATGCTCACGCCGGATGCCGTCACGATGTCGATCCCCTGCTGTTGCTCCTCGCCCAAGCCTTCAACCCACGCTCTGTCCACCGGTATATCAGCGGCTTTCACCTGCAGTTTCCGCGCCAGGGCAAATGCGATATCGCGCTCCGCTTCAAAAGCTTCCATCCGGTACGCGTAGAAGACGCCGTCCACCTCTTCATGATGCAGCTTCCCGTCTAATCGAAGCGAAAAGAGCGCCTCGGCGATCAGCGGCTCCTCCACTTGAAGCAGCTCTGCGGCTTCGCGCAAAAGGCGCGGCTCCGGCAGGCAGCAGTGCCCGCCGTTTTGTTCGGCTTCCTGCAGCAGATACAAGAGACCCGCCTTCAAGCGCGCGGGGTCATCCGGCTGCAGTTCGCCCAATCTTGCGATCTCGTCCGCTTTTCTAAACCCGATGCCCTCAATATCCAGCGTCAGCTGATACGGGTTTTGTGTCAGAATTTGCCGCGTGCGGTCGCCGTATTCTTTATAAATGCGGTACGAAAGGTTCGATGTGAGGCCAAGTCCCTGTAAATACAGCATGACCTCGCGGCCTTCTTCCTGTTCTTTATATGAGGCGACGATCCGCGCCAGCGTCTTTTTGCCGATCCCACGCACTTGCAGCAACCGCTCCGGCGTGTCCTGCATGATTCGAAGCGTCTCTTCCCCGAAGAGGTCCACAATGGCCTCCGCCGTCTTCGGGCCGATTTTGTCGATGATGCCGGACGCCAAATACGAGTAGATCGCGTGCTTGGACGTGGGGCGCTGTATCGATACAGCGCTCGCCTTGAACTGGTCGCCGTACTTCGCGTGAAATACAAGTTCGCCCGTCGCGGTCACGCTCTCCCCGATGCGCACTTCGGGAAAGGTGCCCACGATCGTGATCTCGCCGTCATCTGTCTCCAGTGTGGCGACACAATAGCCGGTTTCCGCACTTTGAAAGCGAATGTCTGTAATTTTTCCTTCTAATTGCATCGTCCACACCTCCTTGCCCTTATTATAGCAGAGGAGCGTTCCATCCACGCCGTTCTCGGGTATAATACCGCTAAAGAGGAGGTGCTGTATGAATACCGACTTTACCATCGGACTCGGCCAACAACCACTGGTCATACAAAATCAAATGCTCATGCGCCATGGACTCATCACCGGAGCGACCGGCACCGGGAAGACCGTCACCCTCAAGGTCCTTGCGGAAAACTTGAGCGAACAGGGCATCCAGGTCTTTCTTGCAGACGTCAAAGGCGACATCGCCAGTCTCGCGGAACCGCTGGAGATCAACGAAAAAATCACCGAGCGCCTTACAGAGCTCGGTCTGACGAATTTCACCCCGCGCACGTACCCCGTTACCCTGTGGGATGTGTACGGAGAAACCGGCGTGCCGGTGCGCGCCAGCATCTCCGAAATGGGACCGATGCTGCTGTCTCGTTTGTTGGGGCTGAACGACACCCAATCCGGCATACTCGACATCGCCTTTCGCGTCGCCGACGAGGAGGGGTGGCTGCTACTCGATCTCGACGATCTGAAAGCCATGTTGGCTTTCTTGTCAGAAAACGCCGCCGAATACCGCGCCCGATACGGCAATATCGCCTCGTCGTCTGTCGGCGCGATCATGCGTAGCATCATCTCGCTGGAAGAACAGGACGGGGGCGTTCTGATCGGCGAACCCGCGCTTCAAATTACCGATCTTCTCCAAGTTTCTTCCAACGAAGGCATGATCCACATCCTGCAATCGCAAAAGCTGTACAGCAATCCGCTCTTGTATTCGACGCTGCTCTTGTGGCTGCTGTCTGAGCTATACGAAGAGCTGCCGGAAGTCGGCAATGTCGACAAGCCGAAGATCGTCTTCTTCTTCGACGAAGCTCATCTTCTCTTTGATGCCGCACCCAAAGTGCTCGTCGACAAGATCGAGATGATGGTTCGCCTGATCCGCTCTAAAGGCGTGGGTATCTTCTTTATTACGCAAAGCCCGATGGATATCCCCGATCAAGTGCTCGCACAGCTCGGCAACAAAATCCAGCACGCGCTGCGCGCCTATACGCCCAAAGAGCTCAAAAACGTGCGGCAGATCGCGCAAACCTTCCGCGAATCCGAAGGGATCGATGTCGCCGAAGCCATCACCTCGCTCAAGACCGGGCAGGCGATCGTCTCGCCGCTCGATGCCGAAGGCATTCCCAAGCCCGTCGACATCGCCCTGATCTACCCACCGAAGAGCAAGCTGGGTACTTTGTCTCCGGAGAAAGTGCAACAGCTGATGATGCAGTCTCCCTTCATGTTCAAGTACAAAGAGCGCGTGAACCCTGAATCCGCCTACGAGATGCTCGCCTCCCGCGCCGAACTCGCCAAACGCGAGCAGGAAGAGGCGGAATTGCGCGAGCGCATCGCCAAAGAAGAAGCCCAAAAAGCCAAAGAAGAGGCCAAAGCAAAACCTAAAGCCTCCAGTCGCGAAGGTTATGTGGAGCGCTTTACGAAGAATATCATGGGTACCGCCGGACGGGAAGTCGGGCGCGCGATCATGAGAGGGATATTTGGAACATTGAAGCGATAACAAAAAATCCTCCATTTCTAAATGGAGGATTTTTTGTTACATCTCCCCTCCCTTGTGTCGGGAGAGCATAATTTGCAATATTTCGTCGTCGACGCCTTGCATACTGTTCTTCGCGAGGCGGCCGATCTCACGGATCGTATGGTCGGCATCGGCGCCGGTGAGGCCTTCGTTCTCCGGTGCGGTCTCACCGCGCTCCACGAGGTCCAGCGCTAAAAAGGCGGTTTGCAAAGAGATCGCGATCTTTGATGCGCACATCGCGTTGGCGCCGGCGCAGAAGACGCCGCCACCGGTGGACAGCGAAATGGAGATCATGTCGGAGAGCTGCTTAAGGCTGAGCCCTTTCATCAATCCGATCGCTGCAACAGAAGCGGTCGCCGCACTCATGACGCCGCAAAAGGACGACAGCAGGCCTTGGAAATGCTTTTGATACACCGCCAGCAATCCGGAAAAAGCGAGGGCGCGATACACGTCCTCCGCCGGTACATCGTGATTGATCCCGTAGAGGATGACGGGGACCGAGGTCGTAATACCCTGATTCCCGCTTCCGGAGTTGACGACGACGGGCGAGTTGCAGCCTCCCATGCGCGCATCGGAAGCGGACGCCGTGCGTCCGATGATCTCAGCATACTCTTTCGCCTCTGTATCGCGAGCCAGAAAGAGCTTCCCGACATTGAGACCGTAGGAGCTGTTCAGCCCCTGATCTGAGATCGCCATGTTATAAGCAATCACGCGATCTAAAGTTTCCAGCAGCACCGGATTGTCGGTCGGTGTAAAGTCCTTTGCATAATCATAGATCGCTGCAAGGCTCCAATCGTCTTTACGGTAAGGATCCTCCTGTACGCTGACCTCTGCCTGCGTCTCTTCCATGAGGGACTCTCCATTTTTCTCCAGTCGCGAGAATCGGTCATGTACCTGATCGATGACGGCAATGGCGTGTTCCCCCGCTCCGTGGACATGGATTTCGATATATAAATTGTCGACACCGCTCTTTTCGTGGACTTCTACCTGATGGGCATCGATCAGTTGCGTGGCAGCTTCGATATCTACTGGCTGTACATCGCTCAACACTTCCAGTCCCTTCGTCGCATCTCCGCCGATGGCTCCCACGGCGGATGCAATGCGGATCCCCTTCAGTCCATTGGTTTTTGGCACAACGACGCTATTCGCGTTTTTTATAACATTGCGACTACAATACAATTCGATACGTTCAACGTCCGCTTCGATGAGGGAGCGCGCTTTTGCGCTTGCTAAAGCAACGGCAATCGGTTCCGTACAGCCCAAAGCGGCTTTCAGTTCTTCCATGAGAACATCGTGAAATGGAAAGTTCATAGCGATTCCTTTCGTTTGCATAGGTTTAGCTTATGATATCAATCCGCAAGAACGGTGTCAAGGTTGGGGCAGGTGTGAAAGCATGAAAAAGCGAGAGCTCTCGCCCTCGCTTCTCATCTCGTCGAGCCCGGAATATCTCTTTTCGGCACGCTCACGGCCGCTCGGCCAAGATATGGCCTCAAAGAGAAATCCGGGCTCTCCTCATACTCATCATCTTATGAACCAATATGAATCTGCTCTTACAAATCGATGACTACTTAATCGTATTGGAAATCTGCTTCACAACGGTTTCTTTAACGGAGTTTTCTCCGCCCAGTACCAGCACTTTTTCATAGCTTTGTCCGTCGATATAGCGGCTGACTTCCTGTTGGAGTTGGTCGTCGACCAATAGCAACGGGGCTTCGTAGCTGGCCGCCAATGTCGCGCCGGCGAGACCGTCGGCTAATTGCTGACCGGTGGCAAAGACCACGGCATTGGCCCTCGGTACGTATTGCTCGGCGATCGCCGCGGATGTCTTGTAGCGGTTGGCTCCCGCAATGCGGCTTACCTCGGCATTTTGCGACCACTCGTCACACAGTACGTCGGAAACGGAATTGTTCCCTCCGATGGCGGTGATGGATTTCTTCCCTTGTAGGATCCCCTCAACGGACGGATCCACTCTCTTGCCGTCGGTTAGGAGAATCGGCGCGCCTTTTTGTGCGGCGACCGGTCCGATGCTCAGCGCATCGACCGCGGAGATGCCGTTGGCCACAAACACATGGCTTAAGCCGGGGATCTCTTTTTGCAGTCTCTCGGCGATTTTGGCCGAAGTCTCGTAGCGATTGGCGCCTTGTATGCGCTCCACTTCATAGGTTTCACGCAATGTCTCTTCCATCAATGCGGATACGGATTTCGTCCCGCCGACGATGATGATTCGCTTGGCACCTAAACGCGAAAGTTCCTGTTTGAGCTGCGCATCGACCGCCGCTCCGGGTGTGAGCAATAGCGGTGCCTGTAAATGATAGGCGTACGGTGCCGCGCTCAATGCGTCGATCTGCGTGACGCCGTTGGCGAGAAACACGGTTTTTGCATTCTCGCGGTGCTGTTTGGCAATCTCAATGGCAGTTGCATAGCGGTTCTCACCGGCCAAGCGGATGATATCCGTATTCTTCGATGCCGCTTGAACCATCGGCTCCACTCCGGTGCCCTTGTAGCTGATGCTGATGGAGTCGCCATCCACATAAACGGCTTGTCCCGGTGCCTCCGGCATAAGGCTCGGGGTTGTATACACGCCATTCTCTTCGCCGAGAATCGACACGGGTACCGATGCAGGAAATGCACCGCCTACATTGTAGTAATCGTAGAGTGCGTCCCCGGATAAGTCGGCGTCGGCATAAGCTTCCGCTTTGCCTTCGGTCCAACCGATGGTGTAACGCCCATAGTCTTTGCCGCCGAGGAATTTGTCGATCGCCGTCAGATGCCCGGTGATCTTTTCTCCCCAGTAGGGGTCGGATGCATATTTGACGTTGAGGCCGCTGAACTTATCGCCGACATGCGGACCATGATAGCGCCAGCTCTCCGGCGCGTTCAAATATCCGCCGGCGAGAATCTCTTTCGCCTGATATTCAAGTGCTTCTGCCACTGTCTTAAACTCGGTGGCATTCTTTAACGGATTGTCGTCTGTCGCGCGGACGCCGAACAGATTGTTCTTCGTTTGTGCAATCTCGCTCATGCCTTTGGCGCTCTCATGAGACGCCATCGCGAGGAGCATCAAGGCATTGATCCCGTATTCGCTTTCCAAGCGCTTCAGGTCTTTCCCCACACCCATCAGTTTGGATTTCGGCTGATTCCAGGAAGCGATATACGCATCCAGTTCTTCCGCCGTATACACGGTCTGTGTGCGGAAGGAGAGGTTTTTATAGTAGGGTTCAAAGTTGCCCACGGAATTCGTCTGTGCGCGATCGGTATAGAAGGCGCTCGCGCTGTACGAGTAATAGCGGGTCTCCGGCTTCATAAACTCCGGTGCCGGCCCTAGATAGATGCGATATGCGTCGGCACTCCATCCGTTTTCGGCCTTGTCGTATCGGAAGCTTTGTAAGACATGCGTCAGCTGACCGTCTTTGTTTTCGTAATAGGATACGGCTTCAATATGTGCCGGCGGCACGAGCTCCACCTGATCGATCGGTTGGGCGGATTTTGCCTTTACGACAGCGCCCTTCATGCCCATCAGTTGAATGGTTACGTCCACCCCGTTGGTCGACACAAGTTGCGCGTCGTATCCTTCAGCGACATACGTATTGTAGTGCTCGTTGCCATAGGTCAAGATCACGCCGCCCACTTTGGAAGGCGTGGTGATGACCTGCCCTTCGCTCATGTAAACGACGCCGTTTCCCTTGGTTCGGTTCATGTCGCGAACCACGCGGTTGGCATTCCCCTTCGCAGCGCTCACCGCTTCCTCTAATGATGGGTATTCCCCTTCTGCCGCAAAGGTTCCGTCTTCCTTTGCCGTCGCCACTTGGTATCGATTCGTCACTACCGGCGCGGGCTCTGTTTTTGTCGCCTCTTGATCCGAGGCATACCCCGGAATGGCTAATGCAAGCCAAAAGACAAAGGCGCACATCAACATTTTCGTTGCTCTCATCGTTCCTCCTTGGTTGGCAGCCCCCACAGCTGCTTATTGTGG
The DNA here is from genome assembly GCA_964510345.1 of uncultured Peptoniphilaceae bacterium. Taxonomy (GTDB): domain Bacteria; phylum Bacillota; class Clostridia; order Tissierellales; family Peptoniphilaceae; genus JAAYQA01. Next base: position 8,590 of record CAZEBB010000013.1, read on the forward strand.
CTGATCGTTTCCTTCGATCATCTGTTCATACATTCTGAGTATTTCTCCGATAATTCGCTCTTCGGAGAACTCGCGATGTGCCTCTTCGGAGATCTGGGCACGGTCGTATCGGTCGATATTGTGAAGCATTGTCGACAGTGCCTCTGCGATTTCTTGCACATTGCCCACTTCGACTAAAATGCCATTCTCTTCGGTAAATGCGTGTTCCGGCCCGCCGCAGCGCGTCGAAACGACCGGCAAGCCCGAACCCCACGCCTCAAAATAGGACAATCCAAAGGTCTCATGGTGAGAACAGAGCGCAAACATACAGGCTTCGTCGTAAAAGGCGCTGAGCTCTTTGCGTTCGACTTCGCCGTGAAAGATCACGGCTTCTTGCGCATGCGCTTTTTTTACGAGCGCTTCCAGTTCTTCTCGTTCGTCGCCGTCCCCGAAGATATCGAGTCGGTAATCGGGAAACTCGTGTTGGATCCGCAAGAAGGCTTCGATCAGTTCACGCATACCCTTGTCTCGGGTGACGCGCCCTGTCGATGCGATGCGCTTTTTTCGTTCCCCTTCCCGGTAGCGAAAGATCTTTAAGTCCGGCAGGATCGGTATGTACACGCTGTCGATTTCAAACACTTGTTTGAGCCGGCGCTGGAACACGGGGCTCACGGCTTGCACGACATCCGCTGTATGATACGCTTCCTTCGCCGCTTTGTAGAGCGACGGCCGGATCGGGTCGGTATTGATATGGCTGTTGGGCTCACAGATAAAGAGCGGAAGCCCCGTTTCTTTCTTAAGAAGTGCGCCGAGATAGGAGTGATCGGTAAAGAAGGTATGGAGCAAGTCCGGCACGCCGTCCTTCTCGACCATGATCCGATACGCTTTCTTCAGCGCTTTGTAGCCGATGGCGTAAAATAATTTCTTGGGAATATTGCCGACCGGCCAGTTGATGGAGGTGATCGATATGCCATCTTTCTCATACGATTCGATGCCGAGTTTTCTCTTTCGCAAAATGGAACGCAAATCAACGGCGAGTAAAGACACTTTGACGCCGGCTTTCACAAAGGCCTTGGCGTAATCGTACTCAAATATCCCCGTGAGTTTGTATTCCGGCGAGGGAAGCCCTCGGGCAATAATCGCAATATGCAATGGTTTCATATCATTCCTACTATCTATCGTTGGTGGGATTACCACTTTTTACTCGTAACTAAGGTCGCGATGCCTTCCAGTGACCCGACTCCGTAACTGATGTGAAAGAGGGGAAATAAGAAGAGCAGCACGAAAAATTCCCGCGGATTGTTGGCCGCTTTTGCAGAAAATAGGACGTCCAGTAGCAAATAGGCCGCCAATTCCGCGATGAGCAAGTATTTAACCCACCCTAAAACAAGGCTTAGGAGTGGCAGGACGATCAGCGAGAGCACGAAGGCCAGCGGCACAAAGTGGCGAACGCCCATCGCGCCTGGCATGATCTTCATCGTGAGCACATTCCATTTTCCGTTTTGCCGCGCCATCTTCACAATGCCTTTCACGGTATCGCGACTGTAATACGTAAAGCGGATGTCCTGTGCGAGGTAGATCTTCCCGCCGTTGTCTCTGATTCTGAAGTTGAGCTCATTGTCCTGGTTTCTGTCCAGGCGCTCGTCGTACAAACCGACTTTGTCGAACACCTCGCGGCGAAAAGCGCCAAAGGGCACCGTGTCCACATAGCCGTTTTTTCCACCCGTGCGAAAGTGCGAGTCCCCCACGCCAAAGCGTGAGCTCAACATTTTGGCGATCGCGCCGCCAATAAAGCCGCGGCTTTTGGTGACAGCAACGCCGCCGACATTGTCGGCATCGGTCGTGTCTAAATAGTAGACACAGCGTTCAATATAATCGGGTTCGTATTTGCTGTGTGCGTCCAAGCGCACGACATATTCTCCTAAAGATGCCAAGATCCCGATGTTCATCGCGTATGGGACCGTTCGGTCCGGGTTGGTAAACAAACGGATCAGCTTCGGATTCTGCTTTTGATACTCACCCAGTAACGCCTGGGTGCGGTCGGTGGACATCCCGTCCACAAAGATCCACTCCATGTCTTCACGTGGATAGGTTTGCAGCAACAGAGATCTCACGAATCGGTCGATAAAACGCTCTTCATTATAGACGGGAATGACCACAGATACTCTAGGATTCATTGTACACCTCCGGCGCGCGTAATTGGCAGTTTTGATAAATATTGACATACTTCTCTGCAATAGTATCCCAATTGAATTGCATCGCCTCATGGATCGCTGTGCGAGAGATGCGGCGATAGTCTGCCAAGATCGCCTCGACGGCATCTGCGATCTCATTCGGACGATCATAAGTCACCGCGTATCCGACGCTTCCCTGCGCAAATTGCCCGTCAAATCCCTGCCCCTTGGTATAAATTACGGGCAACCCCTGCGACATCGCCTCCAAATAAGAGATCCCGAAGGTCTCGTGGCGGGACGGCATGACAAAGATGTCGTTTTCTCGATAGATATCGCGCAGTTCCTCGCGGTTGGAGGTGAAGGGCTGCACATGGGCGTAGCTACGCTCTTCTAAGGCCTTCTTGACCCCTTCGTCGCGCATTTTGCCGACGACTTGATACCGGAGGTCGTATCCTCTTCGCATCAGCTCGTCAGAGGCCAGCAACGTGCCGGATACATTTTTGTTTTTATCGATATTGCCGGTATAGACGAGCCGGACGGCGTGTTCTTTCGGCTCTGTTTTCTCACGAACACTTTGGTCGATCCAAAAGCGATTCATCGCATTGGGGATTACCTCGGACTTTTTCCGCACGGCTTCTCGGATCGATGGGGACACATGGTCCCTTAACGCTTCCGTGCGGTGTGCCTCCGAAATAAAGATGACCCGTTCCGCTTCTTTCAGTATCTCGTTGCCGATGCGCCTGAGGTGGATCGCCTTTTTGAAAAAGTCGTTGATATCGGCATTGCGCACGGCGACAATATAAGGAATTCCGTACTTTCTCTTGGTTTGCAAGGCGAGAAATCCATTGGAAAACAGTGAGTGAGCATGTGAAATATCGTAACTTGCGATATCCAACGTCTTTTGCAGATCGTCAAACGCCCGTTTGTGTTTCAAGCGAAAGATCAACTTATCCCATTTGGAGTTCGGGTATCGCAAGTGCACGCGGTCGCCAAAAGTCTGGTCCAATTGATTCCCCTTGTAGGTGAATACATAGATATCCTGGGAAATGCCGCGCTTGTCGATCGCCGCGTACAGGTCTTCGTAGAAGACGCTGCCGGCGAAATACGAGTTGATTTGCAATACCTTCACTCTCTCACCTCTTACGAAATCGCGCACGGGCAAGCCCGCGCGCCGCAATTACAGTACTTCGATCTTGGAACGATCCGCCAGTCCCTTGGTCGCATTTTTGGTGTCAAACAAGCGCTGTGCGTGCTCCGCGACAAACGCGTAGTCGACATTCGTATGCTCGGTTGTAATCATCACCAAGTCATAGGAGCGGATCTCTTCTTCGGTTAACTCCGTGACCGTTTTGCGCACGGTGCCATCGTACGCGGTAAACTCGGGGTTATAGGTGTCGTAATAATTGACTTCCGCATGGAACGACTCCAGAATTTCCAGCACTTTCAGTGCGGGGCTCATGCGCAGGTCGTCGATATCTTTTTTATAGGCGACGCCCAGCAATAAGACGCGTGAACCGTTTAACGGCTTCTTGTCGTCGTTGAGGATATGGGACGCGCGCTCGACCGTGTACGCCGGCATCATGCTGTTCACTTCGCCGGAGGTTTCGATCAATTTCGTATGGTAGTCGTACTCTCTGGCCTTCCATGTCAGATAAAACGGATCCAACGGGATGCAGTGGCCGCCTAAGCCCGGCCCCGGGTAGAATGCGTGGAAACCATAGGGTTTCGTCTTGGCCGCATCGATCACTTCCCACACATTGATGCCCATCTTGTGGCAGATGATCGCCATTTCGTTGGCCAGCCCGATGTTCACGAAGCGATACGTGTTTTCCAATATCTTTTCCATCTCGGCCACCGCCGGAGATGACACGGGGTAAATCTCGCTCGCCAGTACGGATTCGTAAAATGCCTTGGCGACTTCGGTCGCTTCCGGAGAAACGCCTCCGACGACCTTCGGCGTATTATTCGTTTTGAAGTCCTTGTTGCCCGGGTCGACGCGCTCCGGCGAAAACGCCAAGAAGAAGTCTTCGCTGCAGGTCAAACCGCTCTCTTTTTCGAGGATCGGCAACAGCAGCTCTTCCGTCGTTCCGGGATAGGTCGTGCTCTCCAGTACGACGAGCGTGCCCTTGCGCAGGTGCTGCCCAATCGCATGCGTGGAGTTTTCAATATAGCTGATGTCCGGCTGCTGATGGGTATCCAGCGGCGTCGGCACGCAGATCACGACAAAGTCCAGCTCGCTCACGACGGAGAAATCCGTCGAAGCAGAAAGTCTCCCCTCGCTCACGAGGTTTTTCATGACGGCGTCATCCACGTCGCCAATATAGTTTGTGCCCTGATTGACCAGTGCGACTTTCTTTTCCGACACGTCGATCCCCACGGTGCGGTAGCCGGCTTTCGCCTTTTCCACCGCGAGCGGCAGCCCGACATAGCCCAATCCCACGACGCCTACCGAGGCCGTGCGCTTTTCAATTTTTTCCAGCAATCTATCTTTGATACTCATATGCATCCTCCCAATGGGCCGCAGTTCCCCTTTGGCCGATTCCGTTTCAATTGTAAATTCTACCCCTTATTATAAAGTAACCCCCGTCGATTCGCAATCAAAGCGCTTCATGATAAGGAAAAACCGCCCTTTTATCTTGACACCTTCGCAGTCCTTTGTTATTCTAATGGACAATGGAAGCGATGAAGGCGAATAGTACCCGGACGATCAAGAGAGCGCTGCGGCAGGTGAGAGCAGGCAAGTCCCATGGGGAAGTACGGCGCCGGAGCGAATCACGCCGAAAGGCATAAGCGAGAAATCAAGGTGGAACCGCGGGAACAACCCGCCCTTCGTCCGCCTTTTTTTATTGGAAAGAGAGGATTACATGACGACATCGGTATTTACAGAGCTGCAAGAGCGCGGCTACTTGGAACAATGCACACACGAAGAGGAGCTTAAAGAGCTTCTTCAAAACGAGAAGCTGACCTTCTACATCGGTTTTGACGCCACCGCCGACAGCTTGACCCTAGGCCACTTTATCCAGATCATGGTCATGAAACGAATGCAAAACCACGGGCATCGCCCGATCGCACTGTTAGGCGCAGGCACGACCATGATCGGCGACCCGTCCGGCCGCAGCGACATGCGCTCCCTCATGACCAAAGAGATCATTGACCACAATGCCGCCTGCTTTGAGAATCAATTCCGCCGTTTCCTCGACTTCTCGGAAGGCCAGGCGATTTTTGACAACAACGCCCACTGGCTCACCGAATTGAAATACCTGGAGTTTATGCGTGACGTCGGCGTGCACTTTACCGTCGGACGCATGCTCGCAATGGACGCCTACAAGAACCGCCTCGACCAAGGGCTCACCTTCTTCGAGTTCGGTTACCTGCTGATGCAGTCCTACGACTTCTTAGAGCTGTACAAGCGCCATAACTGCCGCCTGCAGATGGGCGGGTCGGACCAGTGGTCCAATATCATCGGCGGGATGGAGCTCGTGCGCAAAATGGAAGGCCAACAAGTGTACGGCATGACCTTCAATCTGCTGACGACGGCCACCGGCGAGAAGATGGGCAAGAGCCAAAAAGGCGCTGTCTGGCTCGACGCCGAAAAGACCACGCCGTACGAGATGTACCAATACCTCAGAAATGTGGACGACCGCGATGTCGAGAAATTCCTCCTTCAGCTGACCTTTGTTCCGACGGAAGAATGTAAAGAGTTGGGCAAGCTGGGCGGCGAACGCATCAACGAAGGCAAAGAGAGACTCGCTTGGGAAGTGGTCGCCATCGTCCACTCCAAAGAAGCCGCCGACCAGGCACAGCAGACCGCGCGAGCGATCTTCTCCAATATCGGCTCAGATGAAAACATGCCGTCTTCAACGATCGAAGTGCCGGAAGCGGGCATGGGTCTTCTGGATCTCTTGAAAGCTGCCGGCTTAACCAAGAGCAACGGCGAAGCGAGACGCCTGATCGAACAGGGCGGCGTCGCCATCGACGACGTGCGCGTCGAAGACGCAGGCATGGTCATCGTCCCGGCGGACTACCCCGAAGGATCGCTGGTGGTGAAGAAGGGAAAGAAAGTCTTCCACCGCATTCACCTCGGATAATCAAAAAGCTCTCCGTGGCGCTTGTCATAGAGAGCTTTTCTATCTGGCGACGCACGTTTCGTCAAGCACGGACACCTCTTCTCGGCACGCTCACGGCCGCTCGGCCAAGATATGGCCTCAAAGAGGTATCCGTGCTCTCCTCACTTATCAAAGATCTTGAGTTTTCCATCAAAAAAGCTCTCCGTGGCATTCGCCATAGAGAGCTTTTTTCTATTCTACGTATTCTTCTGTATCTTCCTCGGTGTACTCTTCGGTAGACTCCTCGGAATATTCTTCGGTCTCTTCGTAGGACTCTTCTGAATACTCTTCAACATACGCCTCGGTTTCTTCCTCGTATGTCGTCTCCTCTTCGTAATCCTCCGTTTCGAGGGCTTCGGTCTCTTCAGAACTCTCCTCGGTATCGTCTTCTCGATCCTCTAACACGGCCACCGGCTTGATCTTGTACTCGTGCAAATACTTGTCCACAATCTCTTGTGTGCCCCCTACGTCGTACTCGTAGTAGTAGATCCCGTCGATCTCGTTCGGCTCTCCGGGAATATGCGCTGTACTGATCTTGTCGCCGGAGAAATTGCTGATCAAGGGCAACATATTGGTCAAGGTCGACAGGGCGATATTCGTCTGCACCTCTTCGTAGTAGATATCCAGAAGTCCCGGCAATTTGGGGAGTTTATTGGGCTTCAGTATCTCTTTGACGCACTGAATGATCAAGTGCTGCTGTGCGCGCAGCCGCCCGAGATCGCCATCTTCGTATCCGCCGCGATATCGCGCAAACATCAGCGCTTCTTTGCCGTTGATCGACTGCCACCCTGGCTCTAAGTCCACCTGCGGCACGTCGACGTGAATCGGCACCGTGACTTCCACTTCTACACCGCCGATCGCCGTGACGATGCGTTCCACCGATTCAAATCCCAATTCGATATAGTAGTCCAGGTCGATTCCCAAGAGCTCGCGCACGGTGCGCAGTGTCAACCGCATGCCGCCGAAGGCATTGGCGTGATTGATCTTGTCGTTCCCGTGTTCTTCATCGATGAAAACACGCGTGTCTCTGGGGATGGAAATCAAATTGATTTCTCCGCTATCCATATAGATGTGCACTAAAATAAGGGTATCCGTTCTCGACCACAGCTGTCCTGCCACCTGGTCCACGCCGGCTACCAAAAAGAGCAATTCATTATCCACTTTTTGTTCGATGATATTGCCTTCCCCAAGATCTTCATCTTCGATTTTTTCGGCTGCACGCGCCTCCACTTTGGGTAGGGTCAGATTAGAAAAAAAGAAAACGCCGGCAAATACCGTAAGCGATACGAGAAAGGTGAATAGTCCGATTTTACGCATTCTGACTTCCCTTCGGTCACGACTCGAATCGTGATACGGATATTATAGCACAGCGTTATAAAAAATAGTCTCTTATGCAAGCGCTAAGGCAATTTCCATCATCCTTGTAAAGCTGCGCTCTCGTTGTTCCGGTGTGGTCTCGTGCGTATGCAGGAGAGAGTCCGACACGGTTAAGATGGTCAATGCGTTCACACCGGCGCGCGCCGCATTAGCATAGAGGGCATAACTCTCCATCTCCTTCGCCAGCACGCCCAGCTTTTGCCATGTCCTGAAGCTCTCGAAATTGTCCTCGTAGAAGACGTCTCCCGTTAACACATTGCCCACGTGCACGGGGTAGCCGAGTTTCTTCGCCTCTTCATAGGCTTTGTAGAGCAGCTCCCACGATGCGATCGCCGAGTACACGCCGTCCACTCCGTAGGTGCGCTGATAGCTGGAGTCCGTGCAGGCGCCTTGAGCCAGTACGATGTCAAAATTGTTCAGGTGCTCCTGCATCCCGCCGCATGAGCCGACGCGGATCAGATTCTTACAGCCGTACACGTGGATCAGCTCGTGCGACACGATGGCGATCGACGGAACGCCCATGCCGGTCCCCATGACGGATACCGGTCGCCCCTTGTAGGTGCCGGTAAAGGCGAGCATGCCTCGCACTTGGTTGACGCACTCCGGATTCTCAAAAAAAGTCTCTGCGATAAATTGTGCCCGCTTCGGATCCCCCGGCAATAAGATGGTCTCTGCAATTTGCCCTACTTTAGCCTCATTGTGTGGTGTCATATCGTCTCCTTTACGTGGTCGATAAAGTCCTTGGTGATCGTCGCCGTCAGCCCCCAAATGACGCGGTTCTTCCATACCCAAAAGAGGGTCTCATGCGTTCCGACGCGAAACGGGTAATCCTTTTCATTCGGAAGGAGCGAATACGGAAAATCCTGCGGCGGTTCGATCTTCAGCTTTGAATGGAATCGGCGCGGTTCATTTTCGATAAAAAACGACAACGGAATGTGAAAGATTTCTGCGACTTCATCGTTCGGCACAAACCTTTCGGGTCGATAGTCTGTGATCTCGCCGATAAAAGTGTCGATGATCATATTGTGATAAGTGACCAGCGGGTTCCAACGTCCGATCATGCGGATGCGGTCCATGGTGATCTGCAATTCTTCCGCTGTCTCGCGAATCGCCGCCTGTTCCGGGGTCTCTCCCTTTTCGACGCGGCCGCCGGGGAACGATGATTCGCCCGGTTGCGAGATGTTCTCCGCCCGCTTTTCATAGAGCAGGCAAATTCCTTCTTCCGTTTCTACCAGCGGCAACAAGACGGAAAAGCGCAAGAAATCACCAACCGGGCGCACGTTGTGCGCCCGGACCATGGTTTTGATCTCTGCGAGATTGTGCATTACGCCTCGACCGGTTGCTCCGATGTGCAGTGCGGGCATCGGGTCGCTTCCAATGCGATTTCCGACTTGCAGTATGGGCAGACTTTGGTTGTGACTGCGACTTCAACCGGCTTGCGCAGTTTGTTCATGGCTTTGACCATCATGAAGACGGCAAATGCAATAAAGATAAAATGAATGATTGCGTTGATCAGAACGCCGTAGTTCAACGTCGCCGCTCCGGCTTCTTTTGCTTGTGCCAAGGTTGCGTAATTGCTTCCGTCCAAGCTGATGAACCAGTTTGAGAAGTCGACACCGCCGGTCAACAAACTGAGGATCGGCATCAGGATTCCTTCTACCAGTGCGGTCACGATGGCGGTAAATGCGGTACCTAATACAATACCGATCGCCATGTCCATGACATTACCGCGCATGGCAAACTCTTTAAACTCTTTTAACAATTTTCTCCTCCTGTTTCTAATGCTTGCTTCGCAAGCTGATCGGCACGTTCATTGTAGACATGCCCGGTGTGTGCGGCTATTTTATGAAACCGCACAGTCAATTTTGACTTAAATAGATTATACGTATCCGAATAACGCCTTGTCAAACTTGTCTTTGCCCGCCATTCTCCCGTCGCCCACTTTTCGATGCCGGCGTAATCATAATACAGGTCCAGCGCATCGATTTGCTTTTCTACCGCGATTTGGATCGCGCGAAACGCCCCATATAACTCGCCGGCGACATTTCGGTGGACGGCTGCCTCTTCGTCTGAGAAGGCACGGCACTCCTCAAACTCTGTACCGTCCAAGAAGCCGACCAACCCGAAGCTGAACCGCTTCGTATCGAGCTGGTAGCTGCCGTCGATATAGATGTGGAGGCCTTTGTCCGGGTCTTCCGGTACGGGTTGTGCGGTCTCATCCCGCATGAAAGCATCCGCTTCTGCTTGTGTGAAAAACTTCTTATACGATGCGTTGGAGTATCCTTGTATTTGTTTTTTACAGTCTTCCCAGGTCCGGTAGATCCCCGGTTCTTTTCCCCTTCGGACGGCATAAAATTTGGGTTTGTTGTTGGCGTTCAATCCGACACGTCTCCTCGTCGTTTCCGTAATCGTATTATCGATTCACGTTATAGTATACCCATATTGGCAAAAATAGATACCCTGAAAATGGGTACATAAAGAGAAACGAAAAAATCAGGAGGTACCCATGAAACTATTTGTCGCGTATCCTTTTACCGAAGAACAGCTTGACGCCTTCCGCGAAGTCGCCGACGTCATCTACTACAGAAATCCGTACGAAGTTTCCGACCTGCAGGACGTAGACACGATGGTCGCATTTATGCCCTTCGCTAAGCACAGCTTGTCCGACTTTCCCAAGCTGGAAATGCTCCAGCTCCTCTCTGCCGGCATCAATCAAGTCTCGCTGGAAGACCTATCCGCGCAAAATGTGCAGCTCGCCAATGCCAAGGGCATCTACTCCGTTCCGATCGCCGAGTGGATCGTCATGCGGCTATTGGAAGCAAAGAAGAGATCCTTCGACGTGCACGAGCTCCATAAAGCCAAAAAGTGGGAGCAATGGATGGACTTGCCGGAACTGAACGGCTCCAAGATCGGCCTTGTCGGCACCGGCAATATCGCGAAAGAAACCGTCGCGCGCCTTACGCCCTTCCAAGTGGAACTGGTCGGGTTTAACACGAAGGGGAGCCCCGTCGATGGTTTAGCTGCGACCCACCCGCTCTCCACGCTGAAGGACCACGTGAGCGATCTGGATGCTCTCGTCATCTGCACGCCGGAGACCCCGGGCACAAGAGGCTATCTGAACAAAGATGTCCTCGCCAATGTCAAGAAGAATCTGATCCTGATCAATATCGGGCGCGGAAGCGCGATCGTGGAAGAGGACCTCGTCGAGTTTTTGCACAACACGCCGACGGCTCTCGCCATTCTCGACGTGTTCGCAAAAGAACCATTGGCCGAAGACCACCCGCTGTGGACGATGCCGAACGTGTGGATCTCGCCCCATATTTCCGCGAGCTCCGCCAAGACGAATCAAAGGCTGTTCGAGTTGGCGCTTGGCAATCTGAGGAAGCGGGCTGCCGGCACGCCGATCGTGAACGAGATCGACAAGTCCAGAGGATATTAGAATTTACAAGTTCTACGCATAGCAAAAGCCGGAAGAAACCCTTCCGGCTTTGTTTTGTCTTCGATTATTTGCGACGAATCAATTCCGCATAGTCTTCAGGTGTATAGACGCGGTCGGGATCGGCAAAGAATTGTTTTGCGAGCTTAGCGACCACGCCGGACAAGGCGAGTACCCCGATCAGGTTCGGTACGGCCATCAACGCATTCAGCACGTCAGCGAGTACCCATACGACATTCAGTCCGCCGATGGCTCCGACGTACACGAGTACGACGAAGATCAGACGATACGGCATGACGATCGACGAGCTGTTGACAAGATACTCCGCACTCTTCTCACCGTAGTAGCACCAGCCGATAATCGTGGTGAACGGGAAGAGGATCAGAGCAAGCGTAACGATCATACCGCCATACGGTAGCGCTTGTTCAAATGCGGCGATCGTGAGATTCGCACCCGCAAGGTCAGCGCTGGTCCAAAGTCCTGAGGTAACCAATACGAGAGCGGTCATGGTGCAGACCATCAAAGTATCAACAAATACTTCAAAGCTTCCCCACATCCCTTGACGAACCGGATGGTCGGTCGTTGCCGCCGCATGGGCGATCGGAGCCGAACCTAAGCCGGCCTCATTGGTGAAGACCCCACGAGCCACCCCGAAACGGATCGCTTGTGCGATCGTCGCACCGGCAAATCCACCGGCTGCTGCCGTACCAGTAAAGGCGTCTGTAAAGATCGCGCCAAATGCTGCGGGAATTGCAGAGGCATTCATGATGAGGATGACGAGGGCACCTAAGATATAGACCCCGGCCATGAAGGGGACGATTTTTTCCGTGACTTGACCGATACGCTTGATCCCACCGATCAATACGACAGCCGAGATCACGGCTAACACGATACCGGTGATCCACGGAGGTACGCTAAACTGCGTATTGACAGCGGTAGCAACCGAGTTCGACTGTACCATACAGCCGATACCGAACGCTGCCAAAGCGCCGAACAGCGCAAAGATCTTTCCTAACCAGTTGGCGCCCAACCCGTTCTTTATGTAGTACATGGGTCCACCGGAGAATTCACCTTTGTCATTTCTTTCGCGATATGCGACAGCGAGGGTAACTTCCGCAAATTTTGTCGTCATTCCTAAAATCGCTGCGAGCCACATCCAAAAGATGGCTCCCGGTCCACCGGTCGTGACCGCTGTAGCGACCCCTACGACATTACCGGTTCCTACCGTAGCCGCTAATGCGGTGGCTACCGCCTGAAACGGTGTGATCCCGCCTTCTTCTGCAGCGGTTTTGTCGAACATTTTTCCAAACGTATTCTTCATAACGAATCCGAATCGACGATAAATGATAAATCCTGTTATCAGCGTAAGAATGATTCCGGATCCGACGACGAGCACGATTAGAGGTATCCCCCATAGCCAGTCAGAGGCTAATCCGAGATAGTTTTGTACTGTTGCCATACTCTCAACTCCTTTAATTTTTTTATCACCTGTAACATAACTCTATCAGAGGATATCGATTTCTACAACTATTCTTTCATTAATATTTTTAATTATTTATTTTATGATAGATTGTCACCGACTGCTTCCTATATATAGAGTCGAACAGATAAGTAATCTAATGATTAACAGGAAAACGAAGGCGTTCAAAACTGTGCCGAAACTTCAGTCTTTACATACACCAATTAATATATAGGAAGAGATACTTCATCCTTCAGTGCAGAAATACACTCCAAACGCCGATCATCAGAAGTCTTCACCAACTTTGCATAGAATGATCCAATTTCAGCTCAATATTTTTTTATCGGCGCATAAAAGATATCTGACAGGAACAAAATGAAAATTGGGGTCTGGCAAGAGAAATCATTAATTTTCTTTATGATTCTTCAATAATAAATTATTGGTCACTCGTCAGTTCAAATATCTCTTCCTATTATATTTATATATAGGTTTGATGATTGATTCTCAACAAAAAAAGAGCGAAACAAATTTTCGCTCTTTTCCTTGACTCTATTGTGTCACAAAGTCACTATTTTCTTTTAATGATATCCGCATAGTCAGCCGGCGTGTAGACGCGATCGGGGTCTGCGAAGAATTGTTTTGCCAGTTTTGCGACCGTGCCACCCAAGATGAGTACGGCGATCAAGTTCGGCAATGCCATCAATGCGTTGAGCACGTCTGCGATGGTCCATACGATTTCAAGTCCACCGATCGCGCCTACGAATGCCAAAACGACATACAGTAAGCGATAGGGAACGATGATCTTGGAGGAATTCACCAGATACTCAGCACTCTTTTCTCCGTAGTAGCACCAGCCGATTACGGTGGTAAATGCGAAGAGTACGAGACCCAATGTTACGATATAGCCGCCGATGGCCGGGAGTCCTCGATTAAAGGCTTCCGTCGTAAGAGCCGCACCTACTAAGTCGCTGCTGTGCCATAATCCGGACGTAATGACAACCAATGCGGTCATGGAGCAGACCATCAAAGTGTCGACGAAGACTTCAAATGAACCCCAGATCCCTTGACGTACCGGATGGTCGGTCGTTGCAGCGGCGTGAGCGATCGGAGCGGAACCGAGTCCGGCTTCGTTCGTAAATACCCCACGGGCAACCCCATAGCGGATCGCTTGTGCGACGGTTGCACCGATGAATCCGCCCGTAGCAGCCGTACCGGTGAACGCATTGCTGAAGATGCTGGCAAATGCGCCGGGGATCGCGCTTGCGTTCATGATCAGGATGATTAATGCGCCTAAGATGTAGAATGCAGCCATAAAGGGAACGATTTTCTCTGCGACTTGTCCTATTCTCTTGATTCCGCCGACTAAGATGAAAGCCGCTGCCGCAGCGACGACGATTCCGGTGATCCATGTGGGAATCGCAAACTGGTTGTTGATTGCGCCAGCGATGGAGTTGGTCTGCACCATGCAGCCGATACCAAAAGCGGCGAATGCGGCAAAGAAAGCAAAGAGTTTTGCCAACCACGCTTGACCTAAACCGTTCTTAATGTAGTACATCGGGCCACCCGAGAATTCGCCCAGTTCATTTCTTTCACGGTATGCAACCGAGAGTGTTACTTCGGCAAACTTCGTGGTCATCCCCAAGAGTGCGGCGAGCCACATCCAGAAGATCGCGCCCGGTCCCCCGGATACGATTGCGGTGGTAACCCCTACGATATTACCGGTGCCGACCGTTGCGGCCAGTGCGGTGGATACGGCTTGGAACGGTGTAATCCCGCCCTCTTCAGCCGCGGTTTTGTCGAACATCTTTCCAAAGGTGTTCTTCATGACAAAGCCAAATTTGCGATAGATAATGAACCCGGTGACCAATGTAAGAATAAGTCCTGAACCTACCACGAGACCTGCCAGCGGAACTCCCCATAAGAAGTTGGAAATACTCTTTAAAACTCCTTCAAATGCTGCCATCTTTTCATCTCCTTTGATGAACGAATTTCTCTGCCTATATATATTATAATAGGAAGAGATTTTATGGATACATAGTACCACGACGGGAAAAGGTGGTCAAGCAATTTTGCAAAATTTTTCTTATTGATTTCAAATAATTTTTCCTATAATTTAACAATGTACTGGAAAACGCTGTTTTATTCTTTTTGACAAAAGAAAATCCTATCGGATATCCGATAGGATTTTTGCAATTTTATACTCCACGTTCTTTTTGTGGCTCGTATTTGACGCTGTGAGCGATCCGACTCGCCGCCGCTGCGGCGACCGCCGCGATCAGGTCATCCAAAAAGGTGTTCACGATCTCTTCCTTGGATTCGTCGATCCGGTGAATAATCCCGAGCTTGTGTTTGTCCAAATACCCGAAGTTGGTCAATCCGATGGATCCGTACAAATTGGTAATGCCCAATGCGAGAATTTCGTCGACCCCATACAACCCTTCATCTGCCGAGATGATCGTCTGCAGGGGTTCGGGAAATAGCTTTTGGTCGGCGATCTCGTCGATCGCAATCCCCGTCAGCACCGCATGGATCGCCTCTCTCTTTCGCAGTACGGCGCGTACGTTTTCTACGCATTGTTCCATCGTCAAACCAACAAAATAGTCTTTTTGCAGATCAAATACGATTTCTGCGATATCGCCCAACTCGACCCCGCGCCGTTTGAGCGAGTCGATCGTCATTTGATGCAACTCGTCCATATCATATTGGTAACCGATTCGTTTTTTGCCCAAGATGTCCTCCTATTCATGAAATACGCCGACCTCCGCCCAGCACGTAATGCCGCCGGGAGCCGCCATAAAGTTTGCGTTTCCATTTTCATCGACGTGTACGGTCTCATGCTGTTCGCCGAAGATCGCCTGAAACTCTTTCCCCGCCTGATCCTTCCCGACAAAAAGTGGAACGGTTGCTGCGTCCGCGTTGTTGACGATCGTAATCAGTTTATCCGGGTTGGCGTCGTTTCCGTGCCGTATCCAAGCGTACAGATGCTCGCTGATCGGGTGATCTTCCTGGTCTCCAAAGGCCAGCTGTCTCCTGATCTGCATGAGGCGGTCGATCGCGTCCTTATGACCCGGGATGGGGTTCTCCCCGGTAATCCCGTAATAATCGCCGTAGAAGACACACGGATACCCATCTTTTCTGAGCAGAATGAGCCCGTAGGCAATTGGAATAAACCAAGCCTCGACGAAGTTCTCAAGCGCCTGCCCCGGTTGCGAGTCGTGATTGTTGACGAAGGTCACGGCTAAGTTCGGGTGCTCCGATACGATGGTGTTGTCAAAGACTTTGCGGATGTCATAATCCTTCCCACCTCTCGACGCCGCCACCAAATTGAAGTGCATCTTCACATCAAACAAATCCATATCGTAGTCGGTTTTGTAGAGGTAGTGGTCGGTGACGGCTTCATCGGTCTGCCAGTACTCACCGAGCATGTAGAAGTCGTCGCCTCGGTTTGCCTTCACATGGCCGATAAAGTCACGCATGAAGTTCTCGTCGATATGTTTGGCCGCATCGATGCGAAAACCGTCGACGCCTGTTTCATCGATCATCCAAAGCGCCCAGTTAAACAATTCCTCGCGCACCTCCGGATGATGGTGGTCGATATCGGCGAACATCAAATAGTCGTAATTGCCTTTCTCGCCGGAAACGCCATACGCCCAACCTTTATTGTCGCCGATGATGCGGTATATTCCGGATTCTCCGCTCTTGTTGTCGAAGTCGACCCCGGTGAAATGATACCAATGCCATTGGAAATCGGAATACTTGCCGGCACGTCCCGGGAAAGTAAAACGCGTCCACGCTTCGATGTCGTACGGCTCCGAGAGCTCTTCCGTACGATTGGCCGGGTTGACCTTAATGGCTTGAAAGGTCTCGGCTTCGTCGGCACCGGCTTTGTGATTGAGTACCACATCGGCATACACTTGGATTCCGTTGTCGTGTGCCGCCTGAATGAATTTCAAATACTGTTCTTTTGTCCCGTACTTGGTACGCTTCTCGCCTTTTTGATCAAATTCGCCCAAATCATAGAGGTCATACACGCCGTACCCTACGTCAAAGGCGCCGGTCGCCTTGGTCTGTGGTGGCATCCAAATTGCCGTAATCCCCGCCTGTACAAAGTCGGGGATCTTTTTGATCATATCTTCATAATAGCCGTCCGATGGCAGGTACCATTCAAACCCTTGGAATAGAATTCCGTTTTTCAATCTGCGCCTCCGCTTCTCCATGCGCTTACTGCGGCAAACCAGCTCTCTCTGCCGCCTGATCGCGCTGCTTTCTCTTGTCTTGTTTGTCCTTCTCCAGTGCGAGCAAAAATTCAGCCAGCTCATCGACGGCCTGCCCCAATAAGGCATGAAGCTCGTCTCCCTTTCGAGTCGCCGCACGGGAAGTGACCGTTGTATCGAATAAATATTGCGAAAATGCAATCTTACCTGCCGTGTGTGGCAGCGGATAACCCACTTCTCTTAATGTATCGATATCCACTAAAAATTCAACTTGTGTACACTCAGCGGTTTCCGACCATTTTTGCCCCACATCGGTATACGCATCTTGCAATACGATCTCCCAGCCGGGGTTCTCTCCCAATTTTCGTTTCGCTATGCGCGATGCGCCTTCCGTTCGTCGATAGAGATCCTTTAGGGTGTCGTAGTAGAGACGTCCCGACCCGCACGCCTGTGCCAGCAGCGTGTACGTTCGGTCGGCGTCCAAATAATAGGCGACTGCGTCTTTCGACTTCGGGCTGCGAGTTTTAGCATAGGTCGACAGTTCTCGGATCTCCCGTGTTGCATCCGGCCGCTCTGCTTCCAGAAGATGCTGCCATTCCGTTCGCTGCGCGATGCGCTCGGCGACTCGCTTTTCTTTCGCCTCAATATCTCGGTTCAGCGCATCCATCGCAAAGAGGGCATAGTTTCTCCGAATTCCCTGCCGTGCGCGATCTCGGTCGGCGGCGCCGGCTAAGGAGTACACCACCCGCCGAAAGGAGCGTTCAGCGGATCGTTTGGCCGTTCGCTTCGCCGTCTCGATCTCAGCGGTCAGCGCTGATCGTCTCTTATACTTATTTTTAAGCCGACCTCTCAGTTCATCAATCTCGCTGGTAATGGCCATCACCGATTCTTCCAGCCTGCGAAATTCGTCGACTCGTCTTTTGCGTTCGCGGATCACTCGAATCCCTCCTATCACCTTAAGTATGATACCCATCCTGAGGTGCGGATTCAGCACGTTTTCTCTTTTTCTCACGCCGCAGTTCCGAAAAAAACTCCGACAAAATGCGAGAGCACTCCGCTTCTCGTACGCCCGTGGTCACTTGCGAGCGGTGGTTGAACGCCGGATCGTCCAGTAACTGGTACACGGACCCCGCACACCCGCGCTTTTGGTCCATTGCACCGATGACCACGCGGTCGATCCGCGCGAGCAGGATCGCCCCTGCGCACATCGTACAAGGCTCCAGCGTCGTATAAAGCGTCGCATTCGGTATGCGAAGCTTCCCCAATCTCCGTTGGGCGCGGTCGATCGCGAGCCACTCGGCGTGAAACAGCGGGTGGTTTCGCCCGACGATCTCGTTTGCTGCCACCGAGAGGATCTTCCCCTCCTGCACGACAACCGCGCCGACCGGAACTTCCCCCCGCTCGGCACCCCGCTTCGCCATATCCAATGCGATCTTCATATAAAAACTGTCCATTGCCACTAAACTCATCCGCATCATCCTTATAAAAAAGGTGCGTCATTGCTGACACACCAATAAACCGTTTCGTCGCGCCCGGAAAACTCTTCTCGGCACGCTCACGGCCGCTCGGCCAAGATATGGCCTCAAAGAGTATTCCGGACACTCCTCACTTCCGAAGTTTAATGCTCTAGATTGCGAAGGAAGGGGATGTCCATAAAGGCGCCTCTGTGGCGAGTCCCATCCTCTTCACTCTCTTCTAGGGGACGAAGGCACAGCTGAAGCCTGTTGGACTCCCCTGACGAAGCAATTGGCTCTCTCACTAAAGGCACATCATTGCTGATACACCGTACGTGCATGGAAAATGGTACCCCCAACAGGAATCGAACCTGTAACTGTCCCTTAGGAGGGGACTATTATATCCATTTAACTATGAGGGCGTGCACGATGTAATACTATCGCAAAACGCCCAATTCTGTCAATTAGTTAGCGGATCACATCCATATTGTTCATATACGGACGGAGCATTTCCGGGATGACGACGCTGCCGTCAGCCTGCTGGTAGTTTTCCAAGATCGCCGCGAAGGTACGGCCCACGGCCAGCCCGGATCCGTTCAGCGTGTGAAGGAATCGCGTCTTGCCGGATGCGTCGCGATAGCGCAGGTTCGCACGGCGGGACTGGTAGTCTTCGAAGTTGGAGCACGAGGAAATCTCCACATACTTGCCGTAGCTGGGCATCCAGACTTCGATATCATATGTCTTGGCGGACGAGAAGCCCAGGTCGCCGCCGCAGAGGCAGACGACGCGATGCGCAAGTCCGAGTCTCTTGAGTACTTCCTGTGCCGCTTTCGTCAACGATTCCAGCTCGTCATAGCTGTTTTCCTGATCGGAAAACTTTACGAGCTCAACTTTGTCAAACTGATGGTTGCGGATCAACCCTCTCGTGTCGCGTCCGGCGGAACCGGCTTCTTGACGGAAGCAGGGCGTGTACGCGGTGTAGTAGATGGGCAAGCGCTCGTTTTCGATGATCTCGTCTCGCAAGAGGTTGGTCAACGGAACTTCGGCGGTCGGAACGAGAAAATAGTCTTTGGACGGGATGTGGAACATGTCAAACTCAAACTTGGGCAATTGTCCGGTGCCGGTCATCGAATCGCGGTTAACCATAAACGGCGTGGAAATTTCGGTGTAGCCGTGCTCGGATGTGTGCAAGTCGAGCATAAACGAATAGATCGCGCGCTCTAAGCGGGAGCCCAGTCCCCAGAACATCGAAAAACGCGGGCCGGTGATCTTTGTCGCGCGTTCAAAATCCAAAACGCCGAGCTTCGTGCCGATATCCCAGTGCGGCTGCGGCTCAAAGTCAAATGTGGGCACTTCGCCCCAACGGTCGACTTCTTTGTTGCAGCTGTCGTCGTCTCCCTCGGGTACGCTCGCGTGCGGCGTATTGGGGATCTCCAAGAGCATCTTGCGGAGCTTGTCGTCGATCTCACGCACTTCGTCGTCCATCACTTTAATCTCGTCGGACAATACTTTCATTTCGTCAAAGATGGGCTGTACGTCCTTGCCCTCTTTTTTGAACATCGGGATCTGCTTGGACGCCTTGTTTTGTTCGGCCTTTTTCTGTTCGACGGCTGTGACGAGCGTGCGGCGTCTTTCATCTAGCGCGATGGCGTCGTCGATGGGGTATTCCGTGTTGCGTTTCTTGAGCGCTTCCTTGACCTGGTCGGCCTCTTGTCTGATTCGTTTAATATCTAACATATGCTCCTCCTTGCATAAAAAAAGTTCACCGTCTCCAAGGACGGAAAAATTCCGCGGTGCCACCTTGGTTAATCGGTAAACGATTCACTCTCTTCCAATTCGCTCCCGGCTGGATCTTGTGTTCCCTGTCCGGTTTGCACCCACCACCGGCTCTCTGCACAGTTCAATCACAATTATGTCCGTTCATCGCTTTAATTGACTTTAGTATAGCATATAAAGTTGTTTGGCTTCAAGGTATGCGAGAATTACCAATAAAAAACCTTGCAGTCATCCGACCCCAAGGTTCTTCATTTCCTAGATTATCTCTTTCCTCTTCCGGTAAATGCGTTGACGATCAACAGCAGTACGATCGATCCGCCAAATGCGACTAAAAAGCTGCGAATGTCGAAATCGGTAACGCCTGCGATACCGAACAGATTGTTGGCGATAAATCCGCCGACGAATGCTCCGATGATACCGACGACGATATTGGCGCCGGCTCCCATACTTGCGTCGTTTCCTGTTACTTTACTTGCCAGCCATCCGGCTAATGCTCCCATTACTAACCATCCAATGATTCCCATAATGAAACCTCCTGTTTTGATGTTATTTACTTTGGTTGTACTGCATGGTTGTTATATACCCACTTGCATTTCAATCTACACACCATAATACAACAACAATAAAATAACACCAAAAAGACAAGCCCTAAAACACTTTGGCTTGTCTTCGAATTGTTGTTATTTAAAGTACTCCACGCCGTTCTTAAACAAATTCTGGTCTTTGTCGCCCGGCATATTGCGGAAGAGATTCTCTCCGTAGCGCTCGGAGTGCGCCATGCGGCCCAAAATCTTTCCGTCGGGGGAAGTGATCGACTCGATCGCACAGTGGGAGCCGTTCGGGTTGTAGAGCGGGTCCATCGTCGCGTCGTCGTTCTCGTCGACATACACGCTGGCAACTTGTCCGTTGGCAAACAGCTCGGCCAGCACTTCGGGCGTCGCCATAAAGCGACCTTCCCCGTGTGAGATGGGGAGCGTGTACACCGCGCCGACTTCGAACCCGCGCATCCACGGCGAGCTATTGTTCACGACTTTAGTGCGAACCATCTTGGACACGTGGCGGCCGATCTCGTTTCTAAAGAGCGTCGGCGATTCCGGTGTCGGGCGCTCCAGTCGACCGGTCGGCAATAGCCCGGACTTGATCAGCGCTTGGAATCCGTTGCAGATCCCCAGGATCAAACCGTCGTTCTCCAGCAGCTCCATCACTGCTTCTTTCACTTTCGGGTTCTTTAAGACGCTGATGATGAACTTTCCGCTGCCGTCGGGCTCGTCTCCACCGCTGAATCCTCCGACGAGGCTCAGGATCTGGCTCTTACGAATGCGCGCGGACAATTCTTCCATGCTCTCCTCAACCTGCGCGTAATTTGCGGTGCGAAGGACGAACACATCGGCTTCGGCACCGGCGGCGCGAAATGCCGCTTGTGTGTCGTACTCACAGTTGGTCCCCGGGAACAACGGGATGATGACTTTCGGTTTTGCGATGCGGATCCCCTTACGACGCGGGGCTTCGACCGTCTGTGCCGCGCAGTCGGCTTTGTCTGCTTTGCGTTTGGAAAGCAGCGGGTACAGCCCTTCGTAGCGGGCGACATGCGCTTTGTGCGCTTCGTCAAATCCGATGGAGTGGCCATCGATCTTCATATCGCCGTCTTGCGTCGTGCCGATTTGGGTCAGCAGCGAGGTTTGTGCGCTAGGATCCAACTCTACCAGTAAGCTGCCCGGCAGCAGATCTTTTTCGATGTCACCCACGGTCACATCGAATCCAATTTCGTTGCCCAATGCGCTGGTCACAAGGGCTGTGCTGAGGTCGTTGCGATAGATCGGCGTGACGCTGCGCACGAGTCCCTTTTCGTGAAGCGCCAGCACTTCATCCCACAGCGCTTTCAACGCATCGTAATCGGGGAGGTAATTGTCTTTGCCCTGATGCTTGGCGACGGCGAGCACGCTGTCTTTCGCCTTCAGCTCCTGCGAAATCGTCGTGGACGCTTTGGCTGTGGTCACGGCGAAGCTGATCAGGGTCGGTGGTACATCGATATCTTTATAGGTGCCGCTCATGCTGTCCTTGCCGCCGATCGCCGGCGTCTGGAACGCATCCTGCGCGAGTACGAGGCCTAAGAGGGCTTTGACGACTTTGCCCCATTTTTCCGGCACGGCGCCTAAGCTCTCGAAGAACTCCTGGCAGGTGAGTCGCGCCTTGCGATAGGGTGCGCCGACGGCGACTTGTCTCGCCAAGGATTCGATCACCGCGTATTGCGCGCCGAGGAACGGCTCATACGAAGACTGGTACGGGTCGTAGCCATAGGTCATGACGCTGGTCGTATCGGTCTCACCCAGTACCGGCAGTTTTTGGACGCTGGCACAGGATCGCGTGCGTCCCGTCACGCCGCCATACGGCAACAGCACGGTGCTACGCCCGATGGTCGAGTCAAACATCTCCACCATGCCCTGTTGCGATGCATTGTGCGGCTCTTGCAGTCGTTTGAGTACATCGTCTTTCCCTTGGATCGGCGCAGGCATCGGCCATGTGCCGTTCGGGTCGGTCAAAAGTACCGCTTCTTTTTTCTGGGTGATCCCGCTGGTATTCAGGAACGAACGGGCGATATCCACCACTTTTTGTCCGCGATAGTGCATGACGACGCGCGGCTCGTCCGTGACGACGGCCACTTGGGTCGCCAAGATATTTTCTCGTTCGCAAATCTCGTTAAAGCGAGCGACTTCGTCCTTTGCGATGACGACGGCCATGCGCTCCTGCGACTCGGAGATCGCGAGTTCCGTGCCGTCCAAGCCCTGATACTTCACGGGTACGGCGTCCAGATCGATGGCGATCCCGTCGGCGATCTCGCCGATCGCAACCGACACGCCGCCGGCGCCGAAGTCGTTGGAGCGTTTGATCATCTGCGCGGCTTCTTTGTCGCGGTAGAGGCGTTGGAGCTTTCTCTCTTCCGGCGCATTGCCCTTTTGAACTTCCGAGGACGACTTTTCAAGCGATGCCTCCGTGTGTTCTTTAGAGGAACCCGTCGCACCGCCGATGCCGTCCCGTCCGGTCGCGCCGCCCAATAGCAGGACGACATCGCCCGGGATGGGCTCTTCACGCTTCACGTGGTCCACCGGAGAGGCGCCGACGACCGCGCCGCATTCCATGCGCTTGGCCACATAGCCCGGGTGGTACAGCTCTTCGACATAGGTCGCCGCCAGGCCGATCTGGTTCCCGTAGGAAGAGTAGCCCTGTGCAGCGGTCTTCGAGAGCTTGCTTTGCGCGAGTTTGCCCGGCATCGTCTCCGCGAGCGGCTTCGTAATATCCGCCGCACCGGTGATACGCATCGCCTGATACACATACGCGCGGCCCGACAGCGGGTCGCGGATCGCGCCGCCGATACAGGTGCTGGCTCCGCCGAACGGCTCGATCTCCGTCGGGTGATTGTGGGTTTCGTTCTTAAATTGCAGCAGCCATGGCTCTGTTTTTCCGTCGACATCGACGTCGATATAAATACTGGCTGCATTGATCTCTTTGCTGACTTCGATATCCGGTGCCTGACCGGTTTGCTTCGCGTATTTCCCGTAGATGGTCCCCATGTCCATCAGGGTGATCGGGCGGTCTGCGCGGCCGATTTCTTCGCGAAGCGCTAAGTATTTGGCGAAAGCTTCTTCGATCGCGGGTTTTAG
>CAZEBB010000013.1:32233-41013 GCA_964510345.1 uncultured Peptoniphilaceae bacterium
GATGTCGATTTTTGTGAGATGCGTTTCAAAGGTCGAGTGTCGGCAGTGGTCGGACCAGTAGGTGTCCAGCACTTTCAGCTCAGTGATCGTGGGGTCTCTGTGCTCTTCATCGCGGAAATAGTTTTGGATGAAGGTGAGGTCTTCGATCGTCATGGAGAAGCCCTCGTCGTGCAGATACGCCTGCAGCTCATCCGCCGTCTTTCCGATGAAGCCTTCCACGGTAGCGACCGGTTCAATCGTCTGGTCTTCTTTGGCGAGCGGCTTGCTCAAATCCTTCTCGCGGGATTCGATCGGGTTGATCATGTAGACTGCGACCGCTTCTTTTTCCTCTTCGGACAAGTTCCCCGTAAATTGAATCACGCGGAAACTTTTGAGCTCGACGCCCTCCGCATCGTGCATCAGTTGCAGGCACTGCACCGCCGAATCCGCTCGTTGGTCGTACTGCCCCGGCAAGTATTCCGTCACCAGCGTGTGATCCGCTTCCGGCAGGGTTTCCGACCAAGTATCCGTCACCGGGTCCGTTAAGATCTCATCTCGCAACACGGCGTACTGTGCGTCATTTGCGCCGATGATGTCGTAGCCGTTTCGAAGCACGACCGATTCGATCGGAAGCGATAGATTCGCGATTAATTCTTCTTTCAGTTGTTGGCTCTCAATTTGAAACAGTTCTCGTTTTGTGACAAACAGTCGTCGGTCCATATTTCCTCCTGTACTCCCATACGTGATCACCTGTGGGTCTTGCAACCCCTATGCTTCATTCCAACGTTATTGTATCATGCAGGCATGAAAAAAAATATCCGCCCCGCCAAATTGGCGTCAAGCGGATGGTTAAGTGGTTCCTAATATCGCAATCGCAAGTCGTCTCCAAAGACATGAAACATCTCAAACTCCCCGAAGATGCGCGAAAACACCCTTGGCGAGTACATGCGCTTGATCTCCGCCGGCTCCAGATTCGTAGAGATGACCGTGCTTCTCTTCGTGAGGATGCGGTCATTGATCAGCTCAAAAAAGTAGCCGACCGTCTGCGTGTTGACGCTCTCGGTACCCAAGTCGTCGATAAAGAGGATATCGGCTTCTCTCACGAGGTCCAGATCGCGCGCCTTTTCCGCCTTCTCGCTAAACGAAGCGAAACGCGCCATCTGATAGAGCGACTGGATACCGTACGCTGTCTGATACACGAGCGGCACGCCATTGTCCAGCAGCGCTCTGGCCATCGCGTGGCACAGATAGGATTTCCCGGCGCCCACGGGGCCGTACAGCAGGAGATTTCTTCCGGGGTGCTCTTTGTAGGTGTCGACAAATTCCAGCGCGTTCTCTTTGAGCGCCTCCATCATTTGCCGCGGCGCACAGGGTTCTTCGCCTCGTTTGACAGCGCGAAACAGGCTGAGGTCAAAGTTGTCGAATGTCTCCGTCAGCAACATGCGCTGGCTCGGGTCGTTGGCGTACAGCGACTCCAACTGCAACTGACGCTTGCAGTCGCACGGCGTGCCGTCTTTTTGTCTTCCTGTGTCTTCGCAGTGCGCACACGTAAACACGGGGAAGAACGCCTCCGGCTGAAGACCTAATTCTAGAATACGTTCCCTTTTCTTCTGTTCGATCCTCTCAAGCGAGGCTTCGATTTCCGTCACATCCTGTCCCGCTAAGGTCGCGGTTAAGAGCTCCGGCCCCAATCGCTTCAGCTCTGTGGACAGCGCGGCGTAGACACCGTCGCTCTTTCTTAGGGCGTCTTCCTTGGCTTGCGCCGCGTCGATCGCCCGCTGTCTGCGCGTTTGCAGGATCCATTCAATTTCCGTTCGGTCGTCTGCCATTACACTATCCTGCCTCTTTTTTGCATCTTCTTCTTCACGAGCACGTTGACCTCATCGTCCGACAGGTCGTCCTGCATTTGTCCCGCGGTCGTAAAGCCCGTCTCTTTCACGCCTTTTTGTTTTTTCTCGGCCCGATTCTTCTCTTTCTCCAGATGCTTTTCCACATCGGCCAGCGTGCGCACGCCTGCGATATACCACTTGCGCCATACGCCCAGCGCGTAGTCAAAGTCGCGGGTTTTCAGCGTGTGAAACGCATAGGTAAAGCTCATAAAGCCCGCTTCTTTGTCCATCGGGTACTCTTTCAGCGTCTGCAGGAGCAGCGCCACCTGATTCGGGCGAAGCTTCACCGTCATCAGCTGCTCGATCTGCTCGATCAGCATCTTCGTCTCCGGCTCTTCCGCGTCGTGGATCAGCTCTTCCGGCTCTGCAAAATAGTCCGGCTCCTTCTTTTCGATCCCCAAGTACAATTGGCGCAAGCTCAGAAACAGGACGCGGTCGTCGACGCGGCGGATCAAGCCCATCTGCTCCCAATACGTCCAGATATCGCCCAGCTCCTCTTCCGTGATCTGCAAATCGCGCGCCATCTGCCCGGCGGTGAGCTGCTCGCCTTTTTCAAAGGCGATCTTGTAGCCGTAAAGGTAGGCTTTCACCGCATCGCCCGGCGCCATCAGCATATAGCTGTTTAAAAACATGTTCTCGATCGGGGTCTGCCCGAGGTCGATCTGCCATTCGTCGATGCGAAATTTCATGCCTGCCTCCTTCCCTTAAACTCCGACTTCGTCAGTCGCATTTGAAATACGGTAAAAAAATACCCCTCGCGCGTGGGGATAAAGGCGTCCGAGTACCGGCGAAGCTCTTCCTCCGTGGGAAAGTTTTCGCGGTTTCGGATCTCGTCTACCGTCTTGTCGACGAGCGTAAACCCGAGCTTCTGATAGACGCGGTACGCCCTTTCGTTGTATTCATATAAAAATAGGATCATCGACTGAAAGCCGAGTTCGCCGAAGTACACGGGCAAGAACTGCCGCATCGCCTCCGTGCCGATCCCCTGATCCAGTCGGTTTTTATCGACGGCAAAGCCCAGCGTCGCGCGCTTTCTAAGCCGGTTGATCTCTTTGAGCCCGATAAAGCCGACACACTCATGCTCGGCGTCTTCGATCGCGTAGTAGCGGTTTTCCCTCGTCGAACGCACCGCATACCAGCCGCGCATTTCCGATTCCGTGAGATCTGCATAATTGTACTCGCGATAGAGGGCGGACTCGTGCTTTCCCCACGAGCGCATCGAAAGCGCGTGGTGGAGCGCCATTGGAACGATTGCGTACTCGCCCATTTCAATGCGCACCTGTTCTTCGGGCGGTCCTTGAAACGGCCGCCACATCGATCGGGATTCCTTCGCCATGGCTAGTCAGACTCCGTCAACATCGATCGGAATCTCGTAAACTCGTGTTGGAAGAAGAGTTTGACTTTTCCGGTCGGCCCGTTTCTATGTTTTGCGATAATGACTTCGGCAATCCCCTGGTCTTCCGTGTCGGGATTGTAGTATTCGTCGCGGTATAAGAGCATGACGACGTCCGCGTCCTGCTCGATCGCTCCGGATTCGCGCAGGTCACTCATGACCGGCCGCTTCTCCCCTTTGGAGCGCATTTCCGGCGCACGGGACAGCTGCCCCAGTGAAAGCACCGGGCAGTTCAACTCTTTGGCGAGCGCTTTCAGCCCGCGGGAAATCTGCGAGATCTCCTGTTGGCGGTTCTCCGACTGCGACTGCACCGTCATCAGCTGCAAGTAGTCGATGACGATCAGGTCCAAGCCGTGCTCCATTTGCATTCTCCGGCTCTTCGAGCGAAGCTCCGTCAGGGAGATGCTGGGCGTGTCGTCGATGTAGAGGTCCAAACTGGAAGTGAGGGCGATCGCCTGCGAAATCTTAATCCAATCCTCTGCCGCTTCGATCTGTCCGCTGATGATCTTGCCGAGTTCGATCCCGGAAACCGCAGAAATCATCCGCTGGTTGAGCTGGTTGGCGCTCATCTCCAAGGAGAACACGGCGACCTTCGCCTTGTCTTTGACCGCCGCATTAAAGGCGATATTGAGCCCCAGCGCGGTCTTTCCCATGGACGGGCGCGCCGCCAGTAGCAGAAAGTCCGACTTCTGTAAGCCCGAAAGCTTTTTGTCGATATCGATAAAGCCCGTGCTCAAACCGGTGAGCTGCTTGTCGAATTGAGAGAGCTCTTTGATGCGGGCCATCGTCTCGCCCAAGGTTTCGCGAATGGCGACGAGGCCCTTCGTATGGTTTTGCGAGGTGATTTCGAACACGCTCTTCTCCGCGAGTTCCACGATGTCCATGACAGGCTCATTTGCGGCGAAGGCGCGCGTTGCCACCACTTCCGAGGCCTTGATTAGGCGCCTCAGCGTGGACTTTTCTTTGACGATGTCGCAGTACGCGCTGATATTGGACGTCAACGAGACCGTCTCCGACAGCGTGATCAAGGTCTGAATGCCGCCGACAGCGTCCAGTAAGTCCCTCTTTCGTAAGGCATCCGCCAGCGTGACGGTGTCAACCGGGGTGTTTTCCGCGGAAAGCCGCGCGATCGCCTGAAAGATATCCGCGTGTGCCTGCGCATAAAAATCATCCGTGCTGAGTCTCGCCAGTGCGACGTGGAGCGCCTCCACGTCCAACACCATCGAGCCCAGTACGGATCGTTCCGCTTCAAAATCATGCGGCAGTTGCCTGCCTTGCCCCTCCATGACTCGTTACTCCTCCGTTACGGTAACCGACATCTGCGCCACCACTTCAGGGTAAATGCGCACCGGTACTTTGGTGGTTCCCTTTTCTTTGATCGGGTTTTTAAGCTCGATCTTCTTTTTGTCGATCTCATAGCCAAGCTTTTGCAAAGCCTGCGCGATATCCTGCGAGGTGATGGAACCGAACAGCCGCCCGCCCGATCCGCCTTTGCCGATCACTTTGACGTCCAGCTGATCCAGCTTCTCTTTGAGCGCCAAGGCCTCCGCCTTATCGGCTTCATCTTTCGCTTTCTTTTCTGCGACTTGTACTTCCCAATTCTTTATATTGGCAGGGGTTCCTTCCAACGCCAATCCGTTCGGCAAAAGGAAATTTCTCGCATACCCCGTCTTTGCATTTACCAGTTCACCGGCTTTTCCCAAGCCGTTGACATCTTTAAGCAAGATCACTTTCATTTGTCTTCTCCTCTCGTTCATAGGCGTGAATCGCCTCTATTAAGCGCGCTTCCGCCTCTTCGATCGATACGTCGATCAACTGCGCACCGGCCTGTGTCTGATGCCCGCCACCGCCCAACTTCTCTGTGATCAGCTGCACGGAGAGGCCTCCTAACGACCTCGCGCTCAGGTGCGTCCCCTTTTCGATTTCCGTCAACACAAACGACGCGTCGATATTTCGGATGCCGAGCATCTCGTCGGCCGATTGTGCGGCGATCAAAATGCCGTCCTCCCGGATTCCGTAGAGTCGTCCGATGGCGATATGATCGTCGATGATCTTCGTATTGCGAATGACACCGGCTTTCGCCAAGTAGGTGTCGAAACTGTCTTTAAAGAAGCGTTTTACCAGTGCACTGTCGGCGCCGGCTCGCTTTAAGAGCGCCGCCGCTTCAAATGTGCGCACGCCCGTCTGATAATTAAAATTCTTCGTGTCGACCATGATGCCCGCCAACAACGCGCTGGCCTCTTCCGGCGTCACGCTCAAAGTGTCGTCCATGTATTGCAGCATCTCCGTCACCAGTTCACTGGTAGAGGATGCATACGGTTCCAGATACGTGAGGGTCGGGTCGACGATATAATCCTGCCCTCTGCGATGGTGGTCGATCAGCACGATCCGCGGCGCCATGTTCAGCAGGCGCGGTTCCTCCGTGGCATTTTGTCGATGCGTGTCCACGACGATCAACAGCGAACCTGCGCTATACCGCTCCACCGCCGTCTCGCCGTCAATGACTGCGGGGCGCATGTCGATATCCATCTCGGAAAATGTTTTGGCGATTTCCGTAATCGAGGGGTTGATATCCGTCAAGACGAGATACCCTCGCTTCTTTCTCGCGCGTACGGCCGACAAGATGCCGATCGCCGAACCGTAGCTGTCCATGTCGGCATTTTTATGCCCCATGACGAACACTTGATCCGACTGGTCGATCAGCTGCTGCACGGCATGCGCGATGACGCGCGCCTTGACTTTGGTGCGCTTTTCCACCGCTTTGTTCTTCCCGCCGTAAAAGTCCAAGCTCTCTCCGCGTTTCACGACGGCTTGGTCGCCACCGCGTCCCAAGGCGACGTCGATCGCCGTACGGGCTTTACGGTAGGTGTCCATCGGATTCACCCCATCCGTGCCGAAGCCGATGCTCAGCGAAGGCGCGATGGAGTTTTCATCTCGTCTCTTTGTCTTGATGCGGTCTAAAATATCAAAGCGCCGTTCCATGATCTTGTCGCTCTGCTCGCAGTTGAGCACGATCAGGTACTTATCGGTCTCGTATTTTCTCACCATGCCGCCGAACGGCACGAAATACTCGCTGATCATGGAATCGATCCCCGCAAACATAATCGTGCGTTCGGATTCGGCGAGGCCTTGCCTCAGTTCGTCGTAATTATCCAAATACACGAGCCCGATGACGAGTGACTCTTTTCGGTGCGCGAGTTCGATCCCGCTCTCTTTTGTATAGTCGATCCCGTATAAGAGGATGCGGATCGGCATTTGGGTTTTATCGTCTCGTAAAATCGTAAAATAGAATAAATAACTTTTTTCGCCGATCTTCACTTGAATCGGCGGATCTTTTTCAGATAACCCGTACACGCTCAACCCGGGGATCGCATGATCCGACGGTCGCCCCAAAGGGGTTTCCATCTCGGCCAAGGCAGAAAATCGCGTATTGTACCACATGAGGGTTCCATCGCCATCGGTCAGCGCCAGAGCGAAGGGCATAGAAAACACCGCGTTTTTTGCGACCCGATCGAAGTCGGTCCCCAAACTTTCCACGTAGGTGACGAATTCGCGATTGCGCTTCTTTTCGGTGGTGATCACATGCCATACTAAAAACAGAGTACCTAAGAAGCCGAGAAAACCGAGTATGTGATTGTGCACTGTCAGGGCAATGGTGATCAGAAGCGGTATCGCGATCAGCGGACCGTGTACGCTCCAATCAATCGTATCTTTTTTCATTACTCTCCTCGTTTGTAAGTAATCCGATCGCGGAACTTAAACCCGACATCGAGTATCCCTACAAATACAAATACAATGCCGGCTTGCAGTACGACGACCAAAAAGGTCGGCAACAAAAGCCTCGTGATCAACCCGAATCGTCTGGCAAAAAAGCAATCGGCCACCGCCAAACCTTGCACGAAAAACACGATGCCGAACGCCGTCAACAGGTTCAAATACAGAGTATCCGTATAAGGAAACCCAAAAAGCCCCATGACATATGTGGCGGCGAAAGTCAGCAGTGCTCCCAGCAAGATGTTGTTGGGGAGACGAAAACGGTTAAATCTTCCTGCGTCCATTATACCATAGCCCGTATAACGCAAGATCCAGGCCGATGTGCTGTACTGAATGAGCGACGCGATAAAGCTCATCACAAATATGAGCCCCGGGATGACCTGCACCATCATCTGCAATGCCGTTCGGAGCGCGTATTCCAGATCGATCATGTCGATCGAATCCAATCCGCTGCTTCTCAAGGTCTCGATCTGCAAGCTGATCAACTCGCGCATACTTCGTTCCAGATCTTGCGTAATCCCCGTCCCCATACGCTGCTCAAACAGCAAGCCGACGACGGATGCAAACAGTAGTGCCAAGGCCGCGATGATGATCGCCTGTGAAGACGGCATATTCTTCTTAAACGCATAGGGCAAAAACAGGACAAACAACAGCGCGATTCCCGAAAAGATGAGGGCGGACACCCAATCCATGATCGCCAAAAGAAAGAGGCCGCTGATGACCACTAAACCGCTGCCGAACGCCCGGCCGTGCATCGTCGCAAAGACAACCAGCGGCACCGCAAAAAAGAAAAGCGCCGGTGGGAATCCCCAGATGCCGATCACCTGCAGCAAAAATGCGGCGAGGATCGCAACTGCGCCGTCTCTGATCAATTTTGGATTGTTTCGATACATGCGGATTCCCCCTTTCATTCTTTTCATTATATCGTAAGATCGGCCGCTGTACATAAAAACCGCCCGAGGTGCATGCACCTCGGGCGATTTGATTAGTCGGCTGTGTACGGGAGAATCGCAACTTGGCGAGCGATCTTGATCGCTGCGGTCAGTTTGCGTTGGTGTTTGGAGCAGGTGCCCGTGACACGTCTCGGCAAAATTTTGCCACGCTCCGTAATATATTTTTGCAGTTTCTTGGTGTCTTTGTAGTCGATGGCGGTTGCCTTTTCCGCACAAAAGCTGCAAACTTTCTTGCGCGACCTGTATTTTCTTTGCATGATCCTTTACTCCTTCATTAGAATGGAAAGGGATCCGATCCGGCGCTTTCGAATTGATCGTCCATGGGAGGATCAAAGTTCTCCGTAGGATTGTAGCCGGTTTGCGGTCTTTGTTGCGGCGCTTGCGATTTCTGGCCGTCACCCCATTCGAGAAACTGAACGTTTTGCGCGACCACCTCGGTGGTGTAACGGCGCTGGCCGTCCTGGCCTTCAAAGCTTCCCGTTTGGATTCTACCGCTTACCGCGACAAGTCTGCCCTTCGTCAGGTAATTGGAGACATTTTCGGCTTGCTTGCCCCATACGACGATAGGAATGAAATCGGCGGTCGGTTGTCCTTTCGCTTCCATTTCTTGTTTTTTGTCTTTCGAAAGTCCGCGGTCCACCGCTAATGTAAAGCGCGCATTGGCGTTGCCGGTCGTGGCAATATAGCGAAGTTCGGGGTCTCTCGTTAGTCTTCCGATCAGTACGACGTGATTCATGGGTCCTCCTACTCGTCCTCTAGACGAATCATCATATGACGCATGACGGGATCCGA
>CAZEBB010000014.1:0-40367 GCA_964510345.1 uncultured Peptoniphilaceae bacterium
TTCGTTTCGCGATTCGTGAAGGCGGCCGTACCGTAGGTGCCGGCGTCGTAGCGAAGATCAACGCATAAGAGAATTAGTAAGCAGATAGGAACCGGCGCAAGCCGGTTCTTTTGCGTTCCCATACAAAAAGACCGCCAACACAGATGCATGTGACGGTCTTAAAAAGGTTATCGTTATCAACGGATCGTCGCGTCCGGAAAACTCTTCTCGGCACGCTCACGGCCGCTCGGCCAAGATATGGCCTCAAAGAGTATTCCGAATGCTCCTCTCTTATGCAATACCAAGTTTAGCGGTTGCCGACGATGCCGGCGGCGATTCCGCCGATGATCGGGATGTAGTAAATCTCGTAACGGTAAGCGCGCACCATTGCAATGATCTCGATGACGAGAAGCGCGATGGGGACGATGATCGCTAAGAGGCCTAAGATCCCGAAGCCGATGGCAGCACCGACGGGGACAAAAAACAGGGTAGCGAAGAGCCCGACGCCGAAGAACGCAAACACCAAATTGATGACGAGACTTAATACGTGCAACAATATGGACTGCATGGAGTGGAATCGGACAAATTCGCTTTCCGTCTCCAAAAAGTAAAACACGATGGGCAGCGCCCAACTGACATATCGTAGACCGGGTACGAAGTTAAGTAGGATCGGTCCGAGATAGGCGAGCAAGGCGATGAGATTCGCCGGCAGTCCGCCGATCGATGAGTGGTCTGGGTATATTCTTTGATTCATGTGAATCTCCTTTCGTTATCATTCATGAGATGCCTTACAATTGATACCCCATACCGTGAATAATGTAACAAAAGTGAGATGTTTTTTTTGGTTACGTAGGGTATACTGTACATAAGTTTATACAAAGGAGAATTATATGAACAAAGATCGTTGGGTCCTATATAGTTGCACATTGTGTTCGCATTGTCCGCAGGCAAAAGCTGTGTTAGACGAAGCCGGTGTGCAATATGCGAATATCGATATCTTGGAGACGCTCGGAGGCTTAAAGAGATTTTTGGCCATTCGCGATCGCAATGACGCGTTTTTACCCATCAAAGAAGCGGGAGCGATCGGCATTCCGGCGTTGGTCAAGAATGACGGAGAAGAGATCCACTTTGACATAGAGACGATGGATCTGTCTGCGCTGCCGAAGAAGGGATAAACACTGTACTCATGAGCTATATTTTATCAACCTCATCGACGGCAGATATGCCGATTGAGTTTTTTCAGGATCGCGACATCCATTATGTCCCATTCACCTATATCATCGACGAAAAAGAATTCAAAGACGATCTTGGGCAGACGATGTCCTACGACGAGTTCTTCGATCGAATTGACAAAGGCGCGATGCCAACGACCTCTCAGGTCAATGTGGGGACGTATGTCGAGTACTTTTCGGAGTTTTTATCAAAAGGTTTGGATGTCGTCCACTTAGAGTTGTCCTCCGGGATCTCCAGTTCCGCTCAGTCCATGATGATCGCCAAAGAGACGCTGAAAGAGAAGTTTCCCGAACGAGAGATCTACTTTCACGATTCACTCGCTGCCTCCGGAGGCTTGGGCTTTTTAGTCGACATGGTGGCCGACCGAAGAGACTCCGGTATGAGCGCGAAAGATCTATCTGATTGGATTGAAGCGAACAAGATGAAAGTTCAACATTGGTTCTTCGTCTCCGACCTCAATCACTTGAAGAGAGGTGGACGCGTCTCGGCGGCTTCCGCTGCTGTCGGGGGGTTATTGGGTATTTGCCCCTTACTCCATGTCGACGAAAACGGAAAGCTGATCACCAAAGCGAAAGTCCGCGGAAAGAAAAAAGTCATTACCGAGATCGTCGAGCGGATGAAGACATACGCGTTGGACCGCACCAATTATAGCGGCAAAGTCTTGATCGGCCACTCAGCCAGCCACGGCGACGCGATGGCGGTGAAAGAGCTGATCGAAAAAGAGTTTCCGTACGTGTCCGATATCAAAATTAATTCCATCGGAAATGTAATCGGCGCGCATACCGGTCCCGGAGCCGTCTCGCTGTTTTTCTACGGAGACCCGAGAGACATTTAGTTGCGGCGACAGCCATGACAAAAATCCCAATAGATCGCCGAGGGTAGACGATTGATCGGATGCACGAAAAAGAGAAAGCAACAACGATATTTATCGAACCGAAAAGTTCCCACAAGATGGCTTCTTATGATGCTGCTGTTTTGCGTGGGACTTTTTGCGTGCCCGAATGCAGTGAGTGCTGCATCGACGGAATTGGAGAACCGCACGACGATTACGTTTCCGAGGGAGGGATTCTCCAATATTTCCAATGTGATTGAATCGAATTATTCTTCTCCAAACGATGTAAAGGTTTCATCACAGAATTCTATCGGATTATCCGATGGTTTGTACGACTCTAGTTTTGTTACTTCGAGTCAAGCATATAATCTTGCTGAGCAGGATTTTGCGATCACTCTTCGTATTAGTGCCAGAACGGAGGCGTTGATTGGCGTTGAAACTGGAAATGATTTTGGAATGGCATTTATTTTCCACAACGACCCCAATTATAGTCCCCAACTGCTATCAGATCGGGGAGCTCTTGGAATTTATGGTCGAGCTGTAGATAATGACAGTCCGGACGTATTATCGATTATGAACGCATGGGCAGTTGAGATAGATCAGAGAGCATATCGTGACGGTCGATATTATCCATTTGATGCAACGAGTACCCGTTTCGGAAGTGACTCAGTGAGTCATATTGCATTTACCCGCCCTGATAATGGAAATGCCACAACTAGTACGTATATTGAACACAAGGAAATTCAAGATTTGCCGCTACCCTACGCTAAGTATAGCTTAAACACCAGAGATCCGCGTAATCACACGTTGCGTGTAACATGGGAACTGGTAGATGCTGGGGAGACTAATGAGAAAAATGACAACACCTATTTGATGTCATATTTTTACTACCTAGAAGGTGATGCATCAAGAACAGTCACGAGAACTGCCAGTAAACGTTTCACTTACTCAGAAATGTTGAGTTCTTTTGGAAGCGAGGAGCTATACTTTGGAATTAGTGGGAGTTCATCGTCTATCAGTAGTTACCAAGAGGTCTCCTTTCCAGAATTATATCCGTATACTGTGCGATATTATTTAGAAGGTACTACGGACCCAGTGCCGGGTATTTCCCCTAATCCTAGAATTGGTTATTCTGCTGCCGGTGAGATAGATGCTGGACCTTTACCTGAGGCCGATCCTTTTTATGAACCGATTGTAGGCCAGGAAACAAAAGGGATTAACTATAGCGGGGCTTCAAAGACTTTTATATTCTACTATCGATATATTCCGGATATTCTACCTCCCGTTATCTCACCAATCTACAACCAAACGATCATGGATGGCGACCCAATTGAGGACATCAAGCTGCACTATATGGACGATCGTTCACTAACCCCAATGGTTACAGTGACCGGTCTTCCACAGGGTGTAACGTATGACACAGTCTCTGATACGATCTCGGGA
This sequence comes from uncultured Peptoniphilaceae bacterium, assembly GCA_964510345.1. Taxonomy (GTDB): domain Bacteria; phylum Bacillota; class Clostridia; order Tissierellales; family Peptoniphilaceae; genus JAAYQA01. The sequence goes on from CAZEBB010000014.1 coordinate 3,488, forward strand.
GTGCCCACGGGGATCAATTGGGCTGATCAAGATGCAGTGGCGTATCCGGTCACGGTGACGGTGACGGATGATGAAACCCCTGCAAATTCAGTGACGGAAACCTTCACGATTACGGTGCTGCGCGACACGGATGGGGACGGGATTCCGGATATCGACGACTTGGATGACGACGGCGACTGTATTCCGGATGAGAAAGACAATCAACCTAAAGCTGCTGACACCACGGGAGTCGCTGAGTGGCAGATCACTGCACTTCCTACAATACGCTACACGGAGGGAGACATAGCGGATCTTTCGGGTCTTATACTACAAGTGACTGAAAAAAGTGGAGCTATCTATGAGTTGACTTATCAGCAACTCGTAGCAGATTCTCGATTTTTGATCACCTCGGCCCATGGTAGCGCCGTGACAGCCGGCACACATCTCGTGACGATCTCCGCCGTGACGAGCGCCTGTGTGACAGATCTCAATTTTTACTACTACGGGTACCCTGAAGGAAATCTCCCGACGACGATCGAGTACACGACCGACGATGAGGGGACGTATCCGTCGACCTACGCGCAAGACGATACGCATGTAAGATATCCGGAGCCGTCGGTGTTGGAATACAAAGAAGCCAAGCTTTCAAAAACGGCAACAGAGACAAATACGCCGGGGAAATTTACGATCGACTTGCGGATCGAGGGCGAATCCGACCCCTATAAAGAGAAAACGGATGTCGTCATCGTATTGGACAACTCCAATAGCATGGCGGGGCGTGTTGTCGAGGTGTCAAGTGATATCCAAATGCTGGTGGAAGATCTTTTGGATACCGATAAAAACGCAGAAGGAAATCTTCGAATGGCGTTGGTGACTTATGGATCGGTTGTCTTTAACGGGGATGAGAAGGTCGTCGTCGATACAACAGATAAACTATCGTATTCAGGTTCTGCACCGGATCACACTTCAGATGCGTTCACGACGGTCGCGCAAGATATTGTCAAATTGCTGCCTCAAAGCGTTCCGGAGGATAATACAACCATCGAAAACTATCGCTTTCTTGGTGGTACTTTCACGCAAGCCGGGCTGGAATATGCCGCGAAACTGTTGGAGACAAGCACGGCGACGAATCAGCTGATCGTTACCATTACGGATGGAGTCCCTACGAGAAGTTATGTCGTCGAATCGGTTCAAGCAGGTACTGAGGGTTTTCAGATCGTCAACTATATGGGGATCGATGGATTTGATACGTCCATGATCGCGACTGCTTACGATCCGGTGATCCACTTGCATCAGACGACCTCCTTAAAAGGGTCCGGGGAAAGTTACTGGCTATTGGATCGTATCGTCTACAACAATTTTAAGAAGTACATTACCGACTATGTGGTACAGCAAACCCTCGTTTCCGATAACGGATTTGCGACGATGTCTTATGCGAGAGATCTACAGCGACAAGGGATTCAGATGGCTTCGATGGGAATCGCACTGGAGGATACTCCCAGTTATCACGGCATTTTCAACCCGGTCCCCAAGGCGATTGCCGTCAATAATGTGATGAACCTTGCGAGCGACGAATCGATGTATTGGGACGTGCCAAATCCTGCGGACGTCGACACGTACTTGAGAGAATTGTTCAACTATCAGTTTCGTCAGGTCAGGGACGGCGAGGTAATCGACCCGATGGGTGAGCGAATCGCTCTTAGCCTGGGAACGGATGGTTTTGATGCATCCGACTTTGTGTTGACCGCATCGGACGGTTCGGAGCTAAGGGGCGGCATCATCTATAAGGGAGACACGCCGCTGCAAATCGGGCAGCAATCGCTGCTTCGAGGGGTCACTGTCACGGAGTCGAACGGCACGCTTTTCATTGACGGACTCAATCTCGGTGAAGGTATGTGGGTGAATCTGTCGTATGATGTCCACCTACTGACAGAGATGACGGATTTTCAAGAAGACTTTTATTATCAGACGAATGGACGCACAACGCTCGCTCCGGACATCGACAACCCGACAAAGTTACTTGACTTTCCGATCCCTTCGGTGTCGGGTGACATGGTTGATCTTGTGATTCAAAAACTTTGGCGAGATGCCGATGGGAATAAGTTGCCGGAAGACCGACGAGTACCGGTGACGGTTCGCGTCAATCAGACGAATTTGGGAACATTGCAGCGAACTCTTCTTCAAACGATCGTATTGGATCCGCAAGAAGGGTGGGAGAAGACTCTCACGGATCTACCGGCTTATGACAATTTGGGGAACCTCTATCGTTACACAATTGAGGAAACGGGCAATGCAGCGTTTCAGACGCAGACGGTCTACTATGACCCGGATGGACAAGTACTCAGCGTGCAGAGTCTGGACGGGCGTGACGGCAGAGTAGAAATCACCAATACATGGAGAGAGGCGCATGCCCTGTTTCGTAAGGTCGACGGCAGTGCCGTTCCACAGGCACCGCTCGCCGGTGCTGAGTTTGAACTCTTAGACGCAAGTCAACAGAGGATACGAACGGCGACATCGACCTTCTCCGGCATGTTGGACTTCGGGATACTTGGGATTGGCCAGTATTATCTTCGAGAGATTATGGCGCCGGAAGGCGGATATCTCCTCGACAATTCATTGCGTTCATTAGTCGTCCGCCATGACGGGACGTTGGAGTATTCCGGCTCGACGGAGAATCGACTGATTCGAAACTCGAAGGAGACCCTGGCGAAAGTCGCCATCCAAAAGGTAACTGCAAACACGACGGGCGGGGTCGATGCGATCTCCGGAGCTTCTTTTCAGATTGTGAAGACCGATGGGGTACTACCGTATGACAGCTCAAGTGGTGCGTACGTCCCCTATTTAGATCCCAACTCCAATGAGACTCTGCGATTCGGCATCTTCGGCGACCTAACTGCGGGGACGTACGAGATCAGAGAGTCACGAGCGCCTTCCGGTTTCCAAAAAGTGGAGGATATCTATGTCCTTGAGGTAGAGACGGAGATTGATGACTTCGGCAATCGGACAAACGTGATTGTGTACATCATTCGCTACGAGAATGAATCTGCCCTAGAAAGGGATGAAGGTACAAGTATTTACGAAATTGGATGGGGAGATAACCAATTACCGGAAGACATCATTTTTACCGACCCGGTCGGTTTTCGCGTAATGAACGAACCGCTTGATCTTCTCTTCCAAAAGCAAAACGAGGAGGGAGACCCACAGGAGGGAGCTACATTTCAATTGTTTCGCGAGAGTCCAAATGGTATTCCATACCTACGAGCAAATGGAGATACAGTCTCCCTACTCGGTGTGAGAGATGATGAGGGTGACGTTTTAGAAGCAACATCTGCGACGGAAGGCAAGTTTACATTTTCGAAGATCACGCCGGGAATTTACTACTTGATGGAACTATCGGCGCCAGACGGTTATGCAAAATACGAGTACCCGATTGGTCCATTTGAGTTGAAAGAAGACGGTTCGGTAACGGAGACGACCGAATTGTTAGATTTGATACCTTATGCGAATGGCATTGCGGTCCCGATTATCAACCTTCCGAGTATCGATATTACGTTAACCAAAGTATGGGAAGGTGAGAGGCCTCAGAATCCTACAGATCTATATTTCGTTCTAGAGCGAAAATCATTGACCTTCTTAGAGGACGAGACCGTCTCCTTTGAAAGAGTCGCGTCATCCTCGCAAATGTTACGCTCGGACGCTCCGGATCAGACGTTAGTCTGGAATGATCTATCGCCCCGATTTTTCTACCGGATCGTTGAATTAACCGAGCTGGATGGTTATCATAGCCTTCCTTATACATTAATTAGTGAGGATATGACGACGGGAGATAAAGATTTTCAGATCATCAACCGGCATGATCCCACCTTGCGAGTAACGCTTCGAGATAAGGACACGAATGATATCTTGCCCTCCTCGTTGCTAACCCTATATTCCGGGGAGACATCCGATACGGCGACTCTGCTGAGCAATGCGGTGACCGACGCAAGCGGTCGCGCGTCCTTTCCCAATTTGCCGGACGGAACCTATTGGATTAGACAAAGGATCCCGCCGCCCGGATACGCGTTGAGTGACGAAGAATTAGGCGCCTTTCGAATCGAAAAAGGTGTGGTATATGCATTGAATCCGGAGACACATGTGGAGGAAGAACTGGCTCGCCCCGTCGATCCGGCTACCGGACAACCGACGGTCGACCTTGCAATGTTCAATGTATTAGCGGAAGCGATGCCGCTTACGATTTTGAAGACGGACCCGGAGGGCGTGCCGATCGAGGCGTACACGAACGCTGAAGCCAACGAGATGTCCGCCATCTTTGCCGCCTATGAATCCGATCCAACCGTTGATCCGAGTACAATGTCTGTGGCAACGGCGACGACGGGACTCATCTCCGATGATGAGACTACGACTGTCAACGAAGCGGCCATAGGCCACTTCCAATCAGGAGCTATTTCAAATGTCTTCTCTCCGGGGAAGGAGTATTGGATCGTCGAAACGAAGAGTCCAAAAGGTTATGTAAAGGAGCCGGTCGCACGTAAACTCCGCCTCGACTGGTCAACGGAGTTGGGACGCTACCGATGGGTCGACTACACGGACCCGGAAAATATCGTGCTCTATGATCAAGAGGTCACTTTTCAAAATCGCAGGGTCTCGGAGTACCCGGGAACCGGAGGAATGGGGGCTGTGATCTTCATTGCAACGGGTGCGCTTCTGATGGGGACTGCCATACCACTGGCACAAAAAAGAAAAAAGTAGTATGATAGGGTGTCTCGGAAAAAAGAGTCACCCTATTTCTTTTTCCGCCTTGAAAATGTGAAAAAAGGGTTGATTTCTCTATTTAGAGGCGTTATAATGATATGGTGTCTAAAAGCAGAGCTATGATGTGAGAGGTTGCGGGAACCTACCGGTAATTCTCACGGAGCAGTGCGCCAAAAGGCGGACGACAGCTGATCTTTACTGTCCGGAAGCCCTTTTTTTACGGGGGATTGCGACACACCCGGACGGGTGGTAGGGAGAAAGCTGAATGTATGTAGCTATTGCATGCAAATTAAAGGAGGAAAAAATGGCAAGACAGCAAAGAATCAGAATCCGATTGCGCGCGTATGATCACGAGCTATTGGATCAATCAGCGGCAAAAATCGTGGAGGCTACTAAGCGCTCAGGTGCAAAAGTTTCGGGACCGATCCCGCTGCCGACGGAGAAACAAGTGGTAACGATCATTCGTGCCGTACACAAGTACAAGGATTCCCGTGAGCAGTTCGAACAAAGAACGCACAAGAGACTGATCGATATTATCAATCCCAATCCAAACACTTTGGATGCGCTGAAGAAGTTAAATCTTCCGGCCGGGATCGACATCGAAATCAAGCTGTAACACACTTAGAATGATTGCACAGCAATCCGCTGTAAGTTAGGAGGAACTCGTGAAGAGTATTATTGGTAAAAAAGTAGGTATGACGCAAATCTTCATGGAAGATGGCGAGCTCGTACCGGTAACGGTCGTTCAGGCCGGCCCTGTCGTCGTGGTACAGGTGAAGACAGTCGAAACCGACGGATACAATGCGATCCAAGTTGGCTACGAAGATCGTGAAGAGAGAAAGCTGAATCAAGCGACGAAAGGTCATTTCGAAGCGACCGGCGCTCCCTATAAAAGATATTTGCAGGAATTCCTGGTAGAAGAAGGCGAAACCTTCGAGCCGGGACAAGAGATCAAAGTTGACATCTTCGAAGAAAAAGAACGCGTCGACGTCGTCGGCACTTCGAAGGGTAAGGGCACACAAGGTGCCATCAAGCGCCACAACTATTCCCGCGGACGTGAAACCCACGGTTCGAAATTCCACCGTTCAAGCGGTGCAAGAGCCGCCGGTACGTATCCCGGACGCGTCTTCAAAGGCACAAAAGCGGCCGGCCGTATGGGTAACGAGCGCGTCACCGTACAAAATCTGGAAGTCGTTCGCGTAGATGTCGAGAACAACATGATCCTGATCAAAGGCGCGATCCCCGGAAACAAAAACGGTCTTGTGAGAATCACAAAGACTGTGAAGCAGAACTGATCGGACAGGAAGGAGTAAGACATGCCTACAATTGATGTAATTAACCTAAAGGGCGAAAAAGTCGAACGGCTCGACCTGAACGAAAAGGTCTTCGACATCGAAGTAAACGAGCACGCGGTTTATGAAGCGGTCAAAAACCACTTGGCAAATCGCAGACAAGGAACCCAATCGACACTCACTCGCGCTGAGGTACGTGGCGGCGGAAGAAAGCCCTGGAGACAAAAGGGAACCGGCCGCGCACGACAAGGTTCGACCCGCTCCCCGCAATGGAGAGGCGGCGGAATCGTGTTTGCACCGAAGCCCAGAGACTATAGCTATAAGATTCCTAAGAAAGTAAAAAGACTGGCCATGCGTTCGGTCCTGACATCCAAAGTCAGAGACGGCGAGCTGATCGTCGTCGACAGCATCACCTTTGATGCGATCGGTACGAAGCAAGCCCATGCGGCACTGAAGGCGATCGGCGCGGAGAGAAAAGCGCTCGTGCTTTTGGATACGGTCGATGAAGTAGCGATCAAAAGCTTCCGCAATATCCCGTATGTTCATACCGCACAGGCAAGCAATGCGCACGTGTACGAAATCCTTCGTCACGACTCGCTGGTCGCAACTAAAGAAGCCATCCGTAAATTAGAGGAGGTGCTGGCATGAGCGTATCCCCCTACGATATCATTCTAAAGCCGATCATCACGGAAAAGAGCATGACGCTTCAGGAAGAGCGCAAATACGTCTTCCAAGTGATGAAAAAGGCGAATAAATCGGAAATCAAAAAAGCGGTCGAAACCGTCTTCGGCGTCAAAGTAAAAAACGTCAACACCATGAATATGTTGGGCAAGATGAAACGTCAAGGTGTTCACCGTGGAAAACGTCCGGACTGGAAGAAAGCGATCGTCACCTTAACGGAAGATTCGAAAGCGATCGAGTTCTTCGAGAATCTGTAAGAAGGAGTAAAGAATGGGAATTAGAAAATATAAACCGACATCGCCCGGTCTTCGCGGCATGAGCGTCTCCGACTTTGCAGAGATCACAAAATCGACTCCGGAGAAGGCGCTGACCACCGAGCTGAAAAAGTCGGGTGGACGTAATGCCAGAGGCATTATCACCGCTCGCCACAGAGGCGGCGGAGCCAAAAGAAAATACCGCATCATCGACTTTAAAAGAAATAAAGACAATGTACCGGCGACGGTCGCAGCGATCGAATACGACCCGAACCGCACGTCTTACATCGCGCTGCTCAACTACGCAGACGGAGAAAAGAGATACATCCTCGCTCCGCAAGGCCTGAAAGTCGGCCAAACGGTTGAAAGCGGCCCCGAAGCCGACATCATCGTCGGAAATGCACTTCCGCTTCGCAATATCCCGGTCGGTACCAATGTTCACAATATCGAACTGAAACCCGGCAAGGGCGGTCAATTGGTTCGCACCGCAGGTTCGGAAGCGCAACTGATGGCGAAAGAAGGCAAACTGGCTCAACTCAGACTCCCGTCGGGAGAGTTCCGCCTGATTCATCTGGACTGCAGAGCGACGATCGGCCAAGTCGGCAATCAAACGCACGAGCTGATCACCATCGGTAAAGCCGGTAAATCTCGCTTGAAAGGCAAGAGACCGCACGTACGCGGATCCGCCATGAACCCTGTCGATCACCCGCACGGTGGTGGAGAAGGTCGCGCACCGATCGGACGTAAAGCTCCGATGACCCCGTGGGGTAAGAAGTCGCAAGGCGTGAAGACCAGACAGAAGAACAAGAAATCCGACGCATACATCGTCAGAAGAAGGACGAAATAGGAGGAACTAATGAGCAGATCTTTAAAAAAAGGCCCGTTCGCAGACGCTCATCTTCTCAATAAGATTGAAGCGCTGAACGAAAAGAACGATAAGAAAGTCGTGAAGACCTGGTCCAGACGCTCGACGATCTTCCCGCAGATGGTCGGTCACACGATTGCCGTCCACGACGGCAGAAAGCATCTTCCGGTGTACATCACCGATGACATGGTAGGACACAAGTTGGGCGAGTTCGTTCCGACCCGCACCTATCGCGGACACGCCGGTAAGAGCGAAAAAGCATCCAGAAAGTAACGGAGGAATCATAGTGGAAGTAAAAGCAATTGCAAAATACGTCAGGATTTCTCCCTTAAAGGTTAATTTCATTTGTAAAGAAATCCGCGGTAAACAAGTGGACGAAGCCATGGCGATCCTGAAGTTCACGCCGAAAAAAGGCGCAAGACTTCTGGCAGAGGTTCTCAAGTCCGCTGTAGCGAATGCAGAGCACAACAACAATCTCAACAGAGATCAACTGGTTGTGAAAGAAGCATACGCCAACGACGCGCCGGTCATGAAGCGTTATCGACCGAAGGCAAAAGGTGCCGCTTATCCGATCTTGAAGAGAAGCTCGCACATCGGCGTCGTCGTCAGTGAACGGGAATAAGGAAGGAGCCTCACATGGGTCAAAAAGTAAATCCACACGGGTTACGCGTAGGCGTTATTAAGGATTGGGATTCCCGCTGGTTTGCCAACAAAAAAGAGTTTGGCGACCTGCTGGTGGAAGACCACAAAATCCGCGAATTAATCAAGAAAAAAGCCGGACAATCCGGAGTTTCCAAAACGGAGATCGAAAGAGCTTCCAATCGCGTGAAGGTTTCTATCTTCACCGCAAAGCCGGGCATGATCATCGGTAAGGGCGGAGCGACGGTCGAAGAGCTCAGAAAAGAGCTGGAAAAACTCACTGGAAAAACCGTGCTGATCAATGTTGAAGAGATCCGCAACCAAGATATGGACGCTCAATTGGTCGCAGAAAATATTGCCAGCCAACTGGAAAGAAGAATCTCCTTCCGCCGTGCGATGAAGCAAACCATTCAACGCACGATGCGCGCCGGCGCCAAAGGTGTGAAGACGATGGTATCGGGTCGCTTAGGCGGTGCCGACATCGCTCGTTCGGAAGGCTACAGCGAAGGAACTATTCCGCTGCAAACCCTCCGCGCTGACATCGACTACGGTTTCGCAGAAGCGGACACGACCTACGGAAAACTGGGCATCAAAGTCTGGTTGTACAAAGGCGAAGTTCTTCCGACCCGCACCGGTGACGAGCCGAGACGCCCGAAACCCCCGCGCAAGGATGAAAAGAGAAGAGACAGCCGCGGCGGCGATAAGAGAGACAATCGCGGTCGTGACGGCCAAGGTGGCCGTGGTCGCTCCCAGGGACAAAGGGGCGGACAAGGCGGTCAAGGCGGACAAAACCGAGGAAGAGGCACGTCCAGGCCTTCACAATCGAGATAGGAGAGACTCTAATATGTTAATGCCGAAAAGAGTAAAATTCCGTAGAGTCCATAGAGGGCGCATGAAGGGGAAAGCACTTCGTGGAAACTCCCTCACCTATGGTGAATACGGCCTGCAGGCGTTAGAACCCTGCTGGATGACAGCGAATCAAATTGAGTCCGCACGTCGTGCGATGACGAGATATATCAAGAGAGGCGGAAATATCTGGATCAAAGTGTTCCCGGATAAGCCCGTCACCCAAAAACCTGCCGAAACCCGTATGGGATCCGGAAAGGGCTCCCCGGAATACTGGGTAGCCGTTGTAAAACCCGGTCGTGTCCTCTTTGAAATGGGAGGCGTTTCGGAAGAAGTCGCGAAAGAAGCAATGCGTCTGGCAGCTCACAAGCTCCCGATCAAGACGAAATTCATAGTTCGTGAAGACCTTGCGAAGGAAGGGGAATAGTCATGAAGGCAAAAGAAATCCGCCAAATGTCAGACACCGAGATGGACAAGAAAATGAAAGAACTCAAGTCTGAGCTGTTTAACCTTCGTTTTCAATTGGCAACCGGTCAATTAGACAATCCGATGCGTATCAAAGGCGTAAAGAGAGATATCGCCCGCATCATGACCATCTCGAAAGAGCGCGCGATCAGCGTAAGTAAGGAGGCGTAGACGGATGGAAGAACGTGGAAATAGAAAAACACAGATCGGCTACGTCGTCAGCAATAAAATGGACAAGACGATCGTCGTTGCGATCGAGAGCAAAGTAAAGCATGAGAAGTACAGCAAGCAGATTAAGAGAACCAGCCGCTTCAAAGCTCACGATGAAAACAACGAATGCAATGAAGGCGATCTGGTCAAAATCATGGAAACAAGACCTCTGTCCAAAGACAAGCGCTGGAGACTGGTTGAAGTTTTAGAGCGCGTGAAATAAGGCGTCAAGGGAGGATAACATGATACAGACTGAAAGCCGTATGAAAGTCGCGGACAATTCCGGCGCAAAAGAAGTGTTGGTCATCCGTGTACTGGGCGGTACTAATAAAAAATACGCAAGAGTCGGCGACATCGTGATCTGCACCGTGAAGAGTGCAACCCCCGGTGGCGCTGTGAAAAAAGGAGATGTCGTTCGCGCCGTGGTCGTTCGTACGATCAAAGGCGTAAAGCGCAATGACGGAACCTATATCCGTTTTGACGACAACGCAGCGGTCATTGTCAAAGAAGACAAAAACCCCGTTGGAACGCGTATCTTTGGACCTGTGACAAGAGAACTTCGTAGCGGTAACTTCATGAAGATCATCTCTTTGGCTCCTGAAGTGCTGTAAGGAGGAGAATATGAGAATTAAGACAAACGATCAGGTCATCGTAATCACCGGAAAATATAAAGGCAAAGTCGGGAAAGTCCTGCATGTCGACCATAAGAAAAACCGCGTCATCGTGGAAGGCGTCAATATTCAAACGCACCACAAAAAAGCGCGTGGCCCGCAAAATCCGGGTGGTTTGGTCAAATCGGAGGGATCCATCGACGCTTCGAACGTCATGCAATACGACGCGAAGACCAAAAAGCCGTCCAGAGTTGGCATTACGACATTGGATAACGGAAAACGCGTTCGCGTCTTAAAGAGTTCCGGAACCCAGTTGGATAAATAGGGGAGAGCGTAGATGGCAAACAGATTAAAAGAGAGATATCAAGCGGAAATCATCCCGGCGATGATGGAGCGCTTTCAATATGGCAATGTGATGGAAGTTCCGAAACTTCACAAGATCGTCGTCAATATCGGCGTCGGTGAAGCAAAAGACAACCCGAAAGCATTGGAAAATGCGGTCAACGAACTGTCGATCGTAACCGGCCAAAAGCCGATCATCACCAAAGCGAAGAAATCCATCGCTAACTTCAAACTCAGAGAAGGCATGTCCATCGGCTGCAAAGTCACCCTGCGCGGCGAAAAGATGTACAACTTCTTAGACAAGCTGATCTCCATTTCCCTTCCGCGCGTACGCGACTTCCGCGGCGTAAGCCCGTCGTCGTTTGACGGAAGAGGAAACTACACCTTAGGTGTCAAAGAACAGCTGATCTTCCCGGAGATTCACTACGACATGATCGACGCCGTTCGCGGTATGGACATCGTAGTCGTCACGTCGGCGAAGACGGACGAAGAGGCGAAAGAACTGCTTGCTCAAATGGGCATGCCGTTTAGACGATAGAAAGGACGAATACAGTGGCGAAAAAATCAATGATCGCAAAGCAGCAGCGTCCCGCGAAATTCAGCAGCAGAGCGTACACCCGTTGTAAAATCTGCGGACGACCGCATGCATACCTGAGAAAGTTTGGCGTCTGTCGTATTTGCTTCAGAGAACTCGCGTACCGCGGCGAAATCCCCGGTGTCAAGAAAGCCAGTTGGTAAGGGAGGGCTTCAACAATGATGACAGATCCTATCGCCGATATGCTCACACGCATTCGGAATGGTAATAATGCAAAACACAAAAGCGTAGAAGTTCCGGCTTCCCGCATGAAAAAAGAACTGGCTCAAATCCTTTTGGATGAAGGCTATATCCGCGGCTACAATGTAACGGAAGACAACAAACAAGGCATGATCACGATCAACCTGAAATACGATGCCAACGATGAAAAGATCATCTCCGGCATCAAGAGAATCTCCAAACCCGGTCTTCGCGTCTACGTACGCAAGAACGAGGTGCCGAAGGTTCTCGGAGGTTTAGGCATCGCGATTCTTTCCACGCCGAAGGGTGTCATTACCGATAAAGTCGCACGTAAAGAAGGCGTAGGCGGAGAAGTTCTCTGCTACGTTTGGTAGAAAGGGAGTAATCATGTCAAGAATAGGATTAAAACCGATCACCGTACCAAACGGCGTCGAGATCAAAATTGCGAACGGCAATGTGGTGACGGTGAAAGGCCCGAAGGGTGAACTCACCCAGACGCTGACACCGGAACTGACCATCGAGCAAAAAGACGGTGAACTCACTGTTTCGCGCCCGAGCGAAAGCAAAAAACACAAATCACTTCACGGCTTAACCCGTACGCTGATTTTCAATATGGTCGAAGGTGTCACCAACGGTTATGAGAAAGTTCTTTTAATCGAAGGAACCGGGTACCGTGCCGCAAAGAACGGCAAAAAGCTGACCTTGTCTCTCGGATTCTCACATCCGGTCGAGCTGGAAGATCCCGCAGGGATCGAAGTCGAAGTTCCGCAACAAACCAGAATCATCGTTCGCGGCATCGACAAGCAACTCGTCGGCAACTACGCTTCCGTAATTCGCGCATACAGAAAGCCTGAGCCGTATAAAGGCAAGGGAGTTCGCTATGAAAATGAAACGATCCGTCGTAAAGTCGGAAAGACCGGTAAGTAGGAGGATGAGGAATGTTTAAACGCATCGATAAGAAAACGAACCGTATCGCCAGACATGAGAGAATTCGCAAGAATCTCGCCGGAACGGCTGAACGTCCTCGCCTCAATATCTTCAAGAGCAACGCCAACATCTATGCTCAGATCATTGATGACGAGCAAGGCGTTACTCTCGTTTCCGCTTCGACTCTGGAAAAAGACCTGCGTGATACGCACAACCAAGCCAATATCGCAGCGGCAAAAGCCGTCGGCGAGCGCATTGCCAAAAAGGCGTTGGAGAAAGGCATTGAAAATGTCGTCTTCGACCGCGGCGGTTATCTATACCACGGCAAGGTCAAAGAACTCGCTGACAGCGCCCGCGCTGCCGGGTTGAAATTTTAGGAGGTAGCGCATTGGAACGAAAAAACAGAGCACCGGAGCAACAGGAATTCCAGGAAAGAGTGGTCCACATCGGACGCGTTACCAAAGTTGTTAAAGGGGGACGTAACTTCCGCTTTAGCGCACTCGTCGTCGTAGGCGACGGTAACGGCAGAGTCGGCGTCGGAACCGGTAAAGCCCAGGAAGTTCCGGAGGCGATCCGTAAAGGCGTTCAAAACGCTAAGAAAAATATCGTAAATGTACCGCGTGTCGGAACGACGATCCCGCATGAAGTGCTGGGACGCTTCGGAGCCGGACGCGTATTGCTGAAACCCGCTGCAGAAGGTACCGGAGTTATCGCCGGCGGCCCCGTGCGTGCGGTCTGCGAATTAGCCGGAATCCGTGATGTCCGTTCGAAATCCTTAGGGACATCCAATCCGCGCAATATCGTCAACGCTACGATGGAAGGACTGATGAGTCTGAAGACGGTGGAGCAAGTCGCAAAAATGCGCGGCAAATCCGTTGAAGACATCATCGGATAACGGAGGAACCCATGCTGAAAATTACGTTGAAAAAAAGTGTCATCGGCCGTGTTCCCAAGCATAAAAAGACGATCGAAGCTTTGGGCTTAAAGAAGATTGGTCAAACTGTCGAAAAAGAAGACAATCCGGCCATTCGTGGAATGCTTCATCAGGTCAGCTACCTGGTCGAAGTCGAAGAAGCCTAACGGGAGGTCAATGAATGAAATTAAATGATTTACGCCCGGCAAAGGGTGGCGGTGTAAAAGCCCGCAAGAGATTGGGTCGCGGTACAGCATCCGGACAAGGGAAAACAGCCGGTCGCGGACAAGACGGTCAAAAGTCGAGATCCGGCGGCGGTGTCAGACCCGGTTTCGAAGGCGGTCAAATGCCGTTGTTCCGAAGACTCCCCAAAAGAGGCTTCACCAATATCTTCAGAAAAGAATGGAATGTCATCAACCTGTCCGACTTGGAAAAATTCGAAGCCGGCGCAACTGTCGACATCCAAGCATTGATTGAAAGCGGCCGCATCAAAAAATCGAAAGTGGATACCCCGCTGAAGGTTTTAGGTAATGGCAGCTTAGACAAAGCAGTCACCGTGAAGGCGCAAGCATTCAGCGCCTCCGCAAAAGAAAAAATTGAGGCTCTCGGAGGAAAGGTCGAGGTGATCTAGATGATCGAGACACTGAGAAATGCATGGAAAGTGGAGGACCTTCGCAAGAAGATCATCTTCACTTTGCTGATGATCGTGGTCTTTCGTCTAGGCGCTGCAATTCCCGTTCCCTTCTTGGACAAGGCGGCAATTCAAGCCTCCTTGGCGGGAAGCAACTTGGGAATCATGGACTTTTTAAACTTGCTCACCGGGCAAGGGTTACAAAATCCGTCGATCTTTTCGATGAGTATCTATCCGTATATTACCTCATCCATTATTATTCAACTTCTGACGATCGCAATTCCGTATTTGGAAGAGCTTTCGAAAGAAGGTGAAGAAGGCAAAAAGAAACTGGCCCTCTTCACGAAAATTGGAACGATTTTAATCGCCGTCGTCCAAGCGATCGCAACCTCGCGTGCGTTTTTCTCCGCAGGGATCGTCGCACAAGGCGGCCTTGAAAACACCGTTTTGATCCTCACGATGGTGGCCGGTACCATGTTATTGGTATGGGTCGGTGAGTTGATCACGGAAAAGGGAATTGGAAACGGAATCTCCATCATCATTCTCATCGGTATCATCTCCGGCCTTCCCGGATTTGCGATCAGTTGGGTACAACAGATGATGGCCGGAACCTTAAACCCGCTGAAAGTGATTGCGTTTTTAATCCTTGCGATTCTGATCGTCGCATGGGTTGTCATGATCGCAGAAGGACAGAGACGAATCCCCGTACAGTATGCAAAACGCGTCGTCGGACGCAAAATGTACGGCGGACAAGCGACACACTTACCGATCAAAGTCAACATGGCCGGCGTTATGCCCGTCATCTTCGCTTCTTCGCTGTTGTCGCTGCCGCAAATCCTCTCCCTTTTCTTGCAAAGTGGCGGAGCGCAAAACTTTATTAGAGAATACCTGACATTAGAAGGAACCGCCGGCGTTTGGATCTACTCCATCGCACAAATCCTTCTGATCATCGTATTTGCATACTTCTACACCGCGATTCAGTTCAATACGGTAGAATATGCGAAGAATTTACAACAACAAGGTGGATTTATTCCGGGAATTCGCCCGGGACGATCGACCGGTGAATATCTGCAAAAAGTCACCAATCGCATTACCTTCATCGGAGCGATTTCGCTCGCGATCTTGGCAACCTTGCCGCTGATTCTATCTCTCGTCTTTAACTTGGGAGTTCGCTTCGGCGGAACCTCCATCCTGATTGTAGTTGGAGTCATCATCGAGAGCGTGAAGCAAATCGAGGCACAGTTGATGATGCGACACTACAAAGGCTTCTTACGTTAGGAGTGACAAAATGAAACTCGTATTGTTAGGGCCGCCCGGTGCCGGAAAAGGCACACAAGCGACTGGAATTGCCGAAAAATACAATATCACACACATCTCAACCGGAGATATCTTTCGCTACAATATTAAGAACGAAACCGAACTGGGGAAAGAGGTCAAAGGGTATTTGGAACAGGGAGCATTGGTTCCCGACGAGCTGACGGTACGCATCGTGTGGGATCGCCTGGATCAAAAAGACTGTGAAAACGGCTTTTTGCTCGACGGCTTTCCGCGCACCATCCCGCAAGCGGAGGCACTGGAAGAGGGTCTGAAAAAAAGAGGCACACAACTGGATCGCGTGATCAACATCGAAGTCGATTCGGATGTTCTCCTTCACAGACTGTCCGGGCGTCGCGTTTGCAAAGAGTGCGGCCAGCCCTACCATGTACAAAACTTCCCAGCGAAAGTGGAAGGGGTATGTGACGTGTGCGGCGGCGAGGTCATCCAAAGGCCCGACGACAATGAAGAAACGGTAACCCATCGAATTTCTGTGTATGAACAACAGACAGCGCCACTGATCGCTTTTTATCGGGAACGAGGCTTGTTGTTAACCGTAAACGGCGAAGATCCAATCCCCCAAGTGCAAGAGACCATCTTTACCGATCTGGACGAAAGTTCTGATCGATAGGTACGGACGGACTATGCAAAAGGACAACCTGCAGCTCTCCATCGGACAGATTGTGAAGTCCAGGGCCGGGAGGGATATTGGCGAAGTGTTTTTGGTCTATGAGATCGTAGATGCACAGTATGTCCTTCTTGTGGACGGTAAACGGCGCAAGATCGACAAACCGAAGAAGAAAAAACAAAAGCATCTGACGGTATACAATACCGTTCTGAGCGACTTGTCCTATCGCAGGGACAATGATATCAAGATTACCAACTCATTTATCAGAAAGCTATTAGCCCCATTTCAACCGGAACCAGATACAGGAGAGGAGTAGTACATGGCCAAAGAAGATGTGATCGAAGTAGAAGGCGTAGTCGTTGACGCATTACCAAATACGATTTTCAAAGTGAGGTTGCAAAACGGACACGAGATCATGGCGCATATTTCGGGAAAACTCAGAATGAATTACATTCGAATTCTCCCCGGCGACAAAGTGACCGTCGAGCTATCGACATACGACTTAACCAAGGGACGAATCACTTGGCGTAAGAAATAGCAAGGAGGAAACTCGGTGAAAATTAGACCATCGGTAAAAAAGATGTGCGATAAATGCAAAGTCATCCGCAGAAACGGCAAAGTGATGATCATTTGCGAAAATCCAAAGCACAAGCAAAAACAAGGGTAACAGGAGGAAAGCGGAATATGGCAAGACTTGCAGGTATAGATTTACCCCGCGAGAAGCGCGCAGAGATCGGATTGACCTACATCTACGGAATTGGAAGATCCCGCTCGAACGAGATTCTACAACGCGCCGGTGTGAACCCCGATACACGCATTAAAGACTTAACGGAAGCGGAATTAGCCGAAATCCGTACCATCTTAGACAGCTATACATTAGAGGGCGATCTGAGACGGGATGTCAATTTAAATATCAAACGACTCAGAGAAATTAACTGCTATCGCGGACAACGCCACAAGAGAGGCCTTCCGGTACGCGGTCAACGCACCAAGACCAACGCGCGCACCCGTAAGGGCCCGAAAAAGCTCGTATCCAAAGGTAAGAAGTAGAGGAGGATAGAATTTGGCACCGAAAAAAGGAAGAACGACTCGCGTCCGCAGACGTGAGCGGAAGAATATCGAACGAGGCCAGGCTCATATCGTCTCCTCATTCAATAATACGATGGTGACATTAAGCGACCTGAACGGCAATGTCATCTCTTGGGCAAGCGCAGGACAATTAGGCTTCAAAGGTTCGCGTAAATCCACTCCGTATGCAGCACAGCAGGCAGCGGAAGAAGCAGCAAAAAAGGCAATGGAACACGGCTTGAAGAGCGTAGAAGTCTACGTAAAGGGACCGGGATCCGGAAGAGAAGCGGCGATTCGCAGCCTCCAAACCTCCGGCTTGGAAGTTTCCCTGATCAAAGACGTTACCCCAATCCCGCACAACGGCTGCAGACCGCCGAAGCGTAGAAGAGTATAGGGAGGAAAGA
The DNA here is from genome assembly GCA_964510345.1 of uncultured Peptoniphilaceae bacterium. Classification (GTDB taxonomy): domain Bacteria; phylum Bacillota; class Clostridia; order Tissierellales; family Peptoniphilaceae; genus JAAYQA01. The sequence goes on from CAZEBB010000014.1 coordinate 21,084, forward strand.
ATGGCAAGATATACCGGACCCGTATGCCGTCAGTGCAGAAGAGAAGGCATGAAACTCTTTTTGAAGGGTGATAAATGCTATTCCGATAAATGCCCCATGAACCGTAGAAACTTCGCTCCCGGCCAACACGGCCAAGCGAGAAAGAAAGTCACGGAATACGGGATGCAGTTACGCGAAAAACAAAAAGTGAAACGCTTCTATGGAATCAGCGAGTCACAAATGTACAAAGCATTTGAGAAAGCTGATAAACTCAGAGGCATCACCGGGGAGAACTTACTCCGCCTGTTAGAACTGCGTATGGACAATGTCGTGTATCGTATGGGCTTTGCTCTTTCCAGAGCGGAAGCGAGACAACTGGTCGTTCACGGCCACTTTACGATCAACGGCAAAAAAGTGGACATCCCCTCGTATCAAATGTCCGTTGGAGACGTCATCGAAGTGAAACAAAAGAGCACCAAGAGCAAAAAGTTCAGTGAAATGCTTGAGAATAGAGGCAATGCCGTTCGTTGGGTATCGTTAGACACCGAAAATCTGAAAGGTACTATTACGGCAGAACCGACTCGAGAAGATCTGGATATCCCGGTAGAGGAGCACTTGATCGTCGAGCTGTACTCGAAATAATCGATGCAGACCAATCGCACTTTCGATACGCAGAAGGGAGTATTTGCATGACAGAAGAGTTGCTATCCAGAATTGAAATCGTAGAGCTCAATGACACGCAGGACTACGGAACCTTCGCCTTCACTCCGCTCGAACGCGGATACGGGCAAACCATCGGCAACAGCCTCAGGCGCGTCATGCTCTCCTCCTTGGAGGGCGCCAGCGTAACGCGCGTGAAGTTTCAAAATGTACTCAATGAATTCTCGTCCATCCCGGGAGTGTTGGAAGATGTTCCCGAGATCATCATGAACCTGAAAGGGATCGCAAGCAAAATGCACGGCGACGAGCCCGTCATCATGCATTTCGAGTTCAAAGGACCCATGGTGGTGCGCGCCGGAGATTTAAACCAGGACGCATCCCTGACGATCGTGAACAGCGACCACCTGATCATGACCCTCAACGAAGACGCAGAATTCCATATGGAGATCGAATTCAATAAGGGGAAAGGCTATCAAATCGCCGAATCCGCCGAAGCGAAAGATCTCCAAACGCAAGTACCGAGTGAAGAACGTGAAGAAAAACAGGAAGAAGAGCGCGTAGTACTAGGCTCCATTCCTGTCGATGCGCTCTTCTCCCCGGTGGAATCCGTAAACTTTGACGTTTCCAATACCCGCGTCGGGAAACAAACGGACTTCGACCGCCTCGTCCTCACGGTGCAAACCAACGGGACCATCAAGGCACAAGAAGCGCTGGCCCAAGCCGCCTCCATCCTTATCGAGCATTTCAAACAATTTGTCGAACTGCCAAATCTCGAACTCGTGAATTTGGTCGATTCGAGAAAGACGAGCGCCGAGGATGAGAAGATCTTGGATACGCCGATCGATGCGATCAACCTGACCCTCAGAAGCTTTAACTGCCTCAAGCGTGCAGGGATCGACACGGTAGGCGATATCACAAGGCGCACGTATAGCGAAATGTTCAAAATAAAGAATTTCGGTAAGAAGTCCATCAAAGAAGTAGAGGACAAACTCGCCGAAATGGGATTGAGCTTCAGCGAAGAGTCTGAAGAACCAGAAACAGAAGCATAGGAGGATTTGATGGCGAGACTCAGAAAACTAGGCCGTCGCTCAGACCACAGACAAGCGCTCCTGAGAAACCAAGTGCAAAGTCTGATGGAACATGGTCGTATCACCACGACCGTGACGCGTGCGAAGGAAACCCAACGCATGGCGGACCGCATGATCACCTTAGGAAAAAGAGGCGACCTTCATGCAAAGCGTCAAGCAATGGCCTATTTGTATAAAAGAGAAACAGTAGAAAAGCTCTTCAAAGAGCTGGCTCCCAATTACGCGGAGCGCAACGGCGGATATACTCGCGTCATCAAAATCGGACCGCGCCAAGGCGATGGATCCGAAATGGCGATTTTAGAATTAGTATAGCCCCAAAGGGGATTAAGGACTGCCTTAGTCCCTTTTTTCTTATCAGACATGTGCATAAGAAGTAACGATAGGAGATGTAATGGATCCGATAATTACCATCGATCACTTAACTTTCCGCTACGATAGCGAACAAGAGCAGTCCGCGGCATTGTCCGATGTGAGTCTGGACGTATATCCGGGTGAATTTGTCGCGGTGCTCGGCCATAACGGATCCGGAAAGTCTACGCTCGCCAAGTTGCTCAACGGGCTCATGACCCCCACGGCGGGCGACATTACGATCGCCGGGATGAATACCAAAGATGAAGACAAGCTCTGGGATATTCGAAAGACCTGTGGTATGGTCTTTCAAAACCCGGATAATCAGATCATCGCGACCATCGTCGAAGAAGATATCGCCTTCGGACCCGAGAATTTGGGTGTACCGCTTCCGGAGCTCGCGGAGCGCGTCGACAATGCGCTTCGCATCGTCGAGATGGAAGAGTATCGCACCCATGCGCCGCACCTGCTGTCCGGCGGACAAAAGCAGCGGATCGCCATCGCGGGGATCCTCGCCATGAATCCGGATGTCATCATTATGGATGAGCCGACGGCGATGCTCGACCCCGTTGGGCGCGACGAAATCATGGCGACCATCGACAAACTCAATCATCAGGAAAAGAAAACCATCGTTCTCATCACCCACTATATGGACGAAGTCGTCGGCGCCGACCGCGTCATCGTGCTGTCAGACGGAAAAGTCGCACTGGAAGGTACGCCCAGAGAGGTGTTCTCCCGCGTTGATGAAATGAAGTCGCTGGGGCTCGATGTACCGCAAGCGACCGAAATGGCATGGGAGTTGAAGCAACAGGGGATCGACATTCGGACCGATGTACTGACCGTTGAAGAACTGGTGGAACAATTATGATTACACTGGAAAATGTTAATTTCATATATAATGCGGGAAACCCCTTTGAAAAATACGCGCTCCGCGATATCAATGTCACGATCCACCGAGGCGAGTTTATCGGGCTGATCGGGCACACCGGGTCCGGAAAGTCGACCCTGGTGCAGCATCTGAACGGGCTGATGAAGCCGACGTCCGGCAAAGTCATCGTGGGTGATATTGTGACGACAGACGCCGACGCCGCCAAGCGCGGTCTGCGCCAAAAAGTGGGGCTCGTCTTTCAATACCCCGAGCATCAGTTGTTTGAAGAAACCGTTGAAAAAGACATCGCCTTCGGACCGCAGAACTTGGGTCTTTCGGAAGAAGAAACAGCCGAGCGCGTGAAAGAAGCTATGGAAATAGTCGGATTGTCCTACGATGAGCTCGCAGAGCGCTCACCGTTTGAGCTGTCCGGCGGTCAGAAGCGGCGGGTGGCGATCGCCGGTGTGCTCGCCATGAAACCCGACGTGCTCGTATTAGATGAGCCGACGGCTGGACTCGACCCGCACGGGAGAGATGAAATCCTAGATGAGATCAAAGCGCTCTACGAGAGGCGCGGGATCACCATCGTGCTCGTTTCCCACAGCATGGAAGACATCGCGCGACTCGCGAATCGGATCATCGTGTTGCACAGAGGTTCTATTGTCATGGACGGCACGACCGCCGATATCTACGACCGCGAGGAAGAACTCAATGAGATTGGACTCGATGTACCGGATATCACTAAAGTGATGAAACAACTGAAGAGTAAAACCGGCTGGAATATACCGACCAATGTGTTGACGGTAGAAGAGGCAGTCGCGACGTATCTCAGGGAGAGGGGGAACCATCGTGCTTAAGAACATTACGATTGGGCAATACTACCCCGGGGATTCCGTCGTTCATCGACTCGACCCGCGTGTGAAGATTTTTATTATCACACTGTTTATCGTAGCGATCTTCTTCGTGAATACCTTCATCGGTTATGTGCCGATGTTGGCCTTCCTGCTCGTCGTGATCGCGGTCTCCGGTATTCCGCCCAAAGCGGTATTCCGCGGGTTGAAACCGCTTTTGTTCATCATAGGAATTACCGTGTTCTTTAACCTGATCCTTACGCCGGGCGAGGTTGTGTTTAAGCTTTGGGTATTAAATATCACGAAGGAAGGTTTACGGCAAGCCGGTTTTATGGCGCTTCGCCTAATCTTTCTCGTGACCGGCACCTCACTGCTCACCTTTACCACATCCCCCATCGCGCTGACCGACGGGATCGAGAGCATCCTGTCGCCATTTAAAAAGATCGGCGTGCCTTCGCACGAGCTCGCGATGATGATGACGATCGCATTACGCTTCATTCCCACACTGATGGAAGAGACAGACAAGATCATGAAAGCGCAAATGGCGAGAGGAGCCGACTTTGAATCCGGCAATGTGCTACGCCGGGCAAAGAACCTCGTGCCGCTATTGGTGCCGCTCTTTGTGAACGCCTTTCGTCGTGCCGATGAACTCGCGACCGCCATGGAAGCGCGCTGCTATCGGGGCGGTGAGGGAAGAACGCGCTTGAAGCCGCTTAAGCTGTGCACCACCGATATCGTAGCGGCGATTCTGTCCGTCGTGTTTTTCGGCGCCTTGATCGCGTCACGCTATTTACTGGCCTAATGCGGGTCAAACTTACGATCCAGTACGACGGAAGCCGGTACTCCGGCTGGCAGGTCCAAGAAAACGCCGTCGGGATCCAAAATGAAATCGAAAAGGCGATCGGTATCGTCGCCGGCTTTCCGGTTGACATCACCGGAGCCGGCCGCACGGACAAGGGCGTGCACGCGCTGGGGCAGGTGGCTCATTTTGATATCGATTCGCCGATTCCCGGAGACAAGTGGCACTATCACCTGAATCCGAAACTGCCGGACGATATTCGCATCATTCATAGTGAGAGTGTACCGGATGAGTTCCACGCCCGATACTCCGCTCTGTCCAAGCATTATGTGTATACCGTGCTTGTCGGAGAGCTCATGCCGCCACAACTCAGAAATTTGGCGGCGCACAGCAAGACGATGCCCGACCTGGATCGGATTCGTAGGGCGATCCCTTTCCTCATCGGCAAACATGATTTTCGCGCTTTTATGTCGCAGGGCTCGCCCGTGAACAACACCGAGCGCACATTGGACCGTATCGAGATCGAACAAAAAGAGAACTTTCTCTTCTTTCATTATGAAGCGGAGAGTTTTCTTTACAATATGGTCCGAATCCTCACCGGTACCCTGATGGGCATCGGAGAGGGAAGTATCGATAACGCTCGACTGCATCGAGCAATCCACGACGGAGAGAGAACGGCTGCGGGCGTCACGATGCCTGCATGTGGCCTGACACTCGTCTCCATTCAGTACCCGAACGGAGGTAAGGAATGAAAAAAATCGGATTACTGGTCAATCCTATCGCAGGGATGGGAGGCAAAGTCGGCCTCAAAGGAACCGACGGCAAAGATACGGTAGAAAAAGCCCGCGCACTGGGTGCCGTACCGGAGTCACCGCTCAAAGCGTTACGTGCATTAGAAGTTATCGCAGAGATCAAAGATCAGTTTACACTGATCACGCTACCGGGCGAAATGGGAGAAAAAGAGGCGGTTGACGCCGGGCTTGATGCAAAAGTGCTCGATATTCCGATCACCGGCACGGCCGAAGACACCAAAGAAGGGGCAAAAGCCTTAGTCGCTGAAGGAATCGAAGCGCTGCTGTTTGCCGGCGGCGACGGCACGGCACGCAATGTGGCCGAGGTTCTCGGCGAGAGCATTCCCGTCATCGGAATCCCGGCGGGGGTCAAGATCCACTCCGCGGTATACGCGACCAGCCCGACCAATGCGGGGAAAGTCGTGGTGCACTTTATCCAAGACGAGCCGGCGATGCACGCCGCCGAAGTCATGGATATCGACGAAGAGGCGTTCCGCGACGGACGCCTATCCGCGAAGCTGTACGGCATGATGACCGTACTCGTTGAGCCGAAACTTATGCAGTCCTCCAAGAACTCGTCCTCGGGTTCCGATGAAGACGCGCTGATGGGCATGGCAAAGTATGTGGCGGAAGAAATGAAAGACGACACCGCCTATATTATCGGATCCGGCTCGACGACCCGAGAAGTGTTGAAAGCGCTGGAACTTGAAGGGACCTTGCTGGGACAAGATGTCGTGCAGGCAGGACAACTGATCGCGAAAGACGCCACGGAACAACAAATCTTGGAAGCGATCGAAGGTAAGACGGCCAAGATCATCATTTCGCCGATCGGAGGCCAAGGCTATCTGTTCGGACGCGGCAACCAGCAAATCTCACCGGCCGTGATTCGTCAGGTGGGCAAGAAAAATATCATCGTCATCTCGACACCGCAAAAGCTCGACGGGCTTGGAGATAAGCCGCTTCTGGCCGATACCGGTGACGCCGCTCTGGATGAAGAGCTGAAAGGCTATTTCAAAGTCATCGTCGCTTACGGCGAAATGCAGATGAAACGCTGCGGGTACGAAGAAGACTAGAAGATAAAAAGTCCTATGCCAAAGGTTCGGTGTAGGACTTTTTGACATTGTACAAATAAATGCAAAAAGGAGACGACATGAGGAGAGTCGCTATCTTCGGTGGGACGGGGCTGTTGGGGCAGCATACGGCAAGAGCCTTGGTCGGTAAAGGGTATGACGTGACTCTGATCGCAAGAAACCGCCCCGAGAACCTCTTAGCCGGTCTTGAAGCGGTCCAATGGATGCAAATGGACGCTTGGGGTACCGATCGTGATGAGCTGACAGAAAAACTGCAGGGGCATGACGGCGTCGTGTATGCACTCGGGCCGGATGATCGCGTGATCCACGCGAAGCCGGCGGATGCCTACTTTCAAACCATGCTGGTCGATCAAACCGAGCGGATATTGCAATCGTGCAAGGCCGCCGGCATCAAAAAGGCCTGTGTCTGCGGATCGTACTTTTCCACGTGGGACCGAATGCATCCCGAGCTCGGGTTTTCATCTCGCCATGTCTATGTGAAGGCGCGAAACGACCAAGCGAGGCGCGCGATCGAATGCGGAGGCGGGCAGCAAGAGGGGGGCATGGATGTTTCGATTCTGGAGATCCCCTATGTGTTCGGAACCATTCCCGGGCAGATTCCGATGTGGAGAGACTGGCTCTTTGAAAGGCTAAGAAAAATGCCCGTCATCTTTTATCCGAAGGGCGGGTCCAGCGTCGTAACGGCGGAACAAGTGGGGCAAGCCGCCGCCGGTGTCATCAACCGAGGGGTTCACGGCAAGTGTTATCCGCTCGCCGACCTCCACTTGACATGGCGGGCACTCTTGCAGTTGATCCTTCCCGAGATGGGGAAGGCGCCGCAGGTTTTCACTGTGCCGCGCGGTCTCGCAGAACCGATCGCCAAGAAGATGGGCCGTCAGATCGCCGCGCAAGGAAAAGAATCCGGGATCGACCCGGCCTATTTGATGCAAGACATTATGTACCGAGAGATATTTGTCCGCGCAGAGAGTTCGTTGGAAGAACTGAGCGTACCCCGAGGCGGAGTTGAAGACGCCATCCGAGAGACGGTACGCCGGGCGTATGAGAAACCGAAACGATAATTCCGACAAAAAACGCTCCGGCAGACGTTGATTCAGCCGGAGCGGGTGTGACAATACTTAATAGCGGGTTTGGATCATGGGACGGTAGGGGTCGTGAAGATCGTCAATGACGCGTTCCGTACGGGCAATCCAGATCATATGCGGCTCGCCCTTTCCCCAGAAGTCTTCAATCCGTTTGGTGGGAGTGCCGATGATTTCGGTCCAGTACGTTTGGCTGGTCTTAAAGCCTGCATCCGTACAGAAGACATGCTCTCCTTTGTTTTCCAGTTCTTGAAGGAGCGCTTGCAACAATGCGCGGCCATAGCCTTTGCCTTGTTCCTTCTGGTCAACATAAATGGATCGGACTTCGCGGATGTTCGTCGGTAACTTTAATTCCGTGTTGGTGGTCAAATAATGTTGAATGATGGCGTTGGGTCTTGCGAGTGCGGCGAAACCGATGATATTGCCGTTTTCGTAACATCCCCAGATCTCTGCGGTCTTGTCGTCCAAGAGAGCTTTTGTACCCTCCACTTCGCGCTGATAAATCTCTTCGTCAGATTTATTGTTGCGGTCTAGGAGACTTGCAAACCCCTCTGAAAAAATACGGATAACTTCGGGCTTGTCTTGCTCAGCCAGTGGACGGTAATTCTTTTTCTCAACCATTGATAAACTCCTTTCTTTACGATAATGGTACCATTGTACATCATTTAATTGGAAAAAGAAAGGGCATTTTTCAATGTTTTCAGCCTGTGAGTTGTCGATATCAAATGGAAACATTTGCTTTTCCTGTGATTTTTATTTGTGTTTCATAATGGAATATGTATGATGGAATAGCGTATAATGATGTCATTACGGAAAACTTGAACTAAAGAAACGGAGGATGTGGCATGAATCGGAAGATCTTCCCGCGCAATGTAGCGAGAGTGCTCGGACTGTTGGCCTTTATCGCGACAGGTGGGGGTTTACTTATTTCGACTGCGTTGAACGGGGAAAACTTTTACAAAACGGAAATACTACTCATTTTTGGAGGACTGTTTGCGATCAGTTTAATCGACCATTTTACAACGCTGATTCGGAGAGATGACGATGAAAGTAAATAAAAAACATTTGCAGACGATGGTCTGCGCATTTGTCGGCGTAACGACCACATGGTTGATCAACCACCGGTTGGGATACGGCGCGATCGTCGCCAATGGTCTCGTCGGGGTTTTGGCCGCCGCATTTTTGCCCAATCATCTTGCTGGGATTGTTTACACCTCGTCATTTGTCGGAATGAGTTCGTTGGCGGTCATCCCGTCTCTCCCCGTGGCGGTACTGGCCAGTGTGATCGTAGGCGTCATCTTGATCTCGACGGGTGAAATCTACGCGGGGATCGGTGGAAAAGGCGGAACTACAGCGGCGCTGTCTACCTTAATAACGAGAGCTGTTGTGCGTTTCTTCGGATAGGAGGATGTCATGGAAGAAATTATTATCTTAATCGTATCCGTCGCCGCGGGGATGGCGACCTATACAGTCTCCAATATCATCAAAAAGGGAGCGGTGATCGGATCTGCGATTATCACCTTAGCCGCAGGACTTCTTTTGCCCCCGCTGTTTCCCACGATGGGAGCCGCCATGGCGACGGCAGCCGCCTGTGCTTCATACGCCGGCATGATCTCTGTAGAGAACGCGTTGAATGTACTGGAGATGGCTGTGATCTCCTTAATGACCGGTATCCTGTTTATCACCGTGACCAGCGCATATGTCGGGGTCGGGGGGAGGTTGGGGACGATCGCCGCGATCTCTTGTTTCGCCTGGCTGGGATTTAAGAAGATCTTCGTCGGGATCGACGAATAGATTGTGGGAGGATATGAGAATGAAAGGTATTACGACAAAACGAATTGCATACCTCGGCATGATTGCGCTTCTCTTGAGCCTGATCGTCGGTTTAATCGGTTTCTCCAACACGACGAGAGAGGTGGAGCGCATGAAAGAACAGTTACTGAAACGCCACGTGGAGAACAATATCCACTTGACCATGAAATACATGCGTAACGCCTATGGCACTCTGACGCAAGGCAAAGGAACGCTGCTCGACGAGAACGGAGAGAGCATCGAAGGCCGTAACTTTTTCGTCGACTCGATTCTAGAAGACTTGGGTGATAAATCGACGATCTTCGTCAAGGAAAAGGATGACTTTCGAAGAATCTCGACAAATATCATGTTCAGCGCCGAAGAAAGAGCTACCTCTACTTATTTGGGAAAAACACACAATGCTTACAAGACCGTCATGGACGGCAACCTGTATATCGGAGAAGCGGATATACTGGGCGTACCCTACTATACAGCATATGATCCGATCAAAGATGTCAACGACAATGTGATCGGTTTGCTCTTCGTAGGCACCCCCACAGAAGAGCTTGACAATATCGTCAACTTGCACGATGAGCAGATGGATCGGATCAATATTCTCATCGTCGTCTTGCGTGCAATTTCGCTCGGCGCACTGATCCTCCTCGTCAGTGCCTCGCTCATCCGACCCAAGACGACCCAACCGGAGGGCGAAAAACAAGAGCCTAATAAGGCGAAGCAATGAAAATCACCGAAAATCGGGAAGCCCTTTGGACACGGCCGTTTGTGACGATCACTCTCGTCAATCTGTTGCTGTTCTTCGGCTTCCAACTCCTGATCCCCACGCTGCCGGTGTATGTAAAGAGCCTCGGCGCGGGGGATCATGTCATCGGATGGGTGAACGGGATCTTCACGATCTCCGCTCTGATCATTCGTCCGTTCTCCGGTATCGCACTTGATCGCTTCGGAAGAAAGTGGATCTTTCTCGCAGGTCTGCTTCTCTTTGTCGTCGTTACGGCAATGTACAGCTTTCTACCCACTGTGGCGATGCTCCTCATCTTTCGCTTTATTCACGGCTTCGGCTGGGGAGCAGCGAGTACGGGGTCCAATACCGTCGCCTCCGACACGATCCCGAAATCTCGCTTCGGCGAGGGAATCGGCTTTTTCACACTCGCGAGCAATGTCGCCATGGCGGTTGCGCCGGCTGTGGGAATTTACATGCTGGCGGAATACAGTTTCCAGCGCCTGACCTTTCTTTCCGCCGGTCTGGTTCTCTTGAGCTTCCTACTGGCCCTTGTCTTTCCCTATCAGAAGCGAGAAAAATCGGCAGCCCCAAAAGAAAGAAAAGCGCTGTTTGAACGATCGTCTCTTCGAGCAGCGGTCGTCATGTTCTTTGTCACCGTTACATATGGCGCGATCAACAGCTTTATCGCGCTGTATGCCGCAGAACGCGGCATCACAAACATCGGCATCTTCTTCAGCGTCATGGCCGTTGTGATGCTCGTCTCCCGACCCGTCTTCGGCAAATTAGTGGACCGTTACGGCTTCAGCGTCGCGGTACTCCCCGGTTTGATCCTTACGATCATCGCCATCGCACGTCTCTCCTTGGCGACCCAACTAAACGACTTTCTGATGGTAGCGCTCAGCTATGGGATCGGCTTCGGAGCCCTCCAGTCGAGCCTACAGGCGATGGCCGTCGTGCATGCGCCGAAACATCGGCTCGGCGTTGCCAACTCGACATTCTACTTCGGGTTTGATAGCGGCATCGGCTTCGGTTCGATCCTCCTCGGAATGCTGGCATCAAATGTCGGTTACAGCCGGATGTATCGCTGGTCGATCCTTTTCATTGTGATCGCCTTTGTCGTATATGTGATGTCGGGGAAGAAAGGTGTCAAAAGCGAACTAAATGCTTGAAAACGTCGCATTGCGCTTGACATCGGGCGAAGTTTTCCATATACTAATGGGAGTGTTTTGAAGGCCCCGGAACTGGAGAAACACCACAATCCCAAAAATTCAATCAACTGACGGAGGATACGATGAAGAGTTATACAGCACGGGCGAAAGACATCACCCGCAATTGGCTGCTCATCGATGCAGAAGGCAAATCTCTCGGTCGCGTGGCTACGGAAGTCGCAACCTTGTTGCGGGGCAAACATAAACCCATCTTCACACCAACCATCGATACCGGAGACTATGTCATCGTCATCAATGCAGAAAAAGTAAAACTGACGGGTAATAAAAGAGCACAAAAGCTGCACCGCTATCACACCGGATACCCGGGTGGACTGAAATCCATTCCGTATACCCGCATGATGGCTGAAAAACCCGAGAGAGTCATGGAACTCGCCGTGAAAGGCATGCTTCCCAAAGGACCGCTCGGACGCCAAATGTTCAAGAAACTGCGCGTGTACAAAGGCGCCGATCACGGACACGAAGCACAACAACCCGTATTGCACGAATTCTAAGAGGAGGAAACATGGCACAAAAATATATTGGCACCGGTCGCCGTAAGACCTCCGTGGCTCGTGTCTACCTGGTGAGCGGAACCGGAAAATTTACCATCAATAAGAGAGATATCGAAGAGTACTTCGATTTTGATACACTTCGCACGATTGCGAAATCGCCGTTGATCTTGACCGAAAACGAAGGCAAATTCGACGTTTACGTCAACGTACACGGCGGCGGAACCACCGGACAAGCCGGTGCGATCCGTCACGGCATCGCGAGAGCACTTCTTCAGTACGACGAAGAAATGCGCCCTTCCCTGAAGAGAGAAGGCTTCTTGACTCGTGACTCCCGTAAAGTCGAGCGTAAAAAATACGGTCTGAAAAAAGCTCGTAAGAGCCCGCAATTCAGCAAGCGTTAATCCGAAAACTGCCGCAAGGCAGTTTTTTTGGTGGACACAACCTCGTACAGGAAAACAGGAACTCCGCGGTTTCATTGCAATTTTTCGCAAAAAAGATTATCATACTAGTTACTGTGGTAAAGGACCTAGCGACGATTTCGGTTCTTTTATCGGGAGTATCCATCGCACAAGGAGGATTACACATATGTATCGAGCAGAGGTGCTGATCGAAGCACTGCCATATATTACCGCCTTTCAGGGAAAGACCTTCGTCATCAAATACGGCGGAAGCGTCATGGAGAATGAAGAGCTCCGGCGGCACTTCGTGGAAGATGTCGCGCTACTGAAGATGGTGGGGATCAATATCGTCATCGTTCACGGGGGCGGCAAGAAGATCAACGAGACTTTGGAGAAGATGCAGGTTCCGGTTGAGTTCAAGCATGGCCTCCGCGTCACAAACGAAGAGACGGTGCGCATTGTGGAGATGGTACTGTCCGGATATGTGAATAAGCAGATTACCGGTGCGCTCTGCAATATCGGGGTGGACGCGATGGGCATCAGCGGTAAAGACGGTGGGCTGTTGACGGCGGCGAAGATGATGCCGCGCGTCGGCAACGAGAGTATCGACATCGGTTATGTCGGCACGATCGCTTCTGTCAATTCGTATTTGCTGGAAGATGTAATCGACGCCGGGTATCTCCCCGTGATCAGCCCCGTGGCGGCCGACAAGTCCGGCCAGACCTACAATGTCAATGCGGACTATGCAGCCGGTGCGATCGCCGGAGCGCTCAATGCGGAAAAATTTATCCTACTGACGGATCAGAAGGGTTTATATACGGATATTAACGACGAATCCACTTTTGTTTCGGAGATTCGCGTGGATCAAGTGAAACGTTATATGGAAGAAGGCACGATCAACGGCGGCATGATTCCCAAAATGGAATGCTGCATGCACGCGATAGAGGTCGGCACCAAAGAAGTCATTTTAGTGGACGGACGCACCCCGCACAGCCTGTTGTTGGAGATCTTCACCACCCAGGGCAGCGGCACCATGATAAAAAGTTGAGGGAAACGATGAAAATAATTGAAGGTAAGAATATTTCACATGTAAAGGGATATAAAGCGTCGGCTGTGAGTGCAGGGCTGCGCTATTCGAGAAAAGACATGGGCGTCGTGTACAGTGAGTACCCGGCGGTCGCCGCCGCCGTGTTCACGACCAATGTGGTGAAAGCGGCTCCCGTGCTCGTCGATATGGAACATATCCAAAACGCATCCACCCGCGCGATGGTGATGAACAGCGCCAATGCCAATGCGTGTACCGGAGAACAGGGCATTTTGGACGCGAAAGAGATGACAGCGCGCGTTGCACAAGGCACAGGCCTCCAACCGGAAGAAGTGCTCGTCTTCTCGACGGGCGTCATCGGCCAGTTGCTTCCGATGGAGAAAATCCTCGCAGGTGTCGACAACTGTGTCCAGACGCTCGCATCGGATTGGGCGGACGATGTGCAAAAAGCGATCATGACGACTGACACCGTGGAGAAAATCCGCTTTGTGGAGATCGAACTCGGCGGTAAGACCGTGTCGCTCTGCGGGATCGCGAAAGGGTCCGGTATGATCCATCCGAATATGGCGACCATGCTGTCGTATATTTTCACGGACTGTGCGATCACCAAAGAAATGCTGACAAAGATCCACAAATCCTGTATCGATGATACGTTTAATATGGTCACCGTCGACGGCGATACCTCGACCAACGACACCGCCAGCATCATGGCGAACGGTGCCGCCGGAAACCCGATCATCCAAACGGAAAACGAAGACTACGCCACCTTTATGGACGCCGTGTATCAACTGAACGAATACCTCGCCAAGGCGATTGCCGCCGATGGCGAAGGGGCGACCAAACTGATCGAAGTCGCACTCACCGGTGCACCCAGCGTAGAAGTTGCGCGCACCTGTGCGAAGTCTGTGGTGGGCTCCAGTCTCGTGAAGTCGGCCGTGTACGGCTCCGACGCCAACTGGGGACGCATTCTGTGTGCCATGGGCTACTCCGGCGTATCATTTGACCCGATGAAAGTCGACGTCTCGTTTGAAACGGAAACTGGACGCGTCGAGGTGTTCCAAAAAGGAGCTCCCGTTGCTTTTGATGAAGAACTCGCCAAGAAACTCCTACAAGCCGATAAAGTGCGTATCGTCATCGCGATGAACGACGGGGATGGTGCGGCCAAAGCGTGGGGCTGCGATCTGACCGAGCAATATGTGCAGATCAACGCCAGCTACCGCTCGTAGGCGGTGGGTACGATGACCATTAAAGCCGGCGTACTCGGCGTTACCGGTTATGCGGGACAGCAACTGTTAGCGATCCTCTTGGCACACCCGGAGGTTGAGATCGCATTTTTGTCCTCCAGCTCTTATGTCGGCAAGCGGATGGATGAGGTTTACCCGGCGTTTACCCACGCGTGTGAAACCGTGCTGATCTCCACAGAAGAAGCGCTGGAGCGCTTGGCTGAAGCCGATGTTCTGTTTACCGCACTGCCCAACGGACTCGTGTTTGACATCGCCAAAGCCTGCAAAGCGGCCGGCGCGAAATTGGTCGATTTCTCGGCTGACTTCAGGCTGCGTGATACCGATGTATACGAGTCGTGGTACAAGACCGCACATACCGCGCACGAGATTCAAAGAGAAGCCGTGTACGGTCTTCCCGAATTGTGGAGAGACGAGATCAAAGGGGCGAGCATCATCGCAAACCCCGGGTGCTACACCACCGCCAGCATTTTGGCGCTGGCTCCGCTACTGAAAGAGAAAGGCCTGATCGACCCGGCGCAGATTATCATCGACGCGAAGTCGGGCATCACCGGAGCCGGAAGAAAAGCCGATGTCAGCTTGCTCTATACCGAAGCCGGCGAGTCGATCAAAGCGTACGGCATCGCCAATCATCGCCACACACCGGAGATCGAGCAGGAGTTGTCCAAAGTGGCGGGCGAGCCCATCATGCTGCAGTTTACCCCGCACCTGATGCCGATGAAACGCGGTATTTTAGCGACGATCTACGTCTCACTTCAAAAAGACACGACACAAGAAGACCTGTACGAGATCTATCGCGCCATGTACGGCGAAGAGCCGTTCGTGCGCATTCGTGAGGGCATGCTCGAGACGCGATTCGTGTGCCACACCAACTATGTGGACCTGTGCGTGCGCGTCGACCCGCGTACCCGTCGCGCGATCATCACCTCGTCGATCGACAATCTGATGAAAGGCGCCGCCTCACAGGCCGTGCAAAACATGAATATCCTCTTTGGGCGAGACGAAACCGAAGGCATTCTCAACGGGAGAATTGTCGCCCCCTAAGATAAAAACGACTCGGCACAGGCTTTATCGGTGCGCAACGAGTCGTTTTTTATTTGCGCTTCACTGTGATATACTTAAATCGATCGTTGTACGATCACACTAAATTCATAAAGGAGGAAATTATGGCAAGCATGATTGGAGCATTAAGCGGCATTTTGTATTATCCGGTATTGATTATCGTCTTAATCGCCGCAGGATTGTACTTTACCTTCCGCACGCGATTCTTACAGGCGCGAATGCTGAAGGAATCCATCGCCGTCGTTTCGGAAAAACCGGAACAGGAGGGGCAAGTTTCATCCTTCCAAGCGCTCATGGTATCGACCGCCTCGCGCGTTGGCACGGGGAATATCGTAGGGGTATCCACAGCCATTTGTCTGGGCGGCTACGGCGCGGTTTTTTGGATGTGGCTGATCGCCGTCGTCGGAGGGGCAACCGCATTTATCGAAAGTACATTGGCACAGATTTATAAGCGCAGAGATAGTGACGGAGGCAGTTACGGGGGACCCGCGTATTACATAGAAACCGCGCTGCACAGCCGCGCGATCGGGATCGCCTTCGCCGTCTTTTTGATTTTGACCTATGCCGGCGGATTCAATATGCTGGCGGCGTTTAACTTGCAATCGACCTTTGCCGTCTACGATTTTTACGATCCCAACACGAGCCCGTGGATCATCGGGGGCGTCTTAGCTGTCATTTGCGCATGGTGTGTCATGGGCGGCGGAAAGCGAATCGTCAAAGTCGCCAGCATGATCGTACCCTTTATGGGGATCATCTATGTCATTGTCGCGCTCATCATGATGATCGTCAACATCGGCAATCTCCCGGGGATCTTCGCGAAGATCTTCGAAGACGCCTTTAACTTCCGTGCGATCTTCAGCGGTGTGGCGGGTTCCAGCATGGTGTACGGGATTAAGCGCGGCTTGTATTCGAACGAAGCCGGTGTCGGTTCCGCACCGAATGCCGCGGCGGCTGCGAATGTCAGCCACCCGGTGAAACAAGGCTTGGTGCAAATGTTGTCCGTCTTCTTAGACACGCTGCTGATCTGCTCCGCGACGGCTTTCATGAGCCTGAGCTCTGGGATCGAGCCGTTGGCTGAATACGCCGGAGCACAGTATGTGCAAATGTCACTTTCAACATTATTTGGCAGCTTTGGCCCCATCTTCATCACAGCCGCGATGGTGCTGTTTGCATTTACGACACTCATCGGAAACCTGTATTATGTCGACAACTGCTTGGCGTTTATCAACAAGAAAATGCCCGGCAAGACCTTTATGACCGCATTTCGCCTCGTGTGTGCCGTGATCATCTTCATCGGTGCGGGCCTCAGCATGGGCTTGGCATGGGATATCGCCGATGTCCTGATGGCGTTTATGTGCCTGATCAACATCCCGGCCTGCATTATGTTGGGACGCGTTGCGATCGACGCATTGAAAGACTACGAGCGTCAGAAGAGCGAAGGCAAGAACCCCGTTTTCAAGGGTGCGAGCATCGGACTCGACGAAGCACAACTGGATTTTTGGAAGTAGATCAATATTGACGCCGGGTGAAAGCCCCGGTGTTTAATGAATTAAGACATCGCTATGAACTTGAGCATACGATGATGTAAGTTGCGAAGAAAGGGGATGTCCATTAGTGCGCCTCTGAGACGAGTCCCTACAACTAAAAAGAACAGTTAAAGGGACGAAGTCGAAGCTGAAGCACGTTGGACTCCCCTGATGTAGCAACGCTTAAATGAGACGAGTCTCACGCCGGGGTGAAAGCCCCGGCGTTTTTTTTGTGACTTAAGTCATATTTCTTTTGTGACTCCGGGCAATTGGACCGAAGCTTCGCGCCCGATATACTAAGACCATAAGCAAGAGAGGAGAGAAGAATGATGGAAGGCATTGCAATTAAAGATATCACAAAAAAATATGGCGACAAGACGGTCGTCAATCACATTTCATTTCATATCCCGAAGGGTGAGATATTCGGACTCATCGGACCGAACGGCGCCGGCAAGTCGACGCTGATCAAGATCATGACGGGGCTCACCAAACAAAACCACGGCGAAGTCGAGATCGACGGCATGACCTTCGCCACCAACGCGATGGCGATCAAAAGAAAACTGGGTGTCGTTCCACAGGAGCTCGCGCTGTTGGAAGTCATCTCCGGTCGAGATAATTTGGAATACTTTGGTAGAATGTATGGCCTTACAGGGAAGACGCTCAAAACGAAAATCGACCAGGTGCTGGAGCTCACAGGACTCACCGATCACCAGAAGAAAAAGGTGAAGACGTACTCCGGCGGGATGAAGAGAAGGATCAACCTCGCTGCCGCCATTATGCACGACCCCGAGTACCTGATCTTAGATGAACCGACGGTCGGGGTGGACCCGCAGTCGCGCAATCACATCTTCGATTATGTGAAAGAGATGAATAAAAAGGGCACGACGGTCCTGTACACGTCGCACTATATGGAAGAGGTCGAGTCGCTGTGCAAAACGATCTTCATCATGGATGAGGGCAAAGAAGTCGCCTACGGCACACAGGACGACCTCAGGAGGATTCTGGGAGACAGCACGACGGTGCGCATCGATACCGACAGCAGCCCCGCAGCCCTGGTGCCCTATGTGGAGAAGATCTCCGGCGTGACGTCCGCGCAGGTGAAGCAGGAGGGCGTCGAGCTCCTCGTCACAAAGAACGAGTTTCAGCTCAGCCAACTCATTCATAAAGTGGAAGAGAGCGGGCACCTCATCATGAACATTCAGATTCAGGAGCCAAGTCTGGAAGAGGTCTTCTTGACACTGACCGGCAAAAACCTCAGAGATTAGGAGTAAGCCATGATATACGCATCCATCAAACTGACACTAAAGTCTCTCATCAAAGAGCCGACGAGCATTATGATGTATCTTCTGTTTCCGATCGGACTGGTGCTCATTATGTCGCTGATGCAGTCCGATCTGTATGCCCACGAAGTAAAAAATCTGGACATCCCCGTCGCCATCGTCGACGAAGACAAGACCCGGATGTCCGAAACCGTGGTGTACGCGTTGCAGTCCGAATCGCTGCACGGGGTGCTCCAATTGGATGATAACCCTGACTTCACCATCACCATCCCGAAGGGTTATCAAAAGGCTATCCAGGACGCGACGCCACTTGACATGAAGATCACCGGGATCGCCGACGCCTCCAGTTACGAAGGTGAGGTCATCAAGAGCGTCATAAGCGCATTCAATCTGCAATTGCAAAACCATGAGCTCGTGAACGCCGCGATGGCGGACCGTTCGCTGACGCAAGAAGAGATGCTCGCCCTGCAAAGCGCGCTGGCAGAGTCCCAAGCCAGCCCCAGTGTGACCCAAGAAAAGTTCACACCTAAAGTCAGCTTAACCGCGAAAGAAACGTACAGCACGACCTACCTGCAGATGGTCTTTCTCGTGTTCATTACCAGTTATGCGGTATCCAACAAACAACTGGCGGAAACGACCGACCTCGGTGCACGCATCCGCTCGATGCCGCAAAGTGATTTCATCATTCAAATGGGAGACTTTATCTCCGGCTTTCTCACGGTCTCTCTATTGGCGGGTCTTTACATCTTTCTGATGCGCGTGCTCGGCTGGGGATTTCCCGGCGCCATCTTGCCGTATGTGGTTTCCGTCCTACTCGCGTCGCTCTTCGTCTCCGGTGTCGCCATGTTGTTTAGCACGATTTGTCCGCCAAAGGTGACGACACTCGCCACCACCGGTCTCATGATGTTTATGATGTGGTTTGGCG
>CAZEBB010000015.1:0-39594 GCA_964510345.1 uncultured Peptoniphilaceae bacterium
ATGTTTCGTTGAATGAACTAAAAAACCCATGAATCAATGATTCATGGGTTTTTTGGCGGAGCGGGTGGGATTCGAACCCACGTGTGCTTTCACACAAACTGATTTCGAGTCAGCCCCGTTATGACCACTTCGATACCGCTCCTTGCGTGTCAACGATTATTCTACCACCATGATCGAACTTTTGCAAATCTCTGGGGCAGCAAATGTGATAAAGGGACAGAATTGATTCAATTGAAGGTACATTGGGTTATCGATTTCACGAGATGTATAGTCGCGGTACTAATTGATATGACGAAATTGCCATGATATAATAGTTAGGTAACAAAAAATCTTTTCAAGGGAGGACAAACATGAACAAACGTTTATTGGCGTTGTTGCTCGTGCTTGTGATGGTCGTCAGTGCCTGTGCACCGGCGGCGACGACAGAAGCGCCGGCAGCAACGGACGCAGCGACGGAAGCAGCGACTACTGAGGCTGCACCGGCGGGTACAGGGACCTATACGGCCGGTACATACGAAAAGACCGTCAAAGGATATGGTGGCGACCTCGTCGTCACATCAGTTTTTGCGGCGGACAAATTGGAAAGTGTCACCGTAGCGGAAGGACATAGCGAAACTCCGAATATCGGAGCGACCGCAGCGGAAACTTTGCCGGCTAAGATCGTGGAAGCGCAATCGATCGGGATTGATGGAGTAGCTGGAGCAACGATTACTTCGGATGCGATTAAATTGGCGGTTGAGCAAGCGCTGCAAGATGCAGGCGGCGATGTAGAGGCTTGGAAAGCAGCCGCTGCCGTTGGCCCGGGCGAAGCACAGGTGAAAGATACGGAAATTGTCGTCATCGGTGGTGGCGGTGCCGGTTTAGCCGCTGCGGTGTCTGCAGCTGAGAACGGTGCGAAAGTCATCTTGATCGAAAAGACGGCCGCTCTCGGCGGAAATACGGTACGCGCCGGTGGTCCGTACAATGCGTATGACCCGGAACGCCAAGCCGTGGTACCGGCAGCGAGTGAAGCGGCGATGGAGTCTGTGTATGCACTGACGGAAGTCGAAGCAAAAAATGAGCTGCATCAAAAGTATATCGATCAATTAAAGGCGGATTTAGAAGCCTATGAAGCGACGGATAAGTCGAAATTATTTGACTCGGTCGCTCTCCACTTCCTCCAAACCTATGGCGGCGGAGACTATGAAGCGAAACCTGAGTTCGTTGAAAAGCTAGCTTCTGAGTCGCTCGTCACCTCGGAGTGGATGGCAGCGAACGGCGTTGTCTGGAAAGATGATATCTCCACGGTGCCGGGCGGACTCTGGCCGAGAGCGCACGTGCCGCAAAATGCAGCAGGCGGCGACTATGTGAATGCCAGCGAAGCAAAGGGGAAGGAACTGGGCGTTGAGATCATCCTCGACTGCAAGGGAAATTCCTTAATCGAAAAAGACGGCAGAATCGTCGGAGTGGAAGCGGAAATGTCGGACGGAACCCCGGTCACGATCAATGCGAGCAAGGCGGTCATCATCGCAACGGGTGGATTCGCAGCGAACAAGGAAATGAGAAAGCAATACGATCCTTCATTAGGCGAAAACCTCGGAACGACGAACTCCCCGGCGATCATGGGTGAAGGAATCGTGATGGGTGAAGCGGTTGGCGCCAACACCATCGGTATGGAATTCATCCAAAGCTTGCCGCTGGGCGACCCTGAAACGGGAGCTCTCAACGCATGGATGGGCGGTATCGGCGTTGAGTATTACTATCAAATCAACAAAGAAGGGAAGCGCTTTATGGCGGAAGACGGACGTCGCGACGCGATGACGGCTTCTCTCTTGGCACAAACTGACTCCATGAGCTATGTCATCACGGACACCAATATTGAAGGCGAAGACGGCATCAATATTTGGGGGGATGATATCGAAAAACTCGTCGCTGACGGAACGGTCTTCCGTGCCGACACGATCGAAGATCTCGCGACACAAATCGGTGTGGATCCTGCGGTTCTCCAAAAGACGCACGACGATTTCAACAGCTATGTGGCGGCAGGTACCGACGCAGAGTTCGGACGCAATCTCTTTGGGGATCCCATTGATACGGCTCCGTTCTACGCATCGCCCAGAATGCCCACCGTTCATCACACCATGGGTGGACTGGACATCAACCTACAATGCCAAGTCTTGGATAAAGACGGCAATGTGATCCCGGGACTGTACGCTGCAGGTGAAGTCACCGGCGGTATCCACGGGAAGAACCGACTCGGCGGAAATGCACTCGTCGACATTCATGTCTTTGGACGTGAAGCGGGCAAAAACGCAGCGGCTGAATAAGAACGAGAACCCAAAGGGGGCAGGTGAACCACTTGCCTCCTTTTTGTATGCACACAAAAAAACGCCCCGCGGGGTAACGGGGCGTTTGCTCTAGCTAGTTGGCGCTTATTTCACGCATAAATTGCGGAATGGTAAGGATGCGCTTTTGTACGACGTAAATCGTAAGAATGTGCACCGGGATCATGAGCAGCGCTTGTGCGATACGGCTCATGAGTAGTGGCAGATACGCCTTGCCGTACAACATGGACAGCCAAATCGGCGTGGTTCCCATGGTGACGACCAAAGTGAGCGTGATGGATGCTGCGGCGATATGCCATACTTTGATGTCGCTGCGATGCAGGAAGATCCCAAAGATGAGCCCTGTCAGCGCTGCGTTCAGCGTAAAGCCGGGGAAGAACGGGCCGCTCGGGAAGAGCGTTGCACCGATCAAGTCAGCGATGACGGCGCCGGTTGCCGCTGTCAGCGGACCGTATAAGATGCCCATCACTGCGATCGGCAAAAACTGAAAACCGATGCGGACGATCGGCGTATTGATGGAAAGAAATCGGGTTAAGACGATCTCTAACGCGATCAACAAACCGACAAAAACTAATGTTCTGGTACTGCTTTTTTTCATGAAAAAAACCCTCCTTCGTTACGTAGCCACTGAAGAGGATTTCTCTTTTCGTGGCAGCGGATGCGAAAATACATCGTGGGATTTCCCTTCGTCCGATGACAACACCCCATTCATCGGCACTTAACGCGTATTTCCTACTCTGACCAATCTTGTACAAGTCATATATACCCAGTTATGGGTCATTTAACTCATATTGTGCTTGACTCACTGACAGTTGAAGAACTTTCGGACCTCGTCGATCAATGTGAGTGTACCAAAGACGCAGATGACCTCGTCCGGTTTCACACGCTCCATCGTTTGCGACAGGGCCTGAGAGACACTTTCGATGACATCGACCTCTGCATGGTATTCACGCAATGAACGTGCGAGTTCATTTGCCGGTAGCGCCCGGTCACTATGTGGCGTAACGGCAATCCATCGCGATGGAAGTGAGGCAAAACATTCGACAACTTTATTATACTCTTTATCGGCTAAAATTCCAACTATCATGGTGATGCACTGTCCCGGAAAATATGTTTGGAGATTTTCCAGAAGGCTGGCGGCCCCTTGGGGATTGTGCGCTCCGTCAAGAATGACCGTCGGCGCCGTATGCAGAACTTCAAATCGACCCGGCCAACGAACGGCGGATAAGCCGCGTTTGAGGCTCTCTGTGCTGATGCTCCAACCCAAGTGGCGCAGCTGTTCCACTGCGCATAGCGCGGTGGCGGCGTTTTGCAATTGATACTGACCGAGAAGTGCCAGGGTGTATCTTTCACCGGCGTACAGGAAATCTTGGCCGGTCAATGCATGGGTCAGCGGTGTCAGCGAATCTCTTTTAGCTATCGACAGATCAGCCGACTTCTCGCGGGCGATTCGACGAATCACGTCGGTCACAGCTTCGTCTTGCTCGGCCAGCACGACGGGTGCTCCTTCTTTGATGATCCCGGCTTTTTGCTCGGCAATCGCTTCAATCGTGTCGCCTAATTCCTTGATATGGTCCTTGCCGATCGGGGTAATTATGGAGAGAACAGGTTTTGAAATCACATTGGTCGCATCCAAAAGTCCGCCCATTCCGGTTTCGATAATCCCGATCTCGCAGTTTTCGGCGAAGTACAAAAAACTCAGCGCCGTAATGAGCTCATACTCTGTGGGTTTTTGTTCCATGCCTTCAGCGGCTTCTTTCATGCGCTCCGTAAGCCGAGCGATATCCTCTTCAGCGATCGGCTCACCGCCGATCATCATGCGCTCCCCAAAATAGTGAATTGCGGGCGATGTATACAGACCCGTGCGGTAGCCGGCCTGGGTGAGGATTTCTGCAAGCATTGCGGCCGTAGAACCCTTACCGTTGGTTCCGGCGATGTGGATGGTGGGAATCTGATCTTGCGGGTTGCCCAAACGCTGCATCAGCTCACGCATACGCGTTAAGCCAAGGATACTGCCCATCCATGACGTGCTGTAAATATATTCCATAGCCTGTTCGTAATTCATAGCGTTCCTCCCGTTGATTAAGTGATCTTATTATACAATGATTTTTTGTTTTGGAAAGCTGGGGGTGTTGATTGAGTCTTACAAACACGGGTATAAATTCAATATCAAGTGAGAGAGAATAAGAACTTTAATTGCTCACAGAGCCGAGCGTCAGGCAATCCGCGTGCACGATGGTAGAATGAGAAAGAAAACCTTCACATGACTTTACAAGATCCATGCACAGGGTTATACTTGAAAAGAAGAATCATATTTCTTCTTCCTTTCTACCGCCTATGAGTATTCATAGGCGGTCCTCTTTTTTTCGGAACCCATGAGTGATTAACAACTTAATAATTGGAGGGAATAATGGATAAGCTACGAATTTTAGAAGAGATTAAGAAGGACATCGTAGCCTCGGTATCCACTCTTCGGATCGAGACGCTATCAAGAGAAGTACGAAAGCTGAGCAGCTATATCTCCATCTTACAGGCGATTAACGACTTGCCGGAAGAAAGTAATAGCAAGGATGAAAGCGCTTCCTTGGACACGTCGGGCACAGAAGAAGTCAAAGACGATATTAACCACTTATACACGGGTCGATTTCATCGTGAGCTGACCGGTGGATCCGTGGGTTCTTTTCGTGTATTTGTGCCGGAGTCGGTCGTTCGGAACTTGCGTTTGCAGGACGGCGACTGGGTGCGCGCCAAAGGCTTGAAGTCGATCGTATTGCGCAATGGGAATATCCGCACGCTGTACGACTACACATTGTTACGGAGGACGACAGAAATCCTGCCTTCAGAACGCAAAGAACTCAATTTGATCCGCGTCCACTACGATGATGAGCTCTCTCATCATTACATTGATGTACAAGATGAAATCGAAAATTACGATCGCTTAGTCCTCAACGAAAGAGATATCAAGCAGTTGGAAATCGGACAGGGGGACTGGGTTGACTATGCCTACTACGAAAGCGAGCCGTCGGCCGGCCGCGTGATCTGGAAGCACAAGCTACCGTATCGACTGCTCGAGATGACAGAACCGCAGGAACCGCCGTCGTTGGCGGAGGGAGCCGCTTTTTTTCGCGATAAGGGAATCGTCGTCATCGGTACACTGAATGATGCGCTGCCGATTCAGGAGGCGATCGAAGAATATGGCGGGCAGCTGTCGTTTCTGGGGGGAGATGAGCGGTTCGACACCATGGAACGCGTCGCCCAGGCGGGCGATGAACTCGTCGTCGTCGTCGACAGTATCGCGCCGAGCGGAATGAAAAAAGTGCAAGATATCGCCGAGCGGCTTCGTTTGCCGATATTGTATGTGCGCGATATGGACAAAAATCGCTTCCTCGTAACACTTATGCACAATGAACCGAATTTGTTGTTAATTGACAAGGATAATTCGGAAGAAGAATGATAGAATGACAAAAGGCTGACTCGTGTCAGCCTTTATCAGACATTCAATACACACTGAATTAGTAGTTATTGTTTCGGATGAGTCGGGCGTGGACGATCCCCGGTTGTTCGTCCAAGAAGGTTTTGACTTCTTGCAGCTTCTCCGGATCGACTTCGCCAATGTCGACGAGGGTGTACGCATATTCGCCTCGGCTTCGGTTTAAGATATTGTCGATATTGATGCCGCGCTCACCTAATGCAGTGGAGATCAGTGCGACCATATTGGCGATATTGCGGTTGATGATGCACAGGCGGTTGGGCGTATGCAGTTCTAGGCGAACGTCCGGGAAGTTGACCGAGTTGCGAATGTTGCCGTACAACAGGAAGTCGCGCATCGAATCCGCCGCCATGATGGCGCAGTTCACTTCGGCTTCGACCGTAGAGGCACCCAGATGCGGGAAGGTCAGCACATCGTTGCGGGACAGCAAGCGTGCGTCTGCAAAGTCGGTTGAGTAGCCGCCAATGCGTTTTTCGTCCAGTGCGACCACGAGCGCATCGATATCGACCAATTCTCCGCGCGAGAAGTTCATCCAGATCGCATTGGGTTTGCTCAAAGCGAGCATCTCTTTGCTGATAATATGGTGGTTGGCTTTGTTATAGGGGATGTGAAGGGTGATATAGTCACAGTCCGCAATTAAAGACTCCAAGTCGTTCACGATGTCGATATGCATCGCGCTGAGCCAAATCGGTTTCGTCTTCATGAAGGGATCATACCCTTTGACTTTCATGCCGAGGTCGGCTGCGTTTTGTGCGATGCGGTGACCAATTGCACCAAGGCCCACGATACCCAGCGACTTACCCAATAGCTCCGATCCCACAAATTGTTTTTTGCCCTTTTCCGCCTGCTTGCCGAGGTCGTCCCCTTCCAGGTGTCGCGCCCATCGCACGGCCGGCATCAGATTACGAGAGACGGCGATCATCGCAGCGATCACGAGCTCTTTTACGGCATTGGAATTGGCGCCGGGCGTGTTAAATACGACAATGCCTCGTTCTGTACATGCGTCGATCGGGATATTGTTCGTTCCGGCACCCGCGCGCGCAATGGCTTGGACGCTGTCGGGGATGACTTCATCGTGTAGATCCTGGCTGCGCAGAATGATCCCGGATGGGTTCTCATCGGAGATCATAAAGTTCTCCGGCTCTAAATGAGAAAGCCCTTCTTGTGCGATCGAGTTATACAATCGTATATGATACATACAAATCACTATCCTTTACTGTAAATATAAAGAATTATACCATAATTAACACTAGATAGATATCCCAATTGTATCGATCATGTAAAAAAGAGAGGAAGTCATGGTAAAGAACATTCCGTTTTTCCAAAACTTAAGCCAAGAAGAGGTTCAGCAGCTACTCGCTAAACCGTCAGTGACCGAACTCAAATTTGCCAAGGGGAGTTTTGTTTTTCAGCAAGATGACGAACCGAAATTTGTGTATATCCTGTTGTCCGGCGTTGTACAGGTAGAGGCCATCGGGGAAAGCGGGCGGAGACTTTTTTTGAACCGATTCTCAGAACCCGGCAGCGTGTTCGCCGAGGTATTCGCCTTTTTGCCGCATAAGCGATACGACTATAGCTGTCGTGCGATCAAAGACTCTCGTGTGCTCGCCATTGATCGCGATTTCTTGCGTCCGGAAGACAACGAGGATCCGATCGCGCAAAAACTTTTGATCGGTATGCTGACGATTCTCTCGGAGAAGGCGTTTATGCTCAATCAAAAGCTTCTCATCGTCGGAGAGATGACCTTGCGCTCCAAGATCATCAAATACTTGCAGAAAAAATCTGAGATCGATGGCATTGCCGATATCAATTTCAATCGAGAGGAGATGGCCGACTTTTTAGGGACGACGAGGCCGTCGCTTTCGCGTGAGCTGAAGAAGATGGAGAATGAGGGAATTATTACGATTTCTAGACGTTTGATCCATATAAATGAGGAGAAAAGTAACGAATGTTACTGAAAAAGGGTCGATTTATGGATACAATAAATCATATTAGATATTAAAGGAGGAAACGATGACAACGGATATGTTTTGTTATCAGTGCCAAGAGACGGCACAGAACAAAGGTTGCACCCGCGTAGGTGTATGCGGTAAAAAACCGGATGTGGCAAACCTACAGGACCTGCTGATTTGGGTGACAAAGGGCTACTCGGAAGTTTTGGTGAAACTGCGTGCACAAGGCGTAGAGACGACAAAGGAACAGAATCACAGAGTTTCCCTCAATCTTTTTACCACGATCACAAACGCCAACTTCGACTTGGAAGCCATTCGCGTGCGCGTCAACGACACGATCGACGAAAAGAATGCAGCGCTGAGCGGGCTTACCGATCAAAACGGTCTTTCCGAGGCGGCATTGTACACTGAGAAAGACCCGGCGGCACAAGATGAAAAAGCAAAGACCGTCGGAGTTATGTCGACGGAGAACGAAGACGTTCGCAGCCTTCGTGAACTGATTACTTATGGACTCAAAGGGATGGCGGCTTATTCGAAACACGCCAACGCTCTTTTGACCGACAATGAAGACGTCGATCGCTTCATGCAAGAAGCCCTTGCGAAGACGATGGACGATTCCCTTTCGGTGGATGATCTCGTCGCTTTGACTCTCGAAACCGGAAAATACGGAGTCGACGCGATGGCGGCTTTGGATGCAGCCAACACCGGCGCATACGGCAATCCGGAAATCACCAGCGTCAATATCGGCGTCGGCAAAAACCCGGGCATCTTGATCTCCGGTCACGACCTTCGCGATATGGAGATGTTGCTGGAGCAAACGAAAGACCAAGGCGTCGACGTGTATACGCACTCTGAAATGCTTCCTGCAAACTACTATCCGGCGTTTAAAAAGTATGACCACTTCGTCGGCAACTACGGTAGCTCCTGGTGGCACCAAAAAGAGGATTTCGACACCTTTAACGGACCGATCCTCATGACGACCAACTGCATCGTGCCCGTAAAAGACTCCTATGCAGACCGCCTGTACACGACCGGCGCCGCCGGATATCCGGGTTCGGTTCACATTCCGGGAGAAATCGGCGAAGAGAAAGACTTCTCCGTCGTCATCGAGCACGCGAAGAAATGTGCTCCTCCGACAGAAATCGAAACCGGTGAAATCGTCGGCGGATTCGCACACGCACAAGTTCTTGCGTTGGCGGATAAAGTTGTCGGCGCGATCAAAGACGGTGCGATCAAGAAGTTTGTCGTCATGGCCGGCTGCGACGGCAGAAACAAAGACCGTGACTACTACACTGAATTTGCCAAGGCACTGCCGGAAGATGCAGTCATCCTGACCGCCGGCTGTGCAAAATATCGTTACAATAAGCTCGGCTTAGGCGATATCGGCGGAATCCCACGCGTGTTAGACGCAGGACAATGCAACGACTCGTACTCGCTGGCGGTCATCGCGCTGAAACTGGCGGAAGTTTTTGAAACCGACGTCAACAGCTTGCCGATCGTCTACAATATCGCTTGGTATGAGCAAAAAGCCGTTATCGTATTGTTGGCACTGCTGTACCTGGGCGTGAAGAACATTCACCTCGGACCGACACTGCCGGCTTTCCTCTCGCCGAATGTAGTCAATGTTTTGGTTGAGAACTTCGGTATCGCACCGAACGGAACCGTCGAAGACGACATCAACCTGTTTTTCGCTTCATGAGCCAGTTTTTAGGACCGATTCACTACCGGATGTTTGAAAAGATCAACCAGCTGGACAATCGCACCCAAAACCTCCTGAAAGCAACCGACCCGTCACTTCTCGCAGAAGTTGACGGGTCCTGCGGTGTGATTGCGCAAGGCAAGCTGGATGAAATGATCGACTTAGGTAATATACACGGATGGCTCAGCGCGCAAGTAGAGATCGCCGAATGCCGATACGCGCACGCGGTGCACGCACTCCTTCAGGCGGGAAAGACCGTCGAGGAGCTGGAAACCATCGAACGCGAGTACGCAAGAGCGCATGCGCCCGGAAAAGTGGAAGGCATGCAACAGCAGTTTCACTCGCTGGACGGTTTCTATCTGGACGGCATGCCCTGTGATAAGGGGATGGCGGTCACGGCAACGGAAGACAGCATTCAGTTTGTCGTCGGAGAAGGTGCACACGCGCCGTACTGGAATCTCGGTACGCCGGTCAGCGTCTATGAAACGCTACGTACGAGCGCGATGCAAGAGACGGCAGAAGGGCTGGGAGCGCAGATCACTCGCGTAGCTCCGTTCACATATCAGCTGGAGTCGAAATAATGTACGGCATCCAAATCTTAGAAACCGAACACCAAAATATCCTGACGATGACAAGTGTGCTGCGCGCGATCTGCATCGACATCATGCACGGGAAGGGCGTGCCGGTGGACGATCTGCGCAGATGCATCGTATGGATTCGCGAATACGCGGATACGCATCATCACGGAAAAGAAGAGGAGATCTTGTTTGCCGAGATGACGAAATTCGCCGGACCCGCAGCTGAAAAGCTGATCGGTGCCATGCTGATCGAACACGACATGGGCCGTTTTCATATGACGGAACTCGAGAAAGCATTGGATGCGTGGAAATCAGGCGACGACGAGATCGCGTTGGATGTGATCACCCATGCGTCAGGCTATGCGGAACTGTTGGTTCGCCACGCAGGCAAAGAAGATGCCGTCGTGTATCCGTTTGCAAAGCGTTCGCTTTCTTCGGAAATCCTCGCGGATGTCGACGAGAGGACGAAACAGTTCGAAGAAGATTTCGATGTGAGTACTCATCTGCACACGCTCCGCGAATTACAAGACAAATACTTGAGTGTATGATAGAATTACGAAGAGGGCCTCTCCAACGAGGTCCTTTTTTGTAACCCTTTTTTCATAAAGGTTACAAAAATATTACAAAATTGATGAATTTTCAGGCCGGATGCTATATAATAGAGCAAGAATAGGAGGAGAGACATATTGCATTGGAATAAACGGACAATTCGCATCATCGCCATCGTGCTGCTGATGTCACAGGTGATCGTCGGATTGAACACGAGTACACAAGCACCGGCAGTAGAAGCGAATACGATACAAATAGGGCA
The DNA here is from genome assembly GCA_964510345.1 of uncultured Peptoniphilaceae bacterium. Taxonomy (GTDB): domain Bacteria; phylum Bacillota; class Clostridia; order Tissierellales; family Peptoniphilaceae; genus JAAYQA01. Next base: position 10,855 of record CAZEBB010000015.1, read on the forward strand.
ACCGGAAAATATCGAAGGGGTTTCTGCAAAAGGGTATGTAGAAATTCCAGAGGGCACGGATTGGGAAGAAATGAATGTCGTCATGACCAACCCGACCGGCGAAACGCAAGTCGTAGAAGCAGAATACGACGATCACTCCGAAACTTTCCAGTTTGAAAAAGTCGTCGACGAAGCCGGCGAATGGACCGTCGATGCCCTGCAGATCAAAGAAGATGGGCAGGTCGTCGTTCAGGAAGTTGCCGATGTAAGCTTACAGGTCGCGCCGACACTGGAAGATGTATATGAATCACAAACCCCGCAGATCGACGCATCGACGATCCCGGAAGGAGAAACGCTCTCGCAGGAAGCGTATCTACAAGCACTTACCGGCATTTTCGCGCTGGACCAAAACGGCGAACCGATGGAAATCTCGGTCACACTCGAAGGAGCCGTATCGCAATCATACACATTCTTTAATGACGGTCTCGAAATCAGCGCATCAGAACCCATAGAAACCGAAGCGAATGGGGAAGTGGTCATCGTTTTGGATGCGCCCGGCGCTGAGACCGTTCGACGCACGGTATTTTTGGACGGGCCGATCGCAGAAGCGGTAGCTGCCGAGGACGAGCCTGTTGTGACAGATGAACCCTTGATCGGCGAAGTGAGCTTAACGGCGACCCTTCACGGGGACGAAGTCGTGATGGAAGCCGATCCGGAATCGGATCCTGAGTCGATCGAATTTTTGGTGTCTGAACTACAAGGGGCATCGGAAGAAGGCGTCGTCATTGAAGACGGCGTGACAGCCTACTACGGAGCACCGGATGCAAACACGGCACCGGCGGCATCCACCCTTGTCGAAGAATATATCCTCGCTGCAGCGGCGAACGAAATGGAATACACACCGCTGCCCAAACCGGACAAACCGATGGCTGTGAGGCTCTCGGGCTCCAACCGATACGAAACAGCCGTTGCCATCAGCGGTACCGCCGTAATCAAAACGGATTACGCGATCCTCGTCGCCGGAGACTCGTTTGCCGATGCGTTGGCGTCGTCATCCCTATCCAGAGTCTACCAAGCGCCGATCCTGTATTCCGGCTCATCGAGTGTGCACGAGGCGACTCTCGCCGAACTCCATCGTTTAGGCGTAAAGACGGTATTCCTCGTCGGAGGCAGCGGAACCTTGTCCAAGAGCGTTGAAGACACGCTGCAACGCAGCTTCGAGATTAAGCGATTTGCCGGATCAAACCGTTATGAAACCGCTCGTCTGATCGGGCAGTATCTAAAGCGAAATGCAACCTCTGGAACTGCGATCGTCGTTAACGGCAATAAGTTGACAGATGCTCTCGTTTCGGGTGCATATGCTTCCCACTACGGGATTCCGATCCTCTACACCACGGACAAAAGCTTAGACGCAGAGACGGCAGCGTATCTTAAGAATCACTTTACAAAAGCGATCATCGTCGGGGGAACCGCTTCGGTGTCTGAATCGGTTGAAAACAAGATTCGCTCCTACGGCTTACAAGTAGAGCGCGCAAGCGGACCCAATCGCTACGCGACATCGATCAATTTTGCGAAGGCGTATTTTAAAAACGCCAATCGCGTCGTCATCGCCTCCGGCGTCGATGCGAAACTTCCGGACGGGCTCGCCGGCGGTGCACTCGGCGGACTGAAAGCTGCACCGGTCATACTGTCACAGGCGAATACACTACCGAAGGAAGTCGAAGGCTACTTTAAAGACCATGAGATCATGGTGTCGTATCTGCTCGGCGGAAAAACGACTCTGTCCGATACGCTCGTCGCACAAGTGAAGAAACTCACTTCGGTGACGGCAGCGGCCGAAGTCAAGAAAGAAGAAGTCGTCGACGATATTACGAGTCGTGAACCCTCACCGATCGCCAAGCCGGTGGCCGATCCCGTTAAAGAAGCTTGGAAAGACGGAGTCGTCAAGATCAAGTTGGACCCCGGCCACGGATGGAACTACAACCAGGGGATCGTCAAGTCTTACTTTGAAGGCAATCAGATGATCTACCTCTCATATTATCTGCAACAAGAGTTGGAAAGCTACGGTTTCTATGTCGAGAACACGAGAATGCCGAAGGGAGAATACGAGAGCGCATACGATGCCTTGCTCGCAGAGAAAGCCTATGCGGCATCGATCAAGAAATCGTCGATCAACAACGACATCATCAGTCTGGCCGATCGCGGACAGAGCGCGGCGGGGTTTGACCTGTTGCTCTCACTGCATTCCAATGCGCCGTTTAACATCTCTGCCTCCGAATTATGGGATTCGGTGACATCGCCCAATAAAGAACTCGCCAAGAAGTTCTTGCAGACGGTTATCGACACCTTTGGTCACGGAAACCGCGGCGTGAAGTATCGCTATACGAGCAAAGGGGTCAACTGGTACGGCATCCTACGCAATTCGGGAGCGACCAATGCGATGCTGATCGAGCACGGGTTCCATACGAGTGCGGCGGATGCGAATAAGCTGTTGAATCAGGATTTTCTGAAAAAATTAGCGAAAGCGGAAGCGAAGACGCTCGCCGATTATTACGGACTATCTAAATAGAATCATGAGGGGACCTTAGGGTCCCTTTTTGCGCGCAGAAAAATGTACAAAGCCAAAAAATGTGAGTAATTTGTGTAAAATATGTTAAAATTGTATAGCGCGATGCTCTATTGCTTGACGCCCTGTGGACAAAGGCATATACTCAAATGAGATCACGAAAAAGGAGATTTGGTGTGCAAAAATACTTGGAATCGCTCGCGAAAGAGGAAACGACGACACTGACGCTATCGGCACTCTACGAAAGACTCGGTTACAGAAAATATCGCAATACGCGATTTGAAGAATATAGTTTTTATCACGATCACCAGGGCTTTCTCTCCGGGGAAGGCGTTATAACGTTCAATAATGCAGATGGACAGCTCATGGCCTTAAAACCGGACATGACTTTGTCGATCATAAAAAATGCAGACATCAGCCCGCGCACGTTTTCACGAGTGTACTATAACGAAAACGTATACCGCTTCCAGCAGTCGACGAGAGAATATAACGAGATCCACCAATGCGGATTGGAGATGCTCGGACCGATCGACAGCTTTGCGGTTGGCGAGATCGTCCTGTTGGCACTGCAGAGTTTAGAGGCGATCGACCCGTCGTATATGCTGTCTCTTTCTCATGCCGAACTGGTGGACAGCGCCTTAGCTTCGATTGATACAGATCATGAAGTCCGACGCGACATGGCGCAGTGCATTCGCAAGAAGAACAAGCATGACCTGAGAAAGATCGCGGAAAAGAACCACCTACCGGAAGAAAAAATCCTTGCGTTGGAGGCGATCGTCGAAGGGAGCGGGCCGCTGCTTGAGGCTTTGTCTTTCCTTGAAAAGGAAGTCACCCCACTGTTTATGGGCGATGCCAACGGAAATCAGAAGACCTTCGCAACCGGGATCGCGGAATTGAAAGAAGTGTATCAGCACTTTGCCGATACGAAATACAAAGATCACTTGCACTTGGACACTTCGGTGATTAACCCGGTCGATTACTATAGCGGTATCGTAATGCAGGGCTATGTAAAGGCCGTGCCACAGCTGGTATTGGCCGGTGGGCGTTACGATCGACTCGCGGAGAAATTACGAGAAGATGTCGGCGCGATGGGCTTTGCCGTTTACTTGGACCAATTGCAAGTGCATTTCCCGAAGACAAAAAAATACGATGTCGACGTATTGATCCTCTATCCGGAGGAAGGAGAGGACTCGTCGGTACTGTTAATGAAGAAATTGTTGGAATTCGCCGGTGGCAACGAGTCGGTGCGCGTTGAGCCGAAAGTGCCCGCGCAACTCCGCGCAAGACGCATGCTGCGCTATAACGGTTCACAATGGGAGGAGATCCATGCTTAGTATCGCTTTACCCAAGGGAAGATTGGCAAAAGATGTCGGAAAGCTATTGGAAGCCACGCCTTATCATATGGGAGAAGATCTGGAAAAGACGAGAAAACTGATCATCGAGCTACCGGAACAAGGCTTGCGGTACATTTTGGTGAAACCTTCGGATGTATCGGTTTACGTGTCGCGCGGGGTCTGTGACGTCGGAATCATCGGGAAAGATGTGCTGGCAGAAGAGCAGGCCGATGTCTATGAATTGCTCGATTTGCAGATCGGTGCGTGCACACTATGTGTGGCGGGACCGATCGACTACGAAGAGGATACGACGAGAAGCGTACGCGTGGCCACGAAGTACCCGCATTTGGCGCGCAAATACTACCAATCCATTAATCGTGAAACGGAGATCATCCGACTCAGCGGATCCATCGAGGTAGCACCGTTGTTGTCGTTGTCCGACGTGATCGTCGACCTCGTGCAAACGGGCAAGACGCTGGACGAAAACAATCTGATCGTACGAGAGAAAATCATGCACAGCTCCGCGCGCTTGATCGCCAATAAAACCTCGTATCGTTTTAAGAATCAGGAGATTACCGCATTGATCGATACATTGGCGGAGAAAATCGAAGGTGCCGCATGCGAACGCTAAGCGCGAAGACCGGCACCTCATTGCAAGAGATCGTTGCGGCACTTGCCGTCGACAGTATCGATGCGGAGACGGCCGTTAACGAAACGGTATCTGACATATTGCGCGAAGTCCGAGTGAGGGGGGATGACGCCCTCCTCGACTATACGGAGAGATTTGACGGGGCAAAGCCGGAGAGTTTATTTGCCACAGCGGAAGATCTGGCTTCGGCTGAAGCGGAACTCAAAGCGGAGAAACCGGAGTTAATGCAGGCCATCACGACAGCGATCAGCCGCGTGCGCACCTATCATGAAAAGCAGATGCAGCAGGGCTTTCTCCTGCAAGACCCGATCGGTGCGACCATGGGGCAGATCGTACGGCCGCTCGCGCGCGTAGGCATCTATATCCCGGGAGGCACGGCGGCGTATCCTTCGACCGTCTATATGAACGTGATCCCAGCACTGGTCGCCGGCGTGAAAGAGATCGTCGTGGCGACGCCGGTGAATCGCGAGGGAAAGGCGAATCGGACGGTACTGGCGGTGTGTTCGCTCCTCGGAGTGAAACATGTCCTCTTATCCGGTGGAGCACAAGCCGTCGCTGCGTTGGCCTATGGCACGCAGTCGGTGCCAAGAGTCGACAAGATCACGGGACCGGGAAACCGCTATGTGGCGACCGCAAAGCGCATGGTCTACGGTACAGTCGATATCGATATGATCGCGGGGCCGTCGGAAATCCTTGTCGTAGCCGATGAAACGGCCAATCCTGAATTTGTCGCAGCGGACCTTTTGTCACAAGCGGAGCACGACCCGAATGCGCGCGTGATCGTCGTGACGACAGACGAGGAACTGGCGGCACGCCTGCCGGACGTCGTAGAAGAACAACTCAAGACGCTCTCCCGCGCTGAGATCTGCCGACAGTCAGTGGACAACAACGGCGTGATCATCATTACGGATACGATGGCAGAAGCGATCGCTCTCTCCAACGAACTCGCGCCGGAACACCTGAGCCTACAGACAAAATCACCGATGGATGTACTGCCTCATATCCACAATGCCGGGTCGATCTTTCTCGGTGACTATACACCGGAAGCGCTGGGCGACTACGCCGCCGGACCGAACCATACGTTGCCGACCTCGGGCACGGCGCGGTTTTCTTCGCCGCTGTCCGTCACCGACTTTATGAAAAAATCATCGTTTACGTATTTCCAGAAAGAGGCGTTCGCAGAACTGGCGCAGACGGTGCTGCGCATCGCACGCGAAGAGGGGCTGGAAGCCCATGCACGCGCCGTCGAATTTCGGCTGGAGGTTTTGAATGAGTAAGTATCTATGCCCGGACTGGCAGACATTAACGCCGTACACGCCCGGTGAACAGCCGAAAGTGACACTCACAAAGCTCAACACCAACGAATTCCCGTACCCCCCGTCGCCTGCCGTAGAAGCCCTACTTAGGGAAGACTCAGAAGCGCTTACAGCGATCTTGCGCTTGTATCCCGACCCGACCTATGCCAAGCTGAGTGCGGCGCTCGCAACGACCTACAGCATCGGCGAGGCGACTCAAGGACAGGGCCGCTTTTTTGTCGGCCGCGGATCGGACGAGGTGCTCGCGACGATCTTTATGGCGTATGGACAAGGCAAACGAGTCTATTATCCCGATATCACCTACAGTTTTTATCCTGTGTATTCTCAGGTATACCGTTGTGACGCCGTGGAGATTCCGCTGGCGGATGACTTTTCTATCAATCCTGCAGACTATGTAAAGAATGACGGCATGGTGATCATCGCCAATCCCAATGCGCCGACAGGACTCGCCCTGACATTGGATCAGGTGGAGGTGATCGTTCGCCAAAATCCGGACCAAGTGGTCGTGATCGACGAAGCCTATGTGGACTTTGGCGCACAGAGCGCCATGGCACTGGTGGATCGCTACGACAATCTCGTCGTCGTACAGACGTTATCCAAGAGTCGCGCACTGGCCGGGCTTCGCGTTGGGTTCGCCTGCGCGCATCCCGCCTTGATCGATGATATGCAGCGCTTACAGTTTTCGAGAAACCCGTATCCCGTGGATCGGCTCTCCGAACAGATCGCAACACTTTCACTGTTAGATCAGGAATATTTTGAGCAGACGCGTCGCCGGATCATCAAATCGCGCGAGAAGGTACAAGATGCGCTGCGCGAGTTGGGGTGGCATTGTACGGAATCAAAGTCCAATTTTATTTTTGCTCAGCCGCAGGATCCGTCACGCGACAAGGCGCAACAGATCATGCAAAAACTAAGAGAGAAGAATATACTGGTTCGCTATTTCGACAAGCCGAAGCTCAACACCTATCTTCGAGTGACGATCGGCTCGGAAGAAGAGATGGACCGGTTTTTGCAGGAAATACGAGAAATGGAGGCTTCTGATGTATCGACAGGCACAAACGCATAGAAAGACGCACGAGACCGAGATTTCCCTCACTTTGACGATCGACGGCACCGGCACGGCCGATATCGACTGCCCGGTCCCGTTTCTTACGCACATGCTCACCTTGTTTACGAAGCACGCCGGCGTGGACCTCACGCTCGATGCCTCCGGCGACATTGAGATCGACGACCACCACTCCGTAGAAGACATCGGGATCGCCTTAGGTACGGTGATCGCCGAAGCGCTTGGCGACAAAGCGGGCATTGCGCGCTATGGCGATATGCTGCTCCCGATGGATGAAGCGCTCGTGTTGTGTGCGCTCGACCTGAGCGGGCGGGCGACGCTGGCGTACGATGTCAGCTATGATACGGAAAAAGTCGGCAGTTTCGACTTGGAGTTGGTGGAGGAGTTCTTTACGGCGCTCGTTCGCACGTCGCAGATGACGCTGCACATCAAGAAATTGGCCGGACGCAACTCCCATCATATCGCTGAAGCGTGCTTTAAGGCGTTTGCCCATGCGTTTCGAAAAGCCGTCAAACCGACCGGTGACAATGCGCCGCTCAGCACCAAAGGAGTGTTATAAACGATGATCATCTTACCGGCGATCGATTTACTCGATCAGCAAGCGGTGCGCCTGCAAAAAGGCGCTTATGACCAGGTGACCGTGTACGCAAAGGACCCGGTCTCGCTGGCACAATCCTTTGAAGAGACGGGTGCGACGCATTTGCACGTCGTTGACTTGGAGGGTGCGCGAACCGGCCGCCCGGCGCATGCCGCGCTGTTGGAGAAAATTCGCAACAAGACAAAGCTGTTTATTGAAGTCGGGGGCGGTATCCGCACGATCGAAACCGTCCAAACACTGGTTGACAGCGGCGTACAACGGATCATTTTGGGTACAGCCGCTTACGAAGACCCCGCATTTTTGGAAGAGTGCCTCGCCCGATACGGTTCCCAAATCGCCGTCGGCGTCGATGTGCGCCATGGAAAAGTCGCCGTACGCGGATGGCTGAAAGATACGGATACTGACGCCATCACTTTTTGCCGAAAACTGGCGGTCATGGGCGTGGGCGCGATCATCTATACGGAGATCAGCCGAGACGGCATGCTGCAAGGCGTCGACGAAGACGCCTATCGAAACCTCGCCGAAGCGCGTGGGCAAGAATTCCCCGAACTGGTACTCATCGCATCGGGCGGGTTGTCCTCAGAAGGAGAGATCGAACGCCTACATGCCCTCGGCATGGATGGAGCGATCTTGGGCAAGGCGATGTACGAAGGAATCTTACCGCTCGCGGATGCACTTCGCGCCGCAACAGACAGGAGATAAAATGACCCCATTACGATATGATACAAACGGCCTCATCCCGGCGATTGTGCAGGATGTGGCGACAAAAAAAGTGCTGATGCTCGCCTATATGAACGAGGAGAGCCTAAAAATCAGCATGGATGAAGGCTATACCTGCTTTTACAGCCGCAGCCGAAAAAAGCTCTGGAGAAAGGGCGAAGAGTCCGGCCATGTACAAAAGATCCACGCCATTCGCACCGACTGCGACCAGGACACGCTGTTGATTGAGGTGGAACAGACCGGTGCCGCCTGTCACACGGGAGCGTACAGCTGTTTTTATGAGACCCTCCTGGGAGAAGATGCGAATGCATTTTCGTACCCGGGCTTATTTGAAAAGCTCGTCGGTAGAAAAGAGACGATGAAAGAGGGCTCCTATACGACCTATCTCTTTGAGAAGGGGACCGACAAAATCCTCAAGAAAGTCGGCGAGGAGTGCACGGAAGTCATCGTGGCGACGAAAAACGACGACAAACAGGAGACGATCTTTGAGATCGCCGATCTTCTGTATCATCTGATGGTGCTCATGATCGACCGTGGGATCTCGTTGGACGATATTGAACGCGAGCTCGCCTCCCGCGAAGTCGTGGACGTAAAAGTGAAACAGGAGAAAATGCAATGAACCCCTTGCGGGCGGCACTGCATGCACACTCGACCTATTGCGACGGAACCGTTTCGACGGAAGAGATGATCCTCGAGGCGATCGAACAAGAGTATCTCTCGATCGGGATCTCCTCGCACTCACCATTGCCTTTTGAAAACGACTACGCCATGACGGCCAAAGCGGAGAGGCAGTATTTGGATGAGATGGACCAGCTGAAAGAAAAGTACCGAGAGGAGATTGAAATCCTCACGGGACTCGAATGGGATAACGATACACCGGAAGGTTTTGTGCCCTTCCAACGCTATGACTACTTCATCGGGTCCGTTCATCAGCTGATCGCAGACGGAAAACCCTATGCGATCGACTACAAACCCGAGGACTTTGAAGCCTGCCTCAACATTGGGTTCGGAGGCAATTGGGAAAAGATGGTACAGGCGTACTTTGATGCACTGGTTCACTGTGTCTCTCGACCGCAGGTGGACATCGTCGGTCATTTTGATCTTCTTCGCAAACTCAATCAAGGATCGCGCTATTTCTACGAAGAGAGCACCAAATACCGAAAGATCGCGCAGGATGCATTGGACCGGGTCATCGCAGCGAGGCCCGATGTCATCTTCGAAGTCAATTTCGGCGGAATGGCGAAGTACCACCTCGCATCTCCCTATCCGGATTCCGAATGGATGCATTATCTTCACAAGAAGGGTATGCGCATCACGATCCAGGCCGACGCACACACGAAAGAAGCGCTGTCCAGAGGGTGGGAGGACGCCATCGCGTACGCGAAGGACACGGGCTTTGATTCCGTTTACCGAATGCGCGCAGACCGCATATGGGAAAGAGTAAGAATATGAGGAACGATGTATGATAGTGTTACAACTATTTGCTCTTCTGAAGCGATTTACCGACCCCGAACACCGAGTGACGGTTCAGCAGCTCATGCGCTATCTGCGCTCGGAATACGGTGTGGATGTGGATCGCAGAACGGTCAAAGACAATTTGATGCGGATGCGAGAATTCGGTTTGCCGGTTGAGTACGGAGAGAGGGAGAGGCTGACGACAGACGGCGAGAAGCAAACGGTCATCTCCAATTGGTACCTTGATCCCGAATTTGACGGATTAGAGATCAACTATCTGATCGACGGCCTCCTGTTTTCGAAGAACCTTCCTCGAAAGCAGTTAAAGGACCTCGTCCGAAAAATCGAATCCTTGGGTCAGTGCAATACCCGTTCTTCCTATGACGGGCTTGAGGCCGTCGATCCCGGTGTGGATCCGAATCCTGAGTTCTTTCTTAATTTGGAGCTACTCACCGAAGCGATTGACCAGAAAAAGAAAGTCGCCTTCGAGTACACAGAGTATGGCGTGAATCTCAAGCGTAAGGCCAGAAAAAGAGAAGACGGATCCATCCGCGAATACCGAATGAACCCCTACCGGATCATCGCGGCCAACGGTTGGTATTACCTGATCTGCAATCATGAGGATTATGACGGGATCTCGCAGTATCGCGTGGATCGAATGCAGAAAGTCCGCATTCTTGCAGAGGAGGCTCGTCCGATCCGAGAGATCGAAGGGTATCGGGAAGGATTGAAACTGCCGACCCATATGGCGGAGCATATTTACATGTTCGGCGGGGAGAGTGTCGACTGTGCTTTTCGAACGAGCGAGAAGAATATGCAGCAAGTGACCGACTGGTTCGGGAAGAAAATCAAAGCAAAACGAGAGGGAGAAAGTGTAATTGTGCGCGTCAAAGTCAACGAGCGCGCGATGTTTCACTGGGCATTACAATACGGGCCGGATGTTACGGTATTGGAGCCGCTATCCCTGGTCGAGAGTTTACGCGGTGCGATCGATGATTTACAGCACAGGTATCAACAGGAGGAGTCATGACAAAAAGAGCGGTCTATTTTATCAACACAAATCGAGATTTTGGTTACGTAAGCTTTTTGGTATGGGACAAACTTCGCGAGATGGGCGTTTTGAATGAAGAGACCGGAATCTATTGCGACAACGAACAGGCCATGCGGCATATCGACGCTGCGGGCAACGAATACGTCTTCGTGCCGGGGCAGATTGCCGTCTGCTTGGATTACCCGAAATATTTGCCGATGATGAACGAGCACTTCAACTCGTTCGATGTCGCCGGGATGATCACTTGGCATGAGGGAGCGAGCGCCCCGCCCAAGATACTTACCGTGCACTCGTTGGGGGATGTGAACAGCGGAGTATACGGCAAGTCGCATCCACAATACATGAGAAATCTGCTGCGCGCGATGGAGAGTGAGCGCGTGCGCTTGGGGATGGAAGACTACTTCGTCGTGCCGGAAGCGACCCACTGGTCAGGCGTGACGGAAACAAATTCAGATGCCTCACTGCTCTTGGAGTTTCCCGTGCCGATGATGGATATCGAGATCGGCTCCGAGCTGGAGAGCTGGAACGATCCACGAGCTGTCGAAGCGCTGGCAAATGCACTGCTTCACGTATTCGATGAAGAAGAGACCGTCGTCCAGAATCTGCTATGCGTCGGTGGTGTTCACTTTGAACCGGGCTTCGCAGAAGCCGTGCATGCCGCGTGGGACGGCCAAGCCTTCGGGATCACGCATATTCTCGCCAATCAGTGGCTGGTCGCCGGCACTTATGAGGATGAGACAGGCGTCGAACGCGCATCCAATGCGGTAGATGCGATTGCCGGAGGTATTCAGGGGATCGCGTTTCACGACAAGATGAAGGGATGCTATAAAGACTTGGTGCGTGCCTTAGGCGAGAAGTATCAGGTCCCCATTTACAAACACCAAAAATTGAGAAAACCGGAAGAATTGGAATTCGGTCCGAAGAAATAACAAAAGGCACAGCCGCGAAATTTGCCGCTGTGCCTTTTTTGAACGAATTTATGGATTCTGTTTCACAAAAACGTCAAAGTCTTTGGTTTGTTTGCGGACTTTCGGGCTGAGTAATAGGATGGCGATGATATTCGGTATGCACAAGAGCCCGAGGATGGTGTCCATAAACTCCCATACCAGTTCGGATTTAGCGAGGCACCCGATAAAGGTGAGCGCGATAAAGATGTACTTGTAGTAGGAGGCGACTTTTTCTCCAAAGAGTGAGGTCAGTCCCAATGTGCCGAAGTGCCATTGTACGGTAACGGTTGTAAAGGCGAACAGGATCATCGAGATCCCGACGAAGTACTTAAAGACCGGGGCGACTGTCTCAAATGCGTGCATCGTGAGCACATTGGATGGAATTCCTCCGATGTCGACACCGCTCACGAGAATGGTGAGGGCGGTAATCGAGCAGACGACGAGCGTATCAAAGAAGACTTCAATGATTCCCAGGTGAGCCTGTCGTGCCGGGTGGTCCGTGATCGCGGGGGCATGCAGCATCGGTGCCGACCCTTCTCCGGCTTCGTTGGAGTACAAGCCGCGAGCGATCCCGTAGCGCATCGCACTGCGCACAGAGTAGCCGATAAACCCGCCGACGCCGGCCTGCAGATTGAATGCGCTTTTAAAGATGAGAGAGAGTGCTTCGGGGATGCTCTCGCGGTTGACGATGAGGACGATGACTCCGGAAATAATGTAAATGGCTGCCATCAGCGGAACGACTTTTTCGGTAACCTTGACGAGTTTGGTGAAGCCTCCGAGGATGACGGATGCAACGGCCGTCGCCATCAAGAGTCCGACGAGTACGGGCGGGAGCAAGAAGATCGACTGTGCCGCACCGGAGAGAGCGTTGGATTGGATGAGATTCCCACCGGAGCTTTGAATGACCAGCAAAAAGGCGAACGCGGTGGCCAGCATGGGGAGTTTGAGACCCTTGGTTATGTATTGAATGGGACCGCCTACATAGTTGCCGTACTCATTTTTCTCGCGGAACAACATCCCCAAAAGAATCTCCGAGTACTTGGTTGCGGCACCTAAGAAGGCAGCGACCCACATCCAAAAGATCGCCCCGGGACCTCCGGATGCGATGGAGGTTGCAACACCAACGATGTTACCGTTTCCCACACAACTGGAAATGGCGACATACAGCGCCTGTAAGGGTGTGATATTCCCCTCACCGCCCTCTTTCGGTTTGGCAACCAACTGCTTAAGAGCGTTGGGGAGTCGCCGGATCTGTACAAAACGGGTGATCACGGTGAAATACAGCCCCATCCCGAGAAAGACGAAGATGAGGAGCTGATTCCACAAGAGCCCGTTGATTCCTTGTAATAAAGCAAGCATGATGATGTCTCCTATCGGTTGATGATTTTGGTATAGAGGCTGTAGCGATTGTACAGATCGTCTCTGAGTTGAGAGTCGGTGACGACCGAGTGCACGTCTTCCAGTTTGGCGACACGATAGTTGGAGGTCATGTCGAATTTTGAGCTGTCCGCTAAGATAAGCGTGCGGTCAGCGTTATGGATCATCATGCGTTGGATCTCACCGAGGTCACTGTTGGTGTCGGTGATACCCACTTTTTCCATGATGCCGGATGTGCTGATCAGCGCGTAATCCGCAAAGAAATTTCGTAAATTCTCCTGCGCTATATTGCCGAAGGTCGCCTGCTCGTCCGGATCGATCTTCCCTCCGACGAGGGTTACCGAAAGGCCTTGCGACTCGGATAGTTCGGTTGCGATGACGATCGAGTTCGTGACGATCGTCGCTTTTTTTGTTCCTTCCTTTAATAGCTTCGCAATCTCCAAATTGGTGGTTGACGAATCCATAAACAGCATTTGGTTTTCCGGCAACATCATATAGACGAGACCGGCGATCTCTCGCTTGGCTTCGAGATTCTCTGTTTCACGTTCCTTAAACTTCGAGATCGTCATGCGATGATTCGCTTTGACGGCACCGCCGTGGACTCTCTTGACCATATTTTCCTTTTCAAGGTGTTCCAGGTCGCGGCGGATGGTTTCTATAGAAACATTGAATCGGCGAGCTAAGTTTTGCACTTTGACCAATTCGTTTTGATCGAGCAACGTTAGAATGGAATGATATCTTTCTTGGGCGATCATGTGGGCTCCTTTCCCTTTGGTAATGTGAGTTTATTGTACCATTTTCCACATAAAAACACAAGAAAACACAAATAAAAACGGTATAACAAAAATAAATCCACAAAACACTTGACAAACTCCACAAAAATCCATATACTCATCCCATCAAGCAACATGAGTTGCACAAATTCGGGAGGTAACAAAGTGGAAAACGGTAAAATGCAAGAAGTCGTAAGAAAAGCGCAAAATCGATGGCTGACGCTCATCATTCTGATTTTGGGCGGGGGAACAGTATTTAAACTGTCGTCGTTAAAGGATGCTTTCTATGTTCCAATGCAGGAATTCATGGGGCTCAGCAATACGCAAATCGGTTTTGGTTTATCCATCTACGCTGCCATTCAAACCATCGGACTCTTTTTCTCTGTCTACATAGCCGACCGATTTTCCAAAAAGAAACTCATTCCCTTTTCGCTCATTGCGATCGGTCTGATCGGCTTCTTCTTTTCAACATTGCCCGGCTATACGCCGTATCTGTTCATCATGGGTTCCTTGGCATTTTTCGGAGAAGTGGTTTACTGGCCGGTACTGCTCAAGACCGTTCGCCTTTTGGGATCGGACGATGAGCAGGGAAGAATGTTCGGTTTTCTTGAAGCCGGACGCGGCGTCGTCGATACGATCGTCGCATTTACCGCACTGTTTGTCTTCACACGTTTAGGATCGACAGCCGGTGGCCTCAGCGCGGCGATCATTTTCTACTCCGTGGCGGTCATCGTAGTTGGAATTATCACCTTCTTCTTCTTAGAAGACGATGTCATCAAAGAAGTAGACGATTCGGGTAATGTGGTTGGTAAAAATAAAGCCACGTGGCTCGGCGTTAAAAAAGCGATCAAAATGAAAGAGATTTGGGTTGCGGCGCTGTTGATCTTCTTCATCTACTCGGTATATTGCGGCCTCACCTATTTCATACCGTTCTTAAAAGACATTTACGGCTTGCCGGTCGCTTTGGTCGGAGCCTATGGTATCATCAATCAATACGGCCTCAAGATGGTCGGCGGACCGGTCGGCGGATTTATGGCGGACAAAGTATTCAAATCTTCGATCAAATACTTGAGCCTTGCCGGTATCTTGGCAGCGGTCGCCATGACGGTCATCTTATTCCTGCCGCATGAAAGTATGAACGTATACCTCGGCATGTTTATCACCCTCAGCTTTGGAGCGATCATCTTTACAATGCGCGCCGTATTCTTCGCGCCGATCGATGAGATCAAAGTTCCAAGAGATATCAGCGGAGCTGCGATGAGCATCGCCTCTTTAATCGGCTATGCGCCGTCCTTGTTCGCCTACGTGCTCTACGGAAGCTTGCTGGACAATTTCCCCGGCATGCAAGGGTATCGCTATGTGTTTATGATCATGATCGGATTCTCCATCATGGTATTCCTGACGGCAACATTCTTGAATCGCCTTGTGAAGAAAGGGAGAGTTAATGAAGCGCAATAACATTCTTCTCGTATCGATCGATGCGGTGAAGCCGGACATCCTGTTCAATCAGGAGAAGTACGGCATCAAATTACAAACACTCAATCAGCTGATGAAGGAAGGCAGTTTTACGAGACAGGGGAACACTTCGGTGTTCCCGTCCTTCACCTATTGTGCCCATCAATCCATCATCACCGGCTGCCACCCGGAAAAACACGGGATGCAGACCAATAAGCTATTTGATCCTTTCAACGAACACCTCGGCGCATGGTATTGGTATGTGAACCACAATGTACCGACGCTTTGGCAGGAGGCAAAAGAAAACGGTTATTTTACGGTCAACGTAGGCTTTCCGACATCCGTCAATGCACCGACAGACTTAAATATTCCCGAATACTGGCGCGACACGACGAAAGAGGACAGTGAGTTATTGGCGGCGATTTCGATCCCGCAAGGATTGTCCCGCGAATGTGAGGAAGCCATCGGAACCAATATCCCCTGCGGTTTGTGGGCGTTGGAGGACGACGAAACGAAACTCGAGCAATGCCGATGGATGCTAAAAGAACAGGTCGCGAAACAAAAAGGCGATCAGCCGGTGTTCATGACGACATACTTTGCATCGTACGACGACTTGGCACACAATGTCGGCACGTATGACGAAACGGCGCTTTCTTATTTGCAAAGAACAGACGAACTCTTAGGTGAACTGGTAAGAATCGCTCGCGCTGTGTTGGGAGACGATCTTGTGATCTGCGTGATTTCCGACCACGGAATGATGGACAATCTCGGAGATGTCAATGTGAATGCGGAATTCAAAAGACAAGGTCTCATCACGCTGAACGAAAAAGACGAGCTCGAATCCTATCGCGCATTTTGCCAGCGCTCCGGTGGTGTCGGTCTCATCAATGTATCAGAAGAATCAGAGATCCCGAAGGTGAGAGCTTTGTTGGAAAAGATGCAGAAGGATCATCCGGATATGATCACAGACGTGATGACCGGAGCTGAAGCACAAGAGTCGCGTATGGGTTGCGGCAATTACGACCTGATCGTGACGACCGCACCCGGATGGGAGATCCGCGAAGATTTTTCCGGAAACCTTATTAAACACTCGACCTCTCAGAAAGCGCAACACGGATATGATGAAACCTGTGACGATATGAAGGCAATCTTTGTGATCGCCGGGGGAGAAGTGCCGGTCGGTCGAGAGATCGAAGGCCACTCGATTGTGGATATTGCGCCGACACTGGCGGGGCTCATGGGATTTGAGATGCCGCAAGCCCAAGGCGTGAATATGTTGGGATAAGAGAGTAGAGAAGAGCTTCGGCTCTTCTTTTTTTGCATGGAATGACTCCGGAGTATTGACAGGCAGACTACTTGGCATTACAATGTAGTTACTAGTTGGCAATACAAAGTAGCGAGGTGATGAGATGGAACCGACCCAATTGCTGAAAGGTGTACTGGAAGGCTGTGTGCTGGAGATCATCCGGCGCAAGGAAACCTATGGCTACGAGATCGTACAGACATTGAGAGACTATGGGTTTGAGAGCATCGTCGAAGGAACGATCTACCCCATGTTGATTCGATGCGAGAAAAACGGATATGTAAAAAGTCGCAAGGTGGAATCGGATATTGGACCGAAGCGAAAGGTGTTCTCGTTGACTCCGGAGGGAGAGGAGTATTTGAAGGGGTTTATACTCAACTGGCAGAAACTGGAAGACAATGTAAACCGACTCTTTAAGGAGAGATCATAATGAAAAAAATCGAAAAATTACAAGCAGAAAACAGCCAGATGGATCAGGAAATCGATAAACTGTTGAATGAAGAAGAAAGCCGGCGTATGGTCAATTTAGTTGTCGCATTGCGCGGCGCAAACGTGACGCTACTGGAGCAGGAGCTGGCGAGGCGGGATTTGCTCGAAATGGTCTATTCGGGGAAACTTCGAGGGGAGAGTCTTTCGGACATCATCGGAGATGATGATCCGGCCTTTGCGGAAGAACTCATCGAAGCTTTGCCACAGAGGAGCGCGGCCGAAACTGTCTTAGACAGGATCAGCGTGATTTCGATTTCGCTGGGAGTGCTGATGATGATCAAGACCGCGATGTCGCTCGCAGAAAACTTGCGCCGACCGTTGGGGCAGTGGTTTACGACGATCTCAATAGGGGATCTCCTGATGGCGGTCTTCATCATCGTAGCCGCGTATGGCGTCGTCAACATGATTATCAAAGAGACCTTTGACGATTCTAAAGAGACCGAACGCAAGCAAAAGGTATTCTTTTTCGGTATCTTTGTGGGGGTTGTATTGTTTGCTATCACTTCGGCCTTAATTCCCCCATTACGAGCCGAACTCTTCTACCTCCATCCCGCCTGGCTGTTTGGCATCGGTCTGGCGTTGTTCATGATCAGCCGATTTACAGAAAGATAACGCGATCATTTACCCTGAAACCGCGCGAATGTTGTTCGAAAGTGACGAAATTTTCTTTTATCATTGACCAAAGCCATGAATAAAAGGTATAGTAGTAGGAGAAAATGTACTCATGTGTAAGAAAGGAAACAACCATGGTTATCGAAGTATTAAATCACAACTTCAGCTTTTGCAAACTGAAGGACACCCGCGCGATCGACTTCTCCAATGAACTCGTGTTTGCGGCTCGTACCGATAGGGAAGTGTCCTTGGTGTGCCCGACGCACCTAGTCCCCAGCGGTACGTTAGAACAGGAAGTCGGCTGGAGAGCATTTCGCATCAAGGATGAAACGGACTTTTCCATGGTCGGGATTTTTTCGAGCATCTCATCGATCCTCGCCGACAATTTGATCAGTATTTTTGCGATCTCTACGTACGAAACGCACTATATCTTTGTAAAACAAGACGACATGCGTCACGCACTCCTCCATTTGGAGAACAACGGCTACGAAATCAGCCAATAAGACGGACAATACGCAATGGCAAAACAGGCGGTTTATCCACCTGTTTTTTGCTATGAAAATCATCGCCGGTCTTGATGTTTGCTGTCCGGGAGCAGTATAATAGTCGTATCACCACGGGGGTATGGCTCAGCTGGGAGAGCGCCTCGTTCGCAACGAGGAGGCCAGGGGTTCGAATCCCCTTATCTCCACCAATACAGACCGCTCAATTTCAACGCTTGAGCGGTCTTGTTTTTATTTTAAGTTAGCGCGTGTTATTACCTTAGGGGCATTTTAGGGGCGCATTTTACGCGCATGGGTCACTGCCTCAAATGAAAGCGATTTCGGATCGACTTGACGGAGAGGGTGATTTGCAGTAAACTGAAAATGATTTTCAAATTGGAAAGAGGCGACTGTAGTGGCCAGAAACTTGCAGTATAAGACAAAACAAATGGACGAGCTACTCGCGTTTTTACAATCGGTACGAGGGTACCATGTCACGGTTCACGAGATCTATCAGCAGCTGAAACGAGAAGGCAGCGCAATCGGCATGACGACGGTGTACCGTCACTTAGATCGCTTGGTACAAAAGGGCGAAGTGGCAAAGTATACGATTGAAGGAACAAACGCAGCATGCTTTGAATACATCGGTGATCGGAAGATTGTGGAATCCTCCTCGTACTATCATTTCAAGTGTGAAGAGTGCGGGCAACTACTCCATGTGCAGTGTGCAGAAGTCTCCAGGCTTTGTCGCCACATGTTGGATCATCATGAGTTTGAAATGGACACGACGCGCACGGTGTTTATTGGGCGATGTGCGGAGTGTAGGACGAAAGGCCATTGAGTCAACGATAGGGGGTGGGATGATGAAAAATCAAAGAGCCTGTGCAGGATTCCTTTGCGCATTGATCATTCTCGTCTCTCTTTTTTCAGCGTTCGTCATTCATGACGGTGAAGATCATGAATGCACGGGCATCAACTGTGAGATTTGCGCGATTATTCATCACGTACAGCGCGCTGAAGAACTCGATGTCTCCCTCTCAGTTTTCATAGGTGGCATCTACTTGCCGACATATTCTTTTCCATTGATCGCCGTCTGTTCATTTCTTATCTATTTCTGTTTATCGCTAGTAATACGTAAAGTCCAACTCAATAATTAACTCACCTTCGCAACAAGGCAAGAATCCCTATTTTTTGTATGGGGATTATTTGCTTTGTCTTTTTGTGCCTAATTCTATACGACAAAAACGGAGGTTATTTAATGATGAAAAAATACTTATGGATTCTACTTAGCATTTTTGCTATTGGTTTAACAACGGCTTGCAACGACAATTCCCCGGCAGTGACAACGGCAGACAGCCCATCAACCGAGAAACTTCAAATCGTAACGACGATTTTTCCGGAATATGATTGGGTGAAGGAGATCATGGGTACTCGCGCCGAAAGTGCGGAGATCACCTTATTAATGGATGATGGGGTGGATTTACACAGTTTTCAACCGACGGCTGATGACATGATAAAAATCGCGAATGCTGATCTTTTCATCCATGTGGGAGGGGCATCTGATCGTTGGTTGGAGGATGCTTTGGCTGGTGCTTCTAATGAGGATCGAGTGGTGATCAATCTGATGGGTGTATTGGGTGATGCCGTGAAGACCGAGGAAACAGTGGAAGGGATGCAGCCGGTTGAACATAATCACGACAATGAACAGGAAGCACATGAAGAAAGCCATGATCATGACCATGAACACGAAGCACATGAAGAAAGCCATGATCACGACCATGAACACGAAGCACATGAAGATGAGCACGTTTGGCTGTCACTGAAGAATGCGCAAAGACTCTGTCGTGTGATCGCGGACGAACTGTCCAAAATTGATACCGAGTATTCGGAAACCTATGGAGCAAACGCAGATGCATATATCAAAAAACTGCAAGTGTTAGATGCGGAGTATGAAGCCTTATTTAAGGAGACTCCTCAAAACACGCTATTATTCGGCGACCGATTCCCGTACCGCTACCTTGTCGACGATTACCATCTCGAGTACTATGCTGCTTTTGTAGGTTGTTCGGCAGAGACCGAAGCCAGTTTTGAAACGATCACATTCTTATCGGCGAAGGTCGACGAGTTGGGATTGCACACGGTTATGACAAATAAGAAATCGGATCAAAAAATCGCGAAGACGATCATTCAGAATACAAAGTCAAAGGATCAAAACATTCTGAGTTTAGACTCGATTCAGTCGGTAACTGCAGACGAAGTTGAAAAAGGTACGACCTATCTTTCGATCATGGAAAGCAATCTCGCAGTTTTGAAAGAAGCTTTGAAATAAGGGGGGCGAATGGCACTGATCACCTGTCAGAATTTGACCCTTGGTTATGATGGGAGAGCCATCGTAACCGATTTGAGCTTTGCGATCCATTCAGGAGATTATTTCTGTATCGTGGGAGAGAACGGCTCCGGTAAGACAACATTAATGAAGACGCTGCTTAACTTACAGTCACCGATCCAAGGATGTATTATGACAGGTGATGGATTACACCTGAACGAGATTGGATATCTGCCCCAGCAAACTGTCGTCCAACGCGATTTTCCAGCGTCGGTACGAGAGATCGTCCGCTCCGGATGCATGAGCCGAGCGGGGTGGCGCCCGTTTTACAATGCTAAAGAAAAAAGGATTGCCGATGAATCCATGGAACGAATGAGGATACGGCATCTAGAGGGTCGATGTTACCGGGAACTGTCCGGAGGACAACAACAGCGCGTCCTTTTGGCGAGAGCGCTGTGTGCCGCTCAGAAGGTGCTGTTGTTGGACGAACCGGCATCCGGGCTCGACCCGAAAGTGACCGCCCAGATGTACGCGCTGATCGATGAATTAAACCGGGAAGACGGGATCACCATCATCATGATTTCACATGATATCGATGCGGCTGTGAGGTATGCAAGCCATATTCTTCATCTCGGGAAGTCGATATTTTTCGGGACGAAAGAGGAATACCGGAAGAGTCAACGAGGGCTTTCTTTTGTCGATCCTTCGGGAGGAATGCATAATGATTGATCAACTGGCGCTGTACTTTCAATATCCCTTTGTCCGTTATGCGTTGATCGTCGGCGTTTTGATCGCGCTGTGTTCCTCACTACTCGGCGTGACACTGGTGCTGAAGAGGTTCTCCTTTATCGGGGATGGGCTGTCACATGTGGCCTTTGGTGCAATTGCCGTAGCGGCGGTCTTGAATATTGCGAACGACATGGTATTCGTCCTGCCGGTTACGATCATTTTTGCCATCTTGTTGTTGCGTACGGGAACCCATGCGAAGATCAAGGGAGATGCCGCGCTCGCGATGCTCTCTGTCGGTTCGCTGGCAATTGGGTACTTACTCATGAATATCTTCTCGACTGGGCCTAATCTGTCCGGCGATGTGTGCACGACGCTTTTCGGTTCGACTTCGATCCTCACATTGTCACAACATGAAGTCTTGTTGTCGGCGATACTATCGGTTCTTGTGGTGGTACTCTTTATTGTGTTCTATCATAAGATTTTTGCCGTCACCTTTGATGAAGATTTTGCCCAAGCGATCGGCACACGAGCCGATCGCTATAATCTCCTGATCGCTGTCATCGTTGCCGTGATTATTGTCTTAGCGATGAATCTCGTCGGTTCTCTTCTGATATCCGCTTTGGTAATTTTTCCTGCGCTCTCCGCCATGCGAGTGTGCAAGAGCTTTCTGACGGTGACGATCGTATCAGCGATCCTGTCGGTCCTATGTGCACTTGTAGGGATTCTCGTCTCAATCCTCGCAGGAACGCCTGTGGGATCGACAATCGTCACGGTAAATATCGCCGCATTTGCCCTCGCAAGCCTGATCGGCGTGCTGACGAGGAGGTATGCATGAAAGGATTGACAAAGATAGGGATTGCTGTCGGCTTGATCGTATGGATCATGTCAGGATGCAGCGACCCGGGCAGCCGCGAGAGTGTGAAAACAGGAAATTCAGTCGGAGAGGTCATCAGTGATCAAATGCAGAATGCAGAAGCGAACGCAAGCGATACAAAACCATCGATAAGTGATCCACAGACGGAAGCAGCCGCAATAGAAGGAAAAAAGTTCACCGAACACAATGCAGATACCGATGATCATCCGGATGATCCGTCCGGTGTCGATTATGACCTCACGGCGATGAACAGCGATATGGTCTATGCGACAGTCTACCAAATGATGGTGGATCCGGATGCATACATCGGCAAAAGCATCCGAATGAATGGGTTGTATTATATCGGACGAGATAAAGTAACCGACAATATCTACCATTATTGCATTATCAAAGATGCGATGGCGTGTTGTGCACAGGGCTTGGAATTTGTGTGGGGCGATGGAACTCACGTGTATCCGGATGAATACCCCGAGATCAACACCATGGTAGAGGTACAAGGAATCTTTGATACGTACGTAGGTGAAGATGGATATCCGTATGCTCGGCTTCGAGATGCGACTCTTCAATCTCTGGGCGAATCGGAATGATTGGATAATCTAATGACGTCATAAGAAATCTTACTTTGACAATTCTTCGATTATCTCATATGTTAAGATGGAGAATAGGAGAGGATGGATGAACTATGATCAATATTGATTTGCCAAAAAAGTTTGAAGAATTTGAAGATTTGAGAAAACAGGGATTCTTGACGGCAAAAGAGTTTAAGGATGAGGGTGGCCGCCTGGCGGGATACTTGTGCTCTTACACTCCGCTCGAAGTGATGTACGCGGCGGGTGTTGCTGCCGTGGGACTTTGCGGAACCTCGGAAGAGACGATTGCCGATGCGGAGCGCATGTTGCCGAAGAACCTGTGCCCGTTGATCAAATCGACATACGGTTTTGCTTATACTGAGAAATGCCCATATACTTACTTTTCGGACTTCATCGTCGGAGAAACCACATGCGATGGAAAGAAGAAAATGTATGAATTACTGAACGATCTGAAAGAGACCTATGTCTTGCAGCTGCCGCAAGCACAAAACCGTTCCTATGCAGGCGACATCTGGTACGAAGAGATCAAGCTCTTCAAGAAGTTCTTAGAAGATAAGTATGATATCGAGATCACGGACGAAAAACTGCGAGAAGCCGCTCGTGTCTATAACCGACTGCGCAAAGCGACTTGTGAAATGTATCAAATGATGAAACTATCGCCGCCGCCGATGACGGGGACGGAGATGATGATCACGATGCAAAAGGGAAGTTTTAAATTCCGTGTGGAAGAATATGTCGAAGATATCGAAGCCCTCGTGGAGACGATGAAAGAAAATGTGAAGAACAATACCGGCGTCGTCAGCCCGGAGGCAAAGCGCATTGTTCTCACCGGTTGCCCGACGGGCGGTGTCATCCAAAAAATCGGCATGGTGATCGAAAGCAATGGTGGCGTCATCGTAAGTCTCGACAACTGCGGCGGTGAACGCACGAATCAGTTTATGATCGACGAAAATTCAGATGACATTTTGCGCGCGATCTCTGACCGTTATCTCGCGATCAACTGCTCTGTCATGTCGCCAAACGACGAGAGAATCACCAACACCGCAAAAATGGTGGAAGATTACCAAGCGGATGGCGTGATCGAGATGGTTTTACAAGCCTGCCATACATTCAATGTCGAGGCGACCATCGTGGAAGAAAAAGTAAAGAGCATGGGAATTCCGTATATGAAGATCGAAACCGATTATTCTTCAACCGATACCGGGCAAATCGAGACGAGAATCGCCGCATTTATTGAAATGCTGTAAATAAAAGGAGCTTGGATGCAATCATCCTCGCTCCTCAAACTGATGACAAATACTTTGTTGATGAATGTTTATCAAAAGAAACTCTGTATTTGTGATTACATTCGTTGCGTAGGAAGGGGATGTCCATAAGAGCGACTCTGAGACGAATCCTCACCATTATCGAATCCTGTTGAGAGGATGAAGTCGAAGCTGGAGCTCGTTGGACACCCCTGACATAGCAACGCTTATGCACTTACATTCAGTTAACTTAACTTTTGTCTACGCTCTGTGGAGCTTGGATGCAATCATCCTCGCTCCTTTTTCTATGCCATTTGTTGTAGTACTTCCTTTAGCTCTGCGATCATCGCATCGATCTCTTCCTTTTCGATCACGAGCGGCGGGAGAAAGCGAAGGACGGTGTCGGCGGTCGTGTTGATGACATAGCCTCTTTCGAGCATCGCTTCAACCGCAGGTTTTGCCGTGCGGTCGAGCTCAAGTCCTAGCAATAGGCCAACGCCGCGCGCTTCTTTGGCCACTTCGCATTCGTCGACGAGCTCATTCAGTTTTTGCATGAAATACGCGCCGATTTCTTTTGCGCGAGCAGGTAAGTCCATGCGCAAGTGCTCTTTCACCGTGGCAACTGCCGCTGCGGTGCACAGCGGATTGCCGCCGAACGTCGTGCCGTGTCGCCCGGGTGTAAAAGATGCGGATACGATGTCGGTCGACAGGATCGCACCGATCGGCACGCCGTTGCCGAGCGCTTTGGCCATGGTGACGATGTCGGGTTGCACGCCGAACTCTTCGTAGGCGAAGAGAGATCCGGTGCGGCCCATCCCGCATTGGATTTCATCGAAGATCAGAAGAGTGCCGGTCTCGCGACATTTCTTGCGAACGGCGGCTAAAAATGCCGGCGTCGCCGGGTGAACGCCACCTTCGCCCTGAACGGGTTCAATGATCACCGCTGCCGTCGTGTCCGTGATGGCAGATTCCAGAGCATCGATGTCGTTGAGTGGGGTAAAGCGAAAACCCGCCGGCATGCTGCCGAAACCTTCACGGTAGGCGGCATTGTCGGTGATGGACAGAGTGGTGAGACTGCGTCCGTGAAAGGCTCCGTTACAGGCCACGATCTCCGTTTTTTCTTTTTCTCCGCGGTCGTATTGATACCGTCTCGCCAGCTTAACAGCTCCTTCGTTTGCCTCCGCTCCGGAATTACAGAAGAAGACTTTTTCTGCGAACGAGTTCTCAGTCAGCAAGTTTGCCAGTTCAACTTGGCTTTCGATCCAGAAATAGTTGGAGGTATGAATGATCTTGTCGACTTGCGCATGCAGCGCCGCTTGGTATGCCTCGTTGCTGTAGCCGAGATTGCAGACGGCAATGCCAGACAAAAAATCCGAGTAAGCCTTTCCGTCTGAATCGTACAGCGTATTGCCTTCGCCTCGAACGAACGAGACAGGGAACCGCTTATAGGTTTCCATGAGATTCGCTTGACCGTATTCGAAGATTTCTTTTGTATTCAATTGATCACCTCATTTGTATTTAGTTCAACGCCGCATTGCCATAGTTTGTGATGCGGTTGCTTTTGATTATATCGCGAAAGTTGCATTCCATGCAACTCGCAGGCCGGGACGATACGGATGAACGTGGATGAAAATAGGATTAGAAATCGCTATGTTACAATTATTAATTTGAATTGTTATATTTTGCTGGAATCGCATAAAATGATTTTAGGACCCAATTAAAGGAGGATCCATAATGGAAAGAATTGCTGTCATTGGAATGGGAACGAGCGGTATGGCGGTTGTCGCCGCCTATGCAAAAGAGGTGGATACAAGCCGAGTGCAGATCGATTGTTACGACACTCCCGAGAGCTTTGGGAAGGGCTATCCGTATCGAGACGATTCCGATGGACTACTGCTGAATCTGAAGACGAGAAAAATAAGCTACGATTATGAGAACAACGATGATTTGGCCGAATGGCTGCAAGCAAATGGTGAACCGGTCAATGAATACACGTCGCGCAGGCGTTTCGGACTCTACACGAGTGCCCGATTGGCTGAGAGTATGGAAAAGATTGGAGCGCAAAAGATCACAGAACCCGTCGTGCACTTGGACTGGTTGCCGAAAGAGGAGCTGTGGGAAGTTGAGACGGATCAAAGGCGTGTCAATCGATATGATCGCGTGCATTTTTGTGCCGGAGAATTGACACAAAACGCGCCGTTTCCATTGGAAGAACACGATCGGTATATCGATTCGGTGTATCCGACGACGCATAAGCTCGCCGTAATTCCGGAAGGGTCCACGGTAGCGGTCATAGGAGCCGGCTTAACCGGTGTCGATGTGGCGACCGGGTTACTGGAAGAGCGTAAGGCCAAGAAAGTTTATATGTTCTCCCGCAGTTGCGTGATTCCGACGGTGCGCGTTGACCCTGTCGATCGTCCTCTGCAAGTGATCACCGTGCCTCGGATTCAAAACCTGATCGATGAGGGAAACGGCTTCTCGTCGTTTGAGACCTTTGAAGAGTTGCTTCGTGAGGAACTCCAATTCCAAGGGATTGATTTTGACCAATTCCAGGCAAAACACATGTGTGGTGGAATCGAAGGATTGAGAACCAACATCAACGAACCGGACGATCTGGCGATCGTTCAAGCGATCCTACCGCCGATGAACGTCGCGCTCAACAAAATCTGGGTCGCGCTGACCGCATCCGATCGCAAAAGATTCCGTGCAAAGTATCATCCGTTTATGACCTTAAATCGCAGTCCGTTGCCGCAGATTTCGGCAGAGCAACTGATCCAAGCGGCAGACGAAGGAAGGCTAGAGATGCCTGTGGGCATCAACGGAGCGAAGTGGGTCGAAGAACGTGAGGTGTTCGAATTCTCCTCAGGAGATGAGGTGATCTTCACGAGTGAATGGGCATGCAATGCGACCGGACTCGATACCTTCATGCGCAAGATATCAGATAAGAATCCGTTATTGACGCGTATGTTGGACAAGCGCTATCTCCAAATGGACGACTACGGCGGTGTCAGCGTCGTGCCGGAAGACGTGTCGGCGATCTCGCCTCGATTTGGAAACATGAAAACGCTGCACGTGCACGGGGTGATCATATCCGGTGTTCAGTACCGAAATAACTCCACACTGATCATGCAGATGACGGCCCATAATCTGATTAAAGATTTGTATAAATAACTTACGTGATGCTAATACTACAAAGAAACCCTCGAAGGAAGGATCCCTCGAGGGCTTTTCTATGGACTTTTTGGAAGATTGACTATTCAAGCTTCACAGAGTTGTTAACGAAGGGCTTTTCTATAGCCGGCATCTTTAGCTTCCGCTTCAGTATCAAAGTAAACGGCATTTTTGTATTTAACCTTTTTGTAATCAACCTGATTTGGCATATGATAAATCAGACTATTCTTATTTCCAATAATGCGACCGTCTGCATAAAGATAGGCAAGATCTTCATCTTTTGGATCACGAGGGGCTGGCTCCGTAGTACCTGGTTTCGGGTCAACTAGAGTAGGATCTACCGGGGTAGGGTCAACCGGTTTTGGTACAACCGGAAGCGGATCAACAGAGACCGGCTTATACAGATTTTCTACTTGCTCGAAAACTGCCTTCGAAACGGAATTTTCTCCACCAACAATGATGACATTTTTAATCCCATTGTCTTTTAAGTAGTTTCTCGTTTCTGTACTGAGCATTTTGGGTGAGGTAAGAAGTAGTGCATGTTTTCCACCGCTCATCATTGAGGCGGCTGCTAGCGCATCCGGGTAGTTGGTTCCGTCGGCGAGTACAACATACTCGATGTCTGTTCCCAGTTCCTTCGGGTACAATTTTGCGATTTCCACTGCCGTCGCATAGCGATTGCTGCCCGCTACGCGCAGTTTTGTTTGGCTTGGAACCGCATTCTCTCCCCCGAAAACACGGAATCCGTCAATATTTGCATCAGGTTTGGCAAGTATCAGCGATTCAATGATTACATCTGGTTCTGTTCCTTCGATGATTTGTCCTACAAAGGGTGCGGCTGCCAACGCATCTGCAAAGATGGATCCACTAGCGTAGCTGACGAGGTCGCCCCCAATTTGAGTCCCCGTCTGTTGCTGATGCAGATGTTGTCGAACGCCTGCAATTGCCCACGAGGTCTCGAACCGGTCGGTTCCCGCAATTCTCACTACATCGGTTACATGCTTTGCAAGTTCGTTTTCAACCGCAGGGGTGATGGTGTTGGCACCACCGAGCAGATAGATTGTCTCCACGTCGAGCCGATTGATTTCGTCGATGACGATCTGCGGCGCAGCATTTTTTTGTACGGTCAATATCGGAGCATCTAGCTGTACAGCTAAAGTACCGCCTACCAGCGCATCCGGGAAGTTCTCTCCGGACGCGACAATCGCAACCGGTGATTCCTTAAAGCTTGCCTGACTGATCTTCACCGCTGTTTCATAACGGTTAGCTCCAGAGATTCGTGTTACTTCCATTTCTGTTTCCTGTGCGTACGCAGATGTAACGGGCGTTAGAAGAAGCAGAAATGCTAGGAGAAGGGACATACATCTTTTCATTCATGAAACCTCCTTTGTTTTGTTACGATAATTGTATCAAAAATAAAGTAAGGAGTATAGATTGGTGATTCGTCATGTACGAATTTATGAACAGGAATCGAAAATACTTGCTCCTTACGAGCGCCTTACCGTACAACATTTTCTGTTTCAGAGCAGATTTTTCAGTAAAACAAAACCGACATTCTTAGCGGAATGTCGGCTTTTGCATGGTGCACCTTCAGGGACTCGAACCCTGGACCCACTGATTAAGAGTCAGTTGCT
>CAZEBB010000016.1:0-5813 GCA_964510345.1 uncultured Peptoniphilaceae bacterium
CAAGACAGAACCCCACACAACCGAAGGCGCGCAAACCGAAGTCACCACAGAACCGACAACCGAAGTTGCCGAAACCGAACAAGAAATCCCCGTGGACCCCTACCCGACCTATCGGCTCCCGGTCCCGACGGATCGAGAGCGTGGGAATATCATCAGTAAAGTTTCTTATGATCCCCAAAAGCGATATGCGATCCACTACCCCGCATTTGGGAAAGAAAAGGTGGATGGGATCATCGTTCAGCAGATTGAGGATTGGATCAAAGAATACACAGGTGAGAGCCACCCGGATTCTCAGTCGGAAATGCGGATCGACTATGCCAGCTATGACATCGATAACGATCGGGTGACCGTACTGTTTTATGTTGAAAAAAACGGAAGCGACATGGCGCATCCCGACGAAATGTGGCAGACGCGCTATTTTGATATCAAAAAAGACGAAGAAATCCCACAAGGACAACTCATCGGTGAGAAAGGAATCAAACAGATCGCCTCGCTCGCTACGTCGAAATTCGAAAGAGATGCCAAATTTGCGGATCTCCCGAAAGATGAGATGTTTGAGGAAGGCATGGCACCGACCGAGGCGAACTATCGGAATACGGTGATCACAGACGACGGAGTTCGCATTATCTTTGAAAAATATCAGATTTTCGCCGGCTTTGTCGGCACGCAGATCATCGAGATCCCCAAGAGCGAAATAGAAGAGCTGCCCGTATTCGCGCCACCGGCAACGGAGCCTGCGACCGAAGCGGCGACTGAGCCCGAGACAGAAGCCGCCACCGAACCCGTGTCGGAAGAAGCTACAGAAGCGGAGACCGAGGAGGCGGAAGAAACCGAACCTGAAACCTCAGGCGACGAAAAACTCATCGCCCTCACTTTCGACGACGGGCCGACTCCCGGCACCACGCAGCGTATTTTGGATGCGCTTGATCAGGTCGACGGACACGCGACATTCTTCATGCTCGGCAATCGCATCAACAGTTATCCCGATGTGGTGCAGGCCGTGTCCAAACAGGGCTCAGAGATCGGCAACCACTCGTATTCGCACCCTGATCTCACCAAATTGTATAAAGCCGATCTGGACAGCCAGATCCAATCGACCGATGAGATCATCGCCGATCAGATCGGCAGTGCCCCCAAAGTGATGCGCCCGCCCTATGGCGCCCACGACTCCGACGTTGCGGCGGCCGCCGGCAAGCCCATAATCCTCTGGTCCATTGACACACTGGACTGGAAGACCCGAGACGCCGACAGCACCGTCGACACCGTACTCAGTCAAGCCGAAGACGGCGACATCGTCCTGATGCACGACCTCTACGAAGCCACCGCTGATGCAGCCGTACGATTGATCCCCGAACTCGCCCAACGAGGCTTCAAACTCGTCACCGTCTCACAACTAATAGAGAGCCGAGGCGTTTCATTTGATGCAGGGAAAGTGATCACAAGTGTAACGAAGTAATAAACACCGTGAAGATTATCGATTATGATCTTCACGGTGTTTCTATTTTGCTGAGACACCAATGTTAATATATACACATTTAAAGAGTAAATATAAACCAAAATAATAACAAACATTGAAAAATAAGGACATATAAGTTTTGCCATGGTAGAAAATACAGGAAAACGTAATAGAATCATTGACGAATTTGATGGATTATGCTATTCTTTGATAAACGTAGGATGTTCTATCAAAGAGAGGAGATTCTAATGAGCAAACAAAAAATGACGGTACTGGATTTCCAAAAGTACAAGGATGAGGGGAAGAAATTCACCTATGTGACGGCCTATGATTATACTACGGCATCAATCGTCGACGAGAGCGAATGTGAAGTTATCCTGGTCGGTGATTCTCTGGGTATGATCATGCTAGGGTACTCGGGAACGACAGCAGTGACAATGGAAGACATGATCCATCATATTCGTCCTGTCGTAAAGGGAGCGCCTAACACCTTTATTGTCGGTGATATGCCTTTCGGAGCCTATCATGAGAGCATTGAACAAGCGGTACATAATGCGGTCCGCCTCTATAAAGAGACCGGTTGTGACTGTATCAAGCTCGAGGGTGGGATTGAGATGGAAGACACGATCAAAGCCATCGTTCGAGCGGGGATTCCGGTAATGGGACATATCGGATTGACACCGCAAACGGCAGGCTCTTTAGGCGGATTTAAAGTACAGGGAGGCACTCCTGAAAAAGCAGCAAAACTCATTGCGGATGCTAAGTGCTTAGAAGAAGCCGGCGTATTCTCTATGGTATTAGAATGCGTACCGAAGGGAGTGGCGAAAGCGCTGACCGAACAAATCAATGTGCCAATATTAGGAATCGGTGCGGGACCCTATGTCGACTGTCAAGTATTGGTGCTACAGGATATGCTTGACATGTATAGCGATTTCAAGCCGAAGTTTGTCAAGCATTTTGCTCATGTCCGCAAGGAAATGGTACGCGGGTTGAATCAGTTTCATGCGGAAACACTGAGCGGCGAATTTCCGTCGCAAGAGTTCTGCTTCAATGCGAATGTAGAAGGTTATGAAGTAGAGTAGCGATACCTACTGATGTAAAGTGTATCGTCGGCACCGTTGTGGTGAAGGATAAATCGAAAGGAGATTTCTTATGAAACGAAAAATGATGCTATTGGTTGTCATGGTGGCTGTATTTCTAGCTGCGTGTGGCGGAGGACAAACGGAAACGAAGGCGGAAGGCTCTTCGGCAGAAGCAATGGTATTGAAGGCATCGCATTCAGTTGCACCGACTCACCCCTATCATTTAGGGCTTGAAAAGTATGCTGAACTGGTAAATGAGAGAACGAATGGAAAGATCAAGATTGATATCTTCCATTCGGCATCCTTAGGAAACGAAAGAGACAATATCGAAGGTTTACAGCTGGGCACACTGGACATTGCTGTTTCGTCGACCGGACCGATGGGAACCTTTATTAAGGACTTCCAAATGTTGGATCTACCCTTCTTGTTCAAAGATTATGCAGCAGCAGACGCAGCATTGGATGGTGAAGTCGGAAATACGCTACTGGCGAAATTGGATGAAATCGGCGTTATCGGTGCCGCTTTCTGGGAAAATGGCTTCCGTGAGATCACCACATCAGAAGATTGGGGCCCGATCACAACGGTAGAGAGTCTAAAGGGATTAAAGATTCGTACACAAGAAAACGAAATCCATATGAAGTCATTCGAAGCGCTTGGAGCAGACCCAACGCCGATGGCCTTCAGCGAAGTCTTTACGTCTTTGCAATCCGGCGTATTAGATGCACAGGAAAACCCGATTCCGATCATCTATAACAACAAAGTCTATGAAGTACAAAAGAATTTGTCGCTGACAAATCACTTCTACTCACCGGCAACTTTGTTAATCAGCAAAGTAACTTTTGAGAAACTGGACGCAGATACACAAAAAATCCTAGTGGATACAGCGAAAGAAGTAGCTATTTATGAAAGAGAGCAAATCCGTTCACAAGAAGCAGAGCAATTGGGTGAACTGAAAAACGTCGGCATGAATGTAGTAGAGGTCGACACGGCACCTTTCAGAGAAGCGGTTCAAGTGATATACGACGAGTATCAGAGTCAATTTGATGCAGGATTGATGAAGATATTGATGGGCGAGTAAAGAATAAGCCAAGGTGGCAAGGGTTCTTGCCACCTTTTTATCAGGAGGTTTCAATGGCTACGCTAAACAAAATTAACGGTTTGATCTCAAAGATCATATATGCGATTGCAGGATTAATCCTCGCAAGTATGGTCGTGATCACTTTTTGGCAAGTAATCGTTCGGTTGACCAAAGGTTCATTGCCTTGGTCGGAAGAAGCCGCGCGTTACCTACAAGTGTATCTGACGTTTTTAGGTGTCAGTGTCGGTGTACGACATAATGAGCTCATTTCTGTAGAAGCTTTATTTGATGGACTACCTAAAGCACTAAAAAATGTAGTGCAAGTCATAATCTACATTGTAATGGCGGTTGTATTGGGAGTTTTGATTGTGTATGGATGGAGGTTGGTCCAAACGGCACTGCTTCAGTCATCTCCCGTCATGGGCATTAAAATGGGCTATGTGTATTTTGCAGTTGTATTTGGTTCCGTACTCATGTTTATTCACAATCTTATCAATCTTATTAATCATGTGACAGGATATCAGTCTCCTGATAGCCAGTCCACAGCAAGAATCGAGGTGCAAGGATGACAGCAACGACTGCAGGTTTATTGCTTTTTGGAGTACTCATACTCTGCTTAGCTCTGAAGGTTCCAGTTGCATTTTCGCTAATCACCTCCGCGATCGTAACACTTGTCGTAAGTGGACTGCCCTTACAGGTTGCGGCACAAAGAATCTTCACATCGTTAGATGCATTCTCTTTTCTAGCGATTCCTTTCTTTATTTTGGCAGGAAATTTGATGGGATTCGGAGGAATCTCCGAACGACTCGTCGGTTTTGCCAATAGTATGGTCGGGCATCGACCGGGGGGACTTGCGATCGTAAGTATCGTATCTTGTATGTTCTTTGCTGCCATCTCCGGATCCGGTGCTGCGACGGTTGCCGCCATCGGTGGAATCATGATCCCCTATATGGTGAAGTCCGGGTATGATGTCGGTTTTTCCGCAGCTGTCAATGCATCGGCAGGTGGGATTGGGATCATTATTCCCCCGAGCATTCCGTTTGTCAGCTATGCGGTATTGACGGGAACTTCTGTTGCAGAGCTGTTTCTAGGAGGGATTACTTCAGGGATTATCATTGGACTGTGCTTGATAGTTGCTGCCATCATCATTTCGAAAAAGAAAGGCTATCAGATCGGAACTAAGGCTACTTGGAGTCAACGAGGGAAAGCATTTGTCGAGGCGATTCCAGCCTTAATCATGCCTATCATTATTTTGGGTGGGATATATTCGGGCTATTTTACGGCAACTGAATCATCGGTTATTGCAGTAGTGTATGGCTTGATTGTAGGCACCTTTGTCTATAAAGGTCTAAATAAAGATAACCTTCCAAAGATTTTTATGGATTCTGCAGTCTCTACAGCTCAGATTCTATTTCTGATTGCCGGAGCGACTCTATTTGGTTGGATCCTTACCAATTATCGCGTACCTGATTCCATTGCCTCCACCCTCATGGGTGTAACAGATAATCCGATCATCATCTTGCTAATGATGAATATTTTACTGCTCTTCATGGGAACTTTCATGGATACAGTCGCTTCACTCGTCATCGTGACTCCCATTCTTTTTCCGGTAGCGACAGCAATCGGCATGGATCCTGTGCATTTTGGGATTATGATGTGTTCGAACCTAGCGATCGGTCAGATTACTCCGCCGTTTGGAGTTAACCTGTTCGTTGCATCCGGGGTAGCGAAGGTCAAGTTGGAGATCATTATCAAAGAACTGATGCCGATGTTAGTTGCTATGATCGTTGCGGTTCTGTTAATCACTTATATTGAACCGATCAGTATGTTCTTTGTTCAATTGTATCGATAGAAAGAGGTCTAATAATGAAAATTGGGATCATCGGCGCCGGCGCCATGGGTAGTATTTACGGAGGTATTCTTGCGGAGGTAGGACATGAGGTGCACTTTATTGATGTCTATGAACCTCACGTAGACGCAGTGAATCAAAACGGTTTAATCATTAATAAGAACGGCGAGGAAAGGACGATACGCGGGATTCATGCGACCACGAAGCCGGAAGAAGTCGGACCGGTTGAATTAGCCATCGTCTTCGTTAAGTCAACGATCACCGATATCGCCGTCCAAAGCAATCGCGCAGTATTTGACGAAAACACGATTGTTCTTACGCTTCAAAACGGGCTGGGGAATATTGAAA
>CAZEBB010000016.1:5913-18698 GCA_964510345.1 uncultured Peptoniphilaceae bacterium
TTTGACGAAAACACGATTGTTCTTACGCTTCAAAACGGGCTGGGGAATATTGAAAAGATTGAAACCGTTGTCGACGCATCACAGATCATCGCGGGAACTTCTGCGAACGGAGCCAATATGGCGGGGCCGGGTAAAGTTAACCATGCCGGATTCGGAGGTACGACGATTGGTGAATTATCAGGAGAACTCACAGATCGAATTCGTCTTATAAAAGATGTCCTGTCACCAACAGAACTGGGGCCTGTCCTAATTTCCGAGAATGTCATGGGTTTGATCTGGGACAAATTGCTCGCAAATGTTGGGATTAATCCATTGACAGCACTCACCGGATTACGGAACGGCGAACTAATGGAGGTTCCGGAAACGGAAGAATTAATGGATGCGCTGGTCAATGAAGGCATCCAAGTTGCCAAAGCGAAAGGAATTCAACTGGGCTATGAAGACAGCTTAGGTCACGTAAAAGATGTCACGCGTGCGACCGCCGGGAATATCTCGTCCATGCTTTCGGACGTCCTCAATCACAGACGAACCGAGATCGATAATATCAATGGAGCGATTGTTCGCGAAGGCGCAAAACTTGGAATTGATACACCAGCGAACGCGATGGTAACAAAACTGATTAAAGGGAAGGAAAACTCCAAGCTCAATATTATTTTACAGTAAATTGAACAATCTGAAAAAGAAAGGACGGACCAATGGCGAAGAA
Organism: uncultured Peptoniphilaceae bacterium; assembly: GCA_964510345.1. Classification (GTDB taxonomy): domain Bacteria; phylum Bacillota; class Clostridia; order Tissierellales; family Peptoniphilaceae; genus JAAYQA01. The sequence continues at coordinate 6,620 of CAZEBB010000016.1, forward strand.
AAAGAGTATCTTGAATTTACAGGAAATGAAGGAAAAAGGTGAAAAAGCGGTTTGGATGACGGCCTATGACTACCCGATGGCGTCATTCGCAGAGCAAGCCGGGATCGATATGATCCTAGTGGGAGACTCCATGGGAATGATTGTCATGGGGTATCAGGGCACGGTACCGGTAACGATGGATGATTGCATTGCCCATTGTAAAATGGTTCGTCGAGGAGCCCCCAATACATTTATCATCGGTGACATGCCATTTGGTTCTTACCAGTCAAGTACGGATGCAGCCGTCGATAATGCCGTGCGTTTTCTTAAAGAAGCCGATTGTGATTCGATCAAACTGGAAGGTGGAATCCGCGTCGCTGATAAAATCCGTGCGATTGCCGATGCCGGTATCGTCGTATTTGGCCATATCGGGTTGACACCGCAGAGTTCGGCGGCATTAGGTGGATTTAAAGCACAAGGCCGTACCGTCGACAGCGCACGGGCGATCATAGAAGATGCGATCGCCGTTCAGGAAGCCGGAGCAATGGCACTGTTAGTTGAAGGAGTTCCGTCAGAAGTGACGGAGGTAATTGCCAAAATCTTGGCTATTCCGGTATACGGAATCGGTGCCGGAGTCGATTGTGACGGTCAGGTTCTCGTCTGCGGAGATATGCTGGGTATGTTCCAAGAGTTCACGCCCAAGTTTGCAAAGAAGTACGCGGATATTGCCGGTGTGGCGATTGAAGGAATTAAGGAGTTTATCGCAGAAGTTCGCGAGGGTGAATTCCCTAAGGATGAACACTGCTACCATGTAATCGGTGAGAAAAAAGACTTCGAAGACTTGTTTAAAGAGTATATCGATTAATGATTCCCCATCATGGCAAGCCTGTGACATGATCACATGGCTTGCCATTTTTGTGTCTACGGGCAAATGCAATTTTATTGTAACACTTTATCCAAATAAACCTGTTATAATGACAGTACGAATCGAATGAGCGATTCGAGCAAGGATCGAACGTGATCCACTTAAGGAGGTACCTATGAAAAAGAAAATTGCAATGCTGATGCTAGCACTGGCGCTGGTCTTCACGGCGTGTGACAACAAAGCAGCCGGCGACTCCGCTGATACAAAAGAAGCAAAGGATGTAGACGTCGTTGCATTGTTGTCTGAAGTCCAAGAAAAGAGTACAGATATTAAGAGCTTGAGCATGGACATGAAAACTTCGCAAACCATGACGATGCCGGCGATGGGGGAAGCGACGGAAGCGGAACCCACCAGCATGACGATGGATACGGATGTTAAAATGGATATGATCGTCGATCCGTTGGCCGCGTATCTCAATATGTCGATGATGGCACCGGCGGGGCTGACCGGCTCAACGGAACCCATCAAAATGGAAATGTACATGACGGCAGAAAATGTCTATATGCAAATGCCGACCGAGCTTACCGAGGGAGGGTCTTCTTGGGTTAAGATGAACATGCAGGATCTCGCAGGCATGAATATCGACCCCGAACAGATGAAAAACTCGATGAACTCTTCGCAAGCGTTTGAAGCACTGAAAGAACTGAAAGATGATCTAACCGTCACCGACCAAGGCGACACATACTTGGTCACCTTCAAGGGAAGCGGCGAGAAAGCACAAAAACTGTTTGACGCACAATTGGAAGCTTCCGGCAACAGCGCTTCACTGGAAGGCGCCGAGCTGACATTTAACGAAATCGACTATCAATATGTCATTTCGAAAGAAACTTCGCTGCCCGTTTCGCTAAAAGCGAACATGGACTATGCGATCGGTATGGGCGACGGATCGATCCCGATCGTTCAAACGATCGACGGAACGTTCAGCAAGATCAATGAGATCGATAAGATCGAGATTCCGCAAGAAGCGTTGGATGCCACCGAAATGGAAGTACCGGATACCTCTCTAACTCCGGAAACAACGGAAGCTCCATAGGATACGAAGAGAATCACGAAGCAACTCGAAAACCACAAAGGACGGGAACTCCTTTGTGGTTTTTTTGTGAGAGGGGAGAGAGATGTATTATCAGGCAAAGAGCGCGATCGTTGAAGGCAGCGTTCGCATAGGGGAAGAGGTCAACATTTGGCATGGAGCGGTCGTCCGAGGCGATATCACCTCGATTGATATTGGCGACCGCACAAACATTCAGGACTTGGTTTGTGTGCACGTGTCGCACGGCGCACCGGTTCGGATCGGCACAGACTGCGTCATTGGCCACGGCAGCATCTTGCACGGGTGTGTGATCAGTGATCATGTTTTAGTCGGCATGGGAAGTATTGTCATGGATCATAGCGTAATCGGCGAAGGGTCGATCATCGGTGCGGGTACTCTGATTCTGGAGAATACGATCATCCCACCGGGATCGGTGGTAGTTGGAAGTCCGGGTCGAGTGATTCGTACCGGAGGTGAGGCGCAGAAAGAGCAGATACTTCAGACGGCGGCTCGCTACGTCGATTACGCACAAGAGAGTTTAGAACGGGTAGAGGTCGGTTAATGGTACACTGCTTCATTGACTTGTGCGGAGCCTCATGATAAGATGAATGAACAAAACGTATGACGTCTGTTGATTGAAACCGACTGTGGCGAATGTGAAATCGATGTCACACACAACATCAAAACAGGCGTACAGAAAGGAGCGAACATGGACAACAAGGAACGTATGGACGATTACATGGAAGATCCACGCTATAAGCAGTGTAATCGGGAAGCGATGTACGGGGTCATCTTAGGACTCATCAATGTCATTATCTGGTTCATCGGAGGCTATGGCTTAGGGAGCGGTCCGGTCGAGAGCTACACGTACATCATGGGATTTCCGGCATGGTTTTTTGTCAGCTGTATCTTAAACGCAGTTGTGGCGATTGGCGGAACGATCTTTATCGTAAAGGGCAAGATGCGCGACATGCCGTTGGAACCGATGACGAAGGAAGAAGCGCTCGCCTATTATCATGAACACGAAGGCAAGGAGGTTACCCGATGAGTCAAGTGAATTGGAGCGTATTAATCCCGATCGTCGTCTACTTCGGACTGATGTATGTGATCGGGTTTTGGTCGGCAAAGCGCAACCGCGATATGAGTATCCAAAAAGGCGGCACCGGTGACGCCTACATGGCAGAATATATGACCGGTGGTCGCGACACGGGCGGTTTCGTTCTCGCGATGACGCTGGTTGCTACCTACCTAAGTGCGGGTTCGTTTATCGGTGGACCGGGAACGGCCTATACGCACGGATTGGCATGGGTCTTCCTCGCGATGACACAAATCCCGACCGGTTACTATACCGTAATGGTTCTGGGGAAAAAGTTTGCGATCGTGTCGCGTAAAATCGGCGCCAACTCGATTTCTGAATTCCTGCGGGCGCGCTATAACAGCAATATCGTACTGATTATTGCGTCCATTTCGATCATTTTCTTCCTGATCGCCGCGATGGCCGCGCAGCTGATCGGTGCGGCACGCTTGCTGCAAGGGTCGACGGGACTCGGCTATACGACAGCGCTGGTGTTCTTCGCAGCAACCGTCGTCGTGCATACGGCGATCGGTGGATTCCGCGGCGTCGTTTTGAACGATACGATGCAGGGCATCGTAATGACGATCTCTACGGCGGCACTCTTCTTGACAGTTGTCAAATTCGGCGGCGGGATTGAAGCGATCGTCCAAAAGATGGGTGCGATCAACCCCGGCATGATTACGCCGTTTGGCGTACAAGAAGGATTTATGACACCGGTGTGGGTGTCGAGTTACTGGATTCTCGTCGGTTTTGCCGTCGTAGGACTTCCTGCCGTCGCCAGCCGCGCGATGAGCTATAAAGATTCAAAGAGCTTAAATTCAGGGATCATCTACGGGACGATCGTATCGACGATTCTTCTCTTGGCAATGCACTTGGTCGGCGCGTTTTCCACGACGATGGTTACGGGCATCGAATCCGGAGACCTCGTCGTCCCGACGATTACAACGACTCTGTTTTCACCGGTTGTCGCGGGTCTCGTTTTATCCGGACCGCTCGCAGCCGTTATGTCGACGCTCGACTCTCAACTCTTAGTGGTCGTGGGCTCGATCGTGAACGACCTATTGGTCAACTATATCAAGCCGGATCTAAAAACCGAATACAAAAAACTCAGCGTCATCACGACGACCTTCTGCTTTGTCGTTGGGGTTATCATCGTGCTGATCGCGTTTAACCCGCCGAAGCTGATGGTGTGGCTCAACCTGTTTGCCACAGCTGGCCAGATGTCCACCTTCTTGTGGCCGACGATCCTCGGGCTGTATTGGAAGGGTGCCAATGCGGAAGGCGCACTGGCGAGTATGATCGCCGGGATCGGGAGTTTCATCATATTCAACTACTTCTTACCGCGTCCGTTCGGTTTCCACCCGATCGTGCCTGCATTGTTGATTTCGCTGGCAGCCTTTATCATCGTCGCCAAGATGACCAAACCGCCGTCGGATGAGATTATTCATAAGTTCTGGGGCGTGTAAAAAAGAAGGGAGCGATTCATGACCATCGACAAAAGGCGTATCGATATTGCGTTTGTTAATGGAAAAGTCATTACAGTTAATCAAGAAGATGCCATCGCGGAAGCGGTGGGCGTAAAGAATAATAAAATCGTATTTGTCGGAACGACGGATGAACTAAAAGAGTGGATTGAACCGGACACTCAGGTGTATGACCTTGCCGGCCGAACACTGATGCCCGGGATGATCGACACACACTATCACCCGATCCTCAACGGACTCTTAGAAGATGATATCAATGCCGCGATGATCGACACGAGGTACCCGATTTATCAATCGGTCGAAGAGATCTTACAACGAATTCGGGAGGAAGTCACAAGGAAAGCGCCGGGTGAGTGGATATCGATGATGGGGTATGAGCCTTTGTTATTGAAGGAAAAACGCCACCCCACCTTTGAGGAATTAAATGAAGCGGCGCCGGAACACCCCGTGCACTGTATGCACGGCGGCGGGCACATCTGTATGTACAATGCCAAAGCGCTTGAATATTTGGACGTGTATTCGGCAGAAGATGCCGCAAAGTACCCGAAAGGCGAAGTCGAAGTGCGAGATGGAAAGCTGACGGGCATGATCTATGGGCACACGCACTTCTGGCTCTGGGGCCAGGTCGTGTACACGGAAGAAGCCCAGCGCCGTGCAGCGATGAACTCGCATAAGGAACTTTTGGAAGCGGGGATCACATCGATTCACGACCCGGGAGAAACCGGCGCGCTGTCCTACCATACGATGCAGAAGCTCTGTCGCGAAGGCACCTTCAAAGTGCGCAGTTATATGATGCTCCACAGCATTTTCGGTAAACCCTTCTCGCTGGAGCAAAATGACCATTGGATGAGCTTAGGCCTCATGACCGGACTCGGCGACGAACACTTCCGCATCGGCTCCTCCAAATTTATGATCGACGGTGGCAGCGGCGGCCCTTCGTGTGCGACAAGGGAGCCCTATAGCCACGACCCGACGCTGGAAGGCGAGAGAGGCTGGGAGCGCGAAGAGGTGGCGGAGTATATCCAAAAGATCAACGACGCCGAGTGTCAGGCGACGGCCCACGCCATCGGCGACCTAGCCGTGGAGTATATGGTGGAAGGCTATGAAAAAGCCTTCGAAACCAATCCTCGCCCGGACCTCAGGCACCGCATCGAACACTGCACCCTCGTGGATCAGGACCTGATCGACCGCATGGCCAAGATGAATATCTGCCCCAGTGTGAACACCGGCATGGTCGCTCACTTGGGTGCCAACTACACCAAATTCTACGGCGAACGCATGAAGTATTTGGCCGCCGTGCGCAGCATGATCGACGCCGGAGTCAAGTGCTCCATCCACAGCGACGCACCTTCCGGGCCGACCGGGCTCAAAGTGTTGGACGGTGCGATTAACCGGTACGATCGTAAGCAAAATATGCAGACCGATCGCACACAGGCGGTCTCCGTATTGGAAGCGGTACGACTCGCTACGATCAATGGCGCGTACGGATCCTTTGAAGAAGACATCAAAGGTAGTATCGAAGTCGGAAAACTTGCTGATATGATCGTCCTGTCAGACAACATCCTCGCGATCGACCCGATGGATATTGTCGACGTACAGGTCGATCTCACGATGATCGACGGAGTCGTCGAATACGAAAGAGCATAAGCGTGAACTTGGCGCCAACGGAGGCAAATCCGTTGGCGCCTGTGTTATACTACAGGTAGAAAAATAGGAGGAGAGTATGTACGAAAGAACGAATACGAGAAAACTGATACTGGCCGGGCTCTTCGTCGCCTTAGGACTGATTATTCCTTACTTTACCGGGCACGCGTTCGGCGTTCCGGGCACGATACTCTTGCCGATGCATCTACCGGTGCTGCTGTGCGGGCTTTTGTGCGGCCCCAAGTTGGGAGCGCTCTGTGGTGTGGTGACGCCGCTGTTATCCAGCGTGCTGACCGGCATGCCACCGATGTATCCCATGTTGCCCGTCATGATGGGCGAGTTGATAACGTACGGCTTCGTGTCAGGTTTTTTGCGTGAAACGCTGAAAAAGCCGGTGCTCCTGTCGCAGATCGGCGCGATGGTCGCCGGACGGGTCGTATATGGGCTGATCTTTGCCGCTTTGGTTTTTGCGAATCCCGTGCTGCGAGCGCCGAGTGTATTGGTCGCCGTATCGACCGGGCTTCCGGGCATCGTCATTCAATTGCTTGCCATCACGCCGATCGTACTGTTTGTTGAAAAGATGTGGAAACAGAGTGTTACGCCACGCGTGTTTGAAGGCGAGGCCTTTGCGGAAGCCAAACGGCTGATCGCAGCGCCGGGTACCAGTGTCGTCATGATCCGCGACGGACGCATCATTCATCAGGCCGACGGCCGCGGGGTGAAGCCGCTATTGGAAGCGTACGAAAACCAGCCGGAGGTACTGAATGGCTCACTCGTCGTCGACACGCTGATCGGAAAAGCTGCCGCGATGATCCTCGTACTGGGAGGTGTACACTCCGTGCACGGCACCACCATGAGCGAAGCCGGTGCAGAGTATCTCAAAAAACGGGGGATCCCGCTATCCTATGACCGCAAGATCGAGCTCATCAGCAATCGCGAAGGGACGGGCGTCTGCCCGTTGGAGCGCTCCGTGATGGAGCTGGACGACCCGAAAGAGGGCTACGAGAAGCTGAAAGAGACGGTTTGTCAATTAAGAAAAGCGCAGTAGATCATAAGCACAGGTGCCTATCACTTGTGCTTTTTTCGTGAAATGGGTATGAGTAAACAAACCGAGAAGAGGAGGAAGAATGATGTATTTCAAACAATTTGAAACAAAAGGCTTGGCGCATTTTTCATACATGATCGGAGACGGTGGTGAGCTCGCCGTCATCGACCCGATGCGGGATATCTACGGCTATATCGAAGAGGCGAGGCGCGCGGGCATGCGCATTACTCACATTTTTGAGACGCACCGCAACGAAGACTATGTCTCAGGGTCCATCGAGCTGGCGCATAAAACCGGAGCGACAGTGTACATATCCGACCATGAAGACGTCGGGCATGAATACGGCGAGCGCATACGAGACGGCTTTCGCGCGTCTTTAGGCGATGTGACGATCCGGGCGCTTCATACGCCCGGGCACACATTGGGGCATATGTCTTATGTCGCCTATCATAAAGAGAATCCGCTGCCCTACATGCTGTTTTCCGGGGACTGCCTGTTTGTCGGAAATTTTGGGCGAACAGACTTTTACGGCGAAGAGAATCTGGAGAAAATGACAGGGTTGCTCTATGAAAGCGTCTTTCATAAGATGCTGCCATTGGGCGATCAAGTGATCTTGCTGCCGGCGCACGGAGCCGGATCCGCCTGCGGAGACGATATGGACGACCGCACGTTTTCAACCCTTGGCTACGAAAAAGAGAACAACGAACTCCTTACAGTGTCATCCAAAGAAGAGTTTATTGAGACTTTCGCTAAAATGCGTATCAAACCGCGTTATTTCAATCAAATCGAAGTGTACAATGTTAAGGGAGCCGATTTCTTAGCCAACGAGATGCTCCTGCCGGTGCTGACGGTCGATGAATTGCGCGAAGTGATCGACGGAGTGCTCTTAGTCGATATTCGCACCAAAGAAGCGCATATGGGAGCGCATATTCCCGGATCGCTCTATTTGTCGGTCGACAGCTTGACCGCCTATTTAGGGGCGCTGTATACGCAGGACGTTCAGATTGTGTTTGTTCACAACGATGTGGGAGACGATTTGGACCACGCATACTGGTCGTGCCGAAGAATGGGTTTTGAAAACCTCGTGGGCTGTGTGCCAAGGGGAACGACCAACTGGCAGAAAGCCGGCTATCCCGTCGAGGCGATGCCGTCCATTACTGCAAAAGATTATAAAAAGATGCCGAAGACCGACGACATGATCCTGCTCGATGTGCGAAGTGAGGATGAGTTCACGGCAGGTGACCCATCAGAAAACAGAATCAATATCCCGCTGAAGCTCCTCTATGCCCGATTGAATGAGCTCGACAAAGACAAAACCGTCTACGTCCTGTGCGCCTCAGGCGAGCGCGCGACCGTAGGCACTTCCTATCTCGCGATGCACGGCTATCGCGCCGTCGCCATCGAAGGTGGCACTCTGGCGTATCATGCGGCGGAGTAGGTTAGAAAATGATACTACCTATTCCGGCTAATGCAGGGATAGATAGGAGCGATAATAGGGTAGTGATCATTACTACCTGTGCACCGATTCTGGGATCATTCCCAAATTCACGGCTTAAGATAAATGTGTGGACGGCGGTTGGGCAGGCATAGGCTATCAATAATGCCATTTTGATCTCAGCTTCGAGAAAAGGAAGGATCCAAAGGAAAAGAAGACATAACAGCGGTGCTGCGAGCAAACGGACAAACGCGACCTTATAGAAAGCGACCTCGGAGAAGGTCGCTTTCCATTGGCTCTGCGCCAGATAACATCCTAGGATCATCATCGCCAAAGGTGAGTTCATATTGGCAATATGTTGAAAGGCTGAATTCACCACAAGGGGAAATTCAATATTCAGGAGATAGAGTACTAATCCGAGAGAAGGCAGAATGATGCCAGGGTTTCGAAGCAGTCGATCGCGTGAGAGCGCCTTGGTGTTACCGGTTTGAAGATAGATACCGTAGGTAAAGACAAAGAAATTACTCACTAAGAGAACCATCGCTACATCGACCATCCCTTTTGACCCGATGACGGCTTGCACCAAGGGGATGCCAATGAAACCGGCATTGGAAAACAAGGCAGCGTAGAAAAGTAGGAATTGCTCCTTTTTAGGAAAAAATAGGCGAGTCACCAAAAGGCTAAGCAACATCATTGCGATGTTGATGACCATCGATTGTAGCACGTATCGCCAATCAAAATACCCGATCAGATTTTGTAGCGAGTTGATTATCGTGACCGGGATGACCAAATAGACGAGGATGCTGGAAAGCTCTTTGATACTGTTGTCAGAGATGAAGTTTTTCTTGTATAGAAAGTAGCCAAAACCAGCGAGTAGAAACATGATGGACAGTTGTTGAAAGGTACTGATAAAAGCGGACATTGCGTCTCCTTACAGCATTTCCTGACTGAATTCGCCTAAACGGCGAATCATTTCGATCGTTTTCTTTTGGTGATTGTAGGCAAAGAGCCCGGCTTCTTCTGCCTTTCCATCTTTGATAAGTTGAAGCAATTCTCTATGGTCATCGGTGGATGCGGTCAGGTCCACGAACACAGGTGTAATCAGCCAAAGAACCTGATGGACCCAAACCATAAGGTTTGAATAGGTATGTTGCAACTGCCATATATCGGTTAATTCAATAAGTTTGTCGTGATACCATCTGTCAAGAATGACCCACTCTCTCTTTTGTCCGTTTTTAGCACACTGATACATTTCTTCAATTTTTTCTTCAATCTCTTCTATGTGAGCCGGGTTGATTTGATGAAAACGCTCAGTGAGGTGCCGACAGGCCATTTGCGTCAGCATCGCTGTAATTTCATACCCGTCGGCCATTTCCGCATAGGTGTATTTACGTAAAAAACTACCCTGGTTCTTGCGCACTTCAACTAAACCATCCTGTTGTAAACGGCGTATGGCTTCTCGCACGGGTGTGCGGCTCATACCCAATTGACTTGCAATTGTGGTTTCCGTTATCTTGTCACCGCTCTTTATCTCTCGTCGTGAGATCATATCCAGCATTTTTTCATAAGCGATATCAGCCGATGATGAGTTCATTTCTTTCCTCCTAAACTCAAAGTAAAGCCTCAAATTGTATGCAACTAGTTGGATAGATTATACCATAGAAATGTGTCACACACGCACGTGACAAGGAAAATACCGTGAAAACGAGATTAAAACTGCAAATCGTTATTTAATTAATTCATAAGAAAACGCTTGACATATTGTCTGTTCGGCTATATAATCATCTAAACTTCTAAATTGCATACAATCAAGTACGCAAATAATCTTATTAAAAATACAATAATATCAAAAATAAAATACATGTAACAATACAATATAGAATACATTAGAGGAGGATCGCATGCTGAACATACTGATTATCGGTGTCGGGGGACTGCTTGGCGTAGTAGGAGTTCTCTCTTCATTTCGGAGAGGCCACCTACTGAATCTGGCGTACTTTTTTTCGGATCATGACGAGCGTCAAGAGATGAAAACAGACCGGAAGGCATACCACATTCAATCCACAATCTTCACTTTACTAGGTACAGCGATCACTCTATTTGGCATCGCGGGGATGACTGGAGATGACACGTACTATGCTTACGCAACTTTGGTGGCAATGGGAGCGTCAGCAATCTTGGTCGTCATCGCTGTGAAAGAGAAACTGGCTGTGAAAGAAAAATTGGAAAACGGAAAGTAGCGCTGCTTTCATTTTCATAACACGATGCAAATTTTACACGGGGAGGAGTTAGAACGAGTCACACAGGGGGAATTGTGCTGCGCATAGCTTCGCACACGGGGATCGACAGATTAATTACAGGAGGAACAAATGAGTTTTTGCCGATCAAAAAGAGTTAAGGCATTCGCTTTGGCGTTTGCGCTGATCATGATTATGGGAGTTTTCTCAGGTTGCACGCAAACATCACAAGTTGAACAGACCGGGGATACGTCAAAGTACCCAAAGATGAAACTGAGAATGACAGTCAACGGAACATCCATTGCGACGGATACGGTATCCGCACAAAAGTTCGCTGAACTCGTCGCAGAAGGATCCGGAAATAATATTCAAATCACCGTTTTTTCTGACGACCAGCTTGCCGGAGGCAATATGTCAAAAGGGGTTGAGATGGTTGCGCAAGGCGCTACGGAGATCTCAGCATATGCAACCTCAGTATTAGCCGCGTTAGATCAACGATTAATGGTTGGAGCATTACCATGGTTGTTTGACGATTATACAGAAGCTCGAAGAATTATCGATGAAACAGGCGGTGCGTATTATGCAAGTCTCCTTAAAGAAAAGGGATTGCACTACTTAGGGTCAACACATAACGGGTTTCGACAACTGACAAACGGTAAGCATCCCGTTACGAAGCCGGAAGACCTGTTCGGTTTGAAAGTACGAATACCCGGAGGGCAGATTTATCGTGAATTCTGGCAAGCCTTTAAAGCGGATCCGGTGGCGATGAGCTGGGGAGAAGTATATACCGCGTTACAGCAAGGAACGTTAGATGGACAGGAAAACGGCTATAGTGTCACCAACTCTGCGAATGTATTCGAAGTCCAAAAATATATGACGGAGTGGAATTACACTTACGAGCAGTACTTATTCATTGTGAATCAACACGTGTGGGATCGATTCACACCGGAAACTCAACAACTCTTGCAAGAAGCTGCCACGGAAGCCTGTGAATGGGGTCGAGATAAAGTGGAACGCGAAGAGATCGAATTGCGGGAAAAATTTATCGCATCAGGCGTGGAAGTTCATATTCCAACAGAAGAAGAGATGGTAGCATTCAAAGATGTCGTCAAGTCCATGATTGCCCAATACGCAGAAGCGTATGGTCCGGAAGCTGCCGCTGCTTTCCACTTAAACGAATAGGAGGAGCGAGATGAGAAGAGTATTCGACAAAATCGAAGAATGG
>CAZEBB010000016.1:18708-38369 GCA_964510345.1 uncultured Peptoniphilaceae bacterium
TTGCATTTATCAGCCTATTTGTCATGACGCTGATCACCTTTGCCAATGTTATCATGCGACAGTTTGCAGGACTTTCACTTTCATTTACCGAAGAGATCTCGGTGAATATGTTCGTTCTCGTTACCTTAATGGGCACATCGATCGCAGCCAAACGAAATGAACACTTAGGGGTTACGGCTCTCTATGACAAAATGCCGTTTAAAGCAAGAAAAGCTTCTAAACTTTTTGGTATTGGAGTGACCTTAATCTATCTCGTCATTGTCGTGATCTACGGAATCCGTATGGTCTATGGAGAGCTTATTTTGGAGCAAAAGACTCCGACCATGCAGTGGCCGGAATGGATATTTGGATCATTTGTGGTCATCGGTGCCATCCTAATCTTGATTCGTTATTTATATCGATTCGTGGATGTGTTGAATATTAAAGAAGAGGTGAGTAAAGAATGACAGCCGCCGTATTATTTATTTCGTTTGCCTTTTTATTGGCGATAGCGACACCGATTTCTATCGCTCTCGGCATCTCGAGTCTGTTGGCTCTACTGATTGAAGGAGTCGACTTGATCACCATTCCGATCAATATCTATTCAGCGACGAGTAAATGGGTGCTGATGGCCATCCCGTTCTTTATTCTCGGTGGAAATATCATGGACAAAGCGGGCATATCAAGACGCCTAATTCGACTGGCAGATACCGCTGTCGGCCACAGAAAGGGCGGGATGGCCATCGTTTGTGTCGTCGTCGCGTGCTTTTTTGCCGCAATCTCCGGTTCAGGACCTGCGACAGTTGCTGCTCTTGGAATGATCCTCATTCCTGCGATGGCTGCCAGCGGTTACGATACTCCTTTTTCATCGGCATTGATGGCAACGTCCGGAGCCATCGGTGTCGTTATCCCGCCGTCGATTACTTTCGTCGTGTATGGTTCGATTGCAGGAGCTTCCGTTGGAAAGCTCTTTATGGGAGGCATGGTTCCCGGAATTCTTATGGGTGTAGCTTTTGCAATTACAGCGATCATCTACGGTAAGAAAAGCTGCAATCTAATTGCAAAAGAGAAGGCGACAGGGAAAGAAAAATGGATTGCCTTCAAAGACTCCTTCTGGGGATTGCTGATGCCGGTCATCATCCTAGGCGGTATCTATGGAGGGTTTTTTACACCGACAGAGGCTGCTGCATTTTCGGCTGTATATGGGCTCGTCGTTGGACTGTTCATCTATAAAGATCTGAAGATGAAAGATATCTGGACAATTTTTAATGACTCCATTTCTACTTCGGCGACCATCATGTGGATCACGGCGAATGCTTCTGTGTTTGCATGGGTGTTGACGGTTTCCGGAATCAAAGAGGTAATCACTTCCGCCTTTACCAACTTTACCGGAGGAAGCACGATTATTTTCTACATCATCGTCAATATTGTACTGCTCTTGGCAGGGATGCTTCTTGACTCAACATCCGCACTGTACATCTTCACCCCTCTCTTTATTCCGGTTGCCAAAGCGCTCGGCGTCGATCTCGTGCATTTGGGTGTGGTCATGATCGTCAACTTAGCCATCGGTTTGTTTACACCTCCGGTCGGTGTCAACTTATACGTCGCCTGCTCGGTCTCTAAGATTTCATTGGAAAAGATACTGCGTCCAACGATGATACTACTGGGGTCTGCGCTGATCGTGCTTCTATTGGTTACGTATATTCCGGCGATCTCTATGACACTGCCGAACTTAATGAAGTAGGGGATGAAAATGTCCAAAATTGGATTTATCGGTTTAGGGATCATGGGAAAACCCATGGCCCTAAACCTCATAAAAAACGGAACAGAGTTGATCGTGAACGACATAGTATCTGAAGCAGTTGATGCGCTCACGACCGTCGGTGCCACCTATGGGACTTATCAACAGATTGCGGAGCAGGCAGAGATCATCTTTACAATTCTGCCCAATGGGCCGATTGTTGAAGCCGTCTTGTTTGGAGAGAACGGATTGGCACAATATTTAGAGCCGGGTCAGATCGTATCAGACTTGAGTTCGGTCAGCCCCGTTGAAGCGCGTTCCTTTGGAGAGAGACTCTGCTCTCAAGGCGTACGATTCATGGATTCTCCGGTCAGCGGTGGCGAACCGAAAGCCATCGACGGATCGCTCTATTTTATGGCAGGTGGAGAGGAGAGTACCTTTGCCACACTAAAGCCGTATTTCTTACAAATGGGGGCCTCAGCGGTTTTGACGGGTCCGGTTGGCAGCGGGTGTATCACAAAATTAGCCAATCAAATCATTGTGAATTTAAATATTGCGACGATATCTGAAGCGCTCATCCTTGCAAAAAAAGCCGGTGCCGATGTTGAAAAGGTATACGAGGCGATCCGGGGAGGAGCAGCGGGAAGTGTCATGTTAGATGCGAAGGCTCCGATGATGATGGATCGTAACTTCGTGCCCGGTGGCAAGATATCCATCAACCGAAAAGATATTGGCAATGTGATTGCCGAAGCGCATGCCATCGACTGCCCGGTACCTTTGACAGCGCAATTGTACGAAATAATGCAAGCCCTGAAGGTCGCTGGACAGATGGATGAGGATCACGGAAGCATCGTCAAGTACTTTGAACGCCTTGCAGGCGTCGAAGTGACAAGAACTCCACAATAGTGAAAGGAGATTTACTTGAAAAAAACAGTAGAAGAGTTAAAGCAGATTGCGATTGAACGCAGAAAAGACGTTTTGACTATGATTCATAAAGCACAGAGTGGACATCCCGGAGGTGCGCTGTCGGCAACGGATGCCATTGTGGCTACTTATTACGGAGAAATGAACATTGATCCTAAAAATCCGAAGTGGGAAGATCGTGATCGCTTTGTATTGTCTAAAGGACATGTTTGTCCCATTCAGTATGCGGTTTTGGCTGACCTTGGATTTGTTCCCGAAGAGACGATCTACACCCTTCGCGAGTACGGTTCACCTTTTCAGGGGCACCCGGCGATGGAAAAATGCCCGGGGATTGATATTTCCACCGGCTCGTTAGGCCAAGGACTCTCGGCTGCAGTCGGTATGGCGCTTGCTGCCAAACGAGACGGCAAAGACTATCGTGTATTCGCGATGATGGGCGATGGAGAAATGCAGGAAGGTCAGATTTGGGAAGCCATTATGAGCGCTTCGCACTATCACTTAGACAATCTCGTTGCATTTGTCGATAACAATCAGTTGCAACTCGATGGCTATACATGGGAAGTCAACGACAACTATGACTTCGTAAAGAAATTTGTCGCATTCGGGTGGGACGCATTTTCTGTAGCGGATGGAAATGACATGCAGATGATTTGCGACGTGATGGAACAAATTCGGCATCAGGACAATGGCAAACCAAAAGCCATCATTCTGAACACGAAAAAAGGGCGTGGCGTTTCCTTTATGGAAGATGTCTGCGACTGGCATGGGAAAGCGCCAAATGATGAACAGTTTGCGATGGCGATGAAGGAATTGGAAGGAGGGCTCAAATAATGACGGATGTTGTAAAAGTTGCAACCAGAGACGGATTCGGTGAAGAAGTCGTCGCCCTTGGAAAAGAAAACAAAAACATCTATGTGATCGATGCAGACATCGGGAAATCCTGTAAAACAAGCGAGTTTAAAATCAACCTGCCGGAGCAATATGTCAATGTCGGGATCGCTGAACAAAACTGCGCGGGAATCGCCGCAGGACTGGCAACGACAGGCAAGATCCCCTTCATTGTAACATACGCCATTTTCGGATCTATGCGCATGGGGGAACAGATTCGCCAGTCCATCTGCTATCCGAATTTAAATGTCAAAATCGCGTGTTCACATGGAGGCCTGACACCGGCGAATGACGGTGGTTCACACCAGGCGATCGAGGACATGGGAGTGCTTCGCACATTGCCGAACATGACCGTTGTGATGCCGGCGGATGTTAATGCGACAAAGAAACTCGTACGTGCAGCGGCGGAATATTATGGTCCAGTGTATCTTCGATTCACGCGCGATGCGATGCCGATTATTTATTCCGAAGACGAAGAGTTTGAGTTAGGCAAAGCAAAAGCGATTCGTGAGGGTACGGATGTTGCGATTATCGCAAACGGAGATACCGTCCGTTTAGGATTAGAAGCAGCTAATGCATTGGAACAAGAAGGCGTTTCTGTACGATTGGTCGATATGCATACCATCAAACCGTTGGATGAGGATGAAGTCAAACGATGCATCAAAATCGGGAGAATCGTCACAGTAGAAGATCACAATAAATATAATGGACTCGGTTCAGCTGTCGCCGAAGTCGTCGCGCAAGAAGGTGGAGCGGTCCAACGCATCGTTGCGATCCAAGATAAGTTCGGAGAGTCGGCACCGTATGAGAAATTACTCGAATTGAACGGCATCACGGTGGAAAATATTATTGCCCAAACAAAAGAGTTACTTAATAGATAAGGAGAAGAAATATGTTTGATTTTACCGGAAGAGTTGTCCTCATCACCGGCGCGGGGTCAGAAAAAGGAATTGGTCGCGCAACGGCATTGGCATTTGCTGATCAAGGAGCAGACCTCGTGATTGCAGACTTAAATTTTGAAGGCGCACAAGAAACCTGCGCTCTAATCGAAGCAAAAGGACGAAAGGCATTGCCCTTACACCTAGATGTCACCAATCCTGAAATGTGCGAAGATGCCGTCCAAGAAGTCATCAAAGAATTCGGAAAGATCGATGTCCTCGTCAACAATGCCGGCATTTCTCAAAAAGTGACGATTGCCGACATGACAATCGCTGATGTGGAGAGAATTTTCAAAGTCAATTTTTATGGAATGTTCAATATTACAAAGCCTGTTGCTGAAGCAATGAAAAAGAACAATTATGGGCGCATCGTCAATTTGTCCTCCGTATCGGCAAAGCGCGGAGGCGGGATTTTTGGAGGAGCGCATTACAGTGCGGCGAAGGCAGCCGATTTAGGATTTGCGAAGAATTTCTCGCGTGAATACGCGATGTATGGAATTACCAACAACTCAGTGGCTCCGGGTCTCATCAATACGGATATTTGGAAAACATTGCCGGATGAGCAAGCGCAAAAGATTATCGACATGATTCCGGTGGGACGTCCCGGAGAGATCAAAGAAGTAGCGGCTACCATTCTCTTCCTTGCTTCAGAAGAAGCTTCGTATATTACAGGAGAAGAGATCGATATTAATGGCGGCATGCACATGGACTAAGCCCCCTCCTTTCCGAACCCTGCAATCTAAAGGCGCTCACCTTTAGAGCGTGGGGTTCTTTTAATCACGAAAGTTTGATACGATAGTCTTGTGAAGGGAGGTTTTTATATGAAAATTGTGATTTTAGACTCGTACGGGGTGAACCCCGGCGACTTGAGTTGGGAAAAGATCGAGGCGATTGCAGAGGTAACGGCGTATGATCGTACACCGAATGATGATGTGCAAGAGATTATCAAGCGCATCGGCGACGCCGAGATCGTGTTAAACAACAAGACACTTATCGGAGAAGAGGTGTTGGCGGCGTGCCCGAATTTGAAGTACATCGGCATGCTGGCGACCGGATACAATGTCGTAGACACGGCAGCGGCAAAAAAACACGGCGTGGTGGTCACCAATGTGCCGGAATACGGGACAAAGGCGGTCGCACAGTTCGCCATGGCCATGCTACTTGAAATTTGCCACCACGTGGGACACCACTCGGACGCGGTGAAAGCCGGCAGATGGGAGAACAACCCCGACTGGACGTTTTGGGATTATCCGCTGATGGAGCTTGAAGGAAAGACCTTCGGCGTCATCGGGTACGGGAGAATCGGGCAGGCAACGGCCGATCTCGCAAGAGCTTTCGGCATGAAAGTGATCGCGTACAAGCCGGGCGGCGAAGCATTAGGTGAGCCCTATGTATCGCTTGATGAGCTGTACGCAAAGTCCGATGTGATTTCGCTCCATACGCGTTTGACGCCGGAAAACGAAAAGATGATCAACGCAGAAGCCATCGCAAAGATGAAAGACGGCGTCATCATCCTCAACAATGCCCGCGGTCAGCTGATCGACGAGCAGGCACTCGCCGATGCGCTGAACAGCGGCAAAGTGTACGCAGCCGCCGTCGACGTCGTCTCCAAAGAGCCGATCGAAGGCACGAATCCGCTGTTGACAGCGAAAAATGCGATCATCACACCGCATATCGCCTGTGGACCGTTCGAAGCCCGTGCCCGCATTCTGGATCAAGTAGAAGTGAACTTGCGCGCATTCTTAGATGGCGCGCCGATCAATGTAGTCAATCCGTAAGGTGAAAAAAGGGGGAGACCCCTTTTTTTGTGCCCGGGATTTCCTACGGAGTGGGAATATGGTATTATAATTACAGAAAAAGCAGTAATTTGACACCGAACCATCAATATAATGCGGTGTTGGACGAGAGAATTTGTGTGAAATCGTCGCCAAGATATAGGTTATTGTAGTTGGGAAAAGGATTTTGTTTAGTGAAACGGAGTTCGTATAAATGAGAAAAAGGGCATGGAGGAAGTCATGAAAGTTACACCGGTGATCAGGCGCAACAATTTTGAACGGCAGTTTACGGTGGTGGACTCGCATACGCAAGGGGAAGCGACGCGGATCGTGTTGGAGGGATTTCCGAAGCTCGTCGGCAACACGATGATCGAAAAGAAGCACGACCTTCAGAAAAACTACGATCACTACCGTCGGGCGCTCTTATTGGAACCGCGCGGCCACAAGGATATGTACGGTGCGGTGATCACGGAACCGGTGAGCGAAGAAGCGGACTTCGGAATCGTCTTCATGGACAGCACCTCTTTTACGAATATGTGTGGACACGGGACGATCGGTTTTGCAACGGTGGCGCTGGAGACCGGCCTGATCGAAGTGAGAGAGCCGTATACAGACTTGGTACTGGAAGCGCCGGCGGGCTTGGTGCACGTGCGTATCAAGGTGCAGGATCAGCGAGCACTGGAAGTGTCTTTGGAAAATGTTCCGTGTTTTCTCTACAAAGAAAACTTGACGATGACGATCAAGGGAAAAGAGATCGTATACGATATCGCCTTTGGGGGACAGTTTTTTGGAATGATCGACGTGACGCAGTTCGGCTTGGACATCAACCCCGATACAGTGCGCGAGATCACGAAAATCGGGATCGAGATGCAGCGCCGGATTAACGAGGAAGTGGTGATCCAGCACCCGACGCTCGACATTACGCGCGTAGACCTGTGCGAGTTCTACGGGCCAACGACGACGCCCGGCGCACATATGAAAAATGTCGTGACCTTTGGACAGTATCAGCAGGACCGATCGCCATGCGGCACGGGACTCAGCGCGAAACTCGCATCTTTATATGCCAAGGGAGAAATCGGGATCGGCGAAGAATTTATTTATGAGAGCTTTATCGGGAGCTTGTTCAAAGGGGAGATCACGAAGACTGTTCAAGTCGGCCCCTATGAAGCGGTGATCCCGAAGATCACCGGCGGTGCCAATATCACCGGCGTAGGCACCTATATTATCGATCAGCACGACCCGCTCAAATATGGCTTTATCGCAGGGGTCTAGACAAAAAACAGAGCTCCGGGAAACCGGAGCTCTTCTTATGCTTCAAATCCATCTAATGCATTTACGACATCTTCCAATTGAAAATCGCGCGATCCTTTGACTAATACGATACTGCCCGGACGAACCGCCCGTTTGGTCGCTTCGATGAGCGCTTCGCGGTCATCAAAGTGCAGCACGGAGCCTTCCGGATAGTCTTTGGCGATCGCATCGCTAAGGTGCGCCATGAGGGGGCCGGTCGTCAGCACAACGTCCACTTCGCCGGGTGTCAGCCACTTTTTCATGCCGACGTGCTTGTCGATCTCGTCGTCGCCCGTGCCGAGAAAATCGGCCAATACGACGATCTTGTGCACATAGGGAAGCATGTGAAGTGTGCTGAGGGCGGCGGTCAGGCTGTGAGTGTTGGATTTATAGGAGTCGTCCAGCACGTCAAAGCCGTTCATGTGCTTGAGCTCCTGGCGCATCGAGGTGTACTGCACGTGCGGCAGCGCCATGCGGATACGCTTTTCCGTGACGCCGAGCTCGCGGGCAACCAGGATCGATGCCGCAAGGTTCCACGCGTTGTGTTGCCCGAGCGCGGGGAGTGTAAACTCTGCGTCCTCGCCTTCAAATTGAATGGTCACGCCGTCCGGAGTGCTTTCGACGATGCGAAACACGGTATCGTTGCCGGGTTCCATGCCGAAAGAGTGGAGCCTGGGCTCCATCGGCTCGTCGTGGACGTGTTTTTTCAGGTAGGGGTCGTCGCCGTTGTAGAAGAGCACGCCGTCGGAAGTCATGTTTTGGCCGATCTCCAGTTTGGCGGTGGCGACATTATCTTCGTTCAATAAATAATCCAAATGGGAGTCGCCGATATTTAAGATTACGGCTACATCCGGTTTAGCAATCGCCGTCAGCGTGTAGATCTCGCCCAAGCGCTCGGTTCCCATTTCAAGGACGGCCACCTCGGTCGACTGCGGCAGGTGCAAGACGGTATAGGGCAGGCCGATTTCGTTGTTTTGATTGCCCGCGGTCTTCACTGTCTCGTAGCTGTCGGAGAGAAGAGCCGCGGTGATGTCTTTGGTCATGGTTTTGCCGTTGTTGCCGGTAATGCCGACGACCTTGCAGTCCAAGCGCGACATATACCACGACGCCATCGCCTGAATGGCGAAGACACTGTCCTCCACCACGACGACCGGCATCGGGTCTTCGGGCAAGGTTTCACTGGATTCGAAGAGGCTCGCCGCCGCACCGATCTCCAGCGCTTTTTCGACATAGTCGTGCCCGTTCACGCGTTCGCCGGGGATGGGCACAAAGAGATTGTCTTTTTCGATTTTGCGCGAATCGTAGGCGATTCCCTTAAAATGGACATTGGCAAGCTGCGGATACGGAAGCTCGCCTTCAATAATTGTAGCAAGTTGAGATAATGAACCCTCTATCATTCGTACTTTCGCACCAGCTCTTTCTTTTGACGGTACGATTCTAAGCCCCAATCAATAAACTGATCCAGAAGGTCAGGATAGGATCGTCCGTCGGTTGCATTCCACAATACCGGCGTCATACTGAGCGCCGACATCCCCGGCATCGTGTTGATTTCGTTGACTTTCAATACGCCTTCATCAGTGTAGAAGATGTCGATACGGGCCAGTCCTTGGCAGTCGGTCGCTTCATAGGCGCGCACCGCAAGGTCGGCGACATCTTTGAAGTGTTCTTCGGGGATCTTCGCCGGAATCACCGGGACGATCGCGGGGTTTAAGTATTTCAGTTCGTAGTCGAAGTAGCCCGTTTCCATTTCGTAGTCGCCGGGTACGGAGCCGATGGCGTTCGCGTTTCCGATGACGGATACGTTCAGCTCTCTGCCCCAGATCTCTTCTTCAAGCACGACTTTGTGGTCATATTGCATGGCGAAGCGAATCGCTTCATCCAGCTCTTCTTTTTGGGTCACGCGGACCACGCCGATCGAACTGCCGCAGTTGGCGGGCTTGACATAGATCGGTAACCCCAATTTTTCGATGATCGCATCTGCGTCGATGCCTTTTTCAAACATCGTGCGGTTCACATTGACATACTTTGCTTGCGGGATTCCGTTTTGTTCCATAACGTCGTTGCAAAAGGCCTTGTCCATACACAGAGCCGATGCCGCGATGCCGGAGCCGACATAGGGGACGTCGAGCGTTTCAAAGAAGCCTTGAATGCCGCCGTCTTCTCCGTACGTTCCGTGTAAGATAGAGAAAAAGACTGTGTTGCCGTCTGCGAAGTCGTGCGAGGTTAAAAACGTAGCCAGTGATGCGGCGAGTGTCTTGCCGTCCGGGCTTGCTTTCATTTCCTCTACGCTCTCCACGGTTTTTGTGATTTCAGGTAAGCGCAGCCAGTGCCCTTCCTCCGTTATATAGACAGGATATACATGATATTTTGAACGATCAAGAGCGTTGAGCACAGCGCGAGCACTGCCGACGGATACATCGTGTTCGACGCTGGGTCCTCCGTAGAAGACAAAGATTGATTTCATTGGTTTGGAGCCTCCTCCGATAATATTACGACCATTATACCAAAAATTCCAAGATGCGACGAAAAACCTTGCCATTGTAAGGCTGAGTTTTGCGAATCAAATACGCATCGGGTATAATAACGGAGTACTGCTATGTGAAAAAGGGGTGATAAGAAATCTCCATGGTGGAGAGGTTGCCCAATAGCAGGATATTTCATACAATAGTGACACAAACCGAACGGATTACTGCTACACTTATAAGCAGTTGATAAATTGAGGAGAAACTAAACTATGTTCACCGACAAACGCGCGAGTGGGTTGTTACTTCCCATCAGCGCACTCCCGTCCAATCACGGGATCGGTACACTCGGCAAGGAAGCCTATGCGTTCGTCGACTTTTTGCACGCCGCCGGGCAAACTTACTGGCAAGTGCTGCCCATCGGCCCGACCGGCTATGGCGACAGCCCGTATCAGTCCTTCAGTTCCTTTGCCGGAAACCCGTACTTTGTCGACTTGGATGAGCTGATCAAAGAAGGATTGCTCACCCGAGACGAGGTCGACAAAGCGAAACTGTATGAGCGAGCGGATAAAGTCGATTACGGATTGCTTTATGATCACCGCTATCCTCTTTTGAAAGCGGCTTTTTTGCGTGCTTTGGAAAAGGGAATGGAACTCGAAATTCGCGAGTTCGCAACGAAGGAATCTCATTGGTTGCCGGACTATGCGCTCTACATGGCGCTCAAGAAGAAGTACGACGAAAAACCGTGGGAAGAGTGGCCAAAAGAATACCGGAAAAAAGAGGCCAAAGCGATGGCAGCCGCCAAAGAGGAACTCGAACAAGAGATTCTCATGACGTATTTCATCCAAATGAAGTTTTTTGAACAATGGGCGGCGCTCAAAAAGTATGCTAATAAAAAGCGTGTCTATCTGATCGGTGACTTGCCGATCTACGTCGCCGCCGATTCGTCAGAAACGTGGGATAATCCAGAGCTCTTTCATATCGACGAAAACGACCGCATGACGATCGTGGGCGGCGTACCGCCGGACGACTTCTCCGATGACGGCCAATTATGGGGCAACCCGCTGTACAAATGGGAAGAACACAAAAAAGACGACTATCGCTGGTGGATCGAACGATTGAAAGCCGTCGGAAGGTTCTACGATGTGCTCCGGATCGATCACTTCCGCGGGTTTGAAGGCTACTGGGGGATCCCGGCGAAGAGCAAAACCGCCGCCACCGGCAAGTGGTATAAAGGGCCCGGTTGGGACTTCTTCCGCGTCGTCAACGACAAGATGCCCGAAACCGACATCATTGCCGAAGACTTGGGCTATATGAACCAAGAGGTTATCGATATCCGCCTAAAAGCCGGCTATCCGGGGATGCAGATATTAGAGTTTGCGTTTGATGCCAAGATGACATCCGACGCATTGCCGCATAAACACCAACGAGACAATGTCGTCTATATCGGCAGCCACGACAATCAGACCTTAGCGGAATGGTTGGAGACCGCGCCGAAAGCCAATGTCGAATATGCGACGAATTATTTTCATCTCAACAAAAAAGAAGGCCTCAATTGGGGCTTCATCCGCGGGACGATGAGTTCTGTGGCCAACACCAGCATCTTCCAGGTGCAGGACTTGCTCTTTTTAGGCGCCGAGGCTCGCATGAACACGCCGGCGACGCTGGGCGACAACTGGACCTGGCGATTGGAAAAAGGTCAACTGACCGATGCCATCGCAAAGAAATTATGGACACTCACAAAGTGGTACGGGAGGTAATGAAATGACCATTGACAGAATACGATCTAATTTTGAAATTATGCTGCAGCTGCGATTTGCGAAGACCATCGCGACATCGAGCACGCAGGAAAAATACTACGCATTGGCTGACACCATCATGAGCTTGATCGCCAACGATTGGGCAGCCAGTGAAAAAGCGTTTGAAAGCGGAAAGAGAGCCTACTATTTCTCGCTCGAGTTTTTGATCGGCCGCTCACTCAGCAACAATATGTTGAACCTGGAGCTGTACGAAGAGATTCGCGCTTTTGTCGAAGAGCTCGGCATCGACTTTGACGAACTGGAAGAAGTTGAGCAAGATGCAGCGCTCGGTAATGGCGGTTTAGGACGACTGGCGGCGTGCTTTATGGAAGCATCCGCTTCGATGGACCTCCCGCTCATGGGCTATGGAGTTCGCTATTCGCAAGGGATCTTTAAGCAACTATTCCTAAACGGCTTCCAAAAAGAAGAAGGCGACGACTGGCTCAGAAACGGCGACCCGTGGAGCCTGCGTAAAGAATCTGAATCCGTCGTGATTCGCTTCGGGAATTCCACCGTGCGTGCGGTGCCGTACGATATCCCGATCTTGGGCTACGACACGAGAAATATCAACACGCTCCGACTCTGGCAAGCCGAGCCGATGGAGCCGTTTGATTTCACTAAGTTCAACAATTTTGAATACGACGCATCGCTGGAAGCGAAAAACCGCGCCGAAGACATCACCCGTGTGTTGTATCCCAACGACGGGCAGCGCTCCGGGAAAGTGTTGCGCTTTAAGCAACAGTATTTTTTCGTATCGGCCTCCATCCAAGACATCGTGCGCAAATTCAAAAAGCAAAACGGAAACTTTTCAGAGTTTGCCAAATACCATGCGATTCAGCTCAACGACACGCACCCCGTCATTGCGCTGCCCGAACTCATGCGCGTCTTCTTAGACGAAGAGCATATGGACTGGGCGGAAGCGTGGAAGATCGTGAACGAAACCTTCTCCTTCACCAACCACACCATCCTTGCGGAAGCCATGGAGCAGTGGCCGCTGGACATCGTGGAAGAAGTATGCCCGCGCTGCTATCAGCTGATCCATACGATCGACAAGCGCTTTGTCGACGAATTGCAGGATATTTCCTACGACAGCGCTCATATCGACCGCATGCGTATCGTGAACCACGGCGTCGTCCGCATGGCGCACTTGGCCCTGCACGGCTGCCGTAAGGTCAACGGCGTTGCAGCGATCCACACGCAAATCCTGAAAGACGAAGTCCTCAACGAGTGGTACCGTCTGTATCCGGATAAGTTCGTCAACAAAACCAACGGCATCACGCCCAGACGCTGGCTCAAACTGGCCAATCGCCAATTATCCGATCTAATCACCGAACTCTTGGGCTCCGACGATTGGGCCACGGATCTCGACCAGCTCAAAAAACTGGAAGCTTGGATCGAAGACGACCGCGTACTCGACCGCCTACACGCGATCAAACGCGAAAAGAAAGTCGAGCTCGCCAAGTATATCCTCGAGCACGAGGGCGTCGAGATCGACCCGGACAGCATCTTCGACATTCAGATCAAGAGAATGCACGAATACAAACGCCAGTTGCTGAACGCGTTCCACATCTGGGACTTGTATCTGCGCCTCAAAGAAAACCCCGACCTCGATATCATCCCCCGCACTTTTATCTTTGGAGGCAAGGCGGCACCGGGATACTTCCGCGCGAAGGGCATCATAAAATATATTAATGAAATCGCGAAAGTCATCAACAACGACGAGAGCATCCAAGGAAAGATCAAAGTCGTGTTTGTGGCGAACTATCGCGTATCCTACGGGCAAAAACTGTTCCCGGCAGCCGATCTCTCCGAGCAGATCTCGACGGCGGGGAAAGAGGCGTCCGGTACCGGCAATATGAAATTTATGTTGAACGCCGCTCCCACCATCGGGACGATGGACGGCGCCAATGTAGAAATCGTCGAAGAAGCCGGCCGCGAGAACAACTTTATCTTCGGCGCGACGGTCGAAGAGCTCCGCGAGCTCAACGGCAAATACGACCCCGTTCGCATCTACGAAGAGCAGCCGGATGTGAAGCGCGTCGTCGATTCGCTCATGAATCAACAGCTCAACGATGCAGGCAGCTATATGTTCCTCGACATCTACAACAGCCTTGTGAAGCCTGGCTATGGTCAAGGAGACGCGTACTTCGTTCTGAAGGACTTTGCGTCCTACAAGGAAGCGCACGCACAAGTGGACCGCGCGTATCGCGACAAGCGCCGCTGGGCGCAAATGTGCCTGATGAATCTGGCCAATGCCGGAAAATTCAGCGCCGACCGCACGATCAAAGAATATGCGGACGAGATTTGGGAAGTCGATCCCGTCACGCTGTAGGAAATCAAAAGGAGATTCGCAACACGCGAACCTCCTTTTTAGTTATTACATAATACCGGCGATAGAATCGTTTTTTGTTTCCACTTCGCAGAAATCGGAAAAACTCGCTGTTTTCAACTTGCAAAAGGTCGGATGACGTGCGATACTATTAGGTAGAAGTTAGAAAGGATAACGAATGACAGAAACAATCAACACATTAGAAACACTTGCAAAACAGAGCCTTCAAGCAATAGAAAAAATGGGGTTTGAAGAATTATCCCCTATACAGGAGCAGGCGATCCCTCATCTGGTACAAGGGAAAGACCTGATTGGGCAGGCGCAAACGGGTACGGGAAAGACGGCTGCTTTTTGTTTGCCCCTTTTGGAAAAACTGGACTTTGACGACCGCAGCACCCAGGCGATGATCCTCTGCCCGACGAGAGAGCTCTCGGTGCAGGTGGCGGAAGAACTTGGGCGCCTCGGCCAATTCTACAAGAAACTTTCGGTTCTGCCGGTATACGGCGGCGCGCCGATTGACCGCCAAATTCGCGCGCTCAGAAATCAGGTGCAGGTAGTGGTGGGTACCCCCGGCCGCGTGCTGGACCATATGAGAAGAAAGACGCTCAAGCTCGACAATATCCACTACTTTGTTTTGGACGAAGCGGACGAAATGTTCGCGATGGGCTTTAGAGATGATATGGCGACCGTCATCGAGGCATTGCCCGAGGGCGTGCAAAAGGTCTTTTTCTCGGCGACCATGGCCGAGCCGATCCGCCGTTTTGCCTCGAAATACCTGAACGAGCCCGTAATGGTGCAGATGGTGCACAAGGAGCTCACCGTTCCGAAAGTGGAGCAGGCGTATTTTGAGCTGAAAGAGTACATGAAGACCGAGATCCTCACGCGACTCATCGACATTCACAACCCGAAACTAGGGATCGTCTTTTGCAATACGAAAAAGAAGGTGGATGAGCTGACGGCGGAGCTGCAGGCCAAAGGCTACAGCGCCGATGCGCTTCACGGCGACCTCAAGCAGTCGCAGCGCGATTCGGTCATGCACAAATTCAAAAGAGGCACCGTCGATCTTCTGATCGCGACGGACGTCGCTGCCCGCGGACTCGACGTCGACGACGTGGACTTGGTCGTCAACTACGATATGCCGCAGGACGAGGAGTACTATGTCCACCGCATCGGAAGAACCGCAAGAGCGGGCCGCGAAGGAATCGCCTTTAGCTTCATCGCGGGGAAAGACATCTACAAATTACGTGATATTCAGCGCTTTACGAAGACTCGTATCCAAAAGAGAGAACTGCCGACGCTTGCCGATATCAAGACGAGAAATCGCGAGAAACTGGTCGGAAAGATTCGTGCACTGCTCTCGGAAGAAAACCTGAACGAGCCGTTGGTCGATCTTCTGGTTGCAGAAGACCACAACTCGTACGACATCGCCTGTGCGCTGCTTCGCCTGTACATGAAGACGCATCAGGGGAGAAAGCACGACGAACTCGACGCCGTCGACAATCCGCAAGCCTACAAGGAGCGCACACAGCGCAGCCAGGCGAACAAGCCGAAGACCCAAGGCGGCCGCTACGCGCGCCTGTTCATCAATATCGGAAAGGACGCGAAGATCAGCCAGCGCCATATCGTGGGTTCCATCACGGAGATGAGCGGGATCAAGTCGTCGTCGATCGGCAAGATCGAGATCTATCCGAATGCGAGCTTTGTGGAAGTCTTGGAGAAAGACGCACAGCGCGTGCTGCATTCCATGCAGGGGCAAAAGATTAAGGGCACCAAAGTCAAAATGGAAAGAGCCAGAGGAAAGAGAAGAGCCTAATGCAACGCTACACCACCTTTCACGAAGACAGTTTGCGCCGCTACGGAAAGAGAACCGTACGGCTGGCCGTCGATGCGGGGCGCACTTGCCCCAATCGCGACGGGGCGCTTGCCACGGGAGGCTGTGCCTTTTGTTCGGGCGGTATGCGCAATAGGCTATCAGTGAAAGAGCAGCTGCAAGCGGGGAAGCTTTCCGCGTATAAAAAATGGGGTGACGAATTGCGATTCGTCGCCTATTTTTGTCTGTACACGAATACGTACGGCGAGGTAGAGACACTTCGCGCATTGTACGAGGAGGCGCTCGCCACCGGTGTGGATGGCCTGGCCATCGCCACACGAGCGGACTGTATCGATGACGTCGTGCTGGGGCTACTCGTCGAGTTCTCTCACAAAACAGAGCTCTGGGTGGAGCTCGGTATGCAGACGGTAAACGAGACGACGGTCGAACACATGCGGCGGGGCTATTCGCATCGCGTTTTAGATGAGACCGTTCAGCGATTGCGCGGCGCGGGGATCGACATTCTCCTTCATATGATCGTAGGGCTTCCCGGTGAGACCGAGGACGATCTCCTGCGTGCGGTTCACTATGCCAACGAGAATCGGGTCATGGGAGTCAAGATCCACAGTTTGTTTTTGGAGAAGGGGAGCCTGTGGGCGGCCAAGCCTCCGAAAGACTTGCGACTTCTTGAAAAAGAGGAGTACGAGGAGCTCGCAGTTCGGATGCTCGCACACCTGCACCCATCCATCGTCGTCCACCGACTCACCGGTGACCCGGATAAGAGTCTTGTCGTGGGACCGCTCTGGACGCTCGACAAGGCGCGCGTATTGTCCGGAATCCAGCGGAAATTAAAGGAAAAAGACCTTTGGCAAGGAAAACTTTGTGTTATACTATAATTGAGTCGCTATGACTCCACTATATATAGGAAGGATTCCACGATGAAAATTGAAAACACTGCGGTTATCGTAGTTGATATACAAGAGCGGCTGCTTCCGGTCATGCGTGAAGCGGAGCGCCTCGTCGCGCAATGCGAAATGCTGTTGGAAGGAGCGACCATTTTAGGCTTGCCGATCTTTGCCACCGAGCAATACCCGAAAGGTCTCGGCGTAACCACCGAGCCGATTCGCAAATACCTGTCGCCCGAGCGAACCTTTGAAAAGAAAGAGTACTCCTACGCTGTGCCCCCGTTGATGGAGGCGCTCGAGAAGTTGGAGATCGACCACGTGATCGTGATCGGCATCGAATCGCACATCTGTGTGTTCCAGGGAACGCGCGACATGGTCCGCGCAGGTTTCGAAGCGTATGTACCGGTGTCTTGCGTAGATTCCCGAACGGAAGAGAACAAGACCAATGCGCTGGAGCAGCTCAGAGATTACGGCGTGCACATCACAAATGTAGAAACGGTGTTGTTTGACCTCTTGAAGACGGCGGATCATCCGCAGTTTAAAGCCATTTCTCGGCTGATACGCTAACGATATCTCACTAAACTAGTGGGAATTATGATATACTGGGAGCATTAACACAGAAGGAGATGCAACGATTGAAATACTACTTTGGGCTAGACGTCGGTTCTACTACGGTAAAGCTCGTCGTTCTCAATGACGATTTCGAGATTCTACACAGTGTGTATCGACGCCATTATTCGGACGTCAAAGAAACCGTCACGGCGGTCATGCAAGAGGCGTACAAGTCCTTTAAGAACGATCACCTCACGATCATGGTCACCGGTTCCGGCGGCATGTTTGTGGAGCAATATCTGGGGATCAAGCATATCCAGGAAGTCGTCGCGGGAACGACGGCGATTCACCATTTCATCCCGCAAACCGACGTCGCCATCGAACTCGGCGGCGAAGACAGTAAGATTACCTATTTATCCGGAAATTTAGAGCAGCGCATGAACAGCATCTGCGCCGGCGGAACGGGGGCATTTATCGATCAGATGGCCTCGCTCTTAGAAACCGATGCATCCGGGCTGAATGAGCTGGCGAAGTCTCACCATAAGATCTACCCGATCGCGTCGCGCTGCGGCGTATTTGCCAAAACAGATATTCAAGCGCTGATCAATCAGGGCGCATCAAAAAACGACATCGCGGCGTCTGTCTTTCAGTCGGTCGTGAACCAAACCATCTCCAACCTCGCCTGCGGCCGTCCCATCAAGGGGAAGATCGCATTTTTGGGTGGACCGCTGCACTTTTTGCCGCAGCTTAGAGAGCGCTTCATCGAAACGTTGGGGCTTACCGAAGAGGAGCAAATCGTTCCGGAGAACTCGCAGATTTTCGTCGCCATGGGTGCCGCGATCGCATCAAAGGATGAGCCTGTTACCAGTTTCCAAAACTTAATGACACGCATTCACGCCGATATCGAGATCCATGTCGATGAGGAAAACTCCATCGAGCCCCTGTTCACCTCGCAAGAGGAGCTGGATGCGTTCCAAAAGGCGCACGAAACGCAAGACGTGCAACGGGGCGACCTGTCCACGCACAAGGGCAATCTCTACATCGGGCTGGACTCCGGCTCTACCACGTCCAAAGTCATCGTAATCGACGACGATACGCGCGTACTCTACGAACACTATACGAACAACAAGGGGAATCCCCTTGCGATCATGCAAAAAGTGCTGACGGAGATCTACGAAAAGAAGCACCCGGAAGCCGTCATCGCCAATGCGGGGATCACGGGCTACGGGGAAGACTTCATCAAGGCTGCATTGCAGATCGACACCGGTGAAGTAGAGACGATCGCACACTACACCGCTGCCAAGTACTTCCAGCCGGAGGTCGACTTCATTTTGGACATCGGCGGACAGGACATGAAGAGCATGAAGATTTCGGACGGGATCATCGAGTCGATCCTGTTAAACGAGGCGTGCAGCTCCGGTTGCGGCTCGTTTATCGAGACCTTCGCTAAATCGCTCAATATGTCGGTCTCAGACTTTCAGGAAGCGGCGCTGCTCGCGAAAAACCCGGTGGATCTGGGCTCGCGCTGCACCGTCTTTATGAACTCCAAAGTTAAACAGGCGCAAAAGGAAGGCGCGACCGTCGGCGAGATCGCCGCGGGGCTGTCTTATTCCGTCATCAAAAATGCGATTCAAAAGGTCATCAAAGTGCGCGACCCGAAAAAACTCGGCAAGAACATCGTCGTGCAGGGCGGTACCTTCTACGGCGACGCGATTTTGCGCGCCTTTGAGCTGATCACCGGACGCACCGCGACAAGGCCCAAGATCGCCGGCCTCATGGGCGCGCTCGGCATGGCGTTGATCGCCCGCGAGCGCTCGACCGGGGTGTCGACTCTACTGAGCAAGGAAGAAGTCGCCGCTTTCACCTATACGCAAAAAAGCGCCAACTGCGGAAAGTGTACGAATCAGTGTATGCTGACGATCAACACATTCCCCAATGGCAAGAAATACATTTCCGGCAACCGCTGCGAACGCGGGGCGGGCATCGTGTCGGATAACCATGAACTGCCGAATCTCTATACGTACAAGTGGGACCGACTGTTCTCGTACGAAAGCTTGCCGCTTGAGAAGGCGACACGTGGCCGCGTGGGGATTCCGCGCGTGCTGAACATGTTCGAAAACTATCCGTTCTGGCATACTTTCTTCACGAAGCTCGGATACCGGGTCGAATTGTCACCGACCTCCTCGCGTGAGCTGTATGAGAAGGGGCTGTCGTCTATCACTTCGGAGACCGCCTGCTATCCGGCGAAACTGGTACACGGCCATATCGA
>CAZEBB010000017.1:0-37514 GCA_964510345.1 uncultured Peptoniphilaceae bacterium
AGAAAGATCCTTGGGCGGGGTTTTTTGAAGTGGACCAGAAGATTGGGAGCGGGGATTGATTAACGTTTCAACTCCGCCAATTTCGCCAGTCTCCGCAAGGATTCATCGATCGTCTCTTTGCTTCGTGCGAAGTGGATGCGGATCAGGTGGTTCACTTCTTCTTTGAAGAAACTGGAGCCGGGCACGGCGGCGACGCCGATGTTTCGGATCATCCACTCGCAGAACTCGAGGTCGGCATAGCCTTGGAATTGCGGTAGGTCTAGGAACTCCTGAATGTCGATCATGACAAAATACGTCCCTTGGGGAATATTGTGCGCAAGGCCGATGCGGTCGAGCCCTTGGAGCATGTATTCCCTTTTTCGCGTGTAGGTTTCCTGCAACTCTTCGTAATAGTCGTCGCCAAAACCGAGTGCCGTAACGGCGGCTTCCTGCAGCGGAGAAGGCGCACCGACGGTCAAAAAGTCGTGCACTTTCTTGGCAGCCTCTACCACGTGCTCCGGCCCGATCACATAGCCCAAGCGCCATCCGGTGATAGAGTACGTTTTGGAGAGCGAGCTACAGGTAATCGTGTGGTCGTACATGTCGGGGAGCGACGCCATCGGGATGTGCACATGGGGCTTGTAGAGGATGTGCTCGTATACTTCATCCGTGATGACGAAGGCGTCGTATTGCACGGCGAGCCGACCGATCGCCTCCAGCTCCTCACGCGTAAACACTTTGCCGCATGGATTGGACGGGTTACAGACGATGATGGCGACGGCGCCGTCTTGAAAGCCCTTCTCGATCAGAGAGATGTCAAAATCGTAGGTTGGCGGTACCAGCGGGATGAAGATGGGTTCCGCGCCGGAGAGGATGGTGTCCACGCCGTAGTTTTCGTAGAAAGGCGAGAAGATCATCACTTTGTCGCCGGGGTTTACGATGCTCATCATGATGCTCATCATGGCTTCGGTGCCACCGCAGGTGACGAGCACTTCGGTTTCCGGGTCGATCGTGCGGCCGATGGTTTTGCTTTGCTTTTTTGCGAGTGCGGCGCGGAAGTTCTCCGCCCCGTAGGTGACCGAGTACTGGTGCGGGCCTTCGTGAGCAATCTTTGCGAGCTCCTCGGTGAGAGCCTTCGGCGGGTCGAAGTCCGGGAAGCCTTGGGAGAGGTTGATCGCTCCGTATTCGTCGCTGATACGGGTCATTCGGCGGATGACCGAGTCGGTGAAAAGATCCATTCGTTTGCTGATTTTGGGCACAGTGTCCTCCGTTATTCTTTGTCCCAGCGACGCCGCTTCTTGCGCTCGATATCCAGCCATTCCTTTTCAGTATGAAGGGCGAGGGCGCTGCGAAGTTTTTCGAGAAGCCACTCTTTTTGCTCGGGGAGCTTGCCTTTTAGGAGAAGCGCGTTGGTTTTGTGGGTCGCATTAAAGATCGTGTTCGTGTTTTCGATGTGTTCCAGTAGGAGAATTTCCTCCTCGATCGACTGCCTCGGGCTGATCCGCTGAAACTCCTTGCTGCGAATCTTTGCGATGAGCGGCGCGTCGGAAAAGACGACCATGGTCACGACGATGATCGCATGGGGGCGTACCATAGACAGCAGTTTCCCGGTGTCGATCGCGTGGGCTCGGCTCCATTTTTTGCCGCCCAATCCCAGCATAATATAGGTGGAATACGCCATGCCGATGTCTTCGAGCTGTTTCATCGCCAGAAGCTGCTCAGAAACCGTCTCGCCCTTGTCGTGAAAGAGCAGCACTTCATCGTTTCCGGACTCTACGCCGATGGAGAGTTCATCCATCCCGGCGTCCTTAAGGGCAATGAGCTCATCTCTCGTCTTTCGCAGGATATCATCCGATCGCGCAAAGGCGCTGATCGTTTGGACATAGGGAAATGCCTCGCGCACATGGCCTATGATCTCCAACAACTGATTCGTCGGAAGGCAGAAGGGGTTTCCGCCCATCAGGATCGCGTTCTTCGGCTTCGTGCGCAAGGGCGCGTAGCGCTTTTGCATGGTCTCAATATGCGTGCGGATGTCGTCCATCGAGAGCGCGCGAAACGCCATTTGATGGTTCAGGTCACAGTAGAGGCAGCGGTTCCACGAGCAGCCCACCGTGACGGGAATGGGGATCGCGTTTCCCTGGGTCATCGGCACATAGGAGTAGATGCCGTAGGGTTCCGGTAGGGGGTAGGTCATCGCGCTATTCCATATTGTCTCGGCCCCATTGGCTGATCGACTCCAATACCGGCAATAGCGACTTCCCGTGTGGGGTGAGCGAATACTCCACCTTCGGCGGGATCTCCGGATAGGCTTCGCGATGCACAAATCCGTCGTGCTCCAGTTCCTTCAGTTGTTGGCTCAGCATCTTGTGCGTGATCTTCCCCAGCGCTTTTTTGATCTCGCCATAGCGAAGCACGCCCTGGTCAGCCAAGTGCCAGAGGATGACGAGCTTCCACTTCCCGGAGATCAGGTTCATGGTGTGTTCCAGAGGGCAACTGTATTCAGATTCCATATTACTCTCCTTTTCGGTAGTATATTCCTTAAAAGTGCATACTTGTTAATCTGCATGTATATGGTATGATTATACCATAAGAACCGAGGAGGAATACCATGTTACGAAAAATAGATCATAAAAAAATGGGAACCGGCGATTTAGGCTGGCTCCATAGTCACTTCCACTTCTCTTTTTCCAATTACTACAATCCCGAGAACGTAAAATTCGGCAAGCTTCGCGTCATCAACGACGACCTTGTACAGCCCAAAACAGGGTTTGACACCCACCCGCACCGCGACATGGAGATCGTCACCTATGTGGTAAACGGTGAGCTCACGCATGCCGACAGCATGGGCAACGAGCGCACGCTCTCCCGCGGCGATGTCCAGTTTATGACTGCCGGCTCCGGCATCACCCACAGCGAGTACAATCTGGGCGATGAGGTGCTCCGTTTTCTGCAAATCTGGATCTTCCCGGAGAAGAACTGGCTCACGCCGAACTACGGCGACCACCACTTCGATGCTGCGGGGAGAGACAACCGGTGGCAACACATCGTCTCCTATGTGGACGGCGACGCCGCCATTCGCATCAACCAGGATGCCAATATCTATGTTGCGGAGCTGGACGGCGGAAACTCGCTGGATTTTCAAGTGGGGCAGGGGCGTCAAGCGTATCTCGTGCAGATCGAAGGCGCATCCCAAGTGAACGGCATCGAGCTCGACATGCGCGACGCCATGGAGATCGTGGAAGAGGATATCATGCTAGAAGCAACGGAGAGATCGCACTTTTTGATCATCGAGATGAAGATCCCCGAACCCGTCAGAAAAGTCAGCTAAGTATCACAAAAAGAAAACCCCATCGACTACCTTAGTGGAGGCGCGTCGATGGGGTTTGTTTGTTCTTATTTGTTGACGTAGACGATCGGTTTGATGAGATCTCTCGGTTTGTTGACCATCAGAGCCAGCGCCTCCGGAATGGAGTCTAAGCCGTCAAATTTGTGCGTGATCATGAGGCCGGGATCGACTCTGCCTGCGGAGATGATGGAGAGTAGGCGTTCCATTCTCTTTCGTCCGCCCGGGCACAGCCCGCCGCGAATCGTCTTGTGCGACAAGAATCCGCCGATATATGCGTTCGGGATATTGATCATGTCGGTTTCTGTGATGACTTCGAGCATGGCGATATTGCCCCCGCCCGCACGAGTGACAGCGATGGCGTTATTTAGCGCTTCCGCTCCACCGCCTGCAACGATCGCTGCATCGACGCCTTTACCGCCGGTCAGTTCCATGATTTGGTCGACCAGGTTGCCGTCTTTATAGCTGACGATGTCGGTAGCGCCGTATACTTTTGCGAGTTCCACGCAATTGGGACGCGTTCCGACGGCGATGAGTTTGCCCGCGCCGCGCAGTGCCGCTCCGGCAACGGCCATCAGTCCAACCGGGCCAATTCCGAACACGACAACGGTGTCGCCGTATTTGACATCGGCGAGTTCTGAACCGTAGAAACCGGTGGTCATCATATCGGTGGCCATGACGGCTGCTTCCAGCGAAACATTTTCGGGGAGTCGTGCCAAGTTCATGTCTGCCGAGCGAATTTTGATTTGATCGGCAAAGGTGCCGTCTTCGTAGCTTGAAAAGTTGATGGCCGCGAACATGCCGCCGGCGTCTTGATGAGTGCCGTCTTGAATGTCGGGGTGTGTCCACGACGGGGTCGTGCAGGGGATGACCACGCGGTCGCCGACTTTGTAGTCCGTAACTTCCGAACCGACTTCGATGATTTCTCCAAGGGATTCATGCCCTAAGATGCGGTTGATCAGCCATGGGCCTTCCATCTCGTAGGCCGAGTGAACGTCGGACGAGCAGGGCGCCAGTACGATCGGCTTTGCGATCGCGTCACGCGGACCGCATATGTAATCCGGTTTTTCCAACCACCCAAGTTTTCCTTTTTCCAGTACTCCGTAGCCTCTCATATTGTCTCCTTTCATTGAAACCGTTTGTTTATTACATTATCATATATGTTCGGATTGTTTGTCAATGCCTATTCATTAGAAAACTTTATTTGTTCGATAAGTTGGCAAACCCTCTCTGATTCGATCATAAGAAACCCCGATGGATCGCCATCGGGGTCGGTTCACTATTCAGAGATCGAATACAGTATGGAGAAATCGACATATCCCCAGCGTTGATTCACGGTGTCGTAATATCCTTCCCAGATGACGACTTCACCTCGGATGCCTTCAGCGGCGAAGGGCACGCGCGCGGCGTCCACATCCAACTCTTGTTGCGTGAGGGACTCTTGCGAGGGTATCGGCTGCTTTTTCAGATCGACCACAGTGAGTTCATCATTGCCTTTTCGGAGGATCAGCTGGTTTTGACCGTTTTGGTAGTACTGGAAGGAGTAGTCGCCGGCGGTGATCGGCGCGTTGTCGCGTATGCCCTTGATAATGAACTGATAATCATTAAGAGGGAGCGGTTCCGGCACGCGGCGAAGATACGATTCGGTGTTATAGTGGTACGGGTCTGCCGCTGAAAAGCCGAAGATTGACTTCATTTGGTCCATCGTGAAATCATCCGGCAAGATCGCGACGGCTTCGCTGCCATGATTATACTCCAGATATCGCAAAATGTCGGTGATTTGGGCTTGGTCGGCAGTGGGCACCGAGGCGTTGGGGATGATCTGCCCTTCTTTCAGCATCTCGTGCTTGAGCAGATACTCCTCCAAACGCTTGGTCTGTGCACGCAGGCTGACGTGGCTTGCCGACAGCGGTCCGACGGTTACGATCAGCAACAGCGCGGAGAGTGCGACCAAAATCGCGCGGTTAGTGACGCGCTTGATGATGATCTTCGCCAGTTGTACGAGAAGGGCGAATGCGGCGAGTACGATGGCCAAGTATCGAAGCTCCGTCCAGCTGTATTGCCCAATGCGCATGTTCATCGTGATGAGCGCAAAGATGAGAAGAGGTACGAGGGCCACCGGTGTCCAGCGGCTCCAGTGCTTTGCCAATGCGTGATTCTCTCGTAGCGGATGCACGAGCAGGTCCAGAAAGATGCAAAACATGCCGAACCAAATGATCAGATTGCTCGCGATTGACCTCTCCCATGTGCCGGCCAGGATGAACTGCACGGCATATACATAGAGGATGAGGAAGTACACGATGGAAAGCGGCACGATGATGTAAAGAACCGTTTGTCGTAGGATCGTCGGATACTCGGTGTGAATCGTCTCCGGTGTCATCCGCGCCAAGAAGAGAAACGGGAAGCATAGGACGATACAGAAGATCGCGCTGTACGGAAACCACTTGTTGACATTTACATCAAACAGAAACTGAATGCTGGCAAAGATGATGAATAGGCCGATCATCAGCACAAAGGAATACAGCGCCGACACGAGGATCGACGTGACGAAGGTGACGACATTTTGCTCGGTGGTCGCCTGCGGGTCGAGCCGGGTCGCCGCTAGAGAGAGAAAGATAAACCCGAATAAACCGGAGGCAAAAGCCAACATCCCGGGAGTGAACATCGGGGTGAAGACGGTCAAGCGGATCCATAGGACCAGCGCAGCCCCTAGGGCGAGAGCGACAAGCTCTTTCGCTAAGGGAAGGCTTCGATTGCGCGCTTCGTTTCGAATGGCGAATGTGAGCGGAACGAGCAAAGTGAGGGCGAGGATATTGCGACTGATCTCGTTGTTGAGATTGTCAAAAAAACCGGTTTCAAAGGCGACACTCCAGTAAAGGAGGGCGGCGACGGCGATGCAGATCGCCATGGTCAGCGGATAATGCTTTGCCACTCGCCGAATTTGTTCTTGGAACTGATCCCACCTGGGGAGAAAAGAGAACTTCATTTTAAACACCTCATTTCACGTTCAGTGTACACCAAATGAGGAGGGGAATGGTTACATTTTAGTTAAGATCGAAACCTCATCAAAAGATGGAATGCTCGAGATTCCCCCGTGTTTCGTCGTCGAAAGAGCGGCTGCGGCATTGGCAAATTGAACGATGCTCGCGAAATCTTCTGTGCTCATCGATGGGATGGAGGCGAATGGGTCTGTGTATCGGGAGAAGAGGGCGGCGATTGCCGCACCGCCGAAGATGTCGCCCGCGCCGGTGGTGTCGATCGTGCCTTCGACGTGAAATGCGTCGACGTGTCCGCGGGTATGTCGCGTGACGAAATCCGTACCGTTGGCGCCGTTGGTGATGAAGGCGAGGGAGAGCAACGGTTCTTCCAAGAGGCGTGCGAGGCAGTTCTCATACGAAGGCTCATCGTAGAGAAAGAGGAGCTCGTCTTTCCCGATCTTGATACTGTGGCAGTGCGAGGCGCCCCAGCGCATGGCTGCACGTGCTGCCTCTTTCGAGGGCCAGAGTGGCGCGCGGTAATTTGGATCAAAGTTCACCCATAGGTTTTGGGTCTGCGCGTACTGTACAGCTTCTTTTACGGCGGAGTTTGCCGGTTCGTCCGTCATCGATAGCGTGCCGAAGTGGAGGCAGCGAGAATTTTGGATCATCGTCTTGTGGTCCTCGGTGATCATTAGCCTCGTATCGGCACCGGGCTTTCGGCTAAAGGCAAAGTCGCGGTCGCCGTTCTCATCCAGTGTCACGAAAGCCAGTGTCGTAAAGGCATCGTCAGTTTTTGTCATGCCGGATGTTTCGACGCCTTTATCCGCTAATGTGCGGATCAACAAGTCGCCAAAAAAATCTTGCCCGACACTCGCGATCATGCCGGTGGTCATGCCGTAGGTTGCACAGGTCGCGATGAAATTGGCCGGCGCACCGCCCGGCATCGCCTGAAGAGTGGGCCATTCACCGGCGGGGGTAATAGCTGTCGACACAAAGTCGACCAGCAGTTCGCCGATCGCGATCACATCATATCGTTTCATAAGGTCTCCTTGCATTTGTTATGTTACAAATTTCTCAGAACTGCGGCGATGAATGGGTATTAACATCACAACATAAATTAAGTGTACCATCAATCAGGAGGCTGTCCATGCCATTTTCTCATTATGCTTTTGTCGTCATTCTCTATAGTATTCTCGGCTGGTGTATCGAATCCGCCCTTTACTCAATTTCTGAGAAGAGACGAGTGAACCGCGGTGTCTTGTTAGGGCCGTGGATTTTGTCCTACGGCTTTGGGACGCTGGCGCTCGTGCTGATATCAGGCGTGATTCCCAAGAATCCGATGCTGATTTTCGCTTCGGCCGCTCTTTTGGGGACAGTTATTTATTATGTATTGTGGCGCGCACTAGCCTATGTGATTGGCATGAATCGACTGCCAATTGCAGAGAAAAAGACTCAAAGCTACCCACAAGTGATCCTCCATGCTTTGCTGCAAGGCGTATTCGGTTTGCTCATTATTTATGTCGTTCACCCGAGGGTTGCGGTCTGGTTCTCAGGATTTGCCGCCACGTATTCGAGGCCTGCCATGAGCTTGGTCATCGCCCTCGTCGGGCTGGATCTTCTTACGTCCTTCAGCCATATCAGCGGGATGGGAGAGAGGCTGCAGGCCTTTCGCAATCTGATGCAGGAGATCGGGTCGATGCCGTTTCCCTGGTATCAAAAAGAGGACCCGATCGGGAGTTTCACCCGGCTGCGAGCCCTATTAGCACAAGAGACCACCGGGCATGTGATCGAACAGGCGATCCTCGCACGCTATGACCAGTTGCAACGCCAACTGTTGGGCGGCTACCGCTTTATCGACGCCTATCCGAATTTGCGAATCACCGACTACGACCAAGAGCTCCACATCATCGAGAGCGAATGGGAACTACGGCGAACGAGGCAATGGGAGAACGCTAAAACCGGTGCGAGAACCCTCTGGCACGGCGCAAAAGAAGATGCCGTCAGCGCATGGGAGCGGCTCACATTTCCCAAACTCGTGTGGATCTTCACCGTGAGTTCCGTGGCAGGGTTTGTGATCGAGACGCTGTTTTGCTTGGTGACCTCCGGTACGATCGAGAGCCGACAGGGCATGATCTATGGGCCGTTTAGCCAAGTGTACGGCTTTGGAGCGATCCTGATGGCCTATTTGCTCACGCCGCTCGCGAAGTCCAAAAACGGTGCGGTCTTCGGCGCCGGCATGGGGATCGGTGGGGTATACGAAGCCGCGATGAGCTGGCTGCAGGAGATGATCTTCGGCTCCGTTTCGTGGCACTATCCGCCGGAAACCTTCCCGCTTTTCGGCGGGCGAACCAGCTTGCTGTACATGTTCTTCTGGGGTTTTCTCGCGATCGCCTACCTTCGGATCCTATACCCGTGGATCCTCGGCGTGATCGAACGGCTTCAGCTGATCTCCAAACGATTTTTGACAATCGTTATGGTGACTTTCCTCGCGTTCAATATGGCGATCAGCTCGCTGGCTGTCTTTCGTTGGACCGAACGAACGCACCACGTCCCGCCGGAAAACAAAGTCGAAGCGTGGGTCGACGCGCAATACCCCGACGATTTCATGAAAGAGATCTATCCGAATATGAAATTCCGATGAAAAAAACCCGCAATCGCCTGCGAATCATACAAATAACAGAAAAGAGGTGAGACCCATCCGCAAAAAATATCAAGTGGGAGAACTGGCCAAGCTATTGGGCATATCAAGTCAGATGATTCGAAATTATGAAAAAAAGGGCTTATTGTCTCCAAGCCGGTTAGATAGCAACTATCGAAGCTATGAGGCGCCGGATTTGACATTGTTGTTTCTACTGCGTAAATATCGTGCATTTGGATATTCGCTGGACGAGATTAAGGAGCTGGTGACACAGGACAGTGAATCCCTACTGGATCAGGAAACGCAGCTTCTCGCGCAGATCGATCAGGAAATCGAGCGCCTTTGTACACTGAAACAATACGTGAATCAAGAGATTTCCGCTTTAGAGGAATATCATCGCTTTGCCGACGGCATTCGTATGGAAACTATGCCTCACATGAGAGGGTTTTTCTATCGCGATAACCGTACCTTGAACCGCTCAATTTTCCACAGTTCACAATTTGCATCCATTGCGAAAGAAATTCCTCCTCTCATCTATATGATTTGTTTCTCTCCGGAGATTTTAGAGTCGAACGATGCAGCGTATAAAGTTGGATTCATTGAAACGGCCCAAACCCACGCTGCATTTCCGAAAGAGGTTCAGCAGATGGAAACTGATGATACCGTAGATTATGTCACTTTGTATTTGACGCACGTAACCCACAAAGAGAATGGAGAATGGGCAACTTGCGATATTACCAATGATTTTCGCGAGTCGGGTGTACTCCAGTATATGGAAGAGAACGGGCTTAGGGTCGCGGGCAACATCATCGGGTTTAAAGTATTTGATAAGTATGATGCGAGATCGTTTACCCATTCCTTTAAGTATTGGATTCCCGTCTTGACTCTAAAACAGGTTTAAAGTGTAGACTTAATGGAAGCAAAAAAATTTGTTGAGGAGGGAAACTATGTTTAGGAAGTTTTGTGCGATCTTACTAGCGGCTTCGTTAATGGTTTCTGCTGCGGGATGCAGTACAAGTCCCGCTACGGAAAACGGTACAAATCCTGCAACTGAAAGCAGTACAAGTTCTGTTACGGAAGGCAGTACAAGTCCTGCTACGGAAAGCGAAGCGAAATTAACGCCCGGTACATATTCGGTTGAGGGAGTGGGGGCGTATGGTGATTTTTCCATTGATGTAACCGTCGATGAAACAAAGATCCAGAGTGTGGACATCACAGAAACGCATGACTCTTTGTATTTAGGTCAGCGTGCTCAGACAAATGTGGCAGAAAATGTCGTCCAATACCAATCAACGGAGGTGGATGGCCTCACCGGTGCGACGATTTCTACAACGAGTATGAAAAAAGCCGTTCGTACGGCGTTGGCAGAAGCCGGCGCAACGGACGATATGTTCAATGAAGATCATAAGTCCGCTTCCAACATCACCGTAGCCGGTGCTATCGCCGATTTTGAGGCCGACGTTATCGTTGTCGGGGTGGGCATTTCGGGGTTGACCGCAGCTCTTACGGCCGCCGATAGCGGTGCGAAAGTTCTTATGATTGAACAAAACTCATACTTTGGTGGTTCTACGATGTTCAGCGGCGGCTATATCGCTGCAGCCGGGAGCACCACACTGGATGAATTAGGCTATGAAACCGATCCGGAACGCTTTGCTGAATGGCTGGGAAGTGGAGACACCTCCACATTTCGTCCTGATTTAGCGCGTGTTGTCGGTATTAACAGCGGGAAAGCATTAGATATGCTCACCAAGTACGGCGCTGAATGGGAACTGGGCGGCAATATCGGATTAGCTGCCGGCGCTCACCAGAGCGGTCAGTCCAGCCAAGAGATTAACAACGATCCCGACAATTTCGCAGCGTACGTCATTGCGAAAGGAAGCCGTGGACTCGGTATTTTCGAAACAACGGCCGCCTCCGTACAGGAATTGGTCGATGAGGGACAAATGGCCTATCTGCTGGATACAAAGGTCGTCGATTTAATTACGGACGAATCGGGAAGCGTGATCGGCGTTGAAACAAAAGATGGGGCAAAATATTACGCGGATGCAACGATCCTTTGCGCAGGCGGTTACTCCAATAACAAGGAAATGATGGAAAAACTGTATACGCGATATGCACTGGCCAGCGCCGAAACATCCGACGGTTCCATGATTCCGGCAGGAGAAAAAGTCGGCGCTGCCTTCCACGACATGGACACAACGCGTATCGATGGCGGAACCTTACCTGTGTATGAAGCGAACGGTGTCCCCGTATACAGAGAAGTCGCTAACAAAACACCGGGTGTTGTTTGGCTCAACTCGGATGGCGAGCGCTTTATCAAGGAAGCCGGCAGCAGTGTTGCCAATGCGTACCGTACCGCCGAAAACAATACGATCTATATCGTAATGAATCAGGAATTG
The DNA here is from genome assembly GCA_964510345.1 of uncultured Peptoniphilaceae bacterium. Classification (GTDB taxonomy): domain Bacteria; phylum Bacillota; class Clostridia; order Tissierellales; family Peptoniphilaceae; genus JAAYQA01. Next base: position 11,338 of record CAZEBB010000017.1, read on the forward strand.
GTAGACGCCGCTCCCGTTCTCTATTACGGTAACTATGCGACTTTCGTCATGGATGAAACGAATGAAGAACTCAACCGCCTCGTCGAGGAGGGAAAGGTCGTCGTTAAGGCCGATACAATCGAAGAAGCGGCTACGAAAATGGGATTAGACCCTGCCAGTGTCGCGGCAGAATTAGAGAAGTATAATTCATTCTGTGAAGCGGGTGTCGATGAAGACTTCGAGAAAGATCCAAGTGCTTTAATTTCATTGGCGGAAGGCCCGTATTATATCTTTGAAACCATTCCGAACATCAAGACGACCAATGGCGGTATGGTCATTGATACAGAAGGACGCGTATTGAACGAAGAATCTGCGGCGATCAAAGGCTTATATGCAGCCGGCGAAACCGCAGGAAATGTCGATATGGCAAACCCGAAGGTATCGTATTACGGTGCGAATCTACACCGCGGCGCTACGATCGGTTATGTGGCCGCATTGACCGCAGTCAAAGATTTCAAGTAAGAAAAAGAGAACCAATACACAGTAAACCATGAAAACACCCTGAAGGTAGTCTTCCTCTACGGATATCAACGACTCACTTCAGGGTGTTTTTTGCCTTTAACTAAGAGAGAGTTATACACTCGACCACGTCCGATCTCACAATCTCTTGCGGGTTACATCGGGTTGTACATCTCATCGAGCTGGATCATCTCATGCATAATCTCTTTTTGCAGTGCTTGAAACTCCGGCGCATAACGGTCTCTGGGAAAAGGCAGGGGAATGTCGATCTGTTTGTGGACTTTCCCCGGCCTCGGCGACAAGATGATGACGCGCGTTCCGAGGTAGATCGCCTCTTCGACCGAGTGGGTGACGAAGACGACAGTCCTTGTGTCTTCGATCCAAAACGAGATCAGCTCTTCTTGCATGCGGATGCGGGTGAAGGCGTCCAACGCTCCGAAGGGCTCGTCCATAAAGAGTACTTCCGGCTTCGTGGCCACCGTACGGGCGATCGCTGCGCGCTGCTGCATGCCGCCCGAGAGCTCGTGCGGGAGTGCCTTGGCAAAGTCCTCCAAGTGAAATTTCTTGAGGATCTCCATCGCCTGCGTTTGCCGCTCCTGCTTACCGACATTTCGAAACTCCAGCCCCAAACAGACATTGTCCAAAATGCTACGCCAGGGCATCAGCGAATAGTCCTGAAAGACCATGCCGCAGCGTCGGTCAGGCTTCGTGACGGGTGTGCCCAATAGGCGAATCTCGCCTTCTGTGGGTTGGATGAGCCCTTCCATCAGCCGCAGAAGGGTCGACTTCCCGCTGCCCGAAGGCCCCAACAGCGTGATAAACTCGCCCGAGTGAATCGTCAGTTCGATACTATCCAGCGCATGCACCGTCTCATTGGATTCTGTGGTAAATATTTTTGATACATTATCGATTTCGATCATCTACGACTCCTTTTTCTTCCAACCGAAAAACCGCGTTTCAATCGCGATAAATACCCAGTCGATGACAGCGCCGATCGCAGAGATGGCGATCATGCCGGCGATGACGACATCAGTGCGCGCTATAGAGTACGCATGGGTGATCAGATATCCGACACCCGCCATACTACCCGGCAGCATTTCCGCTGAAACTAGGCACATCCATGCGATCCCGAGTCCGGTTTTGAGTCCGGTGACGATCGATGGAAGCGATGCGGGAAAAAGCACTTTCACGAAGAGATCGCGATTGGTGGCGCCGAGTGTCTTACCGGCGTCGATCAGCGTTTCGCGAACGGTGGACACACCAAAAATCGTGTTTGTCAGAATGGGAAAGAACGCGCCGATGGCGATGATAAAAAGCATCGAGATCTTGATATTGTGAAAATACGCGTACACGTGGATATCTGTCGGTTGAAAGACTGTGCCCAAGCTGCTGACACCGAACCATGCCAGCACCAGCGGAACCCACGCGAGGGGAGCAATCGGCTTAAACAGATTAAAAAAGAATGACAGGTACTCTCTCGCCGCCGGGAAATAGCCGATAAACATGCCGAGCGGAACCGCGAGCGCGATGGCGGTGGTGTACGCGATTAACACACGCACGAGAGAGATTCCGACACTGTCTAACATAGATCCCATTTTGAGCAGATCGTCAAACGGCCGTACTAAAATGGAAACAACCTCCCCGAGAGTGGGGAGGATGACCATATTGTCAATCGTAGCCGCTTGCCATTGCCAAAAGAGGAGAAATAGAATCGGCAGGATTAACGGTTTGAGCCAGTTGCGACGGGCTGTTTTCACGCTATTGTTTGGGGAGTTCATCAATGAAACGGAAATCGTACATAGCGTTCATGAATTCTTCGTACGTCATGTCTTTCATTTCGCCGGTAATGCTGTCAGTGTCTTTGAGTGCTTGTAAGGTGAGCTTCATGCCCTCGTTCCAGTTTTCACTGGGGTCGGTTGTGTAGTGAATCGTAGAGAGTTTGGCTGCGTCTTCTTCAATGCCGATAAAATTCGCCGTGATGACGGCTGCTTCCTCAGGATGAGCATCTGCATAGAGGCCGGCATTGTAAATCGCGCCGATGAATCCTTTCACCATGGCTTCTTTTTCAGCAATCGCCTTATCTGCTCCGCCAACGACACAGCATGGGAAGTCGTACCATTTGCCTTCCGGCGGCATATTGCGCATGTCAAGAATGGTCTTACCCACGTCTTGCGTTTGCGCGAGTTCCGGATACGGAGATGGGCCGACCCACGCTTCGACTTGATGACTCGTAAGTGCAGGGATCAGATTACTGGTGCCCTTAAGGTCAACGAGGAGAACTTCTTTATCCAGTTCTGCCGGGTTTTTCGTATAACTGATGCCGGCATCCGTTAAAGCGGATTCAAACAGGATGAGAGGGGCTGAGGTCGGGCTGTGATAGCCGACCGTGACGGGCTCGGTTTTTTCTTCGACATATGCCGTAAAGTCTTCCCAGTTATTAAGCGAGGAGTCCTTTGCAGTGACCAAACCGATTCCTTCGGTGTGTACGGGTGCCAGGATCTTTACCATGGTTCCTTGATCGCGAGCCGTAATGAAAGCCGTGTTGGATGCGATCGAAAGGTCGACGTGGCCTTGAGCGAGCATGGTCGTCGTTTCCGACCCGCTCTTGGCGATGACGAGGTTTACGGTGCCGACCGGCTCCGTGCCGTTCATGAGCGTATATCGCTCTTTTGGAATTTCCTCTTTCAGGTAAAACCCTGATTGATCCGTGACCACTTTATCGCCTGCTGATGCAGCGACAAAAAGAGCGGTTTGGTGATTGGTAAAGATGTACGAGACATTCAGAACAGGTAGGTCGCCTGCCGGCGTAGTAGCGGCTTCTGTGACAGCTGCTTTAGTAGCAGCAGCCTCTGTGATAGCCTCTGTTGCGGCAGTTTCCGTTACCGTTTCGGTAGCTGGTGCCTGTGCCGGTGAGCATGCGGCAAACAGCATCATCAGCGCGAGACCGAGGGAGAGTCGTTTTATCGATTTCATCGTGTTCCTCCTTATTTGTATTGATTTAAGTGTAACATAATGATTTATCGAGTTAAATTAAAATTTTACATGAAATCATGCGATTCCCTTATGGCAGTCTTTTGCCCCCTTGAAGAAGGGGGTGGCGCGAAGTGCCGGGGGATGGATTGCACTTGAATCAATCTTCCGTCTGACGAAAAAGCATCGTCAGCCACCTTCTTCTCCAAGAAGGCGAAAAAGCCCCCTATCTCGTCATCCGCTGGATAAACAGCATCTTGCTGACGGCTAAGCTCCCGCGCCAATCTCTGGCGACATCCGGTGGGAGCGGGTCTTCGCCCCAAGTCCAGTTGATCGGCCAAGTGCCGTCCTCGGGCACGCTGCCTTCGATGAAGCCGACATAGAAGTGGCAGATGTCTTCGTTGGCGGCGTAATAGGGGCTCTCGCGGCTCATGATATAGCGGTCGGGCGGGGTGTAGTAGTTGTCTTCTCGGTAGGCGTCTTCGTCGCGGTCGATCGCATCGTACACCCAGCGGTGCATGTGCTCATAGAAGCTCTCAGGCAAGTCTGCTTCGCGTCCGATGGCGGCAAGATCTTGCGTGAGGGTCACGAGGTTCGCCAGCTCATGGACGCCCGGTTGATAATCGGATGCGGTGATGACGGTCGCCATCGCTTGAAAAGCCTTCTCCGCCGCATCGCGTGCCGGCTCGCCTCCGAAGCGCAGCAGGAAGCCGATCAGTGCCGCGGTCGGATTGTAGCCGAAGTCGTCGTCTTCTCGGTAGCTCCACCAAGGGGCATGCGGGTACGCATCGTTTTCAGGCACGGTGGCGCGCCATTTCACACCGTCGAAATGCTGGGTCTGCAGCAGGTAGTTTGTGATCCGATCCATCATATTCCCTGCATCCTTGGGAAAGCCGAGCTCGCGCAAAATCTCGATGGCCGCCCATGTGGCGATCGGCGTGGAGGCGGGGTTTTGATTGTCGGGCTCGAGTCCGTGGCCGAAACCGCCGTCGGTATTCTGATAGGCGTATAGCGCTTTGAGCACGGGCGTATGCGGCTCGTCTTCAAAGTGGTAATTCCATCGCGCGACATCCAAAGAACGGCCGCGGCGTAACAATTGTTTCCGTATATTTCTGAGTCTTTCTGTTCCCATATCGGGCTCCTTTCTTGACCATACACACTTCTTTTCAACTATATACCCGAACCGATCTTCAGGACATTGGATTGAAAGCAACAATATGATGTATCAACGCATTGCATGGATGTTGACACTCGTTACAATTTAGAATAAGATACGGCAAAGGAGGTGGTACCATGCGGCTTACGAAGACGATGGAGCTGATCCGGAGGGATGAAAATGTCCTCGCCGAATTTGCGCGTATCAAGTATTTTCCGTTTGTCATGAAAAGGGGACGCGGCGCAATGATGGAAGACGTGGACGGCAATGTATTTATCGATTTATTATCCTCTGCAGCAGCCATGAACGTCGGCCATTCCCACCCGAAAGTGGTGGAACGGCTCAAGCAGCAATTAGAAGACTTTACGAATTACACATCCGCCTATATTTACTCGGAAAATCTCGTCGAACTGGGCGAGAAACTCGCGGCCATCACGCCGGGCAATTACGAAAAGCGCATCAGCTACGGGGTCTCGGGATCGGATGCCAACGACGGTGCGATCAAACTCGCGCGGGCGTACACGGGACGAAGTAAACTCATCTCGTTTATCGGGGCGTACCACGGTTCCACGTATGGGGCGATCTCTCTTTCGGCGATCAGCCTGAACATGCGCAACAAGATCGGTCCGCTACTGCCGGATATCCACCATATCGAATACCCGGAGTGTTACCGCTGCCGCTACGACAAAGAGCCGGGAACGTGCGGCTTGCAGTGCCTGTCGCTGTTTAAGAAATCGCTGGCGACGTATTTGCCGGCGGAAGAAATCGCGGGGGTCATTATGGAGCCGATCGCGGGCGACGCGGGGCTCATCATTCCGCCGAAGCGCTATATGGACGAGCTGTACAGCATCTGCCAACAGTACGGAATCCTCTTTGTGAGCGAGGAAGTGCAGCAGGGCATGGGACGCACCGGGAAATGGTGGTCGATCGAACACTTCGACATCGAACCGGACATGATCCTCTCGGCGAAAGCGTTGGGTTCGGGGGTGCCGATCAGCGCGATCATCGCACGACGGGAGATCGCGGAGAGCGTCGGGCCGCCGGCGCATCTGTTCACGATGAGCGGCAACGCATTTGCCTGTGCCGCTGCGAGCGCCACGATCGACGTCATCGAAGAGGAGAACTTGCTCTCGAAGGCCACGGAGATGGGCGAGTACGCGAAAGCGAGATTCCGCGAGATGCAGGAGCGCTACGATATCATAGGCGAAGTAAGGGGCTTAGGCCTTTCCATCGCGGTGGAAATCGTGAAAGACAAAGAGTCAAAAGTGGGGTACAGCGAAGCGGCCAAGAAGATCTGCTACCGCTGCTGGGAGAAGGGCGTCATCCTGATCTTCCTCGCCGAAGGAGCCCTGCGCGTGCAGCCGCCGTTGGTCATCACCAAGGACCAGATGGACCGCGCGCTCGACATCATCGAGGAATCCATTCAAGATTTCCTCAACGGAGAGATACCGGATTCGGTTCTCACATTTGCCAAAGGATGGTAAAAGAATGAAAAAGAGTAACTGGTTTCAGAAGTATTTAGTTCCGGGTTTCGTGTTCCAGTCGGTCGTTATCGCCGGCGGGTACGGAACGGGCGCGGAGCTCATGGAATTTTTCTTAAAGTTTGGCCCGCGCGCCGGTTTGATCGCCATGTTGTTGATCTCGATGACGATCTGGTCAATCGTGTGCGCCGTCACCTACGAATTTGCGCGCGTATTTCGCACATTCAACTACCGTACGGTGTTCCAAAAATTGCTGGGCAAAGCCTGGTGGCTATATGAAGTCTGCTATATCGTGCTGTTGATGATCGTATTGGCGGTTATCGCGTCCTCAGCGGGCTCCATTCTACAAGAACTGTTCGGCATCAGCTATTATGTAGGCGTTGTCGCCCTGATGATCGGCGTTGGAGCATTGGTCTACTTCGGTACTGACGCGATTGAAAAGGTGCTGTCCATCTGGTCGCTCGTACTATACGCCGTGTATATCCTCTTTATGGCGTTTGTGTTTGCTAAATTCGGGAACAATATTTCTCAGGCAATCGCAGGTTCACCGATGCAAGAGGGCTGGGCGATGGGCGGCTTCCAATACGCGTTCTACAACCTCGGGATCATCCCCGCTGTATTGTTTACCTTATCTCATGCAGAAACCAGAAAAGAAGCGGTGGTCTCCGGTTTACTGACCGGCATTATCGGCATCCTGCCGGGCGTGTTCCTCTTCATATCGATGGTCGCGTTCTACCCGCAAGTTATGGAGCAAACTGTGCCTACGGTGTATATGTTAAATCAGCTTGGTATGCCGTGGCTGCAAATTCTATTCCAAGTCGTATTGTTCGGGACATTGGTCGAAACGGGGACCGGCTTTATCTTCGCCGTTACGGAGCGCATTAACACGTATCGGAATGAAAAGGGACAACCCGAGTCCAAGGGGATTACCATGGGCGTAACCATCGCACTTCTCGTGATGGGGACCTTCATCTCGCAATTCGGACTGCTCGGCCTGATTTCGAAAGGCTACGGAACGATCAGTTGGGGCTTCCTGTTCATCTTCGTACTGCCGATGCTCACGCTGGGCGTTTGGAAGATTTCTCAAGCCGACAAAGACCCGTCGCGATTGGCGACACCTAAATAGACGATGCTGAAAATCAAAAAGAGCGTAGTAGAAACCGAATCGCTCTCGTATGCTGATTCAACTGCCCCCGATGTGGGGCAGTTGGACTTGGGAGAGGGCGACAACCCCTATGGCTTTGATCAGGAGATCCTAAAGCGGATTGACCCGACGCGCGCGTCCTTGTGGGCGCAGTACCCGCACAACGAACATATTCTCCAAGAAGCGGTGACGGCGTGGTGGAAAGACACCGTAGCGCTACAGCCCGAGCAAGTCGTGTTCGCCGCCGGCAGTATCGACGCCATCTACAAGACCAATGCGCTGTTTGACCCGAACGCCGGAGGCGTGATCGGCATACAGCCGCAATTCTCCGACTATGTGACCCACGCGCAGCTCACCGGGTTTCAGTACCGAGGGATCCCGCTGTCCGCCAAAGACGGCTATCTCCTGCCGCTGGATGCCGTGCGGGCAGCGATCGATGAGCAGACCGCGCTCGTGTATTTGGACAACCCGCACAACCCGACGGGCCAGGCGGTGCCGCTCGACAAACTGCGCGAGATTTTGGATACCGCAAAGGAGTACGGCGCGTGTGTGATCGCCGATGAAGCCTACGGCGACTATCTGAAAAAAGAAGAGTCCGCCGCTACGCTTCTCCCCGAGTACGACAACCTGCTCGTGTTTCGCAGCTTCTCCAAGGGATGGGGCATGGCCGGCATCCGCGTAGGGTACATCCTCGCACCGGACACGCTGGCGGGCTACCTGCACCGCATGGGCAACCCTTACGCGACCCCGGGACCCTTCGGCGACTTCCTGAAAGAAGCCTTAGCAGACGATCGCCACTTGCGAAAGAGCGTCGCAAAGATCGCCGGCACGAAAGCGCGGCTCATGGAACACATCGGAAACCGCATCGTCGCGGCACCGACACACCCCTCCGTACCGATCTGCCTGCTGACCGCGACCGACCCCGCCGTGCACCTGGGCGAAGAGTTCAGAAAACACGGCGTGCGGGTGATTTACGGAGAGAGCTTCTACGGACTCGACCACACCAGCGTTCGCCTGCGCGTGCCGAATGAGAGCGAAGAAGAGCGGCTGTGGAGCGTGCTGAAAGCAATGAATGCGTAAGACCCCCAATGCGGGGGTTTTTTCATGCCAAGGTGGATCCATCCCCCGGCGCTTCGCGCCACCCCCTTCTCCAAGGGGGCAAAGGCTCCTTGGTGAAGGAGCTGGCACGCGGTGCTCTTCCGCGTGACTGAGGATTGCACATATTGGGTACCTATTCCCTAGGCACCACAAGGACAATCCATGAAACTACAACATCATTACAAAGACTCCCTTCCGGAGTACTTCTATTCCATACAACCGCCTACGCAGGTCGCCGAGCCAAAGCTACTCGTCTTCAACGACACATTGGCCACCTCTCTCGGCATGGAGGCGGAATCCTTACGAAACAACCCCTCGCTCTTTGCAGGCAACGAAACGTCGCCCGGGGCGATCCCCATCGCACAGGCGTACAGCGGCCATCAGTTTGGCTATTTTACGCGCTTGGGCGACGGACGCGCCACACTCCTCGGCGAATGGAAAGACCCCGCGGGCACCCTATGGGATGTGCAGCTGAAGGGCTCCGGTCGTACCCCGTATTCCCGTGGGGGCGACGGACGCGCCGCCATCGGCCCGATGCTTCGCGAGTACCTGATCAGCGAGGCGATGGCAGGGCTGGGCATCCCCACGACGAGGAGCCTGGCGGTGGCTGCGACGGGAGATATTGTGTACCGAGAGACGCCGCTACCCGGCGCCGTTCTCACGCGCATCTCCCGCGCCCACATTCGCACGGGGACTTTCCAGTACGCGATGGAAGTCGGAGGAAATGCCGCCGTCAAAGCGCTCGCGGATTATGTGATCAAGCGACTCTATCCCGCGTTGCTGGATGCGGAGGCGCCGTATCTCGAGCTCGTAAAAACCGTGTCCAAAGCGCAGGCGGCGCTCATCGCACAATGGATGGGCGTAGGCTTCATCCACGGCGTCATGAATACGGATAATATGTCCATCGCCGGTGAAACGATCGACTACGGCCCCTGCGCCTTTATGGACGAATACCACCCCGGCGCGGTGTTCAGCTCGATCGACCGGAACGGGCGCTATGCGTACGGCAATCAGCCGAAGATTGCGCAGTGGAATCTCGCGCGATTCGCCGAAACGCTAATCGGCGTGGTGGAGGAGGCAGGCGAAGGCAACCTCTCCTCATTAGAGCAGATCGTCGCAGGTTTCACCGATGAATATCAAGCCGCATACCGACGGGTCATGGCGCAGAAGATCGGCATCGCAGAGGCTACCGAGGACGATGACGCGCTGATCACAGAGCTCCTCCAGTGGATGCGCGACCACAAAGCCGACTTTACCAATACCTTTGTCGCCCTCACAAGGGGCGAGACGCCGGACGGGCTGGAAGAGTGGCAGGAGCGCAGAATGGCGCGCATCACTACAGCCGAGGAAGCGACGGCCATGATGCAGCGAGCCAATCCCGTGATCATCCCGCGCAATCACTTAGTGGAGAATGCGCTGGCCGAAGCGGCCGATGGTGATTTGGCGCGCTTTATGGAAATGACCGAGCTTTACAAGAACCCGTACAATTACGACGCGAACATCCCCGAACCTTATACACTTCCCATGCCGGAGGAGCAAAGCCGTGGCTACCGAACCTACTGTGGCACCTAAATACAATTTATACGACTATTCCGGCGAGGCGATGGGGGCGCTGTTTGCCGAGTGGGGCGAGAAGCCGGTGCACGCGGAGACGGTGCGAAAAGCCCTGTATCGCGCTCGAGTAACCGATGTGGCGCAAATACCCGATCTCCCAAAGAGTTTGCAGGAGAAGCTCGCGGAGCGAACCGAGCTCGCATTGCCCGAGATCGTGCAGACGCAAACGAGTGCCGACGGCACCAAGAAATTCCTCTTCGCCTTTTGCGACGGGCAGTGCGTGGAAGGCGTCCTCCTCGCGTACGATCACGGCTATACGCTGTGCTTGTCCACCCAAAAGGGGTGTCGCATGGGGTGCGCGTTTTGTGCGTCATCCAAGCTGCCGTTCGGCGGAAACTGCGCACCCTCAGAGATCGTGGGGCAGCTGCTCGTCGTGGAAGCACAGGAGAACGTGCGCATCAAAAACCTCGTGTATATGGGGATCGGCGAGCCCTTAGACAATGCCGATGCCGTGAAAGAGAGCCTGCTCATCTTCACCGACCCTCTGGCGCTGGGGATCGGCGCGCGGCACATCAGCGTGTCCACATGCGGTGTGGTCCCCGGCATCCGGCGCATGGCGGAAGAAAACTGGCCGTGTCAGCTCGCGGTCTCTCTGCACTTTGCCGACGACGAGCTGCGCGCTGCGAGCATGCCGATCAACCGAAGGTATCCGTTGGATGAGCTGTTGGAGGCGTGCAAGGGGTATAATAGGAAGACAAACAAAATCCTATTCTTTGAGTATGCGTTACTGCCGGGGGTCAACGACACGACCGCCCACGCAGAGCGGCTCATCGAGAGAATTATCGATATCCCCTGTCGCGTCAATCTGATCGAACACAATCCGATAACAGACGGCACACAGCGTGCAGATCTCGCGCAGATCGAAGCGTTCCGTGAGACGCTGAAGCGCGCAGGTATCGTCACCACGCTCCGCCTCGCCCTCGGGCAAGACATCGACGGCGCATGTGGGCAGCTGCGGGGGAAGACCATATAAAGGAGACCGCTATGTCGTACTGTATTAGGCGGGGAGTTCCCGCCGACCGCACAGAAATCGCAAAGACGATCACCGAAGCATTTTATCCCTATTTTGAGCCGTTTTGTCCATCCATTCATAAAGTAGAAGACGCTTTTGCATCGGCCTTGCATCCGGAGCGGTTTATGGTGGCGGAAAACGAAGAGACAGGGCTTGTCGTCGGAACTGCCGGGCTCGCCGACGGGAGCGGTTACCCGATCGACCTGAAGGTACAGGAGATCCGCAAAGCCGTCGGCCCGTGGAAGGGCTGGTTGGCCGCGTGGCTCATGAAAGATGAGCTCTACCGACCGAAGACCTTTCGCAAAGGGCAATGCTATATCTCGTATGTTTCCGTGCGGGGTTCAGACCGCGGGCATGGGTTGGCTAAGCGAATCATCAAGGAAGTGCTGAAAATAGAGAAATACCGCGTATTTACACTGGATGTCGTGCAGGGAAACGAACGCGTATTGTCCTTGTACGAGAGCCTAGGGTTTCGCACGACAGAGACCGTGAAAGAAAAAAACGGGCGATTCAAAGGCTTCACACATCGTTATTGGATGGAATATAAACCGCTCGCGAGAGCCGAAGGGAGAAACGATTGAAACAACTGTTACAAATACTGGAAGAACTGGTCAATATCCCGTCGCCGACGGGGTTCACTAAGCAAGCCGAACACTACTTGGTCGATACACTGGAGAAGATGGGCTACAAGCCGTGGCAGTCCAACAAGGGGACCGTCTTTGTGACGCTCAATCCCGAAGTGGAGGGCGACGGCGTCTTGCTGTCCGCTCATGTGGACACGCTCGGGCTGATGGTGCGCAGCATCAAGGGAAACGGGAGGCTTCGCGTAACCACCGTGGGCTCCTTTCCGCTGAACTATGTAGAACAGGAGTGCGTGACCGTCCACACCCGCGACGGGCGAACTGTGGAAGGCACGCTGCGCTTGAACGAACCCGCCGTCCACGCATCGCGCGACGCCGGAAAAGCCGAGCGAACCGATGAAACGATGGAAGTCGTGCTGGACGCGCTGACGGAAAGCGCAGAAGAGACTGAAGCCTTAGGCATCATGGCGGGCGACTTCATCAGCCTAGACCCACGCTTTCGAAAGACCGATACGGGCTTCGTGAAGAGCCGCCACTTAGACGACAAGGCGAGCGCCGCCGTCCTCCTGCGATTGGCCTACCAACACGCCAAAGGGGAGTGGAGCAGCAAACGCCCCGTGCACCTCATGTTCACCGTGTACGAAGAGGTGGGCCACGGCGCGAGTGCCGCCCATCCCACCGGCATCACCGACATGATCGCCGTGGACATGGGCGTGGTGGGAGACGACCTGAAAACCACCGAAACCAAAGTGTCCATCTGCGTGAAAGACAGCACCGGCCCCTACAATTACGAGCTCACCGACGCCCTCGTCAAGACCGCCCAAGCCCACGAACTCGACTTTTCCACCGACATCTACCCCTACTACGGCTCCGACGCTTACGCCTCCCTCGCCGCTGGCTACGACTACCGCCACGCCTTAATCGGCCCCGGCGTCGCCGCCAGCCACGGTTACGAGCGCACCCACGAGAAAGGGCTGGAGAATACGCTGGCGTTGTTGGTGGGGTATTTGGTGAAGGAGTAGGAGCCGTATGCTATTTGAGTATAAGCTAAAAACCCCAACCACGAACTTCTACGCCATCACCTCTCACGTACGAGAAGCGATCCGTACCAGTGGCATCACCGCAGGCATCGCCATTGTATTCTGCCCGCACACAACGGCCGGCATTACGATCAATGAGAATGCGGATCCGGACGTGGTGACGGACCTGTTGTTCGGTTTGGAGAAGGCGTTTCCGGATCGGGCGGAGTTTCGACATATCGAGGGGAACTCATCGGCGCATCTGAAGGCGAGCTGCGTCGGGTCAAGTGTGACGGTGATTGTAGAGAATGGTGAGCCGGTGCTGGGAACATGGCAGGGGATTTACTTTTGCGAGTTTGACCCACCAAGGACTAGAAGATTTTTCGTTAATGTCATAGGCAAGTAATTTTATTAGCCATTGTTAGAATTGACTAATACATTCCATTGTGTTACACTTACAATAGAGAAGTAACGTGTTGCAAAGATCGTCGTGCAAGAATTTTTAAGGTGAAAAATGATAAATATCATGCTTTGTGGTGCAGAAGATACTGACATTATCAAGGATCCTTTTGTTAATGTTGTTACAGGATTTGGTGGGAATGCCTTAAGTTATCTACTCGGAAACATCGAGTACGAGAATACTTCACAAGCTTCGTTTACTAAAAATTCTATTGACACTGTAAAAAAAGCTAATCTTTGTGTTTTCGTAATAATCGATACAGTTGGTAAGATAACCTGGAATACTGAATTAATAAGTGCTGTACGTGAGGGTAAGCCTTTTATAGTTTTATGTGAAAGCAAACTTTATACGAAGTATAAAAATGTTCGAAGTATTAATGGGTTGGAGCCAAATCTCCAAGAATTAGTTGATTTGATAAGGTATTTGGAAGAAAATAATCAGTTTACGATTATTTCCTTTGAACTATTGAATTTTGAACATGTCCTTAGAGATCAATTAGCCTTGATGTTTACGAAATCGATAGAATTATTAGAATTACGCAATAAGCGAACTATATGCATGAAAATGTCCAACACGAATAAAATCAATCTAGAAATAATCGAAAGTATTGCACTTGACGAAACAGAGGATAAGAATTCTAGAAAAAGAGCAATATCTATTCTGAAAGATTTCGGTGTTGATAATGACACCTACATAGCCTTGTTGTCTTCATTAGAACAAGGTGTAACAAGACTGTGTATAGAATTATTGGATGAACTGATTAAAAATAGACCGTTTCCTGAGGAAATAATGCAGTATTGTGTTAAATTTGCAAATGAAAATGATGATATTGGAATAATAAGGAGGCTAATTCCGAAACTTCTCAGAATTGATTTGAAGAATGGAATTATGGCACTTAAAGAACTAGATACTACTGAGATAGGCACTCGTAGGAGAATAGTAAGTGAGTTGTTAGAATATGAGGAGTCAATTAAAAGTGAGAGATGTGAAGCAGTTGCTATTGAGATAGCAAATAAATGTTTAATGAAGACGGAAGAATCTGGGTGGAAGTCTCAATGTATGGGATTAATCCAAAGGTTAGAGTCTGAGTAATAAATCTGAGAAAATCCTATGTGGAAGGGCAAACCATTACGATTGACGATCTTCGTTTCGTTCTTATTGCAGCGCCAGAATTTGTTCAGTAACTTTTTTACTGTATCAAGTTTAGGATGTTCTCCATGAGAGACACAAACGCTTTACCAATACATGTAGCAGAAGGTTCATGGTTATTAGCTGATAAATCAGCTAGTGGGTGTAAGTTGGTCGTAGATTGAAAGGAGAATATCACAGATGAACGATACTGAAAAGAATCACAAAATTGCCCTACTTGTAAATGAACGATCTAGGGTAATAAGTGATCTAAACACAGTTGATATTGGATTTTTAAATAAAACGAGTTTCTATATACTAGGTATATTTTTTGGATTTAATCTAATCGTTAATCAAACAACCCAAAGTACACTACCGAGTATATTATCAATTATATTCCCATATCTTCTTCTATATTATACTTATAACACATTAAAATATACACTTAAAATACTTAATAGTAGTGGGTATGTATTAGCATTGGAAGATGCAATCAATAGGTTACTCGGAGAAAACTTATTCATTGAGTACACAGCATCACACCCTGAGAATAAACTCACTGCTTCTAGAAGAATTGAATCATTTTTAGACTTTTTTAAATCGCAAGATTTTTATGGAGGAATAATACAGATTGCATTTATTTTACCAATAGGTGTATTTGCGGGACGGATGTATTGTAACGCGCTCAGAAACTTTGATACCTGGAAACAGATAGTGCTATTGATTTTATTAGGCTTAGAGATAGCAGCAAATATTTTTACCCTGTGGTTAATGAAAGGCAGGGTAGAAGAATCTAAGAGGAAAATAATCAATTATTGGATTAGTGGTAATAATGAGTCTGAACTGAACTAATCGACTCAATGACTCTCAAAAGGCTGTGATGTCTCCTCCATTCAAGAAACATTATGACAACCAGATTAGAAGGTATTGAGGAGATAATACTATGAAACTTAGGACAAATTGTTACTAAACTGTACATAAATAAGATCGAACCCCAGATTGTTTAAGTGTGACGGTGATCGTAGAGAACGGCGAACCGGTGTTGGGAACATGGCAGGGGATTTACTTATGTGAGTTTGATCCGCCGAGGAATCGGAAGTTTTATGTGAAAATCATAGGTGAATAAAAGCGAAACGGGACTCTGGAAAACGGGTCCCGTTTGTTTTACTTCAGTATTCTCCTCATCAGCTTCTCCTTCCACTCCACATACGGTCGATAGCGAATCGGAACGTTCAGCCATGTCGGGGAGGTCAGCATAGACTTTTGGTGGCTGAAGGTCTGGAAGCTGTGCTTGCCGTGGTAGTGGCCTATGCCGCTGTTTCCGACGCCGCCGAAGGGGAGGCGATGGTGGGTGATGTGCATGATGGTGTCGTTGATGCAGCCGCCACCGAAGGAGACTGTGTTTTGGATGCGTGCGATGTGGGTGGGGTCGCTTGAGAAAAAGTAGAGGGCGAGGGGTTTTTCATTGGCGCAAAGGCGTGTGAGGAGCTCTTCGAAGTCATCAAAGCGTAGGATGGGCAGGATGGGCCCGAAGATCTCGCTCTGCATAGAGGGGTCGGTTTCCTTGGCGTTTAGTAGCAGTGCAGGCTGGATGATGCGGGTGGATGGATTATACTCACCGCCCCATTTGTCGTCGTGGCGGTCGATGTAGCCTATGAGTCGATCAAACGCTTTTTGGTCGATGATCTTGGGTAGGTCATCGTTTTGGAGAGCATCCTGGGTGAGTGTTGTAAACTCACGCTTCAGCGCTTCCACGAGCTTCTGTTCAACGCTCGCCTCTACATACACATAGTCGGGTGCGGTACAGGTTTGCCCGGCGTTCATCATCTTGCCGAAGGCGATGCGCATGGCGGCGACGGCGATAGCGGCGGATTTGTCGACGATCACGGGGCTTTTGCCGCCCAGTTCGAGCACGACGGGGGTGAGGTGGCGGGAAGCGGCTTTTTGGATCAGTTTGCCGACGGCGGGGCTACCGGTGAAGAAGATGTGGTCGTAGCGAGGTGCCAGGGTCTCTTCATGCGAGTACTCGCCTGAGATATGCACGGTTTCGTGTTCAGTGAAACAGTCGCGGATGATCTCGCCGATGACACGCGAGGTTGCGGCAGATTTCGTGGAGGTGCGCAGCACGCACACATTGCCGGCAGCGATCGCCCCGATGAGCGGCATCATCGCGAGGTGAAAGGGATAGTTCCACGGCGATAGGATGAGGCAGACGCCGTAAGGATCGCTGTGGATGCGGTTCTTGCTCGGGAATGTCGCCAGCGCTTGGCGCACGCGTTTGGGTTTCATCCACTTCTTTAGATTTTTCTCAAAAAGGCTAATTTCCGACAATACGATGCCGATTTCTGTGAGATAGCTCTCGTAAGCGCCTTTGCCCAAGTCCTCTGAGAGTGCTTGGATGATCTCGCCCTCGTGCTGGATGATGCTGCGTTTCAAAGCTTTCAATTTACTCATTCTATATTCGTATTCTACAGTGGCTCCGGTATGAAAGTACTCTCGCAGCCTCCGGATGCTCGTTTCCATGGGTGCTCCTTTCCGGGCAAATTGCCCGAATTGCTTTCTTTCATTATAATTGAAATAAGATATCATCACAAAACGAGGTGCATTATGAAAGACTTACATCAAATCGCAGAGGCGCTGTATCGCGCGGAGGAAGACGGGGTGCCGGTTGAGCCCATCACGATAGCGGCTCCAGGACTCACCGTCGACGACGCGTACGAGATCCAGAGCATCAATATCGCACGCCGCCTAAAAGAGGGGCGGGTGATCACGGGCAAAAAGATCGGGCTGACATCAAAGGCGATGCAGGATGCGCTCGGTGTGGATTCGCCGGACTACGGGATTCTCTTTGACTCGATGGTAGCGCAGGGTGGAGTCGTACCGAAGGATGCCATTTTGCAGCCGAAAGTGGAAGGGGAGCTGGCGTTTGTACTGAAGAGCGATCTTCCAAAGAACCCGACACTTGATGACGTGCTGCAAGAGACGGACTATGTCGCCCCGGCGATCGAGGTAGTGGGAAGCCGTATCGCGAACTGGAAGCTGACGCTCGTCGACACGGTGGCGGACAATGCCTCGTGTGGGATGTATGTGCTGGGCGATGTGCGGATTGACCCGCGGAAGACGGATTTGCGCGAGATCGTCCTTCAGCTCTATAAAAACGGAAAGCTTGTGAACTCCGGCAAGGGTGTCGATGTGCTCGGCCACCCGGCGAACGCGGTCGTGTGGCTTGCGAATAGTCTGGAAAAATACGGCGTCTCATTGAACAAGGGCGATGTGATTCTCTCTGGCGCGCTGTCGGCGGCGGTGGCCGCGGAACCGGGGGATGCATTTGTGTGCAATTTTGGGGAATACGGACGCGTGGACGTGAGATTTGAGTGATTGAAAAGTGAGATCCCTCGACTCGTTCCTCGCTCGGGATGACGGGGAGTAGGTGTCCTCACTCGGGATGACGAAAAGTTGGAAGTCATCTCGACCGAGCGAATGCGAGTGGAGAGATCTCGCTTTTACCTTCAATCTGGGTATTAAGTATGTATCGGAGGGGTTGTCATGATCGGAAAACGAATACGTAAGCGCAGGAAGTCACAAAATATATCGCTCGAACGAATGGCGAAGCGAACCGGGTTGTCGGTGGGGTATTTGAGCAACCTGGAGCGCGATTTGACGAGCCCTACTTTTGACAATCTCGTAAAGATTTGTGCCGCCATGGGGGTCGGTGTGGTGGAGCTGATCAGCTCGAGTATCGAATTTCAGCCGGTCGTGCAAAAGGAGAAGCGAGAGATGGTGTACAGCCGCGATTATCACGCGACGGTGGAGTACACGACGGATACGCAGAATCCCCAGTCGATGACGGGCTTATGCGTCACCGTATTTGACGACCAGAAGGAGATCTCCTACGGACACGAGGTGGACGAACTGGGCGTGGTGGTGAAGGGTTCTTTAATTTTCATTTTGGACGGGGAGACTTTTGTGCTCAACGAAGGCGACAGCATTTACATTCGCGCGAACACGCCGCACACGTGGTGGAAGATCAACGGGGGTGAGTCGATCAGTTATTGGACCCGCCAGACGGAGCGCCATGTGCGCGTGCTGCAAGGGGTCGACTCGATGGATACGAGTCTGGAAGACCAAGTATAACCTTTTCATAACCGCTACATTTATTTTTATTTCATGAAAATTTCACGAAAGTGAAAATTGTTTTCTGTCCGTACTGAAATGACACATCGCTGTCACAATTTGATGTTTTCAACACTTGAAGGAATCGTTCGACGTGTTATGATAGAGCAAATGCAACTTCTTTTTCAGATGAGTAAAAAGAAATTGATTGCGGCTTACACGACGAACGATTTCATTTTTTTCTCAAACTACGGTTGCATCTCAAATCAATTGAACGACGGACACAATTACCATCCCTGTAACAAGCAAAGGAGGCCACGATGAAACTCAGTGACGATACCCTACGGGGTATGCTCGACCGTATGCTTACGATTCGTTTTTTTGAAACGGAAGCGCAAAACCAGTTTGCCATGGGGAATATCCCGGGCTTTGTTCACCTGTATATCGGAGAGGAAGCGGTCGCCGTAGGCGCATGCACCGCGCTTCGCGAAGATGACTTCATCACATCGACTCACAGAGGACACGGACATATTATCGCCAAAGGTGGCGACGTGAAGTACATGATGGCCGAACTATTCGGCAAAGAAGCGGGCTACTGCAAGGGCAAGGGCGGCTCGATGCACATCGCCGATGCGACCAAAGGCATCCTCGGTGCGAACGGGATCGTCGGCGCGGGGCACAATATCTCTGTCGGGGCGGGACTTTCCGCGCAATACCGCGGCACGGACCAAGTGTGCGTCTGCTTCTTCGGAGACGCATCCACCAACCAATCCACTTTCCACGAAGCGCTCAACCTCGCGAGTGTGTGGAAACTGCCGGTCGTCTTCGTCTGCGAAAACAATGGCTACGGGATCTCGGTCTCGCAGGAGCGCCACCAAAACATCGTCGATATCTCCGTAAGGGCGCAAAGCTACAATATCCCCGGCATGACGATCGACGGAAACGACGTGCTCGCCGTGTACGAAGCGGTTACCGCCGCTGTCGCCAACGCGAGAGACAAGAAGGGCCCGACCCTGATCGAGTGCAAGACGTATCGCCATCGCGGACACTTTGAAGGCGACGCGACCGTCTACCGTACGCAGGAAGAACTGGAGGAGTGGAAGAAGAAAGACCCGATCCCGCGTTTAGAAACCTATTTAGTCGAAAACGAAGTGATGACGGCGGAAGATGTAGAAAACGCAAAGAAGAAGATTCAGGACGAGGTGGCGCAGGCCGTCGCTTTCGCAAAGGAAAGCCCGGTGGCACCGCTCGAGTCCATTGTTGAAGATGTATATACCGACTTGAAAGAGGAGGCTCGAGTGCGATGACAACTATGACCTATGCAGAGGGAATTCGCGGCGGAATGTCGCATAAGATGCGAGAAGACGACACTGTATTTCTGTTCGGCGAAGATGTAGGGCCTTTTGGCGGATGCTTCGGCGTCAGCGCCGGCATGCATGCGGAGTTTGGGGAAATGCGCGTGCGTGACACCCCGATATCGGAAGGTGTCATCGTAGGAGCAGCCGTCGGTGCGGCGGCGACTGGTTGCAAGCCGATCGCCGAGCTCATGTTTGTGGACTTCTTGACCGTCGGGATGGACCAGCTGGTGAACCAGGCGGCGAAGATGCGCTATATGTTCGGCGGCAAACTGACCCTGCCGATGGTGCTGAGGCTTCCGTCCGGCGGTGGGATCGGCGCGGCGGCGCAACACTCGCAGTCGCTAGAGAAATGGGTGGCGAGTATCCCCGGCCTGAAGGCGGTGTACCCGTCCAATGCGGCAGACGCGTACGGACTCATGCTGTCGGCTGTGGAAGATGAAAACCCCGTGATCTATTTTGAACATAAAGCCTTATACGCCATGCCGTCTGAAGTGCCGGATACAATTGAACCGGTGCCGATCGGCAAAGCGAAAGTCGTAAGGGAAGGTGCGGACGTTACGATCGTTACCTATGGCAAGCAAGTGTTGGATTCCATGGCGGCCGCGGAAGAACTGGCCGGCGCCGGCGTCGATGTAGAGGTGATCGACCTGCGCTCGCTCTACCCGTGGGATAAAGAAGCCGTTATGGCATCGGTCGAAAAGACGGGCAAACTCGTGCTCGTGTCGGAAGAGACCAAGCGCGGTGCGTATATTGCGGAAATCGCAGCCGTCGTTGCGGACGAAGGGTTCTATAGCCTCGACGCCCCGATCGTGCGCGTCGGTGCGTTGGATACCCCGGTCCCCTTCTCGCCGACTCTTGAAGCGGCCATGTTGCCCAATGCGGCGGATATCGTAGCAGCCGTCAAAACCCTAGTGTAACTGATAAGGAGAACGACGTATGACAGCGATCGGCATCATTGCGAACCCGATGTCCGGAAAGGACATCCGCCGCCTGGTCTCTCACGCGACCGTCATCGACAATCACGAAAAGATCAACATCATCGAGCGTGTCGTCATCGGGGCGCAGAGCATGGGGGTGGATCGGGTCGTGCTGATGCCGGAATCGCATAATATGGCCTATCGCGCGGTGAATGCGCTGATTGAGCGAAACGAGCTGGACTGCGAGATCGAAGTGCAGGACTTTCACATTTTCGGCAGCGTAGAAGACACGGAAAAGTCGGCAAGGCTCATGGAAGAAGATGAGCGGATCGGGTGCATCGTCTCCTTAGGAGGCGACGGCACCAACCGCGCCATCGCCAAGAATATCGACCAAACGCCTCTTCTGAGCCTTTCAACGGGTACGAACAATGTCTACCCGGATTGGGTGGAGGGCACGGTCGCGGGGCTCGCTGCAGGGCTGACCGCCATTCGCGCGCTGAAAGACGAGCGCTTCGTCCGAAGGCAAAAGCGGATCGAAGTGATCAAAAACGGCGAGTGGATCGACCTCGCACTGATCGACGCCGTGCTCTCCAACGACCCGATCATCGGCTCCAAAGCGATCTGGAACACAGAGAGCATACTGGGCGTGGTCGTGTCGCGGTGTCATCCGGCGAGCATCGGGTTTTCCGCGATCGCCGGCGTGCGTGACATCATCACACCGGAGCACCGATACGGCGGCATCGTCTTTTTAGGCGAGGGTTATAACCGCGTGCGGGCACCGGTGGCACCCGGGATCGTAGAGGCGATCGGCGTGAGCCCGATGACGCGTATCGCGCTGGGGCAGCCGTACCGCTACGAACCGCAAACGCGCGGGACGATCGCGCTGGACGGCGAGCGGGAGATCTACGTAAAGCCGGGCGACGTGCTGCACTTTGCCGTTACCGATAAAGGGCCGCGGAAAGTCATGGTGCGCGACACCGTGGAGCAAGCACAACGCGAAGGCTATTTTTACATCAATTGAGAGGAGTAATGGATGGCAGAATATATCGTCATGCCGAAGCTGGGTCTTACCATGACGGAAGGTACGATCCGCGACTGGCAGAAGAAGGAAGGGGACACGATCGCCTTCGGGGATCTGATTTTTGAGATCGAAACGGACAAGATCACCAAAGCGTTTGAATCCGCGAATGCGGGTACGCTTTTAAAAATACTGGTCGACAACGGAACGGTCAAAGTGCAGGAACCCGTGGCGATCATTGGCGAAGCGGGCGAGGACTACAGCGCGTTGTTGCCGAAAGATGCAGCGCCGGCACAGGAAAGCGCACAGGCCTCGGCGGCAGTGCAAGTGAAA
This sequence comes from uncultured Peptoniphilaceae bacterium, assembly GCA_964510345.1. GTDB lineage: Bacteria > Bacillota > Clostridia > Tissierellales > Peptoniphilaceae > JAAYQA01. The sequence goes on from CAZEBB010000017.1 coordinate 33,238, forward strand.
GAGCAAAAGGCGGCTCCCGCCGGCGGTAAAGTGAAGATCAGCCCGCGGGCGAAAAAACTGGCGAAAGAGCTGGGGATCGATTATGCAGGGCTCCAAGGCACCGGACCCGGCGGGGCGATCTCTGAAGCGGACATCCAAGAAGCGGCCAAAGCGCCCAAGGCGACCCCGATGGCGAAAGTTACGGCGGAGCAAATGGGTGTCGACCTGCGCGACGTGTCGGCGGACGGACGCATCCGCAAAGAGGATGTGCTCGCACACGGAAAGGGAGCGGAAGAGGAAGCGGTGCGCGTCCCGATGAATCGCATGCGCCAGATCATCGCGGAACGCATGAAGGAAAGCCAAAACATCTCGGCACCGGTGAACTTTACCGTCACCTGCGATATGACGGAAGTCGTCAAGCTGCGCGAGTCGCTTAAGGCGACAAAGAAAGTATCGTACAACGACATCCTCGTCATGATCACCGCCCGCACGCTCAAGCAGCACCCGATGCTGAATGCGAGTGTGGAAGAGCTGGAAGTCGTCCAACACCCGAGAGTGCATATGGGCGTGGCCGTCGCCGTCGACAACGGGCTGATGGTCCCGGTGATTCGCAACGCTTGTTGCCTCACGCTGTCGGAAATTTCTGAAGAAACCGCGCGCTTAGCCGAATCCTGCCGCAATATGACACTGGACCCGGATGAGCTGGAAGGCTCCACTTTCTCTGTGACCAATCTCGGTATGTTCGGGATGGAGTCCTTCACACCGATCATCAATCAGCCGAATGTCGCGATCTTGGGGATCAACGCGATCCGCAAAGTGCCGGTCGTCGTGAACGATGAAGTCGTCGTGCGACAGGTCATGTCGTTGAGCTTGACAGCCGATCACCGCGTGGTGGACGGTGCGGTCGCGGCACAGTTCCTACAAGACTTAAAAGCGCGGATCGAACAACCGGCGCTGCTGTTCTTATAGGGTGAGCCGATGAATGTACTCATCATTGGCGGGGGGATCGGCGGCTATGTGTGCGCGATTCGCCTGAGCCAACTCGGCGCGCAAGTGACCCTTGCGGAGCGCAAGCACTTGGGGGGCACGTGTTTAAATGAAGGCTGTATCCCCACGAAGGCCCTTTTGGAAAGCGCGGGGATATTGGAAAATGTTCGCGAAGCCTCGGCGTACGGCATTCGCCTGGACGGCGAGATTGCCGTCGACTACCCCGCGATACAAAAGAGAAAAGACGAAGTGACCGCGCAACTCGTAAAGGGCGTGGGACTTCTGATGGACAAAGGGCAGATCGAAGTGGTCATGGAAGAAGCGCACCTGATCGACGGCAAGCGAGCCAAGATCGGAGATGTTGAGCGAAGTTTTGACGCCATCGTCCTCGCGACGGGCTCGGCGCCGGTGGTCTTGCCGATCCCCGGGATGGACTTGCCCGGCGTGATCGACAGCACGGAAGCGCTCGCGCTAAAGGAGCTCCCGAAGAGCCTCGCGATCATCGGGGGCGGCGTGATCGGCATGGAATTCGCCTCGCTGTTTCGCTCGCTCGGGGTAAATGTGACTGTCATCGAGATGATGGACCGCATCGTGCCGCCGATGGACCCCGCGATCTCTGAAATGCTGCAGCAGACGATGGAGGCGAAAGGTGTCGCCATCCACACGAAGGCGAAAGTACTGGGAGTGGATGCGGCAGATGGGCTCACGGTCACGTTTGAGAAAGGCGGAAGTGAACACAAAGTTGCGGCGGAAAAAGTGCTGGTCGCGACCGGTCGCCGCCCGGTGACGGATGTGCTGGAAGGCGCTTCGGTGCAGGTTGCGATGAATCGCCATTTTGTGAAGATCGACGATCAGATGCGGACGAATATCCCCGGGCTGTACGCGATCGGAGATGTGACGGGTAAGAGCATGCTTGCGCACACGGCAGAAGAGCAAGGCATCCGCTGTGCGGAGGCCGTCATGGGCAAAAAGACCCGAAGGATCCCGTACGACAAGATCCCGTCGTGCCTGTATACCACACCCGAAGCGGCGTCTGTGGGCATGACCGAACCGCAGGCAAATGAAGCCGGAAGAAACGTCGACATCGGCATTTTCCCCTTGTTCAACAACGCGCGTACGCTGATCTCCGGGCAGATGGACAATACCTTTGTCAAAGTGCTGGCCGACGCCGAGACCAAGGAGCTCTTGGGTGTGCACGTGTTCGGACCCTATGCGACCGAGATGATCGCGGAGGCCGCGCTGGCGCTAGAGCTGGAGTGTACCACGCAAGAGCTGATCGATACGATCCATCCGCATCCGACCGTGTCGGAAGGATTGAAGGAGGGAGCCGCATCCGTACTTGGGGTTGCGATCCACAGTTTATAGTCATCGAGCGAGAACTCTCACGAGCTCTCGCTTTTTTGTGATAGTTTTCTGATCATTTGGGTATATAACTAATTAGTGATGTTTCACTAAACAATACACAAACGAAATGGAGAGAACGCATTGATCAACCGTAATTTTAAATATGATGTCATGGAAGAGATTCAAAACCGCTGGTCGCCGAGAGCTTTTGACCGCAGCAAACCCGTATCGCAAGAGGACTTGAATGCCGTTTTAGAGGCAGCAAGCTACGCACCATCCTGTTTTAACGAACAGCCGTGGGCGTATGTCGTCGGCAATGACGACGCCGACCGCGACAAGATCGAACAAGCGCTGTTTGACAAAAACAGGGAATGGGCAAAGAACGCACCGGTGCTGATGATCGTGCTGGCGAAGAACACCTTCGCACACAATGGCAATAAAAATATGTGGAATCAATTTGATTCCGGTACGTCGTGGGGGTACCTCACGCTGGAAGCGGAAAAGAGAGGTCTGCAAACGCACGGCATGGCAGGGTACGATCGCGACAAGGCGCGCGAGTTGTTCTCCATCCCCGAAGAGTATGATCTGCTGGCAGCGGTCGCGATGGGCTACTACGGCGATAAGGACCAGCTGAGCGATGAGCTGAAGGAGAGAGAAAACCCGAGCCCGCGCAAGGGGTTGGATGAGGTAATATTTAATAAGTAGTGATTGGATGAGACGCTCGCAAGGGCGTCTTTTTTTGTGTTGACTATGCAATTATTAATAAAATTTATCAGGTCATAAAGATTACTTTCTTGTACTTCTTAATTTGCTATGCTACAATTTATTTAGAGAAATCTGCTGAATTTCAATGCCGAACGCGAGCGACATAAGAAAACCTTATGCGACCGAATGTACATTGCAAGAAAAAGCTCTCAGCTAAATAATGAAAGAAAATACATAGACCCGAATAGGAGAGACGATTGACAAAACTATTGGTGGAATTTGTAAATACATGACCCTCATGCGATGGAACGGAGCGTTCCATACGAAAAATTGCGGAAAGCTTCGGGGACAAGGTCGAGTTTCATGCCTATCAAGTCGGTCGGGATCGGGAGTACTTAAAGAAGTACGGCTTTATCTCGATGGGTACGATGATCCTCGGTGGCGAAAAATTCGTCACACGACTATTTAAGAAAAATGTCATCTCGGAGATCGAAGCGGCGCTGAAAACTTTGGAGGAAAGCTCGTGATCGAATTTCTCACCCGGATCTTCACCGTCGCCTGGTCGTTTTTACGAAATGCGGCGCCATGGATCATTCTGAGTTTTGTGCTGGCTTTAGTACTACATAATGCATCCAACTCACTGAAAGTAAAAGAACAGTTGGGAACGAAAAGCCCTATCGCCCTTCTCAAGGTGACGATCCTGGGGATGCTCCTTCCCATCTGCGATTGCGGCACGGTGCCGATCGGCATCAGCTTGTATTACTCGGGCGCTTATTTAGGGCCCGTGCTTAATTTTGTTACGTCCACCCCGATGATCAACCCGGCTTCGGTCGTGTTGTCGTATGGGATCTTAGGCCCGCAACTCACGCTGATCTACGTGATCGCCGGCTTCACGATGCCGATGTTGGTGGGGCTTGTGGCGAATCGATTTTCCGGAGACGAGCTTTCGGTGGAAACAAACCCTAAGTTTGAAGGCAAAGCACATTTCCGCCAGGAAGAGAAGAAAACTCTTCGCGAAAATTTGGAAGAGGGACTGTACTACGTCTGGTCGGATTTCGCCGTCGTCGTCAGCAAATACACAATATTGGGCGTATTGGGTGCTGCGTTTATTACCACGGTCGTGCCGTCCGCGCTCGTACAGAAGCTGTTGGGCAACCCATCCATGGTCTCCATTACGGCGATCACCATCCTCGCCTCGCTCATCTTCGTCTGAGCGATCGGGCACATCCCCTTTGTGGGTGCGCTCATTGCCGCAGGTGCGG
>CAZEBB010000018.1:0-35952 GCA_964510345.1 uncultured Peptoniphilaceae bacterium
GGGCCATACTCTTTGGATAACTGGCTCATGGATTTACCAGCATTATGGAGTGCGACAATTTGCTCCTTGAATGCCTGGGTGTATCTGGGACGTAATTGACTCATGCGAAACCCTCCTTGATTGATTGTACCACGAAGGGGTCCTATAATCAGTGGTCCTATTTAGTGTAACCTATCCACTTTGGATAAAATAATCTTACAAAATACTGACAACTGTTCATACAAAAAGGAGCTGGCTCAGCATTCCAACACCCTTTGTGAGTTATATACACGATAAGATTCCCCTGCCCGTCCGAAAAGTATTAGCTGAATGTCACACGTCTGGAACTCATAGACTGTGGATCTGTTCAAACACGCCTCGCCTTCAGTGTATCACCAAATAACAAAACCGGCGGATTCTTGCTCGAATTCGCCGGTATCATGTCTGAACGGTTGGTTTGTATTAGTATCACGATAATGGTAATGTGATTTCTGTCGTGTAGTCATGATCTGTGGCGCTTGTCGCAAAGTGCCCGCTGTGTCTTTCGACGATGCGACGCATGCTCTTTGTTCCAACCCCTCTGTTCTTTTGCGGTTTTTTAGCTGCTTGTGGCATAAACGTATTGATCGTGAAGATGCGGAGACGAAGTGGCGTGAAGTCTATCTGTAATTGTAGTCTTCTGTTTTCGCGTGGAAGTTGATTCAATGCTTCCGCGATGTTGTCAAAGTGATTTCCCAGCAGTACGGAGAGTTCTGTATTTTCGAACCCCATCTCCTTCGGCACCCGACACTGTATCTCCAGTTTTCCATCCGGGATGTCCACTCTTGCCACCAGATTCTGCACCAACAGTTGGATCAACTCATTTTCTGTATAGAGAGTCGAACTGGCGGCGTCGATCATGTGTAATCTTTTCTGAATCTGTTGCTCTTTTCTCTCGTCACTTTCATTTAGGAGACCCAACAAAAAGTGTTTCATGTCGTGCTTGTAACTCCGGATCTCTTTTTCATAATGTTGGAATTGTTCGTAATACTTCTTTTGTGATTCCATTTGCAACTCAACTTCGTATGCCCGCTTTTCCGCGATTTTTTTGTTGGTCGAGATTTCAAACAGCACGAAAATAAGAAGCGACATCAACATGAGCATCGCATCCAGAAAGAACCAACGGAACGTGCCCGGTTCAGCGGAGGAGAGATTCGGCATAAATAGCAGTGCATACAGCACGACCATGCCCCAGACGACGGATACGATGACCAGAATACTCCGGTCGTATTCCCATTCCTTCGGTTGTCTACGCAGTATGATAATGTGAATGAGGATCATGCGTACGATGGTGGACGTAAAGCCATGCAGATAAAAATTGGCTTCTAGGTCATGCCCGAGCATAACGAAAAGCTGCAAGAGAAACAGATCGACCGCAAGATTTGCGACGGTCATCGCGAGTATATACAGCACTTTTTTTAGGGCGTTTCCTGAGAAAAACGCACTGATAACCGCCATGACGACCGTATAGGCGATCAAATTCGCAACGGGAATCCTCAACAAATTGACCCTCACATATCCGACGAGCAGCAGAAGTGTGATCGGAGCGATCAGACGTAGGGTGAGTCGTTTTTCGCCTAAAAACGCACCAAAATATCGAAAGAGGATATAGAATTCGGCGAATCCGTTGATGAGATAAAAACTGATGTCTAACATGAAACCCCCCTAGCGTTCCCGTGCGATGGCCTGTTTTAGAGAACGCAGCCCTTCTCGACTTGCATAAAACACCTTTCCGTTTTTCATCGTTACGGGGTTTCCCGCCGATGTATCGGCTTTGATGGATGCGATATGATCGATCCGCACGACGGCATTGCGATTAATACAGGAGAATCGATGCTTCTCCGGTAGACGCTGCACCAAGCTCTTAAGGCTTTCTGTCGTATCGTAGCTTTCCTGTGCGTAGAGATGGATGATCGTCTTTCGATTGACGCGCTCTATCGCCACGATGTCCTCTACCCGTAGGGTGATCTTGCGATGATTTTCCATAATCTCCACATAGGCTCCGGGCGTTCTTAAGCTCTCGACAACCAAGCGCAAGAGATGCGAGAGCTTCTCGCGTTGTACCGGCTTGACCAAGTACCCGATAGGGAACGCTTCGTAGCCTTCCAAGGCGTACTCGCTGTGTGAGGTAATAAAGATGATCGCAGCGCGTGCGCTGGTTTGTCGGATGCGCTTCCCGATCTCGACTCCGTTTTCGTCTCCAATTTCGATATCCAAAAGGTATAGGTCATATTCTGTCGTATTGCGCGCGGCATCCAGCGCTGCACCATTTGGGAAGATATCGATCTGCGCGGGCGCGTCAAAAAGAGCATCCAACACAATGTCGCGTATGTCGGACAGCATCTTCTGATCATCGTCCAATATGGCAATTTTTATCATCGCTCTCCTCCTATGATTGATCGTTACGAGATCCTCACGGCGAAAGGGCACCGCCTCAGGAGGACAACTACCATTATATCAGATACCGGGATTTCGAATAAAAAACGCCAAGTGCTACTCCTCATGAAGAGTAGACACCTGGCGAATGTGTTCTTATCGAATGATCTTCATCCACGGCCGGTCGTAGTCCCAGTCGAGGCGGACGCGGCAGTGGTAGAGTTCTCCCAAACGGTCTTCGGTGAGGATCTCTTTTTTTGTGCCGGCGGCGCACATGACGCCGTCTTCGAGTATGGCGACATGGGTGATAAACGGCATGATTTCTTCTAAGCTGTGCGTCACGTACAGCACAGTTTTTTCTGTGTTTTCGACGCGCCGTTCGAGGGCTTGCAGGAGGGATTCCCGCTCTCTGATATCCAGACTCGAACAGGGCTCATCCAATACGAGCAGTTCAGCCGGGTTCATGAGCGCGCGGGCGGTCAGGGTGCGGCGCCTCTCCCCTTCGGAAAGTGTCGCAAAGCGCTTCTCGCGAAGGTGGGTCAGGTGAAAGTCGTACATCATAGCGGCGGTTTGCTCCATATCTTCCGCGGTCGGCTCGTCGTAGAGTCCGATGGTCAGGTACTTTCCGCTCAGGACGATCTCCTCCACCGTCATGCCGTGCAGTGTGGAAAGATAGTTGTGGAGGGTGGACGACACGAAACTCGTGCGCTTCCTGATATTCTCCCATGGGTGTTTGCCGAAGGTGTGCCCGAACACCTCCACGCTACCGGTGGTCGGGTAAGTAAGCGCGGGGATCATGCTGAGAAGGGTCGATTTTCCCGACCCGTTTCTCCCGAGAAGCACCCAGCGCTCGTTTTTTTTGATCGTCCAGTTCACGCCGCGCAGGATGGGTCGTCCATCTCTGCGAAAGGTGACGTCGGTGAACCGCAACTCAGGCGCTTGCGATTGCATCACAAATCCTTTGGCACATTTCGCTTCCGGAGAGCACGGGTTCGCCCTCTCGTGCGAGATCGGCCGTGCGCGCGCCTTCTGCCAGTACGACATGGACGGCGCTTTCAATGGTCTGCGCTTCTTTTTCCAGACCGAATGAGTAGCGGAGCATCATCGCGACGGAGAGGATCGTACCGCATGGGTTGGCGATGTCTTTCCCGGCGATGTCGGGCGCGGAGCCGTGGATCGGCTCGTACAGGTGGACGCCGCCTTCGCCTAAGCTGGCGGAGGGCAACATGCCGATGGAGCCGGTGATCATGGACGCTTCATCGGAGAGGATGTCTCCGAAAATATTGTTGGTGAGGATGACGTCAAACTGCGCGGGGTTACGTACAAGCTGCATCGCACAGTTGTCGACATACATGTAGCTCAGCTTGACATCAGGGTAGTCGGCGCTCATTTCGGATACGACGGCGCGCCACAGTTTCGAGCTGTCCAGCACATTGGCTTTGTCCACCAAGGTCACCTTCTTGTCTCGTAGCATCGCGGTATCAAACGCCGTTTTGGCGATTCGTCGAATCTCGTTTTCGTCGTAGCGCTCGGTATCGTACGCCGTGCGCACGCCGTCGATCACATCGGTCGACTTTTCGCCGAAATAGATCCCCCCGATGAGTTCGCGGACGACGAGCAGGTCGACGCCGGCGTTCACGATCTCGTTTTTCAGCGGGCTCGCATCCACCAGCGCGGGGATAACGGTCGCCGGGCGCAGATTGGCGTAGAGGCCGAGCGTTTTGCGCAGGCGAAGGAGCCCCTGCTCCGGACGCAGCTTCGGGTCGATGGCGTCCCATTTCGGTCCGCCGACAGCGCCTAAGAGCACCGCGTCGGCACTTTGGCAAGCGTCCAGAGTCGCTGCGGGCAACGGGTTGTTGTACGCGTCGATCGCGATCCCGCCGAGCAGTGCATTGGTCACGGTAAACTCGTGGCCGTATTTATCTTGTATGATTTCAATGACCTTGACGGCCGACTCCATGATCTCGGGGCCGATGCCGTCACCGGGTAAACACAGGATATTGGCTTTCATCAGTCTCTCCAGTAACCGGGGCGGTTGTTCTCGTAGGCGTCGATTGCGTCGGCGAATTTGAGCGTGCGGCTGATCGCGTCGGTCCCCTCGAGCAGTCTTTCTCTCCACGACTCTTCGATCGTAAATGGATATACTTTACCATCGGCAGTGACCGTCTGCTGTTCCAGATCGACGGTGACAGGTGTTTCGGGCGAAAGTGCGGCTAATTCGTCTCGCTCTTCTTTAGAGAGTTTGATCGGCAAGTTGCCGTTGTTGAGCCAGTTCATATAGAAGATCGGCGAGTAGGAGCCCGCGATCACGACGCGGAAGCCGTAGTCCTGAAGCGCCCACGCGGCGTGTTCTCGGGAGGAACCGCAGCCGAAGTTGTCGCCCGCGACGAGGATCTGCGCGCCTTGGTATTCGGGTTGGTTGAGCGCAAAATCGGGGATGGGGTTTTGCTGTTCGTCGTAGCGCCACGGGTCAAACAGCGCGTCGGCAAATCCGGTTTTTTCCGTGCTCTTCAAGTACTGTTTGGGGATCAGCGTATCGGTGTCGATATTATCCACGTAGACAGGTACGGCTTTCGCTGTGATGGTTGTAAATTTCATTGTACTTCCTCCCTGCTGTCGACAAAGTGTCCGTGGATCGCAGCCAATGCCGCCATGGCGGGGCTCGCCAAGTGGGTTCTGGAATTGGCGCCTTGTCGCCCTTCGAAGTTGCGGTTGGAGGTGGAGGCGCAGTGTGCGTAGGCGGGCACGCGGTCGGGGTTCATGCCGAGGCAGCTGGAGCAGCCGGCTTCGCGCCATTCAAACCCGGCGTCTTTGAAGATGTCGGCAATGCCCGACGCCTCACAGGCGCGCTTTACGGCATCTGAGCCGGGCACGGCGATCGCCGTCACCGTGGGGTGCACTTTCTTTCCTTTTAATATGTCGGCGGCGATTGCAAAATCGGAGTATCGGCCATTGGTACACGAGCCGATAAACACATGCGTGATCGGAATGTCCGTAGGCATCTGCCCGGGTTGTAAGTCCATATAGCGATACGCATTGGCGTCGTTCTCCCCTTCTGCTTCCGGGAAAGCTTCGTCAAACGCAACCACTTGTCCGAGATTCGTGCCCCAAGTGATCTGCGGCGCGAGGTCGGTGATGTCCATCTCTAAAATCGCATCGAAGTCGCTTTCGCTGTCGGTGTACAGCGTCTTCCAGTCAGCGACGGCTTCGTCATATGCATCGCCTTTCGGCGCAAAGCGGCGGTCCTTCACATAGGCAAAGGTCGTCTCATCCGGTCTTACTAAGCCGAACTTCGCCCCGGCTTCGATCGCCATATTGCACAACGTCATGCGCTCGTCCATCGTGAGGCTCTCGATCGGTTCGCCGAAGAACTCCATCGCGTAGCCGGCGCCCAGATTGTTGCCGTACTTTCTTATCAACCCGAGGATCATGTCCTTCGCGTATACGCCTTTTTGACGGGTGCCCGTAAAACGGATGCCCAAGTTCTTCGGTTTGTCCTGCCAGATGGTCTGCGTGGCGAAGACGTGCTCCACCTCGCTCGTGCCGATCCCGCAGGCGATCGCGCCAAAAGCGCCGTGAGTTGCCGTGTGGCTGTCGCCGCATACGATCACTTTGCCGGGTTGGGAGATCCCCTGCTCCGGCCCCATCATATGGATAATGGCGTTGTCGGGGCTGTCCATATCGAACAGCACCACGCCGAATTCTTCACAGTTCTTAGCCAGTGCATCCAATTGCGCCTTGGCGACCTCGTCTGCAATGCACACGCGCTCTTCTTTCGTGGTGGGCGTGTTGTGGTCCATCGTAGCATAGGTCAAGTCCGGTCTTCTGAGCGGTCGGTTCGCGATCCGCAGCCCCGAAAACGCCTGGGGTGATGTGACCTCGTGAATCAAATGGGCGTCTACATACAACAGTTGCGCCTCGCCCGGGTTTCCCGTGACGACATGGCGGTCCCAAATCTTATCAAATAATGTTGCCATTAGGCATTGCCTCTTTTCGTCACCATGTGGTTGATCGCGTTGATATACGCCAAAATGCTCGACTTGATGATATCCGTGCTCAAGCCCTTGCCGGAGTACATCTTACCGTCTCGCTCCAGTTTCACGACCGTCTCGCCGACGGCGTCTTTCCCTTGGGTCAAGGAGTAGATCGAGAAGTCTTTCAGGCGGACTTCCTGTCCGGTGATCTTGCCCATTGCGTCGAACGCAGCGTCGATCGGCCCTTTGCCCGTGCCGATGTTCTCGATCATCTCGTCTTGGTATTGGACTTTGATGATCGTCTTCGCGTCTTTTCCTTCGCTGGTCGCGGTTTGGTAATCGACCAATACAAAGCCGTCTTCGACCTCGGAGTATGCCCCGATAACCAATGCCTCGATGTCTTTATCGTAGACCGTCTTTTTCTCGTCGGCCAATTCTTTAAACTTCACAAACAGAGCGTTCAATTCTTCGTCGGACACTTCGTAGCCCATTTCGATCAGGCGATCCCTGAGCGCGTGCTTGCCGGAGTGCTTGCCGAGGACCATCATATTTTCTTTTAAGCCGACAGATTCGGGTGTCATGATCTCGTAAGTTTCTTTGTTTTTCAACACGCCGTGCTGATGGATGCCTGCTTCGTGCGCAAATGCATTGATGCCGACGATCGCCTTATGCGGCTGTACGCGTACACCGGTGATTGTGGAAAGCAACGTCGATGACTTCATGATCTCCGTCGTCACGATACGCGTGTCCTTCTTGTAGAAATCGTGGCGCGTCTTCAGTGCCATGACGACTTCTTCCATCGCGGTATTGCCGGCGCGTTCGCCGATGCCGTTGACCGTGCACTCAATTTGCGTCGCCCCTGCGAGTACGGCGGACAGCGAGTTGGCTACCGCCATCCCCAAGTCGTTGTGGCAGTGAACGGAAATGATCGCCTTGTCGATATTGGGCGTGTTCTCTTTTATCGATTGAATGAACTCGTAGTACTCTTGCGGCGTCGTGTAGCCGACCGTGTCCGGAAGGTTGATCGTGGATGCGCCGGCATCGATGACGCCTTCGACGACGCGATACAGGAACGGAAGCTCCGAACGAGACGCGTCTTCACAGGAGAACTCGATATTCGGACACAGCGAACGCGCATACCTGACGGCTTCCACCGCGCGCTCATACACTTGGTCCTCGGTCATTTCGAGCTTATACTTCATGTGGATGGGCGATGTGGCCAAGAACACGTGGATCATCGGGCTTTCCGCATGACGCACCGCTTCGTACGCAGCGTCGATATCGCCCTTCACCGAGCGTGACAGCGAGCAGATCGTGCTGTTTTTAACCACTTTCGCCACTTCAGAAACCGCCTCAAAGTCTCCTTTCGACGAAATGGCAAAACCGGCTTCGATAATGTCGACACCCATACGCTCCAGCTGCTTGGCCATCTGGATTTTCTCGTTCAGGTGCATCGAACAACCCGGAGATTGTTCACCGTCTCTCAATGTCGTGTCAAAAATTCGAATCATTTTCTTCTCCTCTTCTTTCTAGAAATCTGTTGTTGCTTGATGAGTGCTGTCGCCGAGGAAACGGATGTCTACGAGGGCGCCCTTGGGGACATCCCCTTCCTCCGCTTTTCTAGTCACTCAGCCATCATCATAAAAAAATGTCCCTGCAAATGCAGGGACGTATGTGTACGCGGTACCACCCGGATTGCACGAAAACTCGTGCCACTCATCATGTATAAGGCCATGAACCCCACCTGCCTACTCGTTTTCAACAGGCGCGCAGAGAAAGGAGTTAGTTTTGTTTCGTTGACCGGCTCGCACCCCCGCCGGCTCTCTGCACAAGCTTCACAAAACTGCGTTTCTCTATTGCAAACATGAAAAAATCCCCGTGTTGCCACAGGGACGAATCATCGTGTTACCACCCAGTTTGACTGCATAGCAGCCCACTTCTCATGTCGTTAACGGGACGACCCGTCTTTCCCTACTCTCTTCAGGAAAGATGCCGGAAAAGGAGTAGCGATGAGTTCCGCCGCAGGCTCGCACCGTCCGCCCGCTCTCTTGAGACTTTCCTCACAGCGCTTTTTCCGAAAGCAACTTAAATGAAAGTATAGCGCACATTTTGGAAAATGTAAAGAGTTTGTCAGAATAATTCCGTTAGAAATCATACTGTAGTGGATTGCCTATGTCTATAGTCTGTATTGTGTAGATTTGCTTTAACATTTCTTATGACAAAACTCATAATCTTAATGAAAACACTTGACTCTATGTTGTCAATATGGTATATTTCAAACATATTCATATTGCAAACTAACACAATCATTGTATTTTCAACGTCTGACGTTTAACATTGATTGTAAACGCTTGCTATGGATGATATCAAGAAAAGAGGTGATAGTCCAACGCAAAACAACTGATTTGCTTAGTTACAAAAACAAAAAACGAGAGGAGTGTCAAACATGCGTAAACGTGTCTTATTTCCGATGCTTTTGATCCTTTCATTGCTCGCAGCGTTTGTCGCCGGGTGTACTACCAGCGCAACAACCGAAAGTGAAATGGAAGCGACTGAAGTGACCGAAGTGACCGAACAGGCAACTTCAGAAGTAAAACAAGAAAATGTAGAAGCTACAGAGATGCAAGAAACTGTTGGTAATGAAGAACGAAATGAAACGAGAGAAGATGCGAAACTAATTGATCTCTCAAATCGAGTCTTACAAAAATCGCCAAAAGAAGATGCTGCGATCGTCAATAGTCTCGAAGGTTTCGGTACATTCCAAAATGAGAGTTTAACCGGAAAGTACAGCATGCAAGAAGGTCTTGTCATTAGGGAAAGCACTGTGGCAGATGGAAAAGTACACATTCCCCCTTCCGGCTTATACTATACGATCCGTTACAGTAACTATAATACCAATCCGTTTGGTGAAAACGTTCTGTACTTGTTAGGTAAAAAATACCATTGGGTCGATTTTGGATTCAAACTGGATGTATTAACCGATGCGAAATATGAAAAAGTTGGTGACAAGGTTCCCTTTGGAGATGGATCAAAATCGTTAGAACTTACCGGGCTATCGGTAAACTCCCCCGGATTTAACGCTCCTGTTGCGACATACTCGATCTTGAAGCCTTCCGGTAACTACTATGGTTCTACTTTTTCTGTTGCTACAGATCCAAAAGTGATGGACGCTACGACAGGCGTACTCAGCGATGGATCGGGCAGGACAACCGGTACTTATGTCGCGGGACCCGATGGGAAAAGCTGGACACAAGAATACTATAGTACGTCTGTAGCTGCCGGCGGTGCTACATATCTTGTCGGTGATGAAATCACGAAAGATCAGCAGATCGTAAAGGAATTCCGAACGGGTGCCGTTGACTTCCTCCTTTTCACCGAAAAGGATCCCATCAAGATGGCATTAGCTGCTGATGAAAAATCTACTCTTGGCGATTGGGAAGTTCAAGTTGTAAATATCGGTGAAAATACTGCAACCGTGAAAATGCTAAACACGAAAACCAACGAAGAAATTGAAAAAGAGTTGGGACCGTTGACAGATGAAACGACAAGCCGTATTCCGGCTGACCAAGTTCAAAGAAGTCAGTTTATCCTTCGTCCGGAATCGAATGATGTACAGGTGATTCTCGACATTATGAATGATCCGTTCGCAGAAGCCGGAAAAGTAAAACTTGTCGGATTCGAAGACGTAATTGAGATGGGAAATGGCGTGCTATTTTCTGAAGACGATCGATTCATTTATCGTCCTGACACCTGAGCCACTTGTAATCTGATCATCGAGGTAATGCTTGAGAATGACAAAGAGATTATCTTGGATGACGCCAACAACGTGTTTGTTGGACCGAATGATTATTTTAAAGTCGTAGTTGATGGTGTTGAAGGCGATACAGTCAATGAATGGTATGTCGAAGATTCACAAGGCAATAAAACCGCAAATCTATCAGAAAGAGCTGAAGGTAAACATATTGATCTACTGCTCGGCACTGAGAATAGGACAGTCAAACATTTCTACGATCGATTTAAAGACGGTCTCGTAGAAAACTTGCAAAAGAAGATTGAAGAATTAGAAGCGCGCTAAATCGTTATTTGATTTAGTAAAAGAAAGGATGTATCAATGAAACGACTAAAGTTTGCACGCATTCTATTGGTGCTGACCTTGGCGATCGGCTTGTTCGTTGGATGCTCTAATGAAACGCAAACGACTGAAACGGTACCCACTCCTGCAACCGAAGTTCAGACTGAAAACGCCACTGAAGAGGTAACAGAACCAATAACAGAAGAAGTGACTGAACCGAAAACAGAGGACGACAAAGATGATGACGGTACAGAAGATGATTCTACACCGGAAGAGGAAACTGAGTGCGATTGTTAATATAGCTGAGCTAAATGGCAATCGTTAATTGATAACTAAATTATTTATGACAATAACACCAGTCAAATATCTGTTATGACAATGGTGTTATTGTTATAGATAGGTCAAAATATGTGGGGAGAAATCAATGAGATATAAACCGTCAAAATTATTAGCATATCTATTCGCAACCATCTTGCTATTGGCTGCAGTGACAGGTTGTGTTGATCAGAAAAATGAAGTTGGTACCGAAGCAGTCACTCTTAAAGATGGTACATACGAAGGTAGTGGTTCAGGTTATGGGGGTCCGTTGCGACTGAGTGTTACCGTGGCAAACGGCAAAGTCAAGGACATTTCTGTTGCTGAGCACAACGAGTCCTCCCCCGTTTTTACAAGGGCGTTTCCAATAATTGTCGAGAGGATTATTCTGGCGCAGTCTCCGAAAGTAGATAATGTATCGGCGGCTACATTTACATCTTTTGCCGTCAAAACAGCGGTCAACGAAGCAATGAAAGCGGCCGGTCACGATTTTGGGAAAATCGAATTTTCACAATCTGAAGATAACGTGGGTTCAGATAATAAGCTAGAAGATGTCTCCACCAAAATTGTGATCGTTGGAGGAGGACCCGCCGGACTATCCGCAGCGATCAGCGCCAAAGAAGCCGGTGTTGATGACGTCATACTCATAGAAAAGCTGGACATTCTAAGTGGTAATGGTAAGTTCGACATGAACTTTTTCGACTTAATTAACTCACAAGCTCAAAAGTCGCTAGGCAAAGAAATCTCTGTGGATGACTTTTTGAAAATGAAAGAGAAAGCTTCCGACACAAACGAAAGAAAAAAAGCATGGGCTGATGAGAACTACAAGCTCGATGAGTGGTTAAGAGGCATGGGAATCGAACTTAACTATGCTTATGGCGAGACAAATCATATGCAAGCAGAAGACGCATACGCAGGAGAGCATATCCAAAACCAAATTGAAAACCGAATACATGAGTTGGGTATCGATGTACGCACCGGAACAAAAGGCCTAGATCTCATCATCGACAATAACAAAGTGACAGGCGTATCCGTTCAAACTAAAGAAGGAACGTATAACATTCATGCTGATGCGGTCATTATTGCCACCGGTGGATTTGCCTCAAATAAAGAATTGTTGGCAAAATTTGCACCCGGTTCGGAATCCGTAGAGACGTCTAACCAAATCGGGACGACAGGAGACTTTATTAGCGTTTTCGAAAAAAATGGTATTCAGTTAGGGAATATGGACAAACTCAACGTGTTTCCCTTTATTGTTCGGAAGACACGCGACCTTACCGGCGGAGCCGACGATTTCATACTCGTCAATAAAGAAGGGAATCGCTTTGTCTCCGAGAAAAATCGAGGGTTGGAATTTGCGCATCAAATTGCTGAACAACCCGGTAAAAGCGCTTACTATATTTATGATCAAAACGCTTTTGATTCGGCTTATCGGTTGAAAAAACACGTTGGTTTAGGGTATCACTCAAAAGCTGAAACTCTCGATGAACTTGCCGAAACCTTAAAGATTGATAAAACCAATCTACAAAGAACGGTTGAAGACTATAATGCTGCGATTTCAGGTGAGATCGCCGATCCCTTTAGAGGAGATAAAGTTTTTGATCGCCCATTTGCGTCGAGCGGTCCATATTACGGTGTCGAAGTTGTTTCAGCCATTCACATGACCATGGGCGGAGTCGTTGCCAATGAAAGAGCCCAGGTGTTGAACAGCTCAAACGAACCCGTAGAAGGTCTGTACGCAGCAGGTGAAGTTACTGATGTAAGTGGAGCCTACAACGCTGCGATCATATTCGGAAAAATCTCCGGACAAGAGGCGAGTAAATTCGTACTCAAATAAAACCTGCATCAAGTAAATATTTCCCCCTTCTCGAGCCCCGGATCTTCAACCGGGGTTCTTTTTCACGTTAACCGAAATGATAATAAGACACAATGAAATATGCGGTAGTATAAACCAATTGCGTAAAATTTCCGCTATAGATCACAACTCATCTCAAAACTGTAGAGAGTTAATCAGAATTACTGTATGCGAAATCAGTAGCGTTGATTATCAACATTTTTGATACAGATGAATTTAACTGTCTTTATTCGTTATCTAGCTCTATCGTTATGTCACCCGGTTCGACACAAAAATACACTTTCTCCAAATTTTCGATCCCCGGTGAATGAATATAATCGGGATATGGATAGGTTTGTATGCGGACATATGGACGACAAGACAACCTCGCAGCTTCTAAATCATTAACTCTCGATAAGAATGTTAGATAATTTTTACTATAAATAACGAGTAAGAATATGAGTTTGATCGATATGAGAACTGCCAGTGTTCGTTGCGTGATCAAGCGCACCTTCCCGGAGGAATGGTATTCATGGGTGAATAATTCAATAAGAATCATCATTTGGATAAGCGTCGATGCCATGAAATTCCTTGCACCGATCGGTGTAACAAACAGCAACTGACCCATCAGTATACCTAGACTCAAGACAAAGAACAGGAAGTGTGAAGTAAAAATAGATTCCTCCGTTGCCAGTCCCAAAATGATAAGTAAAGCAAAAAAGACGATGTGTAATAAGAAATTGATCCACAGCAATTCATTTGAAATTCCTAGCAATGGCCATGTGAATATTATGATTGATATGAGTACATAAATCGCTGCGCTACAACGCAACTTATGCTGTGAAATAGATTTTCTAAGAAAGATTGATCCTGTACCCACTAGAAACAATGGATTCGATGCGATAAGAAAACGCGCCATAGCATTCCAATTTCTCAATATCTTTGTCCCTACTGTGCGATAAGTGTCTACCTCTAATACAATATCCCAATAGACTGGTGACATAAACATGAAAAGTGTGCCTAGAGTCGCTCCAAGCAGACAAGGCAAGATTATCTTTATCTCTCGATGGGTTAAAAGGCAAAAAACTGTATATCCAAAGCTCGAAATAAACAAATATACAGTTATGTTTTCCAAGAATAAACAACATGCAAATGATGTAATGAACAAAATAACCCCCTGCATTTTAGGCCGAAAGGGTTGATTCAGAACAATATGGTAGATCAGCAAAAGCAAAACAAGTGGAGGTGCGTAATTGTAAAAACCGGCATTCCACACCCACACTTCGCGAAATATCTCCTTTGGTAATAGTAGGATAATGGCAAGTGTAAAGCATAAGGATTCCCTCTTCCTAATGCAAAACACCTTGCTAATCAAGAGCCAAAAACTAATGACACAAGCCAGCCGTGCGATCACGCGAAACGACTTACCGATCCATAGCATAGAGAAAACATTGCCCAAGATGCGACCGTTCAGATGAAGCCACTGTGATTCGATGGCTGCTATATACCCGTAAATACTAGAACGATCCATCGCAATTCGATTCCAGTCGTCACCCGATAGGGGAAACAAAAAAAAGAGAAAAACACATACCACGAGAGCTAGATAGGGATAGTAAAACAGAATACTATTTTTTCTAGGCATGTGCTTTCTCCTAAGTCCGATTTTATAATTCAGTCTAATCATATAGACCGCGGTCGCAGTTATACTTCTCCCACCAAAATATTGTGCATGATAAACTGCTTGGCAAATCGAATGAAGACCATTTTGAAGCCCACTAGATTCATCCGGATTTCCAAATCATTAATCAGATGAACATTAGTAGCTCGCGTGGACGTACTTTCGGTATCCATATTTTGTAGCTCTAATTGAACACCAAGTGGGATTTTCATGCTGTGGTCAGCGATTAACTTTACGCTATCCGGATCAATAGCTTCTCCGCTTTCTGCATCCCTAATTTGCCCGGTTGAAGCATCTTTCAAAAAGTATCCTCTAAATCCTGATTGATAAAGCGTAGCGTCTTGAATATTCTTACTAAACTCACCAACTTGCATCAAATAATAAGGTTGGTTGTAACCAAACTCCATCATGAACAATTGATCACTATAAATGTTGACAACTGCGTATCCGTCATCAATTCCTTCGGTAGTAATGTTGAAGATAAAGCCACTAATTTCATCTTCGAAATTATAGAACTCTTGAATTGTTCCGATCTTTGTTGAAGTATTCCACCCACTTTCTTCATTGTAATGTTGAGGAATGAACTCTTCAATTAATTTCCTAGCTTCGATTGCTATTGATTGATCTTCTTTGTTAGAAGAATCGAGATTTTCGGTATTAGCATAAACGGGTACTGAAGTAAATGCTAACACAAACGCCAAAATGAGCGTAGTAATCTTTTTGTAATTCATCTTTTCTCCTCCTATTCTTCTGTTAAGGAAAACTATTTGCACAGCTCTCTTTGCAAACCTTTTCTCTCGACTTCCAATATTAGATTCGTCATGAAATGTGAAGTATAAACTATATTACACTTCCTGTACATTGTTATTAATATGATATACTAACGCTCAATCAAAGTCAAGCGAAATTGATTCATATCTATCATGATATATTCCCTCGACATTCAAACAAAGCAGCAGAGCTCGTCATATTGCGACCTCTGCTGCTTTGAAAACTCATAGAGGATCATGGCTCAATATGAATCATCCTCCGGCTTACCGCAGCTTCACATATTTCCACTTGCCCGTTCGCACGCGCAGTTTGATCAGCACCCAGCGGACGAGCTGGTCGATGATCAAGGCGACCCAAGCGCCGGTGAGGCCCCATCCCATATAGGAGACAAGCACAAAGGCGGCGAGATTTCGCACGCCGAGCACACCCACTCCGGTGGAGACGAGGGTCCACATGGTGTCCCCCGCGCCGCGCAAGCCACCCGCCAGGATGAACTGGGACGCCTGAAACGGCTGGATAATGGCAATGAGTTTCAGCACGTCGGATGCTGCGTTGATGATGCCGGTATCGGAGGTGTAGAGCCGCACGACATACGGGCTGAAGAAGAAAAACAGAACAGCGACGCCGAGGGACAGCAGGACACCGTAGCGGCTGGTCTCTTGCATATACTCTTCAGCGAGGTCTTCGTCTTCCATGCCGAGGGCGTGCCCCGTCAGGGTACTGGCGGCGGTCGCAAATGCCTGGCCGATGGTGAAGGACAGCATTAGGATATTGAGTGCGAGTTGATGAGTCGCGTACACGGTCGTACCCAACCCCGCAACGGTGCGCACATAGAGGAGCATCCCGACGCGAAAGAGCGCCTGTTCCGCAGCGGCAGGGATGCCGACTTTCACGAGATTGTACAGAATATTGCGGTCGAACTTGAATTTGTCACCACGTGTGAGCTTCACCTGGTGCTTGCCTTGCAGCAGGTAGCGCAGCGTGAAGAACATGGCGACGACTTGTGCAAACGCGGTGGAGATCCCCGCTCCGGTGACGCCCAGCCTTGGAAAGCCGAACAGCCCGAAAATGAGGATGGCGTTACCCACGACATTGAGCCCGTTGACGATCAGGTTGATCCGCATGGGGCTCTTCGTGTCCTGCGCCCCGCGCATGGCGGCAAATACGGCGAAATTGAACGCTTGGAAGGTAAACCCGATCATGACGACTTTAAAGTAGCTGCGCCCCACCTCGATCGCATCGGGTTGCGCGCCGATGAAGCGCATGATGGCGTCGGTCTGCCACAAGCCGAACAGTGTAATCGGCACGGCGGTTGCGAGTAGGGTGAGTACCAAGATGTGCTTGACGACGGACTCGATCTTCTCGGGTTTCCCCGCTCCGATATACCGGGCGATGATGGCGGTCGCACCGGTCGTAAGTGCAGACACTAAGCTTAAGCCGATAAACAAATATTGATTGGTGATCCCGATGGCCGCGATGGATGCGGTGATGACGGGACCGGTTCCCGAGTTTCCGAGCATGATCATGTCGACCATGCCGAATAAGGTCCCCATCAGTAGTTCGATGAGCACCGGCATTGCGATCGTAAATATTCGTTTTCGTCTTGCGCTTCCTGTCTGTTCCACTCTACATCTCCCGTTTTTTTCGATAAAACAGCGGCAAGATTATCTTGCCGCTTTGAACATTGTCAGAGACAGTATCAACTGAATGTACTTACATAAGTGTTGCTGCGTCAGGGGAGTCCAACGTGCTCCACCTCGACTTCATCCTCTCGATAGAACACGATGATGGTGAGGATTCGTCTCAGAGTCGCCCTTTTGGACATCCCCTTACCTCCGCAACCTGCATATCACATGCACTGAGTTTACCCTATATAGACATTCATCAACCTAGTGTTACTTACTGTACTGCATCTGCCTTTTGCATGATGCTCTCTTCCATCTTCTTCAGTGTATCCAGCGACTTTTCATTGGTGTCGGCGCAGCTGTACATGTAGAATTTGATCTTCGGTTCGGTGCCCGATGGGCGTACCGCATACCAGCTGCCGTCTTCGTACACATATTTTAGCACATTGGAGCGTCCGATGCCGTAGTCTTCTTCTTTATAGTCATATACTTTTTCAAGTTTTGTACCGTTTAAGCTTTGCAGCGGATTCTTTCTGAAGTCGTCCATGATGCGACCGATCAGCGCTTGACCGTCGGCCCCGCCGCGAACGAGCGAGATGAGTTTCTCTCTGAAATAACCGTGCTCTTCGAAGAGCTTGTTCAGGTTATCCAAGATGGATTCTCCGCGTTTTTTCGCCAGCCCCGCCATCTCTGCGATCAGCATCGCGGCCATAACGGCGTCTTTGTCGCGGACATAGGTCCCATAGGAGTACCCGATGCTCTCTTCGTAACCGAAGATGAAGTTTTCATCGGAGCCCGTGCGCTCGATCTCATTTTGGATCGCGTAGATATTCTTAAAGCCGGTGAGGACTTCTCGCACCTCGACACCGTACTGGTCGGCAATCTTACGCGACAAATCTCCGGTAACGATAGTCTTTACGATAAAGGACTTGTCCGGAATTTTACCCTGTTCTTTCAAATTGGACAAGATGTGATTGACCAAAAGCGCACCGATCTGGTTGCCGTTGATGAATACATAGTTGCCGTCTGCATCTTTCACTTCCATGGCGATACGGTCGGCATCCGGGTCGGTCGCGATGAGGATCTCGGCGCCGACTTCTTTGCCTAGGGCTTCCGCTACGGCAAAAGCTTTGGGCTCTTCCGGGTTCGGGTAGTTGACGCTCTTGAAGTCGGGGTCGGGGAGCTCCTGTTCGGTGACGATGTGCACATTGTCAAACCCTCTGCGTCGAAGAATCTCTTGCACAAAGGTATTTCCGGTTCCGTTCAGCGGCGAATACACGATGCTCACGCTTTTGTCGAAGTCGTCGGTGACCTTGCGGCTTTCGATTTCATCGAGGAACTCTTTGACCAAGTCGTCTCCTACCATGTGGATGAGCCCCTGGGCGACGCCTTCTGCCAGCGGCAAGGACGGGATGTCGGTGAAGTCTTTGATCGCCGCAATCCCTTTTCCGATGCGATCGGCGATGTCGTCCAAGATTTGCGAACCCTCTTCCCAGTACGCTTTGTAGCCGTTGTATTCCTTCGGGTTGTGGGACGCCGTCACCATGACGCCGGCTTGGGTTCCCAGTTTGCGCACGGCATAGGAGAGGAGCGGAGTCGGCGATATCTGGTCAAATAAATAGACTTGGATGCCGGACCCTGCGAGCACTTCGGCCGTAATGCGAGCGAATTCATCGGATTTATGGCGTACATCGTAGCCGATAACGACGCCACGTTTTTTGCCCTCTTCGCCTTCTTCCAGAACAGCGGCTGCCAACCCCTGAGTCGCATGTGTCACCGTATAGCGGTTCATGCGGTTGTTCCCGGCGCCGATGACGCCGCGTAGGCCTGCCGTACCGAAGGACAGGTATTGATAGAAGCGGTCTTCAATCTCTTTTTCGTCCCCTTCGATCGCTCGCAGTTCTGCTTTGGTCGCTTCGTCGATATAGGGTGCGTCCAGCCACTCTTTGTACTTTTCTTGATAGCCCATGGTATCCCTCCTATGTGAAATAATAGAGTCCCCGATAGAGTGAAAAGTGTTTCACCCATTCGTCTAAACTATACTCTCTTTTATACCCCCAATTGGAGGTGGTGATGGTGATCTTTCCCGTTTCGTCGCGATTCATTCCGGTGACGATCACCCAGTGATTCTTCAGTTCCGATATTCGGCTGTTCCACGTGAGAAGCAGCACGGGCGACTGATAATGCAAGCCGCTGCGAATATACTGTTCAACATTGGACTTGGTCCACTTCCAGTGCGAAGCATTGCCGTTTAAGATGACGCCTTTTTCTTTCGCATAGTTCTGAAAACCTCTCGTCAGCATCCCCAGGTTGATGATACCGGCCGGAGTCGGCTTGAGATGCTTCAATACATCGGTCATTACCTGTGTAAAGTTTTCTTTTGTGGCCACCTCATACGGATAAAGATTGCGGCATGCAGGTCTCGTCCTCGCAAGATACAGGCTCACATTGGCCACGGCGGTCACGCCGCACGCCCGGTTCGCCAGGTGTTTGGAGTGCCCCCCGATCTCGGAGAGCCACGCCTGTTTGCCGCCGTACCCGTTCGGTTCGACATGCAAGTGCCGGTGTTCTAACTGTAAGCTTTTGGGCTCAGTTTTCGTTTCCATGCGTCTTCCTTTGGATGCGGTAAACGGCAGAACTCTTTTCCGGTATCGCAATAATTTTTTGGTAAAAACTCGTGTGGCAGATCCCCTGTTCGTCAAAAAGCTGGATCATCGCATTTCCATTGGCTAATTGATGGCGATACACCTGATTCCCCGCATTGTGGAATATGAGCAGTACATCGCCCGAGGGTTCGGTGATCTCATACGCGATCACGTGCTCCGGCGCTTCGGGCAAGAAGCGGAGGCGCTGGCGAATCGTCTTTGCGTCGTATTCTCCAAAGACGCCGACCATCTTGCGGAAGGTGATGCAGTCTCTCACATAGCGGTTCAGGTTTCTATGCTTATACTTTCTGTCCCACCGAATGCCGTTGATGCTGAGCGGCGCATTATACGAGTTGTGGTTCATCTTCTTGCTGCGTTGAAACTCATTGCCCGCATGGAAGAACGGCGTTCCGAAGCTCATCATCGTCAGAGCGAAGAGAAGCCGTATATTTTGGTCGGCATCGCCCTCTTTTCGAGAGGTCTTCGTCAGCTTGTCCGCAATGATCAGATTGTCGTGGCTGTTGAAATAGTTGATGCTCTCGTGAGGTTCGGCGGCAAAACCGTTTCGCTTTGCATCGTAGGCAATGGAGCCTGTGACTCCCGTTTCGATGGCGGTCTTACACTTGTAGGCGCCCTGTACATAGCCGATCGAAGCGTCGTCGTTGCCCCCGCGGAGCGCGTCGCGGTAATCGTCGTTAAACAGTCCGAAATCTCTGTTTTGTTGGCTTCCCTTGAGCGTCATCTCGCTATGGGCCAAGGTCGTCGGCAGTGCCGCCCACGGTTCGCCGTAGATCAGAACATCGGGGTTGATCTCTCGCGCGACGCGGAGGATCTCGTCCACAGTCTCTTTATCGATCAACGCCATCAGGTCAAAGCGAAAGCCGTCGACTTTGTACTCTTCCAGCCAGTAGCGGATCGAGTCGACGATGAACTTGCGCCCCATCGGCCGCTCGGAAGAGAATTCGTTTCCGCAGCCGGAGCCGTTGCTGAAGCTTCCGTCGGCCAATCGGCGGTGGAAATACCCCGGCGCGATCAGCTCGAAATTGGAGTCGAATGCGCGGAAAGTATGGTTGTACACCACGTCCAACACGACGGACACGCCCTTTTTGTGCAGCGCCATGATCATCTCTTTTAACTCTCGAATGCGCAGCACGGCATTTTGCGGATCGGTGGAGTACGAGCCTTCGGGCGCGTTGAAATGCTCGGGGTCGTACCCCCAGTTATAGTTTGAGTCGTTAAAAAAGTACTCGGGTTCTTCCTGTACGGAGATAAAGTCCTGGATCGGCAAAATGTGAGCGTGTGTGATGCCCAACTCGCTGATATGGTCCAGTCCTGTCGTGGAATCGCCCCATTGCGTCCCTTCCTGTGCCAGCCCCAAAAACTTCCCGCGGTACTCGTTTCGTGCGCCGGAGCTGATATCGCCGGTGATGTCTTTCACGTGCAGTTCGTAGATCACGGCGTCGTGTGCGGCATTTCTCGGGCGTGAGTGGGTCTCCCAGCCTTCGGGATGCGTGCGCGTTAGGTCGACGACAGCGGATTTTGTGCTGTTCATCGCCAAGGAGATGCTGTACGGGTCGGTCACGGCAACGCGCTCGTCGATCAGATACAGATAGTACCAACCGTGCCAATCTCCATTGATCCGCACGGTGAACGTCCCGTCGTCTGCCGCTTTCATGGGGACTTCTTTTCTTCGGATATCGGTTTGTTCTCTATATAGGAGAACGCGTACGTTTTCTGAGTGCGGCGCATAGACGCGAAAAGTCGTGCTCTTATCGGTGCAATGGACGCCGAGTGCTCCCTCTGCTATTGGCCATTGCATAATAAGCATCCTTTCGATTCCTGCGACAATTTCCACATTTGTACTTGGTTGGATGCACGTGCCGCATTCCACATATCTTCATTAAAATAGGATTTGGTGAGCGCGAGCATCTTCTCGTGATAATCGTCGAAGCTGCCGACGATATGAAAACTGTCCTGATACTTGTCCAGTTCAGCGATCATCCGGCTGACATCAAAGCCCAATTCTTGCTTATGACTCAGCAAAAAGCGCATTGCATCCATGCCCTTGGTGCGATCTTGTATCGTCTCATCAAACAATGTGAGCCCGCCGGGCGCACGTAAGCGGTCATGGATGGTTTTCGTATACCCGTGGGTCGATGCGAGCACGGCGGAACCGTGCAAGAGTGCGTCGTTCATATTGATCGGCACGGTCGCTTGCGAAGGCAGGCGGATCGGTTGAAAAATGTCGGATGCATAGAGAAGTTTGCGCTCGAGCTCTACATCCATATTCTCCATAAAGACGATTTTGAGTTTGTTGTGGATTAGATTGTCATGGGAGAGCCATTTGCTGTAGGCGTTGATCAGATGCACCGTCTGTGTGGCCATCAGATACCCGGGGTAGGCCTTTCCCGCAAAGAAATAGGTGGTCTCCGGGATGTCCAACTGCGGCAGCGCCAAAAGTTGGCGGTGTAACTCCGCGATATGCAACACCATCAGCAACTGGCGATTGTTCTCGTGAAAATTGCCGATATGCACATTGTAAATGGACTTATCGTTGACGATGACGGAATGCCGGTCTTTCAGTTCACGCGCAAACTCCTGCTTTCGTAAGAGCTTTATCTCCGCCAAGGCCGAAGGATCGGACCGCCCTGTCTCCAAATACCGATATGTCGCCGCATTGTACTGCTTGAGAAGTTGCGTATTCGGCGGAATGGAGGGCATGATCCGGAAGGGATCGGCACTTGTTTCAGGCACACCCACTCGCTTCGCAAAGGACTGATGATGGGTATTCGAAAAGGTGTACACGTCTTTACAAAAGTACAACGCAATATTGGAAAGGTGAACGCGCTCTTCCCGAATGATCCCTCGCACACTCTGTGACTGCCTCTTCCAGACGGGGCTGTTTTGCCGTGCGTATTCATCCATCTGCTGCAAGTACACGAGCATATTGGGCAGCGTATCTTCGATCAGCTCAATCGACCACGTCTCAAAAGCCTCCTCGGTCAGGATCTGATTCCCATAGGAGAAGATGCCTCGTACGAAGTCGACCGCCTGCTCCATCGTGTATTCGTGTTCTTCGATCAAGAGTCGGATCATCTCAGGAATGACAAATACGGGGTGAATCTCGTTGATATACACTTGGCGAAGTTCGGTCTCCGGTGAAGCGAAATACCGGGCGAGCAAATCCTGTGCGGTCGCCGAAGCGAAGAAGTACTCCTGCATAAAGCGAAGTTTCTTACCGGGTTCGTTGCTCTCCGCGGGGTACAAAAACTCGACCAAACGCCTCGCATCTAGAGACTGCACATAGGCTTTGACGTATTCACCTTCCCGAAAATGTGCCTCGTTGACGTAGCCGTTGTCTTCTGCATCCCAGAGCCTCACGTAATCGATCCGCGTGGCCCCTTCTGACATGATCGGGTAGTCGATGCCTGTGGCGATCACTGTCTCATTGCAAAAACGAACCGGGTAGCGGACATCGGTCTGGATCTCCCACGGGTTGAGGGCTGTTCCTCCCTCCCCGATGGTCGTCTCCACCGGACGGTTGTCGATAATGCGGTGCTGATAGAACCCACTGCGATACCGGAGCCCATAGCCCATCCATGGGTCATCTTCCATTGAGGTCTTCGCCATCCAGGCGGCTCCGAAGCGACCCAGCGTCCCATAGCCCAGCTGGGGCGTCTCCTCACAGTTTTGCAACGCTTCGTAGGTAGTGTCCATAATGGACGCAAGGGTCTCCAGCTCTTCCGTCAACTGCAGGGCGTACTCTGCCTGTAAAGTCTGCTTTCCGAAAGAATACTCGAAGCTCAAAAAGTACCGCACCGGTTTTTGGACCCATTCGGATTGCTTCCATGCGTTGGCGATGCACTCACGGATATAGTCGGTGAGGATCTCGTATTTTTGTTTTAGGGTTAACTGCGACGGGTTCACAAAAAATCGCCGAGCCGCCGCGTCGGTTACGAATTTCTCCAAGACGGCGTGCCCGGCGATACGGTTATGCTTTGTAGAGTTCATAGACTTCCTTATAGAGTTTACCGGAGCGTTCCCAACTGTAATCGGAGGTCATGGCATTCTTTTGGATATGCGTAAAGACATCCGGTTGCTTGTAATAGTAGAGCGCTCGGCGGATCGTGTGCAACAAGTCGTGTGCGTTGATATTGTGGAACGTGAATCCATTCCCCTCACCCGTGTATTCGTTGTACGACAGCACGGTGTCACGCAAGCCGCCGGTTTCTCGGACGATCGGCAGCGCACCGTAGCGCATCGAGATCATCTGCGAGATGCCGCACGCCTCGTAGATCGACGGCATGAGATACAGGTCGGACGCGGCATAAATCATATGCGACTCGGGGTCCGAATAGTAGTTACGGAAGGAGAATTTCTCCGGATAGCGCCATGCGAAGTAATGGAACGAATCTTCGTACTTTTGCTCACCGGTACCCAGTACCACGATTTGGATATCGTCTTGCAGCATCTGATCCATGATATAGTTGATCAGGTCTAATCCCTTCGCTTCCACCAGACGGCTCACGATCGATATCATCGGCACGTCTTCACGGATCGGCAGATTGTAAAGTGTCTGCAACTGCGTTTTGTTCTTGACTTTGTCTTCCAAGGTAAGCGCCGAGAAATTGCTTGGGATATGCGGGTCGGTTTCCGGATTCCAGACGTCGTAGTCGATCCCATTGACGATACCGTGCAACTTGTAGTTGTACTGGCGTAGGAGACCGTCGAGTCCTTCCCCGAAATACGGGTCCTGAATCTCCTTGGAATACGACTCGGATACGGTCGTCACGCCGTTAGCAAACACGATGCCGCCCTTCATAAAGTTGATCGAGTCGTGAAACTTGAGGGCATCTTCATTGAAGTAAAACGGCGACAATCCGGCGAGAGTTCCCAAGATCTCGGCCGGGAAAATACCCTGATACTTCAAGTTGTGGATCGTATACACCGAGCGGATCGACTGATAATAGGTGTCGCCTCTTCGGAAGTCTTCCAAAAAGACAGGGACCATGCCGCTGTGCCAGTCGTTGGAGTGGATGATATCCGGTTTCCAGCCGATGATCTTAGGCAGCATGACGACCGCTTTGGAGAAGAAGATAAAGCGCTCGCCGTCATCGGCTTCTCCGTAGATCAGGTCGCGATGGAAGTAGAACTGGCTGTCGAGAAAGTACACGGTGACCCCTTCCCATACGAGGGAAAAGATGCCGCAATACTGATGACGCCAATCCATGTCGACATAGAAGTAGCCTTCATACTCCATCAAGCTGCGATATTTGTCCGGGATCTTCCCAAATAAGGGAAGAACCAGACGCGTTTCGATTCCTTCTTCGTTGAGCCGTTTGGGGAGCGATCCGGCGACGTCGGCGAGACCGCCGGTTTTAATAAACGGATGCGCTTCCGAGGCTACATATAAGACTTTCATAATTACCTCTTAATGATCTGGCTTTTACCGATCGTATACGGCATCGTGGGTGAACCGACGAGCGACACCCCTTCCTTCACGATGGTATCTTTGTCCAGTATGCAGTTGATGACGACCGCATCGTTTTCAATGACGGCGCCTTCCATGACGATACTGTTTTTCACGATCGCATTCTTGCCGATCTCGACATCGCGGAAGATGATGGATTGTACGACGGAACCGTCGATGACACAACCGTTCGCCAAAAGTGAAGACTCGACTCGTGCATTTTGGTAGTACATGCTGGAGGGTTCGTCTTTGCTCTTCGTGTAGATCGTCCCGTTTTTGAAGAACAGCTCATCAAAGGTATCGCGATCCAACAGTTGCATATTCGCATCCATAAAGGAGTTGATATCATGAATGACGCTCACGCGATCTTCGTAGCTGTACCCGCGGATATTGTAGCGCTCGCGGTCTTTCAAGATGGCGGCTTTCAGTGAATTGCTGTCGTCGTTCTCCAGTGAGTTCTTCACCAGTTCGAGGAACACATTTTTCTTGATGAAGCCCATTCCGAGATACATATTGAAGACGTTTTGCGTCCCGAGATTTGCACCGATATTTTTGAGGGTGCCGTCCTCGTTCATCGTCATCTTATCGAGATTGAGGTATTTGCCTTCCGAGTCGTCGACGGTTTTGTAGATCAGCGTGATGTCGGCGTCTTCCGCCGTATGCTGTTTGTACACGTCTGCGATATCGATCTTGGTGAGCGTCATCGGGTCGATGAAGAACACGTGCTCTTCTTTGGCTTCTTCAAAAAAGCCCAAGGAGTCGTAAAAGTTGACCATTTCATCGGAGCGGTTAAAGCGCTTGTTATAGGAGGCCGGGAAGAATGACAAGCCGCCGAAACGACGGTTCAGATCCCAAGGTTTTCCGTTGCCGACGTGGTCGATGGTCGAGCGAAGCATGCCGCCTGCGTACAGTGCAACCTTGTCGATTCGGTTGTTGGCGACGGTCGAGAGGGCAAAGTCGATGAGGCGATATCTGCATCCAAACGGCAACATATACGCCGGACGTACAACGGTCAACGGACCGAAATCACCCTCGCCATTTAGGATAATGCCAATGATATTTTCCATGATTGTCCCTACTCTTTCATGATTTCATCTTCGGAAACGAGGTAGACGGAGGTATCTCCTTCTTCCTGTCCGATACGAGCATCGCCTGCAATGACGATGTCTTCCAGTGTGATCGCGTTGTTGACTTTCGCTCCCGACTTGATGACGCCGCCGGAGAGAATGACGGAGTTGCGAACTTCCGCCCCTTCTTCAACGCGTACCGAGGAGAACAGCACGCTGTTTTCAACGGTTCCGGCGATATAGCAGCCTTCGTTGATCATGGAGTGCTTCACGGTCGCACCGGAGCCGACATATTGCGGCGGCAGGTTTTTCGACTTGGTATAGATTCTCCAATCATCGTCGTGCAGTTTGAGCGCATTGTTCGGGTCCAAGAGGTCCATATTGGAATCCCAATAGCTCTTGACGGTTCCGACGTCTTTCCAGTAACCGGCAAAGCGCCAAGCGAACATTTGCTTGCCGTCGTTGAGCATCATCGGCAGGACATTCTTACCGAAGTCGTGGTCGGAGCCTTCCGTCTTTTCATCTTTGAAGAGCGCGGCGCGTAGCTCGCTCCATGTAAACATGTAGATCCCCATCGAAGCCAAGTTGTTCTTCGGCTCCGCCGGTTTTTCGTCAAATTCGACCACCTTGTCGTTTTCGTCAGTGTTCAAAATTCCGAAGCGGGACGCATCCGCCCAATCGACTTCGATGACGGCAATGGTACAGTCGGCGCCCTTTTCGATGTGGTAATCCAACATGGCGTCGTAGTCCATCTTGTAGATGTGGTCTCCGGAGAGAATGAGTACGTACTCAGGATTGACTTCATCCAGATAATCCACGTTTTCAAAGATCGCATTGGCCGTTCCGGTGAACCAACGCCCGCCTACTTCGCCGGCAAACGGCGAGAGGACGCGAAGTCCGCCTTTGTTTTTGTCGTAATCCCAAGCCGCGCCGATCCCCAAATGCTCGTTGAGCAACAGAGGTTTGTACTGCGTTAGGATCCCTAGATCTCTGATGTTGGAATTTGCACAGTTACTGAGTGCAAAGTCAATGATGCGATACTTGCCACCGAAGGGCACTGCCGGTTTGGCAACCTTCTTCGTTAGCGATTTGAGCCTGGATCCCTGGCCGCCTGCCAACAGCATGGCGACCACCTTTCCTGTTTTCATCCTACACCTCCTTGGTTTTCTTCGCGGCAGGCTTCTTTGGTGTTTTTAGCCTGATCCACAGCGCTCCGAGCGGGGGCAGGTCGACGTCGATAGAGTACGGTCTGCCGTGTCTCGGTTTCTCACTTGCTCGATAATAGGTATTACGTGCGGTATCACCGCCGTATTTTTGCAAATCGGTGTTGAGGACGATCGAGTAATTCCCCAGGGAATCGACGCCTAACGGATAGTTGCGCCTCTCGACCGGTGTAAAGTTATAGACGCACAGGAGCTTGTTGCCGTCTGCATCGATGCGGTTAAAGGCGATGATGCTCTCCTTGTGGTTTTCATGTTCTACCCATTCATACCCCGCATAGGAGGTGTCTTCTTCATAGAGCTGCGATGTCTTTTTGTAGGTGTCGTTGAGTGCGCTCATATAGTGTTTCATCTTGCCGTGCAACTCGTAGTCTAAGAGATGCCAGTCGAGTGAGCCCCACTCATCCCATTCGATGAACTGGCCGAACTCTCCGCCCATGAAGGTGAGTTTCTTCCCGGGGTGCGCATACATATAGGCATACAGCAACCGGAGATTCGCGAATTTCTGCTCGTAAGATCCGGGCATCTTGTCCAAGAGAGACTTCTTTCCGTGGACGACTTCGTCGTGACTGAGCGGCAGAATATAGTTTTCTGAGAAGCAGTACGTGATCGTAAAGGTTAAGAGGTTTTGGTGATCTTTTCTAAAGACCGGGTCCATTTCCATGTATTTCAGGATGTCGTGCATCCATCCCATGTTCCACTTATAGTTGAAGCCGAGCCCACCGGTTGACGTGGGTGCGGTAACCAGAGGCCATGCGGTCGACTCTTCCGCGATCATCAGGCTCTTGGGGAAGTAGTCGAAGACGACTTCGTTTAAGCGGCGCAGGAATTTGATCGCATCGACATTTTCACGACCGCCGGATTGGTTCTTGATGTCCTTACCGGTGAAATCCAAATACAGCATATAGGCCACGGCGTCGACCCGCAAGCCGTCGATGTGAAAGACCTTTTGCCAGAAGACCGCATTGGAGATCAGGAAACTGTTGACTTCCGGTTTGGAGTAGTCAAAGTTGAGCGTACCCCACTGATTGTTCTCCGCCTTGTAAGGGTCGAACCATTCGAAGCAGTCTGTACCGTCGAACCGTGCCAATCCGAAATCGTCTTTGCAAAAGTGCACCGGCACCCAGTCCATGATAACGCCGATCCCCGCCTGGTGCATGGTGTCGACAAAATACATGAAGTCCTTGGGTTCGCCAAATCGTGACGTTGCGGCAAAGTATCCCGTGACTTGATAGCCCCAGGAACCGTCATACGGATACTCCGTGACCGGCATCAGTTCCACGTGGGTGTATTTCATTTCTTTGAGGTACACCGCTAACTCATCTGCAATATCCCGATAGTTCATCGGGGTATTGTTTTCTCCTCTTTTCCACGATAGTAGATTAAGTTCGTAGATCGACATAGGAGATACGTACGTTTCTGTAATTTCTTTTCGACTTTGCCAGCGTTTATCGTTCCATTCGTAACCTTCGAGCTCATACACACGCGACGCCGACTTCGGTCGTACTTCTGCATAAAAAGCAAACGGATCCGCCTTGTACCGAACTTCTCCAGAGGTGGTGAGGATGCGATACTTATAGGCATCTTCCGCCTGAACTCCCTTAACCGCGATATGCCAGACGCCGCTGTTATGTACGCGTTCCATCGGCAGATTGAACTCGTGCCATGCGTTAAAGTCACCGGTTAGATTGACGAATTGCGCTCTCGGCGCCCAAACGACAAATCGTACATAACTCTCACCTTCGTGCTCGATAAAATGCGCGCCGAAAAACTCATACGCTTCGTAAAACGTTCCTTCATGAAATAAATTAGCCCAATAATCCCCGTCTGCGGGATAGAAAAACTCCGGTTGCGGTTGCATTCATTTTCCTCCTGATTGACAGTTAACTCTATATCTTCTTTCCATTCTTACAGATATATCTACCCATTTCTTTGTATTTCTTGCTACTATTATAGCATGACTCTTCAAAGACATGTAGTATGCAATCGTTAATCCCGCCGTGTCAATTTTCTTTTTCGTGAAGAACGGCTAAAACATCGCAACTACGTGCAGACAATCTCTGTTTATGGTATAATTACACTACGGGGGCGAATTTGGTTTCGACGGGGATGTTGAAGCAGGAGTAGCGAGTCGTAGACTCCAAACTACGTTAAAAGTGGAAACTAAAATTAAACGCAGAAGATAACAACTTCGCATTCGCGGCGTAATGCCGCTGTCTCCCTCACTTTCCCGTAGGGTGAGCTGAGGCATCAACTAAATACGGGCCACCTGTAAGCGCCAAGCTTTGTACGCTTGCTTGTAACTGATGAAGCTACGAAGATGTCATTGTGTTCGTTCAAGGGCATCCGAGGAAAATAAAAAACGAACTGCACTCGGAGAGACTCCCGGGGATGCATTTTCGGACGTGGGTTCGACACCCACCGCCTCCACCAATTACCGATAAAAAGAGGGTAAGCGTTGAAATAACAGCGCATACCCTCTTTTGTGTTGAACTTGACATGAGAGTCAAACAATCACAGGATACAGATTTCTCACCTTTTATGATAGTATTCATCTTATATAGTCACATTATCGACACTTGAGAGGAAATCTAATGAAAGACTTGATTCAATACATTATCACCACCCCCACGGCAGAGCACTCATGTGAAACGCTCTCCCAAGCCGTTGCGGGCGAAGTGCGCGGGTATCACCGAGGAATCCCTGCGTATCGTGAGACGCCGCTCGCATCTCTTCCCGCTCTCGCCGAGCGGCTCGAGGTCGCTTCGATCCACGTGAAAGACGAGTCGCACCGTTTTGGGCTGAATGCATTTAAGGCACTCGGCGGCTCGTATGCGATGGCGCGTATCCTTGCCGATGAGCTTGGCGTAACGTCTCTCCGCTACGACGACTTGATGGATGCACTCGCCTCCCAGGACAAGTCCTTCACCTTCGTAACCGCCACCGACGGCAACCACGGCCGAGGCGTCGCATGGGCGGCCGCACAACTCGGGCAGCGCTCGGTCGTCTATATGCCGAAAAATTCGAGCGAAGAAAGGCTGCGCAATATCCGAAAAGAAGGCGCAAAGGCCGATATTTTGGACTGCAATTACGACGATGCCGTGCGCTACGCCGATGAAATGGCGAAGAAAAACGGATGGATTCTCATTCAGGACACCGCATGGCCGGGGTATACGGATATCCCGATGTGGATCCTACAAGGCTATCTGACCATGTCGGCGGAAGTTCGCGAACAGTTGGGCGGCATCACGCCTACACACATCTTCCTGCAGGCCGGCGTCGGGTCGATGGCGGCGTCCGTCGCCGGATACTTCACGTGTATCGATCCCAAGAACGCTCCAAAAATCGTGCTCGTCGAACCGCAACAGGCGGACTGCCTGTATCGCACGGCGAGCGCGGCGGACGGTTCGCTGCACATCGTCACAGGCGATATGGACACCATTATGGCGGGTCTCGCCTGCGGAGAACCCAATCCGGACGCGTGGGAGATCCTGCGAAACACAGCTTCTGCTTTTCTATCGACGGACGATGAGATCGCGAGACTCGGCATGCAGCTCCTCGCGCATCCGCTCGGGAACGACCCGATCGTCGTCTCCGGCGAAAGCGGAGCACCGGGGCTCGGCGCCTTCGCGTACATCGCCACACGACCGGAGATGGAGGCGCTCAAAAGCAGACTTGGCATCGACGAAAACTCTCACGCTCTCTTCTTCAGCACGGAAGGCAATACCGATACCCAATCGTACGCTTCGATCACACAATCTGAGCCTCAATTAGCGTAACCTAGGAAAGGAGCTGCACATGACCCCCGATAACCGAATCATTCTGACGCGGCTCTTGTACAGCGCGCTCCTTTTTGTCGCATTCTTTACCATGGAGTCGCCTCTGGACGATCTCATTATTATCCTGATGCTCGTCTATCTCATCCTCCTTCAGTTGACCGCCTATTTCTTGCCACAGAAAGCGATTCGCGCCGTCTCACTCGTCATATCCTTGGGAATTTTGCTCTATCTTTCCTATCACTCGCCAAGTTTTCTACCTTTCTTCCTCTTTCCTTGGCTTTTGGAAATCGCGCGCAGCGATCATCACGGCCACGCGGTCGCGTACCTCGTCCTCGCAGGGGCATCTATCGCCGGGATGGCGATCACCTACAATTTCCCGCTCTCATTGCACGACATCGGCTTGCTGCTTATCGTCGTCGCGCTCCTTGCCGCCTTGCGATACACGCAGGATCAGGTGCAAACCATGGACGAACAGGTGTATGCGCTCTCCAAGAGCAATGTCGACTTGGAGTCTGAAAAGAAGCAAACGCAGGTCCATGTAGAGCAACTCCGCGAACTCTTCACACTGGAAGAGAGAAACCGCATTTCCAGAGACCTCCACGATTCCATCGGCCACAGCCTGTCTGCCATACGCATCCAGCTGGAGGCGATCGCACAGATCGCCCCGCAAGACGGCGAAAAAGCCGCCGGTATGGCGCGAAGGCTCGCCGGATTTACCGAAGAGGGGCTCCAGAAGCTGCGCATCGTGCTACATCAGATGAAGCCCGCACAGTACAGCGACCAAGCGCTCCTTCTCCGGCTCACAGAGATCGGCGAAGATTTCTCCGCCATGAGCGGCATGACGATCCGCATCACCTCGTCCGCCTTTCGCTACACAGCACCACCCGCGCACGATCAGTTGATCCAACTCGCATTACAGGAGTTCCTGTCCAATGCGCACCGCCATGGTAACGCCACTCAAGTGAATGTCCATCTACACTATACAAAGGAAGGCCTTACGCTCACCATGAAAGACAATGGCAAAGGCACCGCGCATATTTCAAAGAATATCGGCCTCACCGGCGTGGAGGAGCGCGCACAAAAAGAAGGCGGCCACGTGCACATTACAAGCGCACCCGGCGCCGGCTTTATGACCCAAATCAAATTGCCCAGAGGAGAATCCCATGATTAAAATTGCCATCACAGACGACGAAGCACTCATCCGCGAAGGACTGGAGATCATCCTCGGCGCACAACCGGATATTGAAGTCGTCGCCCTATGCGCCAATGGAAAAGAAGCGGCCGAAGCCTGCCGACAACATGAGCTCGACCTCGTGCTGATGGACATTCGCATGCCCGAATACGACGGCATCTTCGGCACGAAAGAAATCCGCAAAGTTCATGGTGACAAGGTGAAGATCCTGATCCTCACGACCTTTCAGGACACCGAATACATACGCGAGGCGCTTCAAGAAGGCGCCTCGGGTTATCTGCTGAAAGACAGTTCGTACGACGTTATCGTCAACGGCATCCGCTCCGCCGTGTCCGGAAACAACGTCTTTCACCCGGACGTTGTCAACAAGATCATGAACGACGCACCTGTTTCCACTTTTCAGCGCGAAGCCTACGACCTGTCAGAACGCGAAGTCGAGTTCATTCAAAAAGTCGCGCAAGGACTCACCAATCAGGAGATCGCCGACGAGCTCTTTTTATCCACCGGCACTGTGAAAAACGCGATCAGCGTTATTTTGCACAAACTGGATTTGAGGGACCGCACGCAGCTCGCGATCTTTGCGTATCAGAAAGATTTGTTTCGTTGAAGTTCCAAACAATTAAACCTCATTCGTCGAGCTCGGACAACTCTTCTCGGCACGCTCACGGCCGCTTGCAAGCCTTGCACGTTTTGATGCAGTTCAAAACGTAAGCAAGACTCATGCAAAGCTTCTTCAAGAGCTCGTTTCTTTTCGAGCGATTGATTAGAAGCGATTGCGGCCAGGATATGGCCTCAAAGAGTAATCCGAGCTCTCCTTTTTCCAAAATCAAATGTCTACTGACGGTCTCAATCTTTACCTGCATTTAGCATCAATATCAAACAGATTTCACATTTTCCTCCTATAATGACCGGAGTAGCCAAGGAGCTACAAAACAATAGGAGGAGAGATATCGAATGAAAAAGAAACTCATTTCGCTGCTTGCCATGATGATGATCGCCGGTTCTATCGTCGGCTGTAATGCACAAAAGACACCGCAAACGGAAGCGGCTCAAACCACAGAAGCACCGGCAGCCGCAACGGAAGCGGCATCTGTTTCAGAAGCTGCCACAGAATCTGCTGTGGAATCTGCCACCGAGGCAACAAAAGAAGCTAAAAAAGCACCCAAGTACATATTCATGCTCATCGGAGACGGCATGAGTGCGGTACAGGTAAACTCTACGCAAGTATACAACGGCAACAATACCGAGGGGAAAATTGCCACCGAGAACTTGCTGTTTGCCGACTTCCCCGCCGTCGGCATGGCAACGACACACGACTCCACGTCCTTCTGCCCCGACTCCGCGTCGACCTCCACATCGATGTCGACCGGACACAAAACGCATAGCGGCGTCATCGGGATGGCCGTCGACAAGACGACCCCCGTCACCAATATCGCCGAGCTGTTGAAAGAACAAGGCAAGAAGATCGGGATCGTTTCGTCCGTTACCATCAACCACGCGACGCCGGCCGCTTACTATGCGCATGTTGAAAGCCGCAATGACTACTACGGTATCGCAATGCAAATGGCAGACAGCGGTTTTGATTACTTCGGCGGTGGCGAGATCAGCAAGCCGACCGGAGACAATAAAGACCAGAAAGACGCCTACGAAGTCTTGAAAGAAAAGGGCTATACCATCGCGCGCACGCCGGAAGAGATCGCCGCACTCAATTCTTCCACCGGCAAATGCTACGCCGTCACCCCGAAAGTACAAGACAGCGGTGCCATGCCTTACGCGATCGACCAAAAAGAAGGCGATATGTCGCTGGCTGATTTCATCGAAAAGGGAATCGAAGTCTTAGATAACGACGACGAAGGATTCTTCTTAATGGCAGAGAGCGGAAAGATCGACTGGTCCTGCCACGCAAACGACGCGATGACCACCATCAAAGAAGTGAAAGACTTTGAAAATGCCGTACAAGTCGCCTACGACTTTGCCGAAAAACACCCGGAAGACACGCTGATCATCGTCACCGGTGACCACGAAACCGGCGGGATGACGATCGGATACGCTTCGACCGGGTACGACACGGCGTTCAATATCATGGACAATCAAAAGATGTCGTATGTAGAGTTCGACAATCTGGTGAAGGGTATGCAAGAGAAAAACCCTGCTCTGACTTTTGAAGACGTCCTCCCCATCATCACCGAAAACTTTGGCCTGAAGGCCGCTTCGGGCGATGCCGCTGCCGACGAAGCCGACCCGCTCGTTCTCACCGAATACGAGTTGGATATGGTAAAGAAAGGCTTTGAAGAGTCCATGGTACCGGAAGACGACCGCGAAGCCACGACTGAAAAAGATCTGCTCTACGGCACATACAACCCCTTGTCCGTTTCACTGACTCATATCATCAACAACAAAGCCGGCATCGGCTGGACATCGTATGCTCACACCGGCGTACCCGTTCCCGTGTATGCCTATGGCGCACAGTCCGATCTGTTCAACGGCGCTTACGACAACACCGACGTATTTCACAAGCTGAGTGAAATCTGCGGACTGTCCTAATCCGATCCATCAAGAAAAAGCAAGTCGTTCGCACTTGACGAAGGCTTGCTTTTTTTCGTAAGGGAGACCAATTATGAAAACCCACCGTAAAGAAATCATCTTCGTCACCGTCTTTCTGCTGCTCATCGGCATTTTGATCCTTCTGCCCACGGGATTTGCCCGACAGATCTACGTGAACTCTGAAGGAGCAAAAGCCCGAGTATTGGAAGTCGATAACTCGTCCATCTATGTCAACGGCCTCATCAAACAGGGCGATCAGCGCTGTACCATCGAGATCCTGTCCGGGGAGCACAAAGGCGAAACCACTAGTGCCATCAATCTGCTCGTCGGCAAGATGGACCTCGACAAACTCTTTGAACCTGGCGACACTGCATGGGTCATCGTCGAGAATCGACCCGACGGGAGCATCGTATTTGCCAATATGGTCGACCACTATCGCATCGACAAAGAACTGTTGCTCGTCGGCCTCTTCGCCGGGCTGATCATCCTGTTTTCCGGTTTCACCGGCCTGCGCACGCTCCTCTCTTTTGCATTTGCCCTGCTCGCCATCTGGAAGCTCATCATCCCACTGATGCTGAAAGGCTACCCACCACTGCTCGTCGCGCTCTTGGTCGGCTGCTGTATCGCCGTCGCTACCCTACTCATGGTCGCCGGTTTGACGAAAAAAGCTTATGCCGCCATCGTCGCCGCCGTTACCGTATCGCTCGCCACCGGCTTGTTGTCCGTAGTGTTCACCGAATACTTCGGCATCCACGGTTCCGTTATGCAGTGGTCTGAGTCACTTCTGTATGCCGGCTTCCAACATATCGACCTCACCCAGGTCTTCACCGCTGCCGTCTACCTCGCATGCTCCGGTGCGATCTTAGACCTTGCGATCGACATCTCCGCTGCTTTGGAAGAGCTCGTCTTTCATAAACCGGAGATCACGAGAAAAGAGCTGTTTCGCTCCGGCCTCAATATCGGAAAAGCCGTCGTCGGCTCCCAAACCACGACACTGCTACTCGCCTACATGGGCAGTTATCTGTCGATCATGATGGTGTATATGGCGCAGGCGACGCCCTTTATGAGCATCCTCAACTCAAAGACCATCGCCTCAGAAATTCTCCACACTTTTGTCGGCTGTATCGGACTTGTCCTCGTCTCACCCATCACCTCGCTTATCTGTGCGCTTGTATTCGGAAAGAAGGAAGAAGCTATGGGCACAGTGGCAAAACAGGAAGTCCTGTAGGCCATATACCAGGTGAATCTACCGGCCAAAAATTATCTCAAAATAAATTTGCGCTTCTCGAAATTCTATGTTAATATAAATAGGCACTCGGGGAGTTAGCTCAGCTGGTAGAGCGCTACGTTGACATCGTAGAGGTCGTTGGTT
>CAZEBB010000019.1:0-17903 GCA_964510345.1 uncultured Peptoniphilaceae bacterium
GGCTGCCCGGGCATCCAACACAGGAAAGTCCCATTTCGAGCAATACATCGACCGTGCGATTGTCCGCACGAATGACATCGCCGACGAGCATATTCTTGTTAAATTCCAAGAGAGTAACCTCCTTCTTCATCTATTCTTTTTATATTGTACCCGTTTTCAGAGTAGAATAACAGAACATTTGGTACGAAATTTATCGTAAAGCTGTAATTTTCCACGTTTGACTATAATGAAAGCTTTTGGTACGATCTATTTGTTACACAACCACTGTGCGCTGACACAGTGAAAAAGGAGGATATCAAATGTCAGTCGATATGTTGTTAGCCATCGTCATGATTTTAGTTGCGATGGCGATAGGGGATTTTGTTTCTACGAAGACGAAAGCTCTGGTTCCGTCCGTATTTGTCACGGCACTTATATTTATCATCGGCTATTGGACCTTTTTGCCACAGGACGTTGTCGGCCTGTCGACATGGGGTCAACCGGTAGCCGGACTCTTCATGTTCTTGCTCATCACGCATATGGGCACGCTTATGAATCTCAAAGAGCTGGCCAGCCAATGGAAGACCGTTGTCATCGCATTAGCCGGTCTCGTTGGGATTATGGCGGCGCTGCTCAGCGTCGGTCAACTGGTCATGGGCTGGGAGACCGTCGTCGTCGGTGCACCCCCGCTTACGGGTGGGGTGGTGGCGGCACTGCTCATGCAAGCGGCAGCGGAAGCCAAAGGCTTAACCGATCTCGCCGTGCTCGCGATCTTAGTCTTTGTCGTACAGGGCTTTGTGGGGTATCCGATCACCGCCGTTCTCCTCAAGAAAGAGGGCGAGCGCCTCTTGACCGACTTTCGCGTCAAGAAGAGCGAAGCCGCAGCTGCGGGTATTGAGCATAAGGTCGAGCAAGTAGAGGTTCGCAAGACCCTCATCCCACCGATCCCGGAAAAATACAACACCACGTACCTGATTCTGCTGAAGCTGACGATCGTGTCGCTGTTGGCCGATCGTATCACCAAGATCATCAACGCGGGGCTCGCGTCCACGGGCACGACATTTACCGTGCATCCGCTCGTCACCTGCCTGATCTTCGGGGTCATATTTACGGAAATCGGCTTTTTGGACCGAAACGCACTCAATAAAGCCAACTCATTCGGATGGCTCATGACCGGTCTGATGGCGTTCATCTTCGACGGCTTAAAGAGCGCGACACCGGAGCTCTTGGCGAGAGTGGCCGGACCTCTGATCGGTGTCATCGTCATCGGCGTGGTCGGGCTTGTCATCGTCGCCTACATCGTCGGAAAACTCATGAAAGAATCCGTTCCGATGTCCATATCCATCGCGATGAACGCGCTGTACGGGTTCCCACCCAACTTTATCTTAACCAACGACGCCATCCGAGCACTTACGGATGACAACGAAGAAAGAGAACATCTGACCGCGATCATGCTGCCGAAAATGCTGGTGGGCGGTTTCACCACGGTAACGATCGCCTCGGTCATCATCGGCGGAATCTTCGCCGGCTTATTGTAGAAAGGACCCGATATGTCAGTTCGTGATTTAGCAGAACAATACAAAGAAGATATCATCGCCCTCCGACGCCATTTCCACGCGCATCCGGAGGTCAGTTTTAAGGAATACGAGACGTCCAAAAAGATACAGGCGGAACTGGAAGCGTTGGGCATCCCGTATCGCGTCGTCGGAGACACCGGCGTGGTCGGCACAATTGAAGGGGCAAACCCCGGAAAGACCATCCTGCTCCGTTCGGATATCGACGCACTGGAGATCACCGAGAAAAACGACGTTCCCTACAAGTCGACGGTCGACGGCGTGATGCACGCCTGCGGACACGACGCACACGCCGCCATCTTGCTGGGCGCGGCGCGCATCCTTAAGGAGATGCAGGCGGAGATCAAGGGAAAAGTACTGCTGTGCTTCCAACCGGCAGAGGAAGTTGCCGGTGGCGCCAAGCAGATGATCGAGGAAGGCAAAGTGCTGGAAGGGACCGACGGAGCCTTTGGCGCGCACATCTGGGCCGGCTTACCCGTGGGACAGGTAGATATCAGCGAAGGGCCGCGCATGGCATCCGCCGACGTGTTCACGATCCGCATCACCGGAAAATCCGGGCATGGATCACTGCCCAATGAAGCGATCGACACCGTCGTCTGCGGTTCCGACATCGTCATGGCGCTGCAAACCATCGTGAGCCGAGAGATCAGCCCGATGGAACCCGTCGCGATCAGCGTGGGCACGTTCCACGCCGGCACGCGGTTCAACATCATCGCGGGATCTGCCGAGCTCACCGGCACGACACGCTGCTTTAACCGCGACATCTGGGCTGTCATCGACCAACACATCGAACGAGTCGCGAAAAAGGTCGGCGAAGCCCACCGCTGCGAGGTGGAAGTCGAATACCATAAGATGACGCCCCCGCTGATCAACGACGCCGCCTGTGCAAAGCGGGCACAAAACACCGTGCGCAAATTGTACGGAGACGATGCGATCGGCTTTACGGAAAAGACCACCGGCGGAGAAGACTTCTCTTTCTTCGTCAACCAAGTGCCGTCTGCCTTTGCGTTTATCGGCATCGCCAATCCCGACAAATTTGAGACCATGCCCCATCACCACGAGTGCTTCCAAATGGACGAAGACGCTCTGACGATGGGTGCCGCTGTGTACGCACAGTATGCGCTGGATTTTCTAAACGAATAGACAAAAAGAGCGGGCTGCACAATGCAACCCGCCTTTTATTCAATATCATCTACACCGGTAGGATCGATTCGACCACACCCATCACCAACGCGCCGATCAGTGCGCCGATGACGCTGATATTCAACCCGTTGACGACCATTCCCGTGACATACAGGATGACCGCAGTCAGCAAGAATCCGGTGATGCCTTTGCCAAACGGCGAAGCAGCCAGACCGGTAAAGTTGATCACCAGATAATCCAAAAGGCCGATGACGATCGCCGCCAAGATCAGTGAAAGCGGTCCTCCGGAATTGCTGAAGCCGGGGGTAAAGAACGCGGTGATAGCCACCACGAGGGCTCCCATTAAGATACGGACGATCAACCCGCCCAGGTTACTCGACTTTTGGTTTTTATTTTGATTACTCATGGTTCAACTCCTTTCAATTAGCATCCTTGCTATATATATCCATTCTGCTACCGGGATAAACGCTCGGAGCGGTTGGCTCTAGGAGCAAGCGCGCCCGCCTCCGCGCAGAGGCTTCACGACAAGCCCTCTACGAAACGGATTGTCCGACTCCTCCAACTGGAAACCGCCATAGGCTTCCGCGTACTCGGGTTCCGTTGCAAACTGAATGCCTTCTACGATGGTCGTAACGTCGCCTTCTCTTTTGGTATCAAGTACCAGATCCCATGTGGGACCCGATCAGGAGAACGATCCGATCTGAAAACGAAAGGTGTCATACTCCGGATACTTGTTTAAGTGTCCTTGTAACTCTTGTACAGCTGATTCGCTTATGCGTACTTCTAACAATATATTTCCCTCCTAAGGTATACTTTATTGCATTCTGATATATACCCAGTTGTAGCCAATGCAATCATCCATTGATATTGCCTAAATTCAAGCAGTACAGTATAATAACAGGAAGATCGAAAAGGCGGAAGCCTTTTCTTTTTTAGAGAATGAGTAGAGGAGACACTTATCATGGCTGAAGAGAAAGAGTATTTTCTGACCCAGGAAGGATTGGAAGATCTCGAGGCGGAACTGGAAGAGTTAAAATCCAACAAGCGAAAAGAAATCGCTGAAAAAATAAAAACGGCGCGTGAATTCGGAGACCTTTCGGAAAACGCCGAGTACGATCAGGCGAAGAACGAACAGGCGCAGATCGAAGACCGTATCGCTAGAATCGAAACCATCCTCCGCAACGCGGTTGTTATTGAAGAAGAAGATGTAGAGACGGACCACATCAGCATTGGTGCGACCGTTAAACTCTATGATGAAGACTATAAAGAAGAGATCGAATACACGATCGTCGGCACGGCGGAAGCTGACCCGAAACGCGGTCGCATTTCGAATGTGTCACCGGTCGGCAAAGCGCTGCTCGGAAAAGTGGTCGGCGATGTGATCACCGTATCCGTTGCGGATGTCAACAGTACATTTAAGGTATTAGAGATCAGGAAGTAGAAAGGGGAACCAAGTGTCCGAACCAAATATGAACGAAATGCGTCAAATTCGCTTTGACAAATTGGATGCACTCATCGAAGCGGGAAAAGACCCGCATAAGATTGAAAATTACAGAGATCGCACATACAGCGAAGACATCAAACAGAACTTTGAAACGTTAGAAGAGACCCCCGTACGCGTCGCCGGGCGCATTATGTCCAAACGCGGGCACGGGA
Source organism: uncultured Peptoniphilaceae bacterium (assembly GCA_964510345.1). Lineage (GTDB taxonomy): Bacteria > Bacillota > Clostridia > Tissierellales > Peptoniphilaceae > JAAYQA01. The sequence goes on from CAZEBB010000019.1 coordinate 4,353, forward strand.
AAGTCAGCTTCGTTCATATTCAAGACGCACAGGGGACCATTCAACTCTTTCTGAAAAAGGACGTTCTAGGGGACGCCTACGAAGAAACCAAAACGCTCGACATCGGCGACATCATCGGCTGTGCCGGCGAAGTGTTTCGCACCAACTCCGGTGAAATTTCCGTGCGCGCCAAAGAGATCACACTGTTGACCAAGTCGCTCACGATCCTACCCGAAAAGTTCCACGGCCTAAAAGATATCGACCTACGCTATCGTCAGCGCTATATCGACCTCATCATGAATCCGGAAGTGCGCGACACCTTCGTGATGCGCTCCAAGATCATCACCGAGATTCGCAGATTCTTAGATGACCAAGGCTTTTTGGAAGTTGAAACCCCGATCCTCGGCACGATTGCCGGCGGAGCGGCGGCGAGACCGTTTGTCACCCACCACAATACGCTGGATATCGACATGTATCTGCGCATCGCCAACGAGCTGTACCTGAAGCGTCTGATCGTCGGAGGGTTCGACAAAGTATACGAGATGGGCCGCATGTTCCGAAACGAAGGGATGGACGCGACCCACAATCCCGAGTACACCGCAATGGAGCTCTACCAGGCCTACGGCGACTACGAGGACATGATGAACATCACCGAAAACCTGATCTCCACCGTCGCCGAGCGCGTCACCGGCTCCATGAAAGTGCAGTTTGGAGAGACGGAGATCGACTTTACTCCGCCGTGGAAGCGCATCACCATGCAAGAGGCGATCAAGCAGTACGCCGGCGTCGATTTTGATGCGATCAACACAGACGAAGAAGCGCAAGCTGTCGCCAAAGAGCACAATCTACCGCTCAAAAAGGGCAAGACCCGCGGCTTCGTGATCAACGACATGTTCGAGAAGTACTGCGAAGAGCATATGATCCAGCCGACCTTTGTCATCGGGCACCCCGTAGAGGTGAGCCCCTTGGCCAAGAGAGACCCCGAAGATCCCCGCGTGACCCACCGCTTCGAGGCATTCGTCTGCACCAAAGAGATCGCCAATGCATTCAGCGAGCTCAACGACGCGAGAGACCAACGCGCGCGTTTTGAAGAGCAGGTGAAACAGCGTGAAGCGGGCGACGACGAAGCCAATATGATGGACTTCGACTTCGTGTACGCACTGGAAGTCGGGCTGCCGCCCACCGGCGGACTCGGCATCGGCATCGACCGCGTCATCATGATGCTCACCAATCAGGAATCCATCCGCGACGTGCTGCTGTTCCCGACGATGAAGCCGGAAGTCAGCCACGAGCACGGTGAAACGGAAGAAGAATAGAACGAAAGCTCTCAGGCCAAGGCTTGGGAGCTTTTTTAGTACTTATTACCAATGAAATGATAGATTCTCCTGCGTATGATGGCCATAACGAAACAGAGCCCGGAAAGGAGAATACGATGAAAATTATCGATCTGTCACAAGAAATCTATGAGGGAATGGATATCTTCCCGATGCACCAGAAGACTTTCATTTTCACCAACATGACGCATGAAAAGAATATGGAGGATACCGGAAGTAAATTGCTTGGGTTCTCTGCGAGAAGTCTATTGATCAGCGAACACGCGGGTACACATACTGACGGCGTATGGGAATACAATCCCAGTGGTCCGACTGTCGACGATATGCCGCTCAGTCAGTTCATGGGCTCAGCGGTTTGCCTAGATGTCAGCCACATACGCTATCCCAAGTCTTTCGAACCGAAAGACCTCGAAGAAGCGGAGAAAAAATCGGGACAGACGATTCAAAAGGGAGACATCGTCTTACTGTACACCGGACACTATGATAGAAATTTCGGCACGAAGACGTTTCAAGCGGAGTATTCGGGCCTCAGCCTAGACGGCGCAAAATGGCTCGCAGAAAAAGGCGTCGTCAATATCGGCGTTGACGCCCCGGCAATCGACCTGACCCCCGATGATCTCGATTTTTCCGCCCACTACATCTGTGGACAGTACAATATGACCAATACCGAGAACCTGATCAATTTGGACCAAGTCGTCAATCAGAGATTTCTGTATATCGGGCTCCCGCTTCGAATCCGGGACGGATCCGGCTCGCCGATTCGTGCGGTAGCGGTTGTCGAAAACTAGAATTTTCCCTCATCAGCCGGCAGTGAAAACTGCCGGCTGGGACTGATGACAAAGACCCCGTGTCATCCCGACCGAGCATCTTTTCGCGAGTGGAGAGATCTCTGTATCGCAAATTCACTTGCATAACGAGATCCTCACGGCGGAAGTACACCGCCTCAGGATGACGAATTCGGGGTTTTTTGTCATGTCTCCAGTATCTTTCGCGCTTTCAGCGCTACATTCAGCATCAGACGATCCTCCGGGTTACTGAGCGACAGTCCGGTGAGTTTCTCGATCTTTTGAAGGCGATACAGAGCCGTGTTGTAATGGATGAACAGGTCCTTGCTGACTTTCGAAATGTTAGAGTCGTTAACAAAGAAGCTCTCCAGCGTTTCAATCAACTCTCCGTTTTTCTTTTCGTCGTGTATGGTAAGGGGCAATAGCGTCTCATCAAATAGATCCTGCAGCTCAGGCATCAGGCGCGCATTCGCGAGCAGTTTGTAAATATGAAGGTCTCCATAAGAGATGACGGGTTCTTCCGAAATCCGGTGCACCAGTTTGAGCGCTGTTTTGGCGCTATAAAAGGTCGTGCGCACTTCATCGATTCCCTGTACGATCTTTCCTACGCCGACCTGTACTTGAAAGTAAGGAGCTTTTCGGGTGATGTCTTTTTGTAGATTGCGGCAGAAGGGTAGGAGGGCATCGGATAGAATTTTGCAGTCGTCGTCATTCAGGAGGATCTGAACGCTCTGCTTGCCCGTCGTCGTAATTCCGGAAAGGGAATAGGACTCTTTTAGACTGTCGATTATCCGCACACAGGAGATCAGGCGATCGTGAAAGACCTGGTCGGTGATCTCCTCGGATTCGTCGGTGCATTGCAGTTTCAGTACGACGGCAGCGAAGTGGTCATCCGCTTCCATGCGGTAGAGACTCGCTTTATTCAGCGCTTGAGAGCGTATGTGCGGGTCGTCGCTGATCAAGTTATCGAAGAATACCGAACGGTAATTGATTTCGATCTCCTGAACGGAAAGATCTTGTAAGAGAACCAGTGAGATCATCGTGACGGCCGATTCCATGATCGCATAGTCAAAACCGCCCAACGGCGTGTGGGTACTCCACGAGAACATGTGACCTACGATATTATTCTTGAGATATACGGGGATCGTCAGCCGAGTCAGCAGTTTGCCCTCCAGAAAGATCTTGCGTTCTTGCATCGACTTTTCCGTGAACGAGTCGCTGCGATGCGTGTAAAAGGCTTCTGAATTGGCGAGAAGACTTTGCGCGTGGAACTGATTCAGATGTTCTCCGATGAAAAAACGGGAGTTCGTGTGGCTCAGATGCAGCGCAATCGGATTGCGGATCGTCTCCGCAACGATAGAGAGGATCTCCTCGATCCCGCCACCTTCAACCAGAATATTTGAAAATCTCGAATGCACGACTTCCAGCAATTCCAGAAGTCGTGTTTTTCTGTCTAAGATCGCCTGCATCGCCATCAGGTTGATCCGCGAGAGCGGGACGGTTTCGTCGATGTCGATAATCGGAAAATTTGCCTGGTTAGCGGTTCGGATCGCATCTTCGCCAAGCGTATCGAGAAACGGCTGAAGTTTGATGCCGAGCCCCGACAAGCCGAGCGATATGCACTCGTCGATGAAGTCTTTTTGGCTGAGCTTCTCTTCGTCTTGGAAGAAGAACCCGGTGGTCAAGAGAAACTCGTCTTTCTCCACCCAATGGAGGATGTCGGGGTCGGCCATGATATTGATTCTGGAGATCGTACGCAATGTACCGGCTTCTCCGGCAACCAATTTTGACGTGCGCATGGAGTCTGATTCCATGAGATCGGCTATGGTAATCCCGTTTTCAGTAAACAATTGAAGGACTCCTTTCTGGAAATCACGATTGAATTTAGTAATAGTATACAACAAATTGAAATCGTTTCTATCATGAATTATCAACAAAATATTGCGAAAAAAACTCTTTTATTTCCTGGAATTATGTAGATTTTTGCCAAAGTAAATGAATACGACCGATGGTAGACTGAGTGCAAGTTAAAGGTGATGAGCAAGTGAACACCAAGGAAAGCGCAAACGAAATCAAGGAGGAACAATGTACGACCTGATTCTAAAGAACGCTCGGATCCCTGACGGAGACCGAACCGTTACCACCAACATCCTCGTAAAGGATGAAAAAATCGCAGGCTTCATGGCCGATCTGGATGGGCTGGACGCAAAGGAAGTCATCGACGTAGAAGAGAAACTGGTACTCCCGGGATGCATCGACTCTCACACGCATTTCATGTACCAAGGGTTTAACCACAGAGAAAACTTCCTGACCGGATCTGCGGCAGCGGCACGCGGCGGGATCTCTACCATTATCGACATGCCGTGCTGTTCGGTTCCGTCGGTGCGCACAGTGGAACAGTTGAATCTAAAAAAGGATGTTGCCGAACCGCAGTCGGTCGTCGACTTTGCCTTTTGGGGCGGCGTCACGGGAGAAGACGTTCGCGAGAACCAGCTGCACCACGTACAGGAGCAGGCCGATGCGGGAGCGGTCGCGTTCAAAGTCTACATGACCCCTTCAGTGCCGACCTACCCGCGCGTTACCGACCCTGAAATGTATGAAGCGTTCAAAGCGGTCGCCAAAACCGGGCTGTCGGTCGGCATCCACGCGGAGAACTTCGCGATGTGCGACTACTACGTGAAAAAATTCAGAGAAGAAGGTCGCACGGACGGACCCGCTTGGGCGGAAGCAAGGCTCGAACTGGCGGAGAAAGTCGCCATCGAACTGGGCATCTCTTTCGCGGAAGCTTCCGGCGCCAGACTCCACATCGTACACATGAGCACAGGGATCGGAGCGCAGCTGATCGGCGAAGCGAAAAAGCGCGGCATCAACGCAACGAGCGAAGTCACCCCGCATTATCTGACGATCAACGCAAAAGATGCGATGACAAAATATGGAGCATTGGCAAAAATTGCGCCTCCGCTCCGCGAGCCGAAAGACAATGACCTCCTATGGGAAGGCCTCAGAAACGGAAGCGTTGATTTCGTCGCGACCGACCACGCTCCCTACGAGATCGAAAGCGAAAAGACCTATAAAGGCATGAATATCTGGTCCGCATTCCCCGGAATCCCCGGCGTCGAGACGATGGTGCCGATCATCATTTCCGAAGGCCTAAATAAAGGAAGGCTCTCTTTGTCCAAGACCGTCGAAGTCCTCTCGAAGAATGCCGCCGTACACTACGGGTTGTATCCCAAAAAAGGCGCTCTCATGATCGGATCTGACGCGGACTTTACCGTCATCGATCTCAACAAGGAGTGGACGATCGACGTAGCGGACGAAGCCAGCATGTGCAGGTACACGCCGCTGGAAGGCATGAAACTGAAAGGTCGCGTCGACAAGACCATCGTTCGCGGAACCGTCGTCTTCAGCGATGAAGCGGAAAGCACTCTCGCCCAACTGAGCGACGGGGAGCTCAACGAGATCGTTCACGAGTATCCCAAGGGGATCGAAGAGAAGTACGCGGAACTCTACAAAGAACACAACGGCTTCCTGAGTGCGGAATACGAAAGAAGCTATCGAAAAGACCACAAAGAGCTGATCGATGAACACATTCGCGGGATCAAAGGCATCAAGGTGAAGCCCGGGTTCGGAAAATTCGTCAAGCGACAAAGTATACAGGTACTCGAAAGAAAAATCCGCTTCTAAAGCGAAAACAGATTGCCGACTGGGGGAAGCGCAGGCGCGCGGCACCAAGTGTATGCCGAACGCTTCTCACAGTGTGGAATCGGCAATCGAGAGAATCAGGAGGGTCAAATGGACCATGCAAACGCTGATTATCAAGTCAGCACAGCGGTCGAAGAAAAATCAGTTATCCGCTACAAGACAGAAGACAAGCCGCCCTTAGGTCTGTCTATCGTACTCGCAATGCAGCATATCTTGGCTGCATTCGCAGGAATCGTCGCCGTACCGCTCATCGTCGGAACCGCTCTCAATTTACCGGCGGATCAGACCACCTACATAATCAGCATTTCGCTCTTCGTAGCGGGGATCACAACCCTCATTCAAGCCGTGGGTGTCGGTCCTGTCGGAGGGAAAATTCCGCTGGTTATGGGCACGGACTTTACCTTCGTAGGACCGGGGATCGCCGTCGCCGCCACATTGGGGCTGCCGGGGTACTTCGGTGCGACCGTCGCCGGATCATTCGTCGAAATCATCCTCAGCCGTTTCATCAAGAAACTGCAGAAGATATTTCCGCCGGTCGTAACGGGCACCGTCATCATCTCGATCGGGCTCACGATGCTGCCGGTCGCGATCGACTGGATCGGTGGCTACGGCGATTACGGAGCGCTGCAAAATCTGGGGCTCGCCGCCATCGTCATGGTGACGATCCTCGTACTCAATCAGGTAAAGAATGGCTTTGTAAGCTCAGCCGCCATCCTGATCGGGATCGTCGTCGGCTACCTCATCGCCTTTTTCATGGGGATGCTGGACTTCAGTTCGGTGGCACAGGCGAATAACTTCGTCATCCCGATGCCGTTCAAAATGGGAATAAAATTCGACTTCACCGCATTTCTCGCGTTCGTCCCGGCTTATCTGGTCGCAACGATCGGCACCGTAGGTGCGAGCATCCTCGTACAAAAAGCCTGTGATGAAGACGTAAAGATCGAAAAGGTCGGCAATGCCGTCATGGGAGATGGGGTCGGCAGCTTGATCGCAGGTATCTTTGGAGCCGGTCCCAACACCTCGTTTAGTCAAAATATCGGCATCATCCCACTGACGGGCGTCGCAAGCCGCTATGTCGTCGCCGTCGCCGGAGTGATCCTGATGATCATGGGAGTCTTCCCGAAACTGGCGGCACTGGTCAATATCATGCCGAGTCCCGTTCTGGGAGGCGCCGGTCTCATCATGTTCGGAATGATCGCAGTCGGCGGCATTCAGAATTTTCAGGAAGTCAACTTTAACCGCAGAAACAGCATACTGCTCGCCGTCTCCTTAGGACTTGGCCTCGGTGTGGCGTTCAAACCGGATATCCTGCAATTTTTGCCGGAAACCATACAGATCATCTTTAAGTCAGGAATGACAACTGCAACCATTTCAGCTATCTTACTCAACCTGATTTTACCGGGAAGAGAATAAAAACATTCGGAGGAAAAAACAATGACAAGAAATGCAATTATCGTAATCGACATGCTCAACGACTTCATCGGTGAGAAAGCACCCCTGCGCTGCCCGGGCGGAGAAGAAATCGTACCCAACCTGCAAAAGCTGCTCGCATGGGCTCGCCAGAGAGACAACGACGACGTACAGATCGTCCACATTCAGGAAGCGCATAGAAAGAACGATGCAGACTTTCGCGTGCGTCCCGTGCATGCCGTAGCCGGCACCTGGGGATCGGACTTTATCGATGAACTCAAACCGGAAGGTGACGAGTACGTCATCCCGAAGAGACGCCACAGCGCATTTGCTCACACCGACCTCGACCTCTACCTCAGAGAAGAAAATATCGACACGATCGTCGTCACCGGCGTGTGGACGAATGTATGCGTGCGCTCGACAGCCACCGACGGCCTCGCCCTCGCCTATCGTGTCATCTCCCTGTCCGATGGAATCCACTCCAAAACGCAGGAAATGCATGAGTACGGCATGAATGATCTCAGCATCTTCACAAAAGTCATGACGATCGACGAGTACATCGAAGCGTGGGAAAAAGGCGAAGATCCATGGGTCGGCGGAGGAGATCGGGAAAACAAAGTCGAGTAATCGCAGAAGAAGGGCGCCATGAAAATCATCGTCGGTATCTCCGGAGGGAGCGGTGCGATCTACGCTGTATCCCTGCTGGATGCCCTCCAACGACTCAATATTGAAACCCATCTGGTCATGACCGGACAAGGCGAATACGTGCTGGAGCGCGAATGCGGGCTTTCGGTCGAACAGGCCAAACAGTTGGCAACGCACTATCACGACCGAAATGACTTTGCCGCCAAGATCTCCAGCGGATCCTTCAAAACCGACGGGATGGTGGTCGTGCCCTGCTCGATGAACACGGTGGCGAGTATTGCCAACGGGATTACTTCCAACTTGTTGGTGCGCGCGGCGGACGTCGTCATCAAAGAAAGAAGGCGACTGGTACTGGTCGCCAGAGAAACTCCTTTGAGCCCCATTCATCTTCAGAATATGCTGACGCTGTCGAATATGGGCGTGACGATCTTTCCTCCCGTTCCGAGTTTCTACACCAACCCGCAGTCATTGGAGGACATCGTCATTCATACGACCGGACGCATCCTGGACCAACTGGGAGTCGACAACCAACTGACTGAGCGCTGGGCCGGTTAACAGGAGGTATGAAAATGGAAAGACAAATGCTTCGGGCGACACTGGACAAACTGAAAAAAGTGGACGCACTGCTGGAATGCGACATCCCGGTGGACAGAATCTACGAACTCGGTGCCGTGTCCTCGTACTTTAACAATAAAGTTCCCATACTGTTCAATAAAGTCACAGGCGGGTCGATGCGAACGATCAGCGGACTGTACGGGAATCGTGAACTCGTGTACTACCTGACCGGGCTGTCAAAAGAAAATCGCGTGGAGAAGATTACCCGGGCGATCACCCAACCCGCCCCGTATAAAGTTGTGGATGCAGGCCCCGTACAACAGAACATCCTCCGAGGAAACATCGATCTCGACAGCGTCTTACCGATCAATCGTTTTCACGAGAAAGACTCATCCAAGTTTATAACGGCGGGAGTTCTCGTCATTCGGGATCCGGAAACGGGGAAGATCCATACCTCGGTTCGGAGACTACAATACAACGGCAATAACAATCTTTCGGTCCTGGTGGCGTCGCGTCTGCTGACCGATGAGATGAAGAAACTGGCCGAAAAGGGAAAAGACTTAGACGCTGCGGTCGTCCTCGGCTACGACGCGGAGTACCTGATTGCAAGCCAGATCAGTTCGGAACTCTACGGACAGGACAAAAATGAGGTGGACTCCGCATTGCGGGGCGAGCCGCTCGAACTGGTGCGCTGCCAAAACAGCGACCTGCTGGTACCCGCTTATGCGGAAATCGTGTTGGAAGGCAAGATCGTCACTGGCGGCGAGCGGCAGGAAGGCCCCTTTGGAGAACTCATGGGTTACTACGGCGAATGCGGCCCTCACCCCTATCTGCTCGTCGAGACGGTGACTCACAGGGACGACCCGATCTACGAAACGGCCTTCCCCTGTGTCGAAGAACATTTTACCAACGGTGTAATCCGGGAAGCCGAACTCTTTACCCACCTTAAGAATGTCGTGGACGTCCTAGACGTCAACGTGTCGGAGGGCGGAGGTTACCGATTCAACGCCTATGTATCCATACGAAAGCGCAACGAAGGCGACGGAAAATCCGCCATCTTAGCGGCGCTCGGACTCAATAAAGATCTCAAGCATGTCGTCATCGTAGACCCGGACGTCGACATCTACGACCTGAGGGAGATCGAATGGGCGATCGCGACGAGATCACAGGCGAGCAGCGATTACGCCGTCGTAAACGGAGCACTGGGTTCCGGTTTGGAGGCATCTCACCTGCTCCGCGGAGTGACCGACAAAGTCGGGATCGACGCGACCGCGCCTCTCGGTACACTGGACGCCAAGTTCGAGCGGTGCAAGATTCCCGGATTCGAGACAGTTGACATATTGAAGTACTTTCCGGGATTAGCCTAAGGAGGAATGGCAATGAGACAAGCTATCGGATTTATTGAAGTAAGAAGCCTGGTCGCCGCGATGGAAGCTGCGGATGCCATGGTAAAAGCGGCCGACGTGCACTTGGACGACTTCCAGTTCGTAGGCTCGGGGCTGGTCGCCGTCGTGGTGACAGGTGATGTAGCGGCAGTCACCTCCGCCGTGGAAGTGGCAAAAGACCGAACCAAGCACTTGGGTGAATTGATCTCAGCCAATGTCATCCCGAGGCCGCATGAAGAAGTGGATAGATTGATCCACTCGGAGAATTGATATGGCGAATCGATTATTTACGGCACAGATGCTCAATCGCATCCAACGAAATATCGAACAGGCAGCGGCAACACAAGACGGCGCTGTTGGTCAGACTACGCCGAGCGAACCGTCTCCCACTGCAAATGAGAAGAGCCAAACACTTAATCAGAATCTGATCCGCAGTCTGATCCACAAAGAGCAGGAACTGACCGGAGTTAAGACGCAGAAGAACGCACATACGCTGGCACAGATCGCCGGCAGGAAAAGGAACCAGTGAGAGGAGAGGCAATGGAAGCTCTAGGAATCATCGATGCAATCGGCTTATCCACAGCGACAATGGCGTTAGATGCCGCATGTAAAGCGGCGGAAGTCCGCCTGGTCGGCGTCGAACGGATCATCGGTGTCATGGGAAAGATCGGCGTAACGGTACAGATCGCGGGAGAAGTCGCCGCGGTGCGCGCCGCCGTCGACGCCGGAGTGGAAGCGGGAAATCGAGTCGGTGTCGTCGTCGCCTCTCATGTCATTCCGCGACCGCATGACGAAATGAAAAAGCTGTTGGAAAAATTCGAAAAGAATCTGACAAATACAGAAAAGAAACAGGAAGTCGCATCCGAAAAATCGGAGAAGCAGACACTGAAAGAGCCGGGAACTGAAGTCCCGCAGACAAACAAATAAACACAGGAGGTCAAAAATGAATCAAGCATTAGGTTTAGTAGAAACGAAAGGTTTAGTCGGTTCCATCGAAGCGGCGGACGCGATGGTGAAAGCGGCCAACGTCACCCTCGTCGGCTACGAAAAGATCGGCTTCGGCCTTGTGACGGTTATGGTCAGAGGCGATGTCGGGGCGGTGAAAGCTGCCGTCGATGCTGGAGCCGAAGCGGCGAGAGCCGTGGGTGAGCTTCACTCGGTACACGTCATTCCGCGCCCGCACACGGAAGTTGAGCGCGCCATCCTCAAACAATACGAATAATAGGTAGGCGAATTGGACCGATCGATAGCCGACTCCGTTCTCGAGAGGATCGCGAGACAGCTAACGGAGCCGGGCCGGCAACTGCCTACAACGACGAAAAAAGACAGGAGTCTCATCATTCACTGCGACGGAGAAGAGATCTCCGAAGAACACTTGAGTTGGATTGTCGCACAGCAAGCACAAGGGGAGACGATCATATGGGCTGTGAATCATGGCGGATGTACAGCAGAGGGACAGCCCGGATTTCCCGTTCGGCAGATTTTGACGGAAGAAGATTTTCTTCGGGACAAACCGGATGTCACTCAGTTCCGCCAAGTGATCTGCCTTCACTTAGGTCTCACCCAGGTCGCCAAGGCGGCACTCGGGATACTGGACGAGCTCGTGCCGTATCTCCTCTGGGAAGCGCTGGATGCAGAGATACCGGTCTATGCTGACCGCCATGGCTGTATTAAGTCATTCAAAAACGGGAAGCTTCAGAAGATCGGAGAACAGCATGTGAACACTTTCTTCGGTTTTGGCGTGCGAGACCTGTCGACACTCGTCGCGGGCGAAGAAAGAAAGACTGCGATCGCACCTGATTTGACCGGCGAGCGATTCCTGCTCACCGCGAGAGACATCATGAAACACACCGAGGGAGACACAATCCGCATTCCCGCGGGGGCGATCGTCACCGATCTCGCAGAAGAAGAGGCAAAGCGCCTTCACATCATCATTAGAAAGGAGGGTTCGGAATGAAATTAGCCAAAGTCACGGGAACCGTGACAGCCACCAGAAAAGATGAAAAGCTTATCGGATGCAAACTGATGTTGATCCAGCCGATCACGCCGGACGAAAAGAAAGACGGCTCGGTACTCATCGCGGTCGACACCGTGGGTTGCGGCGTGAACGATATCGTCATGTTCGCCACCGGCACGGCGTCTCGGTTGGCTGCCAGAAAACCGGACTCTCCCTTAGATGTGTCCGTCGTGGGGATCGTCGACACGATCAGCACACAGGAATAGGAGGAAGTAATGAAGCAAACCCAGTATTACAAACAGGCCGTGCAGTACCGGAAGATGATCGACGTGCTGTTGGAAGAAAAGAAAGGCGCCGATATCGTGCTCACGGGCGGTAACGTCATCAATGTCATCACGAGGCAGATCTATCAGGCGGACATCGCCATATCGGGAGAGTATATTGCACTCGTCGGGGATTGTACGGAACTGATCGGCGACAAGACCCAAGTGGTCGACGTCTCGGGCAAATTCCTGTCTCCCGGGTTTATGGACTCACATATGCACTTTGAGAGCAGCATGCTCACCATCACGGAATTTACCAGATTGTCGCTCGTCTCAGGGACCACCACCCTCGTCGCCGACCCGCACGAGATCGGCAACGCGCTGGGGCTTTCAGGCATGAAAGCTATGGCAGACGAGATTGAAAGCGTGCCGACCGATGTGTATCTCGTGGTACCTTCGTTGGTACCTGACAGCCCGCTCCTAGAGACCGCCGGCTACGATATCGACTCCTCTGACATGCCCGACATCCTGAATTATCGCAACATTTTGGGGGTCGGCGAACTGCAAGGGTTCAGCAATGTCAAGCACGTGTACCGCAATACACCCGAGGTCATCGATGACCTGTTGGCTTCGACGCTATACGCGAAACAACTCGGGCAGATCGTCGACGGAAACGCCCCCGAACTCTTTGGCAATGAGCTCGCCGCGCACATCATCTGCGCCGGTGGAAAGTGCTCCTGTCACGAGACCACTTATAAAGCCGAAGCCGTAGAAAAGCTGCAACAAGGCGTTTACCTCTTCATGCGCGAGGGTTCCACCCAAAAGAATATGGCCGAATGCATCCGCGCGGTCACCGAAGACGGCATGGACTCCAGACGTTGTATCTTGGCGACCGACGACATGGTTGCGGCGGATCTCGAGAACCTTGGGCACATGAACGAGATCATCAAGCGCACGATCAACGAAGGGGTCGACCCCGTCGAAGCCATTCAGATGGCGACGATCAACCCGGTGACCTACTTCGGACTCACCGATGTCGGGATGTTGACGCCGGGCAAGAAAGCCAATATCGCCATCATCAACGACCTTCGACAGATGGACGTGGAAGCCGTATACCTGAACGGCGAGATGGTCGCCTATCAGGGAGAATTGCTGATCGACCTGCCCAAATACGTGTATCCCGACCATGTGAAGCACTCGGTCAAAGTACAGCCCTTGTCGGAAAAGAATCTCCAAATTCCGGCGGAAGGTCGGAGCGCAAGAGGACGCGCCATCATCGCCATTCCCGACCAGAACCTGACGGAGACCGCGGAAGTGGACGTACCGGTACAAAACGGGATCGCACAAGCGGATGTGCAAAACGATGTCGTGTTGATGGCCTGTGTCGAACGCTACGGGCGTTCGGGCGGAATCGGCAAGAGCTTTTTGAAGGGCTTCGGCATGAAGTTCGGTGCGATCGCGGAATCTGTCGCGCATGATACGCACAATATCATGGTGTGCGGCACGAACTATCGCGACATGATGGTAGCCGTTAAC
>CAZEBB010000019.1:18003-26806 GCA_964510345.1 uncultured Peptoniphilaceae bacterium
ACACCGGGAGGTGGCAGCGTCTCTGCATACGCGGGGATGCTGGGCGCTTCATTGGCGAATATGGTGGGAGGACTCACCGTCGGAAAGAAGAACTACGAGGAGATCCCGCACGAGCATCGCTCTGCATTGGAAACGAATGAAACCGTCATCGAAGCGTTAATAGAGAAGCTTGACAATGATGTAGATGACGATACCAAAGCGTTTGACAAAGTTGTTGCCGGTTATAAAATGCCGAAAGAGACAGAAGAAGAGAAGCGAGCGCGTACCGAAGCGATTCAGGAAGGCTATAAGGCGGCGATCGAAGTGCCGCTTGCATGTGCCAAAGACTGTATCGAAACCTTGGAACGCCAGCAAGTGTACACCGAGTACGGCAATGTCAACGCGATCACCGACATCGGCGTGGGCACCCTCCTGGCGCACGCCGGTGCGGAAGGCGCATTGCTGAATGTGTCGATCAATTTGGGAAGCATTAAAGACGAAGCGTATCGCATGGCAAAAGAGCGGGAAGTGGCAGCGCTCCTGGAAAGAGCCCATAAGCAGCGCGACGTCAACATGGAAGCGGTATATCGCCGCCTCAACGCATAACGAGAGGGGTTTATGAGTAAACAATACATTTTAGCCGTCCCGAATTTTAGTGACGGCAGTCGTCCCGAGGTATACGAAGCCGTCGCCGACACCATAAGAAATCGTGAAGGCGTCAAGCTGGTCAGCGTTGAACCCGAGTCGGACTTTAACCGCACCGTGCTCACCATCATCGGAGAACCGCAACCTCTGAAAGCTGCGCTTCTCGACATGGCAGCGAAGTCCTACGAGCTGATCGACATGACCGTACAGAAGGGAACTCACCCGCGCATCGGAGCACAGGACACGATCCCATTATTTCCGTTAGCCGGTATCGGACTCGAAGAGGTTCAGAAAATGGCAGAAGAGATCGGACATGAATTGTACGAGAAACACGGCGTGCCCATCTACTTCTCCGGAGAAAATGCGCGAACCGAAGACAAGAAAACCATCAGCTATATTCGTAAAGGCCAGTACGAGGGGCTGAAGACACTTTTAGAAAATGAAGCCGACCCGGCGCGAGAAGGCCGTGAGCCCGATCTGTCGAAAGACGGGAAACTGAGCCCCGAGCTCGGTGCGACCATCGTCTCCTCCGACATGGAAGGACTCGTCGCATATAATGTCTTCTTAGATACGGAAGATGTATCCGTAGCGAAAGAGATTGCCAAAGCCGTTCGCGGACCGAGCGGCGGGTTCTCTACGATCCGTGCGGTCGGGATCAAATTTCCCGAAAGAGAAGGCGTCGTCGTCTCCATGAACATGTTCAACTGCGCGCAAACCCCGTTATACCGCGCGTTCGAACTCGTCAAAATGGAAGCGGCCGGCCGCGGTATTCGCGTGACCGGATCCGAACTCGTCGGACCGCTAAAACTCGAATACCTTTTGAACAACCTGACCCACTATCTGGGATTAGAAGGTTTCGACACCGGACAGATTTTAGAAACCCATTTGATGGGTTAGTCCGTATCCACTCCCCGCTCACCTGCGGGGAGCTTTTTCATTGGCCTTGTAGGAATACACCACAGAAAAGGGTAACAAATTCCCACTATGAGAATCTTACACCTTCTTGGACAACATCCCGCGAAGACGGGTTCGGGCACGTCGTTTCGCGCGATCATCGCGGGACTGGCACGGCATGAGCACGAACAGGTGGCGATCTACGGGCTCAATGAGGATCAGGAGCCGGTCGACGTCGGCTGCGAGGCATACCCCGTGATCTTTTCTGAAAAAGAGGACGGCTTTCCGCTGTTCGGCATGAGCGACCTGATGCCGTATCCCTCTTTGCGGTTTTCCGACATGACCGAAGACCAATTCGCACATTGGAGCGGTCGCTTTTTGCATGCCTTTCATGAAGCGGAAGGCGGCCGGCCGTTTGATGTGATCATCGGGCACCACCTACACCTCTTGGTCGCGTTGATCACACGGCATACGGACACACCTGTCATCGGGGTGAGCCATGGGACGGATCTTGCGCAGCTGGATCGAAACCCGAAACATCTGCGCTATGTCAAAGAGGCGCTCAGGGACATCCCGCTGATCGTGACGAATTCTCCGGAGCAAAATAAAGATGTCACCCGCCTGCTAGGGACGCCAAACAAGCGCATCCGCGTGCTGGGCGGGGGCTTTGATCCCACGGTGTTCTACCCGGGGGACCCGGCACCTCCGCCGCCGATCCGCATGGTGTACACGGGAAAGATCAGCGAGCACAAGGGGCTTAGGCCGCTGTACTACGCATTGCATCAGCTCAAAGAGGAGTTCGACTTCGTGCTCACGGTCGCAGGCACCGGCGAGGGAGAGGAAACCGAGGCGCTCATCCGTCTCGGCGAGTCGCTTGAACTGCCGATCGACTACAGGGGATTCGTTTCGCAAAAAGAACTGGGTGAGCTGTACCGCACACAGCATATTTTTGTGTTGCCTTCGTTTGCCGAGGGTTTGTCGCTGGCAACACTGGAGGCGTTGGGGGCGGGGTTGTTGTGCGCCACTTCCAATCTGCCGAACTTGCGGGCGTTTTTGCCGAAACACATCCTCGAAAGCGGGCAGATCGCCTTTGCGGAATCCTTTTCAGAAACGCCGATAAAAGAGGAGAATCCGCGGTTTTCAGCACTTGTATACGCTCTGCAAAAATGCATCGAGTTACAGTGCCGGAAAATGTTAACTTCAGGACAGAAATTGGGTATAGTAGAATACAATGAAATCACCTGGTATGGACGCGTGGACCTGTTACACCGGTGGATTTCAGACAATATCACACTTTTTTGAACAGGAAAGGAGACCAACACATGAGCAAACATTTATTTATCCCCGGCCCGGTGGATGTATCGGAGGATGTACTCGAGAAGATGGCAACCCAGCAGATCGGACATAGAACCAAAGCTGCAACGGCTCTTCAGCAAAGCATTTCCGAGAAGCTGCAAAAACTCTTCTATACGAAGAATTTGATCGTGCTATCTACATCCTCCGGTAGTGGCCTTATGGAAGGCGCAATTCGCTCTTTCACCAAGAAAAAAGCGGCTGTCTTCTCCATTGGATCATTTGGAGATCGTTGGTACAAAATGGCAACCACCAATGGCGTACCGGCAGACAAGTACAAAGCGGAAGCCGGCAGCCCGACCGCAGTGGAAGATGTTGACAAAGCCCTTGCCACCGGCGACTACGATGTCATCACCATTACTCACAATGAAACCTCGTCCGGCGTTATGAATGACGTTGAAGCGATCGGCGCACTACTTAAAGAAAAGTATCCGGATGTACTCTTACTCGTGGATGCCGTTTCTTCGATGGGCGGCGTGAAAATCGACGTTGACGGTTGGGGGATTGACTGCTGCATTACCTCCACGCAAAAATGCTTGGGTCTCCCCGCAGGTTTAGCGATTGCGAGCATCTCTGAGCGCGCATACGAAAGAGCAAAAACCGTAGAAAACCGCGGACTGTATTTTGACATGGTTTCCTTGTATGACTTTGTAAGAGATAAACCTTATCAGTATCCTTCCACTCCGTCCTTGGCGCACATGTTCGCACTGGACTATCAATTAGACAAGATCATGGAAGAAGGATTAGAGAACCGCTTTGCACGTCACCTTGAAATGGCGAAGAGAGTTCGCGCATGGGCAAAAGAAAACTTTGACCTCATCGTCAAAGACGAAAAATACATGTCGCAAACCCTCACCACCATCGTCAACACCAAAGGTATCGACGTGGGCGAGCTCAACAAGAAACTCGGCAAATACGACATGGCAATCTCCAAAGGCTATGGCGACTTAAAAGACACCACCTTCAGAATCTCCCACATGGCAGACTACACCATGGATGATATCAACGAAGTATTAGCAAATATCGACACCATTTTGAAGGAGGCGTAAATGATCCGAGTACTTGCAAATGACGGCATGGAACAAGGTGCCGTAGATAGCCTCAAAGCCAAAGGGATTGAAGTCGACACCAATCACTACGAAGGTGAAGAACTCAATCAAAAGGTCAAAGAATTTGACGTCATGACCGTTCGCTCGGCGACGAAAGTTCGCGAGCCCCTGATCGACGAAATGGTTGCAGGCGGCCGCATGAAACTCATCCTCCGCGGCGGCGTCGGCATCGACAATATCGACCACGTCTATGCAGGCGAAAAGGGCATTACCGTCAAAAATACGCCGAATGCAAGCTCCATTTCCGTAGCGGAAGCGACCATCGCACACATGCTGGGCGCCGTTCGCTATCTGCCGATGGCCAATGTGACCATGAGAAACGGCGAGTGGAACAAGAAGAAATACGAAGGAACCGAAGTTTACAAAAAGACCATCGGTCTCGTCGGATTCGGCCGTATTGCAAAAGAAGTGGCGAAACGCGCACACGCACTGGGCATGAAAGTCCTGTACAACAACCGTCAAGGTGAATTGGGTGATTTCCAACAGTATGAGTGGGCGGAATTTACGGACATGTTGAGACGCTCCGACTTCATCTCCATTCACGCACCGTCCAAAGCCGACGGATCCGCGATGTTTGGTGAAGCGGAATTCAAAATGATGAAGCCGAATGCGATCATTATCAACCTCGGTCGCGGAAACCTCATCGACGAAGATGCACTGGTCAAAGCATTGGACGAAGGCGAAATCGCCGGCGCATGCTTAGACGTATTCAAAAAAGAGCCGCTGGAAAACAAAGCGCTCTTACACGACAAGATCTCCCTGTCTCCCCATATCGGAGGCTCCACCAAAGAAGCGCAAGAGCGCATCGGTGAGGAACTTGTCAGCTTGATCGAAGACTTCGAATTACTTTTAAGGAGATAAAATGACTGTATTTAAACCTTTTCGCGCATGGCGCCCCGCAACCCATTTAGCAGACCAAGTGGCTGCATTACCTTATGACGTCATGAATGAAGCCGAAGCGCGTGAAATGACGAAGGATCACCCGAACACATTCCTCCGTATCGACCGTGCTGAAGTGAATCTGCCGGAAGGAGTCGACATCCACTCCGCGGAAGTCTATCAAGAAGCCAGAAGACTATTAGACCAAAAGATCGCAGAAGGCGTGTATGTAGAAGACGGCGTGCCGGGGTACTATGTGTATCGCTTAATCTGGAAGGGAAGAGCACAAACCGGTTTGGTTGGCCTCCTCTCCGTTGAAGATTACGAAAATGATGTCGTCAAAAAGCACGAATTCACCCGTGCAGAAAAAGAATTAGACCGCATCAATCACGTACAAACCACCGAAGCCCACACAGGCCCGATCTTTATCACCTATCGTGCCAATGCACGCATCAACGAGATTACGCAATCGGCAACTGTAAACGCACCCGAAGTCGACATCACCTTTGATGACGGGGTAACCCACCAAGTTTGGCCGATTACCGATCCCGCGCTCACCAAAGAAATCGAAGAGATCTTCACGAGCTTCCCCGCAGTATATATCGCAGACGGCCATCACAGGGCTGCGTCGGCTGTTCGCGTTGGACAAAGAAGAAGAGAAGCGAACCCGAACCACACCGGAAACGAAGAATACAACTTCTTCCTGAGCGTTACGTTCCCGGATGAAGACCTCCTCGTGCTCGACTACAACCGCGTTGTTATGGACCTAAACGGCAACACGGAAGAAGAGTTCATGAAGAAACTGGAAGAAAAATGGGACGTCGCTCCGATGGAGGGCTTAGGCGATCTGCTTCCGAAAGAACTGCACAAATTCACCATGGTTCTTGACGGCAAGGCATATCAACTGACTCCAAAGGCAGGAAGCTTCGACCCGAACCATCCGGTGTACAGCTTGGATGCTTCCATTCTACAAGAAAATCTGTTGAACCCGATCCTGGGCATCGACGATCCGCGTACCAATGACCGCATCGACTTCGTAGGCGGCATCCGCGGACAGGAAGGCGTACTGAAGCGCTTGGAAGAAGATTCGAAAGTTGCGTTCTTCGTATATCCGACCTCCATCGCACAACTCATGCGCATCGCAGACACCGGCGAAGTTATGCCGCCGAAGTCCACCTGGTTCGAGCCGAAACTCCGCTCCGGATTGTTCATCCACAGATTCTAAGACAACACCCAAAAGCAGGTTGCTCCGGCAACCTGCTTTTTACGTGACACGAGCCTCTCTTTTCGTGTACAATCATCTCAAAACCGACAGGAGGATCATATGCAACGGATTCCTTGGGAAGACTATTTTATGGAAATCGCCATCAAGGTGG
This sequence comes from uncultured Peptoniphilaceae bacterium, assembly GCA_964510345.1. Classification (GTDB taxonomy): domain Bacteria; phylum Bacillota; class Clostridia; order Tissierellales; family Peptoniphilaceae; genus JAAYQA01. The sequence goes on from CAZEBB010000019.1 coordinate 24,239, forward strand.
CGTCGCGGTCCACATGCGACCGCGCGTACGTCGGCTGCCTGCTGGTGAACGACGACAACCGCATCGTGTCCACGGGCTACAACGGCTCGATCAAGGGCAACGAGCACTGCAGCGACGTGGGCCACACCATGCGCGACGGCCACTGTATCGCGACGATCCACGCGGAGATAAACGCGCTCTTGTACTGCGCCCGCGAGGGGATCTCGGTCAAGGGCTGCACGGCGTATGTGACGCACTTCCCGTGCCTCAACTGCACGAAGTCGCTGATCCAGGCGGGGATTGTGCGCATCTACTACCACGAGGGGTATCGCATCGACCCGTACGCGATGGAGCTCTTGGAGAAAAACGGGATCGAAGCGATCTGCATCTAAGGGGGACAACCCATGAAGCCGCAAAAAAGAGGACTCGTACTGGAAGGCGGAGCATCTCGAGGCGCGTACCTGATCGGCGCATACCGTGCGCTGGTGGAGGCCGGGCTCTCTTTTGACGGCGTGGTGGGCACCTCGGTCGGCGCGATCAACGGCGCGATGATCGTACAGGGCTTGTGGAAAGAAGCGTGGCAGCTGTGGAGCGAGCTCACCTTTGAAGATATCTTTCGCGGCAACGAAGCCCTGATGGAGTACGTGATGCTGGAACCGATCACCTGGCAGTCGCTGCCGGTGCGCATCAAGGCGGGCATCGGCATGGGCGTCTCCAAGGGGATGGATATCACGCCCCTGATCCGGCTGATCCACCATTGGATATCGGAGGACGCCATGCGCAGTGCGGAAACGGAGTTCGGGCTAACGACGATCAATCTCACGAAAAGGCGGATCGAACGACCCTTTGTACCGGATATGCCGGAGGGGTCACTGCACGACTACATACTGGCGTCGGCGTATATGCCGATTTTTCAGCGCCATAAACTCATGGGGTGCGACTATTTAGACGGCTGCTTCTACGACAATTTGCCGTGGAGCATGCTGGCGAACAAAGGCTATACCCACCTTACGATGCTCCGCATCCCGGGAAACGGGCGCGTCATCAAACCCTACCCGAAGGACGTGGAGATTTTGGAGATCACCCCTTCAGAGCCCTTGCCGAGCATGCTGGGCTTTCACAATTCGCTGACCCGGCACATGCTGCAGCTGGGCTATTTGGATGCCAAGCGCGCCTTGGGGGAGACGCAGGGGCATCTGTACTATATCGACGCAGCGAGCCTCTCTTCAGACGAAATTTCTCTTTTACCCACCATGGAAGCGGTCGCAAACGAATTAGGTATCGCGCGCTACCAGATTTTTTCGTGGGAAGACTTTCTTTTCCGCATCTATCAGGACAGCGGCTTTCAACATATGCGTGGCCTTACAGCTGAAAAAACAGCGATTTATAGGCGATTACACATCGAAATAAGCGATTTGACCGAGTAAAGGATTTCGCAATTTACGGCAACAAGATAAAGCGGGTTTCGTTGACACCCCGTTTGATTTCTTTTATACTAAAAGAAGATACACAGAGAACCGAAGGGCTTTCCGCCCTATTTTTTTGTACCCTACAAAGGAGGATCCCTCCCATCGCTATACTCATCCCCGTGATCGTTGGCGCGGTCATCGGTTATATAACGAACTACCTGGCGATCCGCATGTTGTTTCGGCCATTGCACCCCGTATACCTCTTCGGAAAGAAGCTCCCCTTTACACCGGGACTCATCCCCAAAGAGCGGGACCGGCTGGCACAGCGAACCGGCGTCGCCGTGAAAGAATATTTGCTCACAGAAGAAGCCGTCCTCTCCCATTTAGAGAGCACCGCCCTTCTCCCCAAACTGACGGAACAGACAGAGGCATTCTTAGAGAAGGCGAAACAAAACGAAACGCCGGTAGGAGTGCTACTGTCTCGACATACCAAAATTTCGCGAGACACCGTAAGCCGCTACCTGCAAGAGCAGGTTGTAAAGAGCCGATTCTTCGGCTGGGCGGATACCGAAACCGCGCAAAGGCGCTTGCATATGTGGATGCGCGACTGGATACAGCCGTCACAGGATCAACTGATCGACACGGCGTTTGATGCTATCCTCGCAGAGTGGACCAACTATGCATCCAAGCCGGAAACGGCAGAGCAACTTCGGGATATGTTGGTCACGTGGTTGGCCGACAAACAGGACGATACGGTAGAAAACGTGTTGCCCGAACCCGTGCTGCTCTCGGCGCTGTCTCAATACAACGACCAGGAAGATCGTATCATCGCGATCATCAAAAAGACGCTGCAAACGACCCAGGTGCAGGCGAGCCTTAAAGCCGCCATCGCCGATACGGTCGATACCCAGCTCAACCGAACCCTTCGCGTGTTCATGCGCCCGGAAAGCATCGCCAGCCGAGCCGTACAGGCGATCGAAGGCTATATCGAATCCGAACAGAGCACCGAGCTGATCCGCGAGAATCTTCGCGCGGCGGTACAGAGCCTCTTGCAGGCCAAAGTATCTGACCTAACGGTTCACTTTACGGAAGAAAACCTCGCGAAGTGGACACAGGAGCTGTTGCAAGGCTCCGTTGTGCTTCTCGGAAAAGAAGAAAAGAGCGCACTGCTGCGCCGTTT
>CAZEBB010000019.1:26906-34118 GCA_964510345.1 uncultured Peptoniphilaceae bacterium
CCGCTGCTCGTGCGCGCAGGCGTGGAAAGGTTCGGCGTGGAGACACTGGTCGAAGAGCAGATCAAGAAATTTGAAGTCCAAAAATTGGAAGAGATCATACTGGAAGTCGCCAATCGTGAGCTGCAAGCGATCACGAACCTGGGGGCGCTTCTCGGCGCGCTGATCGGACTGATCCAGCCGCTGCTACAGAACCTGTACTAACAGGATAAAGGATAAAATGAAAAGACTAATCGCAGGGCTGTTGGCCCTTGTACTGCTTGCGGGGTGCAGCAAACCCGAAGTGAAATATGAGAAATACTCCGGCACGTTTTTTGATACCTTTGACACGGTCGTCCAATTGGTCGGCTTTACTGCCGGCCAGGAAGAGTTCGACAAGTATCTGAATTTGCTGAAAGAGACCTTTACCAAATACCACAAGGAATTCGACAATTACAAGACCTACGAAGGCGTCAACAATATCCGCACGGTGAACAGCCAAGCCGGCGTAGCCCCTGTGAAAGTGGACCCGATCATCATCGAGCTGCTGAAACAGACGAAAACCTGGTACGACACCGTCTCCACCAAGACCGACATCTCCCACGGGACGCTCTACGATGTATGGCATATCTACCGTGAGAAGGGCATGGCCGATCCGGAGACCGCCGAACTGCCGCCTGAAGACGTATTGCGCGTCGCGGCTGAATTCAGCGGAATGGAGCACATCATCATCGACGAAGCGGCATCGACCGTATACATCGACGACAAAAATGTGCAGATCGACCTAGGCGCCGTCGCCAAGGGGTTTGCCACGGAAAAAGCCGCCAAACTGTTAGAAGAGGCGGGTTTAACCTCCGGTATCGTGAACTCCGGCGGAAATATCCGCACGATCGGCAAGCCCATGGACGGGCGCGATCGCTGGGGGATCGGCATCCAACACCCGGATTACCTCTTAGGCAAGACTTCTGAAGAAAATATCGAAGTCGTTTTTGTGGCGAACCAAAGCGTCGTCACATCGGGCGACTACCAGCGTTTTTATACCGTGGACGGGAAGACCTATCACCACCTGATCGACCCCGAAACCCATATGCCGGCGGACCGCTTCCGCTCGGTGAGCATTGTGACGGAAGACTCCGGCTTTGCCGACTTTTTGTCGACCGCCGTCTTTTTGATGAGCTACGAAGAAGGACGCGCGCTCGTGGAGTCGTTGGACGGAGTAGAAGCCCTTTGGGTGCTGCCGGACTTGACCCTGCAAGCCACCGAAGGCATGCAAGCCATCAGCCATTCCCATGGCGGCTCGGCGAATGATTAGTGAGAGAAAATGATGGATAACAGACAACGCCGCGCGAGAAGGCGGCACATTGCAAAACATAGAAGCAGAAAACGCCTCTTGATCCTACTGCTTTTGGTCGTGATCGGCGTGGGGGCGTGCTCGCTGCAGCAGATCTTTAAGGCGAGCCCTACGGCAGCCGAACCGCAGACCGAGCGCCCGGAGATGATCACGGAAAACCCGGTAACGGAAGAGGCCACAGAAACAGCCGAAGAGACCGAAACCACCGAGGCGACCGAGCCGCCCGCCACGGAACCCGAGGATACGGAAGATACCGAAGGCTCCACGGAAGACCTGCTCGCACCACCCCGCCCCGAAGACTTTGAAACGAAGCTCCAAGGCTATGCCGAGGTGGTAGAAACCCTATTTATTACCAAAGAACCCGGCAGCGGAGAAGAAGTGAAACAAGTCACCACCGGCGATATCGTAGAAACGTACGGCTCTGCGGGCGGCTTCACCAAAGTGAGCATCCGCGAATTCGGAGGCTTCGTCCCCGACCGCGTTGTGAAAAACGCATCCGTCGACGACCAGCTGAAAGTGATCGACGGGATCCTCATCGCCAACCGCCAGTACTACATGCCCGAAAACTTTGACCCCGGCATCAGAACCGAGCTCATGATCCAGTTTGAGCGCATGAAAGACGATATGGACGCCGAGGGCATGATCATCGACATCGGCTCCGGCTACCGCACGTACGACTACCAGCTCGGCGTGATCGAGCGCAATACCGAGCGCTACGGGGAAGAAGATACCCTGCGCTCTGTCGCACCGGCGGGCCACAGCGAGCACCAGACCGGCCTTGCGATCGACATCATCAACGACCAGCCCGAGACCAATATCGCCAACAGCTTTAAAGACACGGAAGAAGGCATTTGGCTGGCGGAAAACTCCTACCGCTACGGATTCATCCTCCGGTACCCCGAGGGGAAAGAAGACGTGACCGGCTATGTGTACGAGCCGTGGCACTTCCGGTATGTGGGGGAAGAGATGGCCTCGCGGATTTTTGAGAGCGGCCTCACGCTGGAAGAATTTTTTGGACTCGACCCGCACCCGATGCCGTAGGCAAGGCTCCTTGGAGAAGGAGCTGGCTGGCAGTGCTTTTCTGCCAGACTGAGGTTATAGTCCTTCCGATTTGCCTTCTTGGTGAAGAAGGTGGCTGACGGCGCTTTTCCGTCAGACGGAAGATTGCAATACCCCACACCCCATCAAAAAGCTTTATCACATCCCCAAATAAGTGTTATACTACTACCATGAACCTCAGGAGGCATATATGCAAACACTTACGATCGATACCACCCTATTAGAAAGCATGCTCTTTATCTGGGCCAGCCTCGCCGATCGCGAAAAAATCGCCGATTCATTCCTGATCGACCTCGCCAACAAACCCAATATGAAAGCACAATATGACGAAGACATGAACGAGGAGTCCGTGCGTCGCGTACTGAGTGCCATCGCCAATCGCGAGCGCCTGAACGCACCCACGAAAAAAGAATCCCGTTTCTGGAACAACAATATGTGGATTATGGAAGACCCGCTCATTCCCGACAGCATGCTCGGACCGGTGAAGCGCCTTTCCGCCGAAGCCCTGAAAGAAAAAGTCGGAGACACCGGCGTGCAGGAAGCTGAGATCATCTTCTACCCGGGCACGACCGAGATCTCGTTTATTCGCGGCAACAAGCTGTATGTGAACTTCTTCACCATTATGGCCGATATGTTCGACGAGACCAAAGAAGTCACCATCGACAAAATGCCGCTGACGGACTACTTAGTCCAAGAATTGAAAAAACTGGAAGCATAAAACTCACAAACCCCACTCCTGTCTTCGCGAAGCGAATGAACGAAGCGGGGTTTTTCATGAAGAAAGAACCGGTATGACGAAAAAAACAAAACGAATCGGCATCTCCAGCGCATCGATCGACCAACCGCTCGCCGCGCTCAGCTATGTCGACTACGCATATGTAAATATGGTGACCCGCGCAGGCGGTACACCCTTTATTTTGCCGAACCTCGTGGACCCGAGCCGCGCCGAAGAAGTGTTGGAAAATATGGATGCGCTCATCCTCACCGGCGGCGCCGACCTCTCGCCCTTTATGTACGGCGAGAACCCCTTGTTTGAGACCAATCCCGCGCCTAAGCGCAGAGACGATATGGACACGGCACTCTACCATGCCGCCCGCAAGAAGGGGCTGCCCATCATCGGCATCTGCCGGGGCATGCAGCTCATCAATGTGTTGGAAGGCGGCACGCTGTGGCAGGATCTGCCGAGCCAGTGCCCCAAGATCCCCCCACACCGCAAAGAAGAAGCGGAAAACGGCATCTCACACTATGTGACGGCAGAGGCCGATTCTTTCCTAGGCAAAACCGTGGGTGAGCGGTTTATCGTGAACTCGCTGCACCATCAAGCGATCCGCGAGATGGCCCCCGGGCTTCGCGTGACCGCTATGAGCGACGACGGGATCATCGAAGCCTTTGAAGGCACCGAAGGTCCGCTACTGCTGTGCACGCAATTTCACATCGAACGCCTGTCGGAAGTCGAGGCATACCAAGGCTTTATGCGAGCCTTTATGGAGGCGCTATGAAACGAGTTGCGATCAGCTGCTGGCCGGACACCAAACTAGGCCGGTCCGTCCACGAAATCAACGAATCCTTCGCACGGCAAATCGAAAAAGCCGGAGCGCTGCCTTTTTTAGTGCCCATTTTAGATACCAATGCCGACCTTACGCCCTATATCGAAGAGATGGACGGGCTGCTTCTCATCGGCGGAGCGGATGTGGCCAGCTTCGAATACGGCGAAGACCCGCACGAGAGCGCCGAAGCCTATCAGTTTAAGAGAGACGCTCATGAGCGCCGCTTCTTTATGGAAGCCTACCGCGCCGGCAAGAAGATTATAGGCGTGTGCCGCGGCATGCACATGATCAATATCGCGCTGGGTGGGAGCCTCTGGCAGCACTTGCCCGAACTGGAAGGCGGCGTGATGCACGGCGGTTTCATCCCCAATGTGAAAATCCCGTACCACCGGATCCAAACGACCGGCGGTCGCATGCAAGAGCTGTACCCGGGCGGCCTGATCGTGAACTCCTTTCATCACCAAGGCCTCAAGATCGTGGCAAGAGAGCTCACCGTCACCGCCACCAGCTATGACGGTCTGCCCGAAGCCGTGGAGAACGACCAGATCCTCGCCGTGCAGTTCCACCCCGAGTTCGAAGAGATCAACGCCGATACCGCCGCGCTGTACCGACGGTTTGTGGAGGAGTTGTAGTAGCCCCCTCGGTGGAGGGGGTGCCCGAAGGGCGGGGGATGGTGCGTTTGACGTCAGCCAGCTCCTTCACCAAGGAGCCATTCACACAAATCCGCCTACGGGCGGTTTTTTCATGTCTACACACTCTCTCCATTTTTGTATTGTACAATGAATTAAGAACATATACTTGACAAATACAACGATGTAAATTACAATTATTAAACATTGTATATTACAATGAAAAAAGGAGAGAAAGATGAACCCGACGCACTTTACATTAGAAACGTGGGAACTCTTATACGCCACCCATGCGACCAAAGACCTAATCGTCAAGCAACTGCAATCCGATCACGAGCTCACACCGCAACAAATCCGCCTCTTGCTGCAAATCAGCATCGACGGCGCCGTCGCACAATCGGAGCTCGCACAACGCTTAGATATCGACCTGGGCAACTTGAGCCGACTGTGTCGAAAACTAGAAGACAAAAACTATATCGAGCGCGCACGTCAGCAGACCGACCGGCGCGTCGTCAAAGTGCGACTGAGCAAAAACGGAGAGAAGATGCTGCAATCCATGGAGAAAAAATCCAAAGAGCTCATCCAACCGGTGCTCCAAGATTTCAGCGACGAAGAATTGCAAACCATGATCACCGGCATGCGATCGTTTCTCAAAGTGATCCACCATTTAAAGGAGTCCTGCCAACGTGAACCCGAAAAACAATAAAAGTAACGACCCCAATCAACAGCGAAAGAACCTTCTGTATTACTACGGAAGCGTGCTTTTGATCGTGTTGATCTTCAATATATTCCTTGCACCCAAGCTGTTTGAACCGCAAGTACAGGAAGTGCCGTATTCGAAGTTTATCAGCCAAATCGATGCCGGCGAAGTGACCAAAGTAGAGATCCAGGACAATCAGATCGTCTATACCACCGGTTATGAAGCCAACCAAAAGTACTTTAACACCGGCATCGTCGCCGACGACACCCTGCCCCAACGCCTCCAAGAAAAGGGCGTGCCCTACGGCGCGACCATCCAAAAGCGCCCCAATATCCTGCTGAGCCTCCTGCTCACCTACGGGATCCCGATCCTCATCTTCGTGTTCATCGGGCGCATGCTGAGCCGAAGTATGAGCAGCAAAATGGGCGGTGGGCTGTCCCTCGGTGGGCAAGCCGGAAAAGTCTACGTACCCGACGGCGATAAAAAGACATTTGATGACGTCGCAGGGCAGGACGAAGCCAAAGAGTCCCTCACGGAGATCGTCGATTACCTCGCCAATCCGTCGCGCTACGCGAAAATCGGCGCGCGCTGCCCAAAGGGCATCCTGCTCGTCGGGCCGCCCGGAACCGGGAAGACCCTCATGGCCAAAGCCGTCGCCGGCGAAGCTCACGTACCGTTCTTCTCCATCTCCGGATCCGAATTCGTGGAAATGTTTGTCGGCAGAGGCGCCGCCAAAGTGCGCGAGCTGTTCGACCAAGCCAATAAAAAAGCGCCGTGCATCGTCTTTATCGACGAGATCGACACCATCGGGAAAAAGCGTGGCGGAGCCATCATGGGCAATGATGAGCGCGAGCAGACCTTAAACCAGCTGCTCACCGAGATGGACGGCTTTGAAGCCAACAACGGTGTCGTCATCTTGGCGGCGACCAACCAACCCGAAGTGCTGGACCCCGCGCTGCTGCGCCCCGGCCGCTTTGACCGCCAAGTGCGCGTCGAACTGCCCGACCTAAACGGCCGAATCGCCATCTTCCACGTCCACGCCAAGAAATACGAGATGGACGAAGGGATCGACTTTAACCTGTTAGGCCGCGCGACCGCCGGAGCCTCCGGAGCCGACATCGCCAATATCATCAACGAAGGCGCCCTGCGCGCCGTGCGAGAGAATCGCGAAGTCGTCACCCAAGCCGACTTGGAAGAATCCATCGAAGTCGTCATCGCCGGGCATCAGCGCAAAAATGCGATCCTGTCCGACCACGAGAAGAAGATCATCGCGTACCACGAGATCGGCCACGCTCTAGTGGCGGCCAAGCAGAGCAACAGCGCGCCCGTGCACAAGATCACCATCGTGCCCCGCACCTCCGGTGCCTTGGGCTATACCATGCAGGTCGAAGAGCAGGAGAAAGCGCTGCTTTCCAAGACCGATGCCCAAGAGAAACTCGCCGTCTACAGCGGAGGCCGCGCCGCCGAAGCCCTCGTGTTCGGTGACATTACGACCGGAGCGTCCAACGACATCGCCCAAATGACTAAGATTGCGCGCGCCATGGTGACCCAGTTCGGAATGAGTGACGAGTTCGGCATGATGGCCATCGAAAGCGAAGTCAACCCGTACCTGAGCGGCGGCACCACGAGCAACGCTTCGCCCGAAACCATGAAGCGCGTGGACGACGAAGTAAAAGAGATCATCGACACCGCGTACAACACCGCCTACAAGATATTGGAAGACAACCGCGACGCGCTCGACCGCCTGTCCAACCACCTGTTGGCCAAAGAGACGATCAGTGGGAAAGAGTTTATGGAACTGCTGGAAACCGCGTAAGAGAGAGGGGAGACCTTCTCTCTTTTTTGTGGCTCCTTGGAGAAGAAGGTGGCTGATGGTGTCCTTCCGTCAGACGGAAGATTGTGATGTAGAACCATCCCCCGCCCTTCGGGCACCCCCTCCACCGAGGGGGC
>CAZEBB010000020.1:0-12555 GCA_964510345.1 uncultured Peptoniphilaceae bacterium
CCGAGCGCCTGCATTTCTCTTTTTGTAATCGCCTCCAGACCGAAGGCCGTCGTCACTTGTATCTTGTATTCCATTTCACTCACTCCCGTTCCTTCCCTATGTTTACCCAGAGTTCAACTCGGGTACATACTCAACTGAAAGGGAGTGATATTTTTGGGTATCAGCAAAACAATTCAATCAGGCGACTGGAAAGGCGAAAAGCACGTTCCATTCATCAGCGCACCGGAAGCGGTAGCCGCCGGAGAAAACTTTGAGGTTACGGTACACATAGGGGAAGAAATCGGGCACCCGAACACATTGGAACACCACATCCGCTGGATGAAACTGTATTTCCAAGCAGAGGGCGGCAAGTTCCCCATCGAAGTCGGCACCTTTACATTTGACGCACATGGCGAAGATGAAGTGTTCACAGAACCGAAGATCGTTACGACGATGAAAGTTTCCAAACCGGGAACCTTCTACGCCGCCAGCTACTGCAATATCCACGGACTGTGGGAAAACAGCGCGGAACTGAAATTAGCATAATCGTTAAAGGGATATCCGAATCGGATATCCCTTTTCATGAATAAAGGAGGAATTATGAATCCGAACAAATTGAAAAACTACGCGGAGCTCGCCATACACACCGGCCTCTCCGTAGATAAAGGCGACATCCTGATGGTCAACTGTCCGGTCGAGCTGCAGGACTTTGGCCGCGCCATCGCAGAAGCAGCCTACGAAAAAGGAGCGGTCGACGTACACATCAACTGGGTCGACGATGTCATCACCCGCTTGCGTTATGAACACGAGCCGCAAGAAAATTTTGAGAGTTTCCCCGAATGGAGAAAGATGATGATGGACGACTACGCCAACCGCGGCGCGAAGATCATCAGTATCTCCGCCTCCGACCCCGACTTGTTGCAAGGCATCCCGTCCGAGAAGATCATCGCGAATCAAAAGGCGACCTCCCATGCGCTCAAAGACTACCGCGCAAAGATGATGCGCGACGAAAACTCTTGGCTCGTCATCAGCGCGCCGACCGTAAAATGGGCGAAGAAAGTGTTCCCTGAACTCTCCGACGACGATGCGGTCGAGAAACTCTGGGAGACCATCTTCGCCGCAACGCGCATGAACGAGGACGATCCGATCGCCGCTTGGGACGCGCATATGAGCGACCTGAACGCGCGCACGACCTTCCTGCAAGAGCACAATTTCGAAAGCCTCCACTTCGAGACGGCGAAAGGGACTGACCTCACCATCCGCTTACCGAAGGGCCATCTGTGGGTCAGCGCGGGGTCCGTCAACGCGAAAGGCGAACCCTTTGTCCCCAATCTTCCTACCGAGGAGATTTTCACGATGCCCGATAAATACGGCGTCGACGGCGTCGTCTACTCCACAAAGCCGTTGATCTACAGCGGACAGCTGATCGACGAATTCAAACTCGAGTTCAAGGACGGACGGGTTGACCAATATTCGGCCAAAACCGGAGAAAAAGCCCTCACCGAACTGTTCTCCATCGACGACAACGCGAGATACCTGGGCGAGGTCGCGCTGGTGCCGTTTAAATCCCCGATCTCCGACACCAATATCATCTTCTTCAACACCCTCTTCGATGAGAACGCCGCCTGTCACTTGGCTTTCGGCGAGGCGTACCCGACCAATCTCGAAGGCGGAGCGCAGCTGTCCAAAGAAGAACTCGAAGAGCGCCACGTCAATGTTTCGCTCGTCCACTCCGACTTTATGATCGGAGACGAAACGCTCAATATCACCGGACTCACCCATGAAGGAGAAAAAGTCGCCATCTTTAGAGACGGCAACTGGGCGTTCTAGGGATCATAAAACCGAGGCATCGTGGCCTCGGTTCTCTATTTCTTCGGACTCTGAAAACGAATCACGCAGTTTTCGCGCAGGATCTTGACGATCTGTTGGTCGCCCACTTGCTCCATCCACTGCGGCGCCAGCGCCTCTACTTCCTTCCTGCGATCGTCCTCCAGTTTAAGCTGGCGCATCATAAAATCTACGCCCTTTTCGAAGCTGTCGACGGGCTGTCCGAAATCGTGCGGCATGAGTTTGCAGTCGGTCGTAAACCCCGCCTGCTCCAGCCGCCCACGCACATAACACCCGTTCTCACAGGACGTATCCCGTTGTTCAAGTCCCAATATTTCACGCATGGGTTCGTGAAAACTCACCCTTTCACGAATCCCCTGCGCCGTCACAAGGCCCTCTCTTCGGGTCTTTTTTGCGAGCGTATCGATCTTCTCTTGCGTGTAAGCGAAGCGGTGATGATACATCGAAACGGCGACATCCCAGTCGTCGCAGTCTACGTCCGGCCAGATCGCGAGATGCGTGGTGATATTCGCGATCCCCTCCTCTTGCATGCGCTCCTGTAAACGTCGGATCGCGGTCTCATCCTGATCGATCGCGATCACGTGTCGACAGATTCGGCTCAGCCAAAGGCTTACGACACCAAAGCCGCACCCGATATCCGCCACGACATCGGTCGGTCGGATCATCTCACGTAGGAGATCCCCAAACGGGACCTCGGGGTAGTTGTAGTAGCCGGTCGCCTTTTCGTATTCGAGATGCGCGTCAGCGGTCCAAAATGATTTCATCTTCCGTCTCCTTTAATCGTTCCGCCATGCAGACGCGCCGACCCACTTCCGCAACCGAAACCGTGCGGATCGGCGTTTCATACACATCGCTCAAACGTTGATCGCTCATCACTTCGCGGTTTGTGCCGACGTGCAACTGTGCATCCCGGTCAAAAAACGCGACTTTGCCGTCCAAAAGCAACACTTGGTCAGGATTGTGGGTCGATAGAATCAGCGCATACCCCTTTTTCGCTAGCTGTTTTGCAATCCCCAATACGCGCAGCTGATTGCCATAGTCCAGATGCGAGGTCGGCTCGTCCATCAACAGCACCGGCGTTTTTTGTGTAACGGCTCTTGCGATCGATACGAGCTGCATCTCCCCTCCGCTCAGCTTGGCACAGGACTTCTCCTCAAGGCTCCTGATCTGCAACATATCCAGCGCCTCTTTCGCGATCTCGTAATCAGCCGTCGTCGGCCGGGCAAACAGCGACAACCGCGGGGCTGCACCGGTCACCACATATTCCAGTACGGTGTAATCGAAGGAGGGGTGGATTGCCTGCGGTACCAGCCCGATTTTTGTGGCGACTTGCGCCGTTCGCATGCTGTCGATGCGCTCGCCGTTCCACTCGACATAGCCTCCGGTCGGGTGCAGCAAGTGGGCGATGCAATAGAGGAGCGTCGTCTTTCCGATGCCGTTTGGTCCCAACATGCAGAGGATGTCTCCCGGCTGTACGGAAAAGCTGATATTTTCAAACACCGGCGGTCCCTGTGGATACGAAAAGCTCAAATTATGTACACTCAGCATCCTCTCACCTCACTCGATCTTCAGCCGCTGCCAGAGCAGCAGACCTGCAAACAACGGCGCGCCGATAAAGCCGGTCAGAATCGACAAGGGGATCTCTACAGACGTCATCACCCGAGCCAATGTGTCGATCCCGAGCATGAAGACCGAGCCCATCAACAGACTCATCGGCAATACTTTCGTGTGATCGGGTCCAACCGTCAACCGGCACAGATGAGGGATCACCAATCCGATCCAGCCGATCGTCCCGCTGATGGAAACGGCGCTTGCCGTCAATAAGCTCGCACAGGCGATGACGACTCTGCGGATCGTGCTCACCTGCATCCCGAGTGACCGGGCTTCGCGCTCTCCAAATGACAGGATATTGATCCGCCACGCCAAAAGGACCAGTGTCGTCGCTCCGATGAGGAGTATGGGGGCAATCGCCCGCACCTCGCCGGGCAACACGCGAGAAAAACTCCCCATCTGCCAGTAGACGATCGAGGCGAGCTCCGTCTGTTCTTCCGCGACAAACTTGATCAGCGCCAATGTCGCATTCAAAAAGCCCCCGACGATGATCCCCGAGAGCACCAGCATCAGATTGGAGCGGTTTCGAAACAGCTTGGGGATGGTCGTCACGAGCAACACGGCGAGGAGCCCTCCCGCAAAAGCGAAGAGTTGGCGCTGCAGCATCGAGAGTCCGAGGAGGATCGAGACGGCTGCCCCTACCGTCGCACCGGAGGAGACGCCCAACAGATCCGGCGACACCAGTGGATTTCGAAACACTCCCTGATACACCGCACCGGACAACGACAGCATGGCGCCGATCATCACCGACGCCATGATCCTCGGCAAGCGGATGCGAAACACGACCGTGTGCATGGCGGGATCCGTCGGGTGGCCCCGCACGAGATCGCCGAGAAAAGTCCAAAGACCGGTCGATCCCGTGTATCTACCCTGCCCCAGCGCGAGGAACACGCCTACGATCAGCAAGGCAGACAGGAGAACCATCACTCTACGGTAGCGAGATTGATCCATTCGCTGTTATTCCAAGCCCATTTCTTGCGGGGTGAAAGTCTTTCCGTAGACCAAAGTGTAAAAATCGTCGGCGTCTTTGATGACATCTTCCAGCGATTTCGCTTCCGGATGCAGGGAATGCGTTGCCCACGATACGCCCAATGCGACAGCCGCTGTCGGCTGATCCCACGGTTCGATCGCTGACGGGAATGCGTAGACTTCTTGGTTCTTGACGGCGGTAATATCCGCCCATGCGGGGTCGTCGATCAGTGTCTGCGCATCGTAATCCGCATATCCCGGGAACCAGATGACATCCGGGTTCCATTCGATGATCTGCTCGATATTGACGTCCACAAACCCGCCTTTATCGTCAATTCCTTCTACCGCATTGACACCACCCGCCGCGTCGATCAGATCCGTCTGGATCATCGCGCTCGGTGCCACCGACAGCGGAGAGCTACCCCCGAGGAACAGAACTTTCTTCGGTGTTGACGAGTCAAGCGCTGCGGCCGCTTTCGCTGCTTCGATCTTTTCATCAAAGAATGCATTGATCGCCTTGGTCTTTTCTTCCTCCCCGACCGCTTGTCCGATGCGAAGGAGGCTCGCTTTTACCGTATCAAAGCTCTCCTCACTCGGCAGAGCGATAAGGGCCGGTACACCGACCGCCTCAAATTGCTCCACTTGATCGGCAAAGCGCTCCGGAAGTACCGCGAGGTCTGCCCCTACTTCAACCACGGTTTCAAAGTTGATCTCTCCGCCTTTCCCGATCTGCGGGAACTCATCAAACCCGGGGATCACGGCCGTATAAAGCGCTTTGGACATCCCCTTATTTCCGAAGCCGGCTAAGTACTTATCGCCTCCGCCGATCACGACGACCGCATTGAGCGTCGGATTATGCGTGCCGACGATTTTCGCAGCCGGCTGATCCAGCGTCACCGTACGACCGGTGACATCTTCGATGACGATCGCCCCGGTCGCTTCCTCCGAAGCTGCTTCCGTAACTTCTTCGGTCGCCATTTCCGTGACGGCTTCCGTGACCGCCTCCGTCGCGGCCTCTGTGGCTGCTTCGGTTGCTGCGTCTTTTGGTCCGCATGCGACGAGTACCATCGCAACCGCTAGCACCAGCATCCATTTCATCGTTCTTTTCATTTCATACTCCTTTCTGAGGCACAAAAAGAGCAACGCATCCGTTGCTCGCAAAGAAAGGGTCGCAAAAAAGCAGTCCATTCATCCTTTCCAAGCGCGGGTGGCGCAATCGTTTCCCACTGCACCAACAGGTTGCCAACCCCTTGCGTATGCCGTAGGTTTGACAACTCGGATAGAGTACCTCTTCAATACTATATCGAACGAAATAAGGACTGTCAAACTCAAGCCATTACGCTCGCTCATCTCCTAATACGGGCAATAGCGCCTCTGCCCATGTCTCGATCAGCATCTCCAATTTCCAGCGTGCATTGGCCGGGCTGGTCGACGGCAGGAGAATCGTCTCCTGACCGCCCGCTTTTGTAATCTCCCATGCCTTTTTGCCGTTGGCGAATACCGCGCGGATGTCGGCACCGGTAAGAATCGGCGAGAGGTCGGCAGGGATCGCATTTTTCAGCGCGCTGTCGGAGGATCCTTTGATCTCACAGGAGATGGCGGCGTCGTAGAGGGCAATGCGGTTCTTCAGCAGAAACGCCTTCTTCTCCTCCACAGATTCGGGAACCGGCTGTTCCAATACGCCGGCCAGCACTTTCCAGAACCGGTTTTGCGGATTCCCGTAGAAAAAGCCCTGTACTCGGGAGAGCACGGAGGGAAATGAGCCCAAGATCAGGACTCTGGAATGTTCATCGTATACGGGTGGGATCGGGTGTTCAATCGCTTCAAAGGTCATCGTTGTTTCCTTTCACTAGAGTAAGCTCTCCTCTTCGACCGCATGCACATAGTCCATAATGTGCTGTTTCATCTTTTCTGCGGCGATGGAGAGCGGGCGGTTCTTGAGCCACGCGATGCAGATAATGCGGTAGGCGGCGGGCTCCATCGGGTAAGTGGTCGCACCGTGGGCGATATTGCGCACGATCAGCTCGGGCAACAGCCCGATCCCCAGCCCGGACTCGACCATCGCGAGGATGGAGTGGTCGCTTTCGATCGCGTGCTTGCTCTTCCCTGTAATACCATTATCAGACAGATAGGTCCGGGTGTCGGCATCGTATCCTTCCCGCTGATAAATAAAGGTCTGCTCCATGAGCTCATCGGGCGTGATGTAGTCCTCGTGCCTCGTCTGAAAGTCCACGGGCACGACGCACATCATGCGGTCTTGGATCAGCGGGACCATTTCAAACTCGTCTTTGGTGGTCGTCGTCGTCACGAAGCAAAGGTCGCACGCGCCGCCTTGCAGCCACTCGACCACGTCGGAATAGCCGCCTTGAAAGATATTGATGTCGACCCCCGGGTGGTCGACGCGAAACGACGAGACGATCCCCGGGATCCAGCTGACGCACACGCTGTTGAAAGTCCCGATGGTGATCGTACCGGCGTTCACTCCTTTGGTCATCGAAATTTCCTGATTGAGCCTTTCTTCGGCGTTGAGGATATTACGGATATATGGAAGAAGAGCGCGTCCGTCTCTCGTGAGCTTTGCGCCGGTGTGGGTGCGGTCAAACAGAGTCATGCCGAACTCTTTCTCCATCTTCGCCACCGCATGACTCACGGCGGGCGGAGTGAGATAGAGCTGCTCTGCGGCTCTTGCAAAGCTCTCTTGTTCGACGACGGTGACAAAGATTCGATACGGAAAAGTCGCCATAGTTCACCTCAGCATTAAATATTTTTCATGTTGCCGGTAAATAAGAGTAAATTTACTTTCTTCACTCTCCATTATATAATCGATTCAATAAATCACAAGTACTTCATAGGGGTGCTGTGAGAAGGAGGATTGCATGAATCAGATCATCGAAATCCGTTGGCACGGACGCGGCGGGCAGGGAGCGAAAACGGCTTCTCTCCTCTTGGCGGACGCAGCCTTCAATACGGGAATGTATGTGCAGGGCTTCCCGGAGTACGGCCCGGAGCGCATGGGGGCACCGATCACCGCCTACAATCGCATCAGCACGGAACGCTGCACGATCCACTCCAATATCTACGAGCCGGACGTTGTCGTCGTCGTCGACGAAACTCTCTTAGCGGCTGTCGATGTGACCAGCGGTCTGAAAACCGACGGCATGGTCATCATCAACTCAGACAAAGCGCCGGAAGACCTGCGCGACCAACTCAACGGCTTTGCCGGAAAGATCTGCACGATTGATGCGGGCAAGATTTCGGAAGAGACGCTCGGGAAGAATTTCCCGAATACGCCGATGCTCGGCGCCGTCGTCAAGGTGAGTGGCATCATCCCGGAGGATCAGTTCATTTCCGACATGGAAGAGTCCTTCCGGCACAAATTTGCCACCAAACCGGAGGTCATCGAAGGCAATATGAAGGCGTTACAACGCTCCTTAAAGGAGGTCAGAGTCAATTGAAACCGTTACAAGCGAAGAATATCCACGAAGGTTCCACTTGGGAAGAAATTACCCCGGGCGGTGAGATCTACGAAGGCGGTACAGCCGCTCTGGTAAATACCGGCGACTGGCGCACGATGGTGCCGGGCTTTATCGAAGAAAAATGCAAACACTGCATGCTCTGCGTGCCCGTGTGCCCGGACAGCTCGATCCCGGTGAAAGACGGCAAGCGACTGGACTTTGACTTCATGCACTGCAAAGGCTGCGGCATCTGCTACAAAGTGTGTCCGTTCGGAGCGATTACATACGAGAAGGAGGAGAAATAATGGGAATCCGAGAAAGACTCTCCGGCAACGAAGCCGTTGCCCACGCGATGCGTCAGATTAACCCCGACGTCATGGCGGCATTTCCGATCACTCCCTCCACGGAGATCCCCCAGTACTTCTCGCAATATGTGGCGAGCGGACTGGTCGACACCGAATTCGTCGCGGTCGAATCCGAGCACAGCTCGATGTCCTGCTGTATCGGCGCACAGGCCGCCGGCGGACGCGCCGTGACGGCAACCTCCTCCGCAGGGCTCGCCCTGATGTGGGAGATGCTGTATGTGGCTGCTTCCACGAGGCTTCCGATCACGATGGCGTGTGTGAACCGCGCGCTCACCGGACCGATCAATATCAATAATGACCACAGCGACTCCATGGGAGCGAGAGACTCCGGTTGGATTCAAGTGTACTCCGAAAACAACCAGGAAGCGTATGACCTCTTTTGCATGGCGATGCGCGTCGGCGAACACCCGAGCGTGCGTCTGCCTGTCATGGTGTGCCAAGACGGATTCATCACCTCGCATGCGATCGAAAATATCGAACTGCTGGAAGACGACAAGGTGCAGGCGTTCGTCGGCGAATACCGCCCCGAGAACTATCTGCTCAAGACGGATAACCCGCTTTCGATCGGGCCGTACGACTCCCCCGCTTACTATATGGAACACAAATTCCAACAGGCGACGGCAATGAAAAACGCGCAAGGCGTGATCCTCTCCGTCATGGATGAATTCGCCGGTATAAGTGGCCGACAATACGGATTTATCGAGCGCTATCAGATGGAAGACGCCGAGCGCGCCATCGTGCTGATCGGCTCGACGGCCGGCACCGCGAAAGCGGTCGTTAATCAGCTGCGCGCGAAAGGTGAAAAAGTCGGTCTCATCAAAGTCACCGTGTTTCGCCCCTTCCCGATGGAAGCCATCGCCGAAGCGCTCGCCGGAGTCAAAGCCGTAGCCGTAATGGACAAAGCCGAGAGCTTCTCTGCCGCCGGTGGACCGTTGTTCGCCGAAACGCGCAGTGCCTGTTACGGCATCCAAGATGCACCCATGATGATTAACTATGTCTACGGACTCGGCGGCCGCGATGTGCAGACGTCGGATATCGCCTATGTGTATGAACAATTGTCAGATATGATCGCAACCGGTGGCGCAAGCAACACCTATCGCCACCTGAGCGTAAGAGAGTAAGGAGAATTCCATGACCTACAATTTGAAAACAGAAGTAGCAAAACCGGATCGCCTAAGCGGCGGACACCGCATGTGTGCCGGCTGTGGAGCGCCGATCGCCGTGCGCGGCGTGCTGCGCGCACTGGAGCCGGAAGATCGCGCGGTCATCGGCAGCGCGACGGGCTGCCTGGAAGTCTCCACCTTCATCTATCCCTACACCGCATGGAAGGACAGCTTCATCCACACCGCATTTGAAAACGCCGGCGCCACGATGAGCGGTGTCGAAGCTTGCTATCGCGCTCTCAAAAAACGCGGCAAGATCACAGAAGACTACAAGTTCATCACCTTCGGGGGCGATGGCGGCACGTATGATATCGGCTTTCAGTCACTGTCCGGCGCGATGGAGCGCGGGCACGACATGGTGTATGTCTGCTACGACAACGAAGCGTATATGAACACCGGCATCCAGCGCTCATCCTCGACCCCGAAGTTCGCCGATGCCACGACCTCCCCCGCGATCAAAGACGCACCGGGAAAACTCCAAAACAAGAAGAACTTGACTGAAGTCATCGCCGCGCACAATATCCCTTATGTCGCACAGACGACATTCCTCAGCAATATGAAAGACCTGCACGAGAAGGCGAAAAAGGCGATCTACACGCCCGGCCCCGCGTTCATGAACATCATGGCACCCTGCCCCCGAGGCTGGCGCTACCCGGCGGAGGACATTATGGAGCTGTGCAAACTCGCCGTGGAATCGTGCGTATGGCCGCTGTATGAGGTCATCGACGGCAAATGGATTCTCAACTACGAACCCAAAAAGAAGATCCCCGTAGACGAATACCTCGCCAAGCAAGGTCGCTTCCGCCATATGTTTAAGAGCGGCAATGAGTGGATGATCGAAGAATGGCAAGCCGCCGTCGACCGCAATTGGGAGAAGCTGCTCGCGAAAACGAAATAGACGAATTGAAGAGAGGTGCTGTGAATCGCAGCGCCTCTTTTTATATTTACAATTACTCTTTATTAATTTATAATTAAAGAGTAGTTGTAAATATAATGGGGGTGAGTATGGATGAAAGTTAGCGAAAAAGTTCTGAATTATTTGGAGGAACATGATTACATTTCGACCAAAACCGCAGGAGAGCTTGGGGTCCACCGTCATGTGCTCTCTTCCATGAGCAAGAAAGGCGAAATCATACGTGAAAAGCATGGTTTGTATCGGGCAAAAGCTCAAATTCCAGATGAGTTTCAACTCATTCAGTTAAATAGCAAAAAAATGATTTACTCACATGCGACGGCATTGTATTTTCATGATTTGTCAGACAGAACTCCGCATGATATCCATATCTCAGTTCCACAAGGCTATAATACCAAGCATATTTCAAAACACTACAACAATCTTGTGTTTCATTACGTAAAGGAAGAAGTCTTCGAAATGGGTGCGTCAATCATGAAATCACCGTTGGGAAATGATATCGTCGTCTACAACAGTGAGCGAACCTTGTGTGATATTGTAGCGAGCAAGCAAAAAATGGATGTAGACATCTTCCGTCATGCACTAATAGAATATTTCGGTCGTAACAGTAAAAACCTTCGCGTATTGATCAAGTACAGTAAAATTCTGAATGTCGAAAAAACAATCAGAGACTATATTGAGGTGTTATCTTGAAAAATGCGGACAGTCTAAAATCAATCGTCGCGAATTTTGCTGCGAAGAAAAATCTCCGCTCGCAGGAAGTTCTACAAATGTACTTTTTCGAGAGAATTCTTGAGAGACTTTCTCAATCAGCATATAAAGACAACTTCATTATTAAAGGAGGCTTTCTAATCGCATCCATGATAGGTATCGGCAACCGTACGACGAAAATTTGAAACGATCATCCGTAGAAATATCGCAACGACACGAATGAGGGATTTTTACGATCTTTACTCACTCCACACAAACTTCCTAGACGAAATCGATTTTGGCATACTCGCAGATGCAATTAAGCGTACCTCTCGTAGAAGATCGTCCGATGACCTCTTACCTGAGGCTTCAGAGATCATCGAAGACATTCGTACGGATTCGCATCTGCATAAGCTTTGGTCCCAATATGCTAACGACCATCCATTCGTTGGAGAGCTCGATTTTGGATGCATCATTACCTGTTTACTTACGATCGTCGAAAAGTTAAAGCTCTAGAGTCTTCACGTACTGAATAAAGAGTACTCAAACTCAAAGTGATCATCGACCTCCTATTCGGAGATACCAAAAAAAGAGACTCCTCTGCATTCTTTGCAGTCGGAGTCTCTTTGTCATTTCTGTTACGCGCAGACGTTCACCCAGCCTTTAGCGCCGGCGATTTCGTAGAGTTCGTCGGGCGTTAGGCGCACACAGGAGTTGGAGGAGCCGCACGCTGGGTACACGATGTCGTAGCGCTTGAGGGACTCGTCAAGATACACGGGCAGCTCTTTCGGTACGCCGAACGGACAGACGCCGCCGATCTCGTGATTGGTCTTCGCACCGACTTCATCCGCCGGAAGCATGCGCGCTTTGAGTCCGAAAGTCTCTTTGAAGGCCTTGTTTTGCACGCGCACATCGCCTGCAGCGACGACCATCAAGCCGGTGTCTTCAAACTGATACGTGAGCGACTTCGCGATGCGCCCGGGCTCGGTGCCCACAGCTTCCGCCGCCAGTTCTACCGTTGCGGACGACACGTCGAACTCGACGATCTCATTTTCTTTTCCAAAATTCCGCAAGTAATCTCTTGCAATGTCTATACTCATGACAACCTCCTATATCCAATTCTTCTTCTTAAAATAACGAACCAACAAAACCAGCGTAATCCCGCAGATGACCCAAAACAGAGGGTATGCCCACTTTTGTTCCAGCTCGGGCATATGCCGGAAGTTCATGCCGTACACGCCTGCCAGAAAGGTCAGCGGGATAAAGATCGTTGAAAAGATCGTCAGCACTTTCATGACTTCGTTGGTACGGTTCCCGATCGACGACAGATACGAATCTACGAGGCTGGTACTGATCTCCTGATAGGTCTCCACCAGCTGCAAGAGCTGGATGACGTGGTCTTCGACATCTCGCATATAGTATATCGTATCCCCGTCGACTTTGCTGACATAGGATTTGGAAAGCTTCGACAAACTCTCGCGCAGCGGCCATAAGACTTCGCGAAGATGGATCAGGTCCTTCTTGAGCGAATGGACGCCTTCTAATTGCTCTGCCATCGGATT
>CAZEBB010000020.1:12655-32466 GCA_964510345.1 uncultured Peptoniphilaceae bacterium
ATCTCCCAGATATAAGAGCCGCATGATGAAAAGAAAGTATTCGGGATACTCTTCCATTTTGTTGCGGGTATTCATGTGAAGGATGTCTTCTACCGACAGGGGATGCAGCTGTATTTTCTGCCCAATCGAGGCGATCTTCTCCGCATCGTGAAGCCCTCGTATCAGATAAAAGTTAACGTGATCTTCCGCCGGGTTCAGCTCTTCCGGTGCGATATCTTCTCTCTCCTCGTATGCAGAGGCATTATAGAGTATATGTCGGATCAAAACTTCGTCGAGCTTCTGCTCCCCATAATACACGGGGCTGCCCGGCGGCAAATGTGGTTTACTATTCATTGTTGTCATCATTTCGTCCTTTTATGGGTATGATAGATATATGCTCATAGAGAGGAAAGATATCATGACCAAAGATAAATACGTCCCCCAGATTGAGTCAAAGTTGCGCGGCCGAATGGTCAAAGTACCGGAAAGTATCTACGAATGTAGCGGCATCACCATCTTAGGCAAGCGCATTAAGTCGCTGTTGTTTTCGACCGATGTATCCATCATCAGCAACTGCAACGCAAACTCGGTCATCGCCGTGTATCCGTTTACGCCGCAGCTTTCGATCACTCACGCGATACTGGATGTCGCAAGTGTGCCTGTCTTTGTCGGCGTCGGAGGCGGACAGACGACGGGACCGCGTTCGGTGAACTTAGCACTCCAGTCGGAACTACTTGGCGCCCATGGCGTCGTGGTCAATGCACCCATGCCCAACGAAAACATACGCGCCATCGCAGACGTCATCGACATACCGATCATCGCATCGGTGGGAGCGTTTCACGACGATTTTGAAGGCAAGATCGCCGCGGGCACCTCGATCTTCAATGTGACGGGCGGCGCCCGCACGGCGGAGCTCGTGCGCTATATTCGTGAGATCGTCGGCCCTGAATTTCCGCTGATTGCCACCGGTGGAGACAATGACGATCAGATCCGAGAGACGATCCGCGCCGGCGCGAACGCGATTACGTACACACCTCCGACGACCGGCGAGATCTTTAAAGCCGTTATGGTTGAGTATCGCAAGAAGAAAGACTAGCCTTCGGTTCGTACACAGCCCACAAGATGGCGATTAATACCAAAATCGCTCCCATCACAAAGCGTGGAATCACGGGCTCTCGTAAAAAGAGGATTCCGGCTAACCCGCCAAACACCGCCTCCGTGCTCAGCAACAGCGCCGCACGATTTGAGGTGGTGTGTTTTTGTGCCATATTTTGCAGTAAAAAGCACAACAATGTGCTGAACGCCGCGAGATACAACACGCCGTAGTAGGCCGATGACAGCGCCGGCAATGTTTCTCCGGCCACAAAGTACGCGATGATGGACAATACCCCCGCGACAAAAAACTGATCGGCCGATAGCGCGATCGGGTCGATCTCTTTTGCAAAGTGACCGACGCTCACGATGTGCATGGCGTAGAAGAACGCGCAGATGAGCGTCAGTGCATCGCCTTTGTTGATACCCCCCTGCAAGTCGACGCTCAGCAGCCCGATGCCAAAGAGGCACAAGACGGCCGTCAAGATGTCCTTTGGGTGAAGCGGTCGTCTAAACCACAGCGCTCCCAGAAACGGCACCATGACAACATTGGAGCCGGTGATGAACGCCTGCTTGGACGCGGTCGTATACAGAAGCCCCACCGTTTGCGTTGCAAAGGCGAGAAATAAGAAGACGCCGATCCATGCGCCGGCGATAAATTCTCTTTTCGATTGTCTTACAATTCTATTTCGAAATAACACGAAGAGCACGCCGGCAGCAAACATAAAGCGAAGACTCAAGAGCCCATACGGCCCGAAATAGTCCAATGCTCCCTTCGTAACGACGAAGCCCGAGCCCCAAATCATCGCAACCAGCAGCAGCGCCGCCTCGGCAAATCTATTCTTCTTTATCATACATGCACTCCTTATCAAACGACTTCGTGCGGTTCGTCTCATTGTGGCAATACGCAAAAGGTTCGAGTATAATGGAATCGGAGGTGCCTTATGAAAAAAGTGCTGATCCTTACCATCGCCACAGGGGGAGGACACAACGAGGTCGCCAGAAATATGAGCATCGGCTTCCAAAAAGCCGGCTACGATACCAAAGTGCTCAACTCGTTACAAATTGCCTATCCACAAGTTGATTCGGTTGTTTCCAAGTCCTATTCGGTACTTGCTGACAAGCTTCCTACATTATACGGAAAACTCTATTTCGGCTGTAATCACAAGCCTGCAAAAGAGATGGTCGCCTCGACTTTGACGACGATTTCCAGCAAGAGAAATTACGAAGCGGTTCTAGAGTATCAACCCGACCTGATCATTGCGACCCACTGTTTCCCGATCCCGATCATAACGAGACTGAAAAAAAAGGGCAAAATTGCCATTCCGCTGATCTCCATTATAACGGACTTTTTCCCGAATAGTCTATATATTGATGAAAGTGTCGATGCTTACATCGTCGGATCCTATTACACGAAACGAAGCTTAATGAGCATGGGCGTTCCCAAAGACAAGATCTTTGCTTACGGAATCCCGATCAAAGAAGAATTTTTCGCCATGTCGGCGCCACGAGTTCCCCATGATACCATCAATCTGCTACTGGCCGGCGGAAGCATGGGCATGAGCGGCATCGAGGCGATCTTAGACGAACTCGTTCATCTGGACGAAAACCGCTATCGCATCAGCGTTCTATGCGGAAACAACAAAAAGTTGCGCGATAAGCTGGTCCAAAAGTACAGCTATGCGATCGTACAGGGACGCGTGAAAATTCACGGATTTATACAAAATGTATCCGAGGTCATGGACCAAGCCGACCTCATGATCACAAAGCCCGGTGGATTAACCACCTCTGAGTGCTTAAAAAAGAACCTTCCGATGATCATACCCTACTATATCCCGGGGCAGGAAGAGGAGAACTTAGACTTTCTACTCAATGAAGGCATTGTCGAGTACGTGCCCGAACCGACGGACATCAACGCGGCGGTCACGAAATTGATGGAAGACCCCGAGCGTCTGCTCGAGATCAAGTCCAAGATGAAAGACATCACCGAGGACTATTCCGTCCACAAAGTGATCAATCTCGGCGGAGCCCTCATCAAAGCGTACGAATAAGCGACCGTCAGCAGAGAACGTGTGGACTCACACGTTCTCTTTTATCGCATGACAAGAAATAAGGAGACCTGTTTGGATTTATTGAAATACGGTTTATCGCCCGATCGGCTACCGGAGAACCCGAGAGGGATGCCGGCGCGAATCACCGCCGTCCACAAGGAGCGGTACGAAATGGTTTGTGAACACGGCGAAATACACGGTCGGCTGAAGACAAGCGAATACTACGAAGATCGCCAGCCGTTTCCTACGACCGGTGATTTTGTTCTGATCCAGTATATTGAGAATGGCGACAGCCAAATCATCGAGACATTGCCTCGAAAGACATTTTTCTCCCGCCTCGACCCTTCCTCTGCCGGGCACGGAGAGCAGGCGGTTGCCGCCAACTTTGATACCGTATTTATCATGCAATCCCTCAATCAGGACTTCAACGCGCGCCGCTTAGAGCGATACCTGACACTCGCGTGGAGATCGGGAGCCGAACCGGTGATGATCCTGACGAAATCTGATCTGGTCGACTCGCCCGATGACTTCCTGCCGACGGTACAAGCCGCTGCACCCGGGGTGCCGATCTACGCCGTCAGCGCGCAGTCCGGACAAGGACTGGAGGCGTTAGCTACGGTGTTGAAGCCGCGATCGACCGTCGTTTTCTTGGGCTCTTCGGGCGTCGGAAAATCGAGCCTCGTCAACGCGATCGCCGGCGAGGAGATCATGACCGTTCAAGGGATTCGCGAAGATGACAGCAAAGGACGCCATACGACGACCCACCGCCAGCTCGTTCTCTTGAAAAACGGGGTGATGATCATCGATACGCCCGGCATGCGCGAACTCGGCATGTGGGATGTGGGCGAAGGGCTCAGCGAGACCTTTTCCGATGTCGAACAATTCATCGGGCAGTGCAAATTCTCCGACTGCCGGCACCAAACCGAGCCCGGCTGCGCGATCCGGGAGGCGCTCAGCACCGGAGCGCTGGATGCCGCGCGCTGGCAAAGCTATTGTAAACTCAAGAGTGAAGCGAAGAACTCCGAAGGCAAATCGCAAAAGATGATTGAGAAGCAACAATGGCAAAAAGAGATCGCCAAGCTGAGAAAACAGCGAAAACACCGCTAGACCACAAGAGCCCGAAGGATGCAGGTCCCTCGGGCTCTTGTTAATGATAAAGTATTCTGTTTGTCGAGCTCGGACAACTCTTCTCGGCACGCTCACGGCCGCTCGGCCAAGATATGGCCTCCAAGAGTAATCCGAGCTCTCCTTACCTCTCATTCATCAGCTAACTGACACTATTCAACTCTCTTATACTTCTTCAACCCCAAAAAATTGGTCGACTCTTCGACGATCCCCGCCTGCGCGAGTTGCTCGAGCATGGCGGTGATCTCTGCGGGTTTGTATGTCCCCTTTCCCTGTGACTCCAATTGCACGCATATGCCCGGCAAGGTCCCTTCGTCGATCGGCAATTTGTCCAACAGTAACCCCTTCATGTGTTCGAACTTTTGGTTCGCGAGCTCTTTCAACTCATCGAAAGGGTTGGAGGCGTGCGGACTTCTCGTGTCGTTCATGCGGATCCGGCCAAAGACGGTGCGCCCCAGTGCGGATTCGGAGATGAAGACATCACCCGACTGTAAATAAGGCAGCCTGCGGATCTCTTCCGTGCTGAGGTCGGTCTCTTCCTGTATGGTCTGCATGTCGCTCGCGCGGACGGTGCGGAAGATGAATTTGGTGTTCAACTGCGCGGTGACGGTATTATCTAAGAGCGAAGGCCGCTGTGTCGCGAGCACCAGAAAGACTCCGTACTTTCTACCCTCCTGCGCGATCTCTCGGAAGATCCCCTTGGACGGGGTGTCCATCCCCTGCGGCGCAAAGTTGTGCGCCTCGTCCGTGCACAGTAAAAACGGCACGAAAGGTTCCACGATCTCTCCGGTTACTTCGCTGTCTTTGTAATCCCTGCGCTTCTTGTAGAGTTTATTGCACAGATAAGTTGCAAATACTTGGAGCAGCCTCGTGCTGCCCTGTATCACGACGAGCTTGCCCTGCATAAGGGCGGTCTCAATCGGCTCTGTGCTCGAGTTAAAGATCCCCTCCTTGCAGAGGCGGTTGAACCGCCACAGCACGCCGCGCACGGACATCTGCGGCAAAGTGCCAAAACGCTTGAAGACGCCCAGTCGGTTCCTCCACGCTTCTCTCTCAGCATTGGACTCCGCCTGATTGATCTTCTCTAAAATGCGATCTTCAGACCCCAGCTCCAAAGCTTCGTTCAACATCTCGAGTCGATTCCTAAAACTCGCCAAATCATCTTTATACTGATGCACCGATTCGATCGTATTGCGCATCGGGTCGGAAAGCTCGGAGGATGTAGCGATCAGATTCTTCAGATCCACCGCGTCGATCTCCTTGAAGTCGACTCCGACGTCTCGCCCGGCCTGTACGATCAGCGCGCGGCCGTCGTAGTCAAAAGTAGAGTCGCTGTCGGTTCGATCGGAAAAGCCCATCTCAAAGTGAGGGTCCACCATAATCGCGGGGATCCTCTTTTGCATGAGCTCTTCCAAGAATACACGCAGCCCGTACGACTTCCCGGAACCGGAGCCGCCGAAGATCCCCACGTGCGGGTACTGATGCATCCCGCGGATGTCATATAGATAGGGAATGCCCGTCTGCGGCTGTTTGAGGCCGTCTTCAAAGGTGTTGCACAGGTTCTTCAGCGCTTGTTCCATATCCGTCGCGACCACATCGGTATTTTTCACGACGCCCAGTACGAGCCCCTCTTCCGGCGTGGTGCGGATAAAAAAGCGGCGCACCTCGGAAAACGTCGGCACGCGCAGTGCCGAACCGGTCTGGATCGGATACGACGCCTCTTTCAATAGGCGCAACTTCCCGACATACACCGTCTCCTGATCTACTTCGTAGCCGATTTGCCTGAGCGCCTCCAACATTTGGTCGTCGGCGACTTCACCGCCCACATTCAGCGGGATATACGGGTTAAAGGTGTGCGCTTGGACGATCTCGCCCAGCACATCGCCCTGTAGCGGGTCCTCGATCAATAAGAATTCGTTAATGCGGAAGTTCCTGACATCGGACGAGACAAATACTTCCTGTTGCGTGGTAATTCCTGCGACTTTCATAATGGGTTCATCCCCTCCGTTTGCTTCTCATGCTAAAAAAGTAGGTTTCCAAGACTTCGGGTTCGACATACGCTCCTAAGAGCTCACGCATCTGAAGATCGGTGATGCGCGCCTTCTCGTCGACGAGATCCAGAAGTCCCGGCACGCCCCGCCCATGTGCCGGCGTCACCGCATACAAGACGCGAGCGATCTCCAGCAGCCTCGCCGGGTCGTACCCCGCCATATCGACGCCGATGACATGCGGTTGATTGCTGAAACGGGCAAACATCGTGGAGAGTCCCCTTTCGGACTTCCCGGGAAACGTCTCCGCAACTTGGATCACTTCGCCCTTTTTCAGCTTGCCCTTTAAGAGCTCGCGGTCAAAGTGTATTCGCGAAGCCTTCCCCGTGCGCTGCAGCTCCCGACCGATTCCGTCGGTTTTGATGTCTTCAATGACACCGACCAGTGGTAGATCCTTCTTCTCACACGTCGTTCTGAGCGTCTCCCATAATGCGGGGCACAAGATCGCATAGCGGATCAGCGATCCGTCCATCACGAGCGCGTAGCCCGGATGTTCCTGTACCAGTGCGATGGCGGTATGAAGTTCGATCTGTGCGAGTTTCGCCTCCGATTCTTTGGACCGTTCGCCAAATGAAAAATCCACCTCTTGTACCGCGTCCGTCAGGGGCGTGGTCACATCCACACGTGTGACGAGCGCGTCAGCCTGTGTCGTACAGAGCCCCACCCCGCGGTAGATCTCCAAATAATGCGGCGCCGCACCGCCCATGCGATTATACGAACCGTCCACGCATAAAAGGCCGCCCGCATCTTTGACCGAGGCGAGCAGCGCTTCATCTGCCATTTTCAAGGAATGGACGGAACCGATCTGCTCTTCAACAAATGCCTTGATCCCCGCTTCCGTAAAGCGGGAGAGTTCCTCTGCTCGTTCCATCATCTGATCGGAGACAAAACGAATCGCTTGGCGTATTTCACGATCCATCGCGGTCCTCTTTTCCGGTGAGCGAAAGTCCCAACTCATATAATTCGTTTCTGGGGATCGACAGCCGTTTCGCGACGTCTTTGACGGCAGCGGAAAGCGACATCGTCAGAAGCGCTTTTCTTAACTCCTTTTCAGCCGATACCGCTTCCTCCTCCGTTTTCGGTCCGATGATCACGACAATTTCCCCTTTTTCTTTGATGAGCTCGGGGTCGGACGCTAAGGTCGCCAAATCAGAGCGCAGGTATTCCTCATGAATCTTCGTGAGTTCTCGGGCGATACACACCGTGCGGTTTCCGAGTTCTTCCTTCAAAAGAGCGATTGTCTTTCGTACGCGCTTCGGCGACTCGTAGAAGACGAGCGTTCCGTTGGCTTCTCGAATGAGCTCCCATTGTTTTTTCCTCGCCCGGTTATCACGAGAGAGAAAGCCGAAAAAGGTAAACGGCATCTCGATCAAGCCGCTGCCGACCAGCCCCGTGATCGCCGCACTCGGGCCGGGCAATACCTCTACCTCGTACCCCGCCTCGATCACATCTTTGATCAGGATCTCCCCCGGGTCGCTGATGCCGGGCATCCCTGCGTCAGAGACCAAGCCGATACATGCCCCTTGCGCAATTTTTTCGATCACGGAGGCGGAGCGCTCCCGTTCGTTGAATTTATGGTACGACAAAAGCGGCACCTGAATTTCATAGTGCCGCAACAAGACGAGGGTATGCCTCGTATCTTCACATAAGAGAAGCTCTACACTCTGTAGCGCTTCCAAAGCGCGTACGGTGATGTCTTTTAAATTGCCGATCGGCGTCGGGATCACCAAAAGTTTTCCTGTCATCGCACGGCTCCTTCATAGATCGACAGCAGTTCGTCCGTATAGTCTTCGCCGGAGTAGATCACCAGCGGGGATTTCAAGATTAAGTCCGGCTTGGCTTCCCGTTTACAGGTCAGCAAAACGAGCTGTGGGTCGTCTTTTTCATAGGATGCGACCGGTTGGATGATCTTGACGGGCAAATCGTATTGCTGCCCATAGTGGATGATCTCCCCCAGTCGGTTCGGCCGGTGAATCATGTAGAAGTGCCCGCCTTTGTGTAAGACCCTCGCACTGAAACGAAACAGATCCTCCAATGTCATCGTGATCTCGTGACGGGCGAGCGCAAATTGCTGATCCTTGCTGACCTCTCCGTCCCCTTTGCGAATATAAGGGGGATTGGCCATCACCACATCGATCGAGTCGATCGGAAACAGCTCGGCCAACTCATTAAAATTGCCTTCGAGGACCTGAATGCGATCCTCCAATCCGTTGGCAACGACGGATTCCCTGGAGAGTTCTGCCACCTGCTTCTGCATTTCGATGGCATACGTTCTCTGCGGTTTATATAAATAGGACTGCCGAATCGCTACGATCCCGGTTCCGCTGCATAGATCGATACAGATATCCTTGCTCGATGCCTTCGCATACCAGGACAGCAGCACCGCGTCCGTCCCATAGCGAAAGTGAGAGGTAAACTGATAGATCTCGTGCGGAGTCCCCGGAATGCGATCTAAGGTTTTGTCCATAAAGACTCCTTTGAAAAAAGACCCTGAAGCAGGGTCTCTTTATCCTAAGTACTATTGAGGTTGCGGTGCGTCTACCGGGCATACCGAATTGCATGCTCCACAGTCAATGCATTTGTCAGCATCGATTACGTATTTGTCGCCAGGGCTGATCGCTTCTACGGGGCACTCAGGTTCACATGCGCCACACGCGATGCAAGCATCTCCAATTACATAAGCCATTATTTCACCTCCCTAGTGGATTCTGGTTATATTATACACGAATTCTCAACAAAAAGGAATACGATACCTTTCGTCCGATTCATCTGTTGTTTCGCGCAAAAGAAAGGAGCCGGCTCGTCATGCAAGTATCGGCTCCAATCGCTCTAGTCTTCCGGATATTTGTACCGGCTGTGTTCGTTTTGGTCGCGATATTTTTTGTCCACTTGTCTCGTCACTTCCACATCGCTGACGGGATAGGATCGGATGTCCTCCGTGCCGTCGGCCAAAGTGACTTTGACGCGAATCGTCTCAGACAATGTCTCTTTCCCGATGATCGGCCCTCTGCCGTCCTCCGTTACGACGACCGTGCCCAAGCGCGGCATGCGCGTGAGTTTGTCCTCGTAGACGCATTGCTCGTATTTGAGGCAGCACATGAGACGCCCGCAGAGCCCGGAAATCTTCGTCGGGTTCAAGGACAACGACTGATCTTTCGCCATTTTGATCGACACCGGCTCAAACTCGCCTAAAAACTGCTTACAGCACGTCTCTTTGCCGCACGGCCCAAGCCCGCCGATGAGCTTCGCCTGGTCGCGCACGCCGATCTGCCGAAGCTCGATCCTCGTGCGAAAGACGGACGCCAAATCCTTGACAAGATCGCGGAAGTCGATACGATTGTCCGCGCTAAAATAAAAAATGACTTTTTGGGAATCAAAGGTATATTCGGCATCAATCAGTTTCATGGGCAAGCCGTGTTCGTCGATCTTCCGTTGGGCGACAGAAATCGAATCCTTCGCCTTTTGTTGGTTCTGCTGATAGACGAATCCGTCCGATTCATCGGCAATTCGTATGACGGGTTTCAGCGACGATACCAAATTTTTCTCGTCGATCTCTTCGATATCGGTGATCACTTCGCCGTATTCGATACCGCGCACGGTTTCGACGATGACGTGATCTTTCTTTTGTACGGGAAAACCGGCGGGGTCAAAATAATACATCTTCCCCGCGTCTTTAAAGCGTACGCCTACTACTTGGATCATTATTTTCCTCTAACATTTCTATCATAATTCTCTCCATGGAGAGCTGGAAGTTCACATTTCTTCGGAACCCTTCCCGGATGGTGATCAGCAGGTCCAGTACACGCAAAATATGCGCGGGCTCCATTTTATTGTCGTGCGCGCGATCTGCAAAGCTCCGGTCGGACAACAAGGTCTTCTCCCCCGTCGTCTTGTACAGCAGCAAGTCGCGAAAGTACTTTTCCATTTCCTGCAGGAGCTCTTCTTTGTCGTCTTTATAGTCTTGGAAAAAGACCGGCGCACGAAAGGCGCGATCGATGTCTCCGCTCGCGACATCCGACAACAACTCCTCCAACATCCCGCGGTCGATCGTCGCCGGTTTCCTGACGGCACCGGAGCGGATCAGCTGGCATCGAGACCGGATGGTCGGAAGGATTCGCTTTGCATTGGTAATGGATAGGATGATCATACCATATGCAGGCGGTTCTTCCAAAGTCTTGAGCAGCGCGTTTTGTGCCTGCACGCGCATGTACTGACTTCTCGTGATGTGCACGATCTTGCGATCGGCGAACAGAGGCGCCAAGTGCAATTGGTCTGTCACGCGACGAATCTGGTCGATCCCGATCGTATCCTTGACCGGTTCAATTGTGATCAGATCGGGGTGCGACCCCGCCTTGATCTTCATGCAGTGAGAACAGACGCCGCACGGCACATCCTCTTTGCAAAACAGTTTTGCGGCAAATGCGCGCACCTGTTCCTCGGCGTCGTCTTGATCCATGGATTCAAAAAGATAGGCATGCGAGAGATTCTCGGTGCCTATCCGGTCGATAAGGGTTTCGTTTCGCATCGTCACATGCGGATGTGTTGATTGATGGGCAAGATAAAGATATTGGCCGCATATTCGTTGCCGGAGTCATCCTGATGAAACTCCGGATTGGCACATGCCAGCCGAATTTCCGCCATGATCTCATCCAGCTTATGATCATCCGCTCCGATGAGAAGAGTCGTATTGCCCTTTTTTAGGAAGCCTCCCGATGAAGACAGTTTGGTACTGCGTATGCCCTTGTGTGCCAACACTTTGGCCACCTGGAACGCCAACTCATCTTCAATGATTGCCAATATCAGTTTCATTCTTTCCTCCTCAAATACGGATAAACTCGTCTACTTCGAGAATAAACACCGTCGCGCCGCCCACTTTCACTTCTACCGGATACGGGATATACGCATCCCCCGGCATCGTAACCGACATCAACGACGTCGTCATGTCTCTGGATTTACAATTGGTCTCAATGATCGACACCGCTTCGGGAATTCTCGCTTCATCGATCCCCATGAGGATCGTGGTATTCCCCGACTTCAAAAAGCCGCCCGTCGTCGCAAGTTTCGTCATGCGAAAGTCGCGCTCAGCCAGTTCGTCGATGACGATATGGGCGTCTTGGTCTTGTACGATCGCGATTAATAATTTCACTTTACTCACTCCCTTTGAGATACCCTTGAATGACCTGCCATCCTTCCCGGCAAACGTCCGACTCCGACTGCGTCGCATCGATGACGTGCACCGTCCCTCGGTAATGGGGGACCGCCTGTAAATACCCCTCGTATACGCGGCGATGAAATGCCTCTCCCGCATCTTCCAAACGATCCGGATCCAGCGCTTTTCGCTGTAACGTAATCTCCGGGTCGATCGAGAAGAACAGGGTGATATCCGGGGATAAGCCGCCGACGGCGAAATCATTGATCCGGGCGACCGCATCATGCCCCAGTTCCCTTCCGTACCCCTGATACGCCAGAGACGACAGGATAAACCGCTCACAGATAACCGTAACGCCGCGTTCGATCGCCGGGCGAATGAGTTCATCCACGTGTTGTGCGCGACTCGCTGCGTAGAGCAGCGCTTCCGCTCGCGCCGACATCTCCAAGTGCTCCGGATTGAGCAATATCTCGCGGACGCTCTCCCCGATCCTCGTACCGCCGGGCTCTCTCGTCATTAAATATTGTATACCCACATTTTTCAGTTGTTCTTCCAAGTACTTGGCAAAAGTCGATTTTCCCGACCCATCCGGGCCTTCGACCGTAATAAATAGTCCTCGTTTCATTCTTTCAACACTTCCACAGAGTTTCGATCGGGACCGAACATGCCGACGATATTGATCCCGGCTCGCTTGAGTTCCCGTATCTTATTCAAAATGGGCTCGGTGATCACTTCCCCAGGCAGCACCATCGGCACACCCGGCGGATACGGCGTGATCTGTTGACCGGCCATTCGACCCAGCGCATCATCGATCGACACTTCCTCCTTCTCCTGATAAAACGCCTCATACATCGGCTGTCGTATCGTCGCGGGGATAATATCCAGATCGACATTCTTTTCGAGTTTCACTTCCGTATGCTTCAAGGACAGATCTACCAGTGCGCTGTACAGATGATCAAAGTCTTCCGGCTCATTGTTCACCGTGCAGAGCGCCAATGCATAATACAGATCGGCCATTTCGAGATTGACCTTATAGTCGTAGTACAGCTCGTCTTTCAACCGACTCCCCGTCAGGCTGTCGTGGCGCAGGAGAATCCGCGTCAGGTCAAGCCCGTGGGCGAGGTCTGTCTCTCGCAACATATCAAACCCGGGCAGTTCGACCACACGCGACCGAAATCGGCGAACCGTCTGCACCAATCGGTCCAGTCGCTCCCTTCCGGCTTGTGAGTTCATATAATGGACCGCGTTTTCAATACTCGTCATGAAGAGATACGAAGGGCTGGTCGTCTGAAAGAGTGCATGTGCCCGTTTGAGTCGGTATCGATCCACCCGGTCGGAACCTAAGTGGATCAGCGACGTTTGTGTAAGACTCGGCAGCGTTTTATGCGTACTTTGCAATACGATGTCCGCGCCGCAGGAGAGCGCCGAAGGGGGCAACTCGTCCGAAAAGTGCATATGGCTCCCATGCGCTTCGTCGACGATCAGCAAGGCGCCTTTTTCGTGGACGATGTCTGCGATCCGCTTGAGATCCGATGTGATGCCGTAGTAGTTGGGATACACCACCATGACCGCTTTGATCTTCGGATTGTTTGTAAGCTTTTCTTCGATCTGCTCCGCATCGATATCCATCACGATGCGTTTGTCCGCATGGTACTGCGGATAGATAAAGTCCAGCTCAAGCCGGTTTAAAATGGCCCCATTATACACGCTCTTGTGCGAATCCCGCTGCACCAGAAGCGTCTCCCCCGGGTTGAGCGCGACGCTTTGCGCCATGTAAATGCTCCCCGTCGTGCCGTTGACAGAGAACAGGGACCGCTTGGCCCCGAAGATCTCCGCAATACTTTGCAAGCTTTCCTTGATGATCGTATCCGGATGCATCAGATTGTCAGATCCATAGGTCTCCGTGGTGTCCAACAACGCCGCGTCTTTTAACCACGACATATTGAAGTCGCGGTTCTTGTGACCCGGCATGTGGAAGTTCACATTGTTGCGATCGGCGATCGCACGCAAGCCCTGATAGATAGAATCAACCACTACTTTTCCCTCTCCTCGCGAAAAAAGGACTTACCGCACGGTAAGTCCAAAGGTTTGAATATCCTATTCTTCGTCCTTTTCTTCGGTTTCTCCAACCGTCGGAACATCAGCTGCGCTGACGTCTTCGCTTTCTTCCTCTTCCTCGGCTTGCTCAACCGGCTCGGAGAGAATCGCGACCAAAGCTTCTTCATCGTGTAATACGGTGACTTTGTCATTGTTCATGATGTCTAAGTCCTTTACATACACGGGTGTTTCGAAATCCATTTCGCTGACATTATAAGCAATGTGCTCCGGAATATCGCCCGGCAAGCACTCGATTTCGATCTCGTTCAGCAGTTGGTTCAGAACGGACGGCTGCAGTCTGATGTCGTCGCGGCCTTCCAACGTAATCGGAACGGTGATCTTCAGCACTTCGTCCATGCGGATGCTTTGGAAGTCGACGTGCATGAAGAGGTTTTTGAACGGATGGCGTTGTACGTTCTTGATGATCGCCGCATAGTCTTTGCCTTCGACGACGATGTCGATAACCGTGCTGGTACCCGCCGTTTTATATACTTTCTCAAATTCTCCGTTAGCAAATTGTACCGGAACATTGTTCTCGCCTTTCTTGTAGACGATTCCCGGGATCATTTCCTCTTTGCGGATCTTGTTGACTTTGTTTTTGCCAAGGCGATCGCGTCGCTCGGCGTTCAGTTTTACTTCTGCCATATGATTTCCTCCCACATAATACTTGTCCTTATCCTCTATCTCATCAGTAAAAGCACGATCACGCCGGGTAGTCCGAAAGTTCCGGCTATCAAGGCATTCAGGTTCGTGATCTCGAGGGTCAGCCCCAGCGGCCCTCCCAG
The DNA here is from genome assembly GCA_964510345.1 of uncultured Peptoniphilaceae bacterium. Lineage (GTDB taxonomy): Bacteria > Bacillota > Clostridia > Tissierellales > Peptoniphilaceae > JAAYQA01. The sequence goes on from CAZEBB010000020.1 coordinate 26,982, forward strand.
CGTATTCAGCACAAAGAGCAAAATTGCACCGAGAATCCCGTTGATCAACAACCGAACGATGATTTTCACAGGTATCATAAGAACTTTTCCGAAAAGTAAAAGCAATACCAGACCCAAAACGATATAAATGATGGGCATGTGGTGCCTCCTTTCCACGATATCAACAATTATACCACAAAGAGCACGTTTGTCATGTAATTCTGCGGATTGAGCAAAAATAGATGAATGGAACAGATTTGGGTATATTCAAATTAGGAAATAAAAGAAAGGACTTGTATCAATGACACGTACTGACAAACACACCATGCAACAAAACCCCGTCACCTTAGTCGGAGACGCTCTTGAAGTCGGCCAAAAGGCGCCGGAGTTTACCGTATTAACCCAGGAGCTTGCTCCTTTTTCCCTTAGCGATACCAAAGGCGTACGCATCATCAGCGTCGTTCCCTCTCTCGACACCGGCGTCTGCCAGTTGCAAACGAAGCGCTTCAACGATGAGGCCAAAGCGCTGGATAATGTCGAAGTTCTCACGATCTCCATGGACCTTCCGTTTGCACAGTCTCGTTTTGCGGAAGAATATGTAGTCGATGCATTGGGCGTCTACTCCGACCACAAAGATGCCGACTTCGGTACAAAATACGGGTTCCTGATCGAAGAGCTTCGCTTGCTCAACCGCGGGATCGTCGTCATCGACGCAGACGGCGTCATCCGCCATATCGAATATGTCGCAGAAAATACAGACCACCCCGACTACGACAAAGCGCTCGAGGTTGCGAAGAGTTTGGCATAAATAAAAAAACAGCGGTTCCCGATTGAGCGGGAGCCGCTATTTTATTGCTTATTTCGCTTGATCAAGTGCTGCGTTGACAGCTTTGATAAAGCCTTCGCTGGACATCGTTGCGCCGGATTGTGCTTCCACGCCTTCGGTTCCATTGGCTTCAACGACTTTTTTCGCTAATTCTTCCATCGCTACTCCGCCGATTTCCGGTGTTTCGGAGTTTTCTTGCGGTTTGACTTCTGTGATCTTTCCGTCTTCGCCGATGGTGACGTCGACTTTAAATGCGCCGCCATATCCTTCGCCTTCTCCGGTGTAAGTACCAGCTTTCGGGCCAGCTGCCGCTTCCGTAGCAGCGGTTCCACCGCCACATGCAACCAGTGCGATGGTAAGTGCAAGAATCATCAGAATTGAAACTACTCTTTTCATTGGTATCCCCTCCTTTTTAGTTGCTTTTCTCATTATAGCAAAATCGACCCGATGCGTCAATTTACCGAGCCGCTTTGATCCGTATACGAACAGTACCTTGTTGTTTTTTGTGAGAATTGTATTTACAATCGGGTATGAATGGAAAAAGTGAGGTGTACAATGAAGATCACATTTGAAAAACAAGGAGACATCCGCATCCTTCCGGTGTTCCATGGAGAGCTTCCGGATGAGGTGTCGGAATCAACCCGAGAGTGGTTGAACAAAAGCCGAAATTTTGCCGGCAAACTGGGGGAAACCTATGCCGACATCTCGCCCGGTCACGAGAATCTGATTCTGGTGGGTCTGGGCAAACGAGACGAGTTCGATTACGATGCTCTGCGCACGATGGCGTTTAAAGCGATGAAGACCGCAACCGATCTTCATGTGGAGAAGGCCAATTTCATCATTCCCGAGATGGAAGAGCTCGCCGATCCGCTGGCCCTGAAAGCAATTTTTGAAGGTGCGCTGCAAAACGACTACCGTTTTGACAAATATAAGACCCTGGACAAAAAAGAGGACACTCCCGATCTCTCCATTTGCCTCGAAGCGCAATGGATGGAAGGTAAAGAGGAGATTCTCGAAGAAGTCAAGACGATGATGGAGGGTGTCACCATCGCGCGCGACCTCGTCAACGAGTCGCCGAGCGATATGACGCCTGAGCGCTTCGCCCAATTTGCAAAAGAGACGCTGGAGCCCGTCGGCGTGACTGTCACCGTCTACGACGAAGAAGAGATCACCAAAATGGGCATGACCGCATTTTTGGCGGTCGCAAGAGGCTCTGCGAACCCACCCCGTTTCATCAAAATGGAATACTTGCCGAACGGACCGGAAGAAAAATCGCTCGTGTATGTCGGTAAGGGACTCATGTTTGACTCGGGCGGCTATTCATTGAAGCCGGCGAAAAGCATGGTCGACATGAAATCTGATATGTCCGGCGCGGCTGCCGTTGTCGGTGCGATGTACGCGCTGGGGAAAAACAAAGGCGCACGCAATGTGGTGGCCCTCGTCGCCGCCTGTGAGAACATGATTTCGGGCGCCGCCTATAAACCGGGCGACATCGTCTCGACGCTATCCGGTAAGACGATCGAAGTGTTAAACACCGATGCCGAAGGACGCGTCACGCTGGCCGATGCACTGTACTATGCCGCCACCGAATGCAATGCCGAGGCGATTATCGACGCGGCAACGTTGACCGGTGCCTGTGTGGTCGCACTGGGCAGCACGTACACCGGTGCCGTCGCTAACGACGAAGACCTGTATAATGACATCAAGCGCGCTTCCAACGCTGCAGGAGAGCTCATCTGGCTCATGCCGTCGCACGACACCTATCGCGACATGATCAAGGGCAATCTCGCCGACCTGCAAAACATCTCCGAAGGCGGGGCCGGCACGATCACCGCCGGGCTGTTCCTCGAACATTTCGTCAACGACGTCCCCTGGGTACACTTAGATATCGCCGGAACGGCATTCCTAACCAAGCCCGAGCGCTACCTGCCCAAAGGCGCCACCGGAGTTTTGGTCAAGACATTCTATGAATTAGGAAAAGAGTAACTCCGTATCGTCGCGCCCGGAAAACTCTTCTCGGCACGCTCACGGCCGCTCGGCCAGGATATGGCCTCAAAGAGTATTCCGGACGCTCCTTACTCTCCTTCAAAACCATACTTTTCGTCAAACAAAAAAAGCCGGACTCCCGGCTTTTTTGATGTCTTCTTATACGAGTAACTCGTCGAGCTTTCCTTGGTCAAATCCGACGACTTCTTCTCCATCGATCAGGATGACCGGCACGCCCAAGTGACCCATCTTCATGAGCTCATCGCGAGCGGCTTTATCGGTTTGAATATTCTTCTCTTCGAATTCTACGTTTTTATCTTTTAAATAGTCCTTTGCCATCGTGCAATACGGGCATGTGTTACTGGTAAAGACCACGACTTTTTTGTCCATTGGACTCACATCCTTCCTTAACGGATTGATACCCCGGTCCCCTCCCGATTAATCACAAAGCCTGCGATACACTGCAAACAGCTCTTTGGCCGACAGCGCTTCGGCGCGTACGCTTTCTGAAAAGCCGGAGGCGGTGATCGCCGCGCGGATCTCATCTTTCGCATACTCACTTTGATGTGAGAGCGCATTGACCATCGTCTTTCGCCGTTGTCCGAACGCCTGGCGCACAAAGGCAAAGAAGGTGGCGTCCATCCCGCTGTCCACTTCTTTTCTCACGAGGTGCACAACGGCGGACGCTACGGAAGGCATCGGGATAAACACGGTCGGCGGCACGATAAAGCAAATCTCCGGGTCCGAATAAGCCTGCGCGTAGACGCTCAAACTGCCATAGGCGGATGTTTTCGGTAGCGCGGTCAGTCGCTGCGCGACCTCCTTTTGCATCATCGCCGTGATACTCGCGATCTTTGTCTCGCTCTCCAACAGCGCCGTCAAAATCGGCGTCGTGATATAGTACGGCAAATTGGCGACGACCAGCACTCGCTCGGTCGGAGCGTGTTCGCATAGAATCTGCGCGATGTCGACTTGGAGGATATCGCCTTCGATCACCGTCACATTGTCACGCCACGAGAGGTTTTCCGCCAACACCGGGATGAGGCGCTTGTCGATCTCCACCGCGACGACTTTTTTTGCGCGAAGGCTCAGCTCTTCCGTGAGCGTACCGATCCCCGGGCCGATCTCTAAGACGACGTCGTCTTCCGTGACGCCTGCCGCCTCGCATATCTTGCGCACGATATTCCCGTCTTTTAAGAAGTTTTGCCCAAGGCTCTTCGTCATGCGAAGCCCGTAGCGTTGTATGCTGTCTTGTATCGCCGCCGGCGTATAGAGTCTTTTATTCTCCATCGATGGCCTCCAGCGCTTCTAAGAGCGCATCCTTTGATATGCCGTAACCGTTGAGGCGCTGAATGAATTGCCGCCCGTTGCATGCGCCGATATGGAGCCGGTCACAAACTTTCCTGCGCCTTTCCTGCGCACATGCCGAACCGGTCAATCCCAGTGTAAAAAGGTCTTGCGCCGTATAGAGTGCCTCATCGCCACGAAGCGTCTGCACATTGGCCAGCGCCTCACGGATCGCCTCCGGTTTTGCGTATTCCACCCCGGCTTTTCCGCGGTCATGCGCCTTTTTCCTCGGCAAATAGGCGTGTTTTGCGTCGGGAATTCTCTTTAGGATCTTCTCGCGGATTCGCAAACCTGCATAATCGGGATCTGTGAGGATGATGATCCCCGTGCGCTTATGCGCCTCTTCGATCTCCTTGAGTTTCGCCTCTCCGAAGTGTGAACCGCCGGTTGCGATGATATGGCACTCCACGGCGGCTTTGACGGCCGTGATATCGTCTCGACCCTCGACGATGATCGTCTCCTTAATCATGGCGTGGCAGACCGAAGAGCCGAATTGCGTTGTCTCGCGTGTAGCGGATGACCTCTTCGACGGGTATCTCTCGGATCTGCGCGATCCGCTCGGCTACGTGGTGAACATACGATGGCTCGTTGCGCTTGCCTCGATAGGGCACGGGTGTCAAGTACGGGGAGTCCGTCTCGATCATCAAGTGCTCGAGCGGCAGCCATTTCGCAATTTCCTGCGGGTTCGGCGCATTCTTAAATGTCACCGTACCCGCGAGAGAAATATACATACCGAGTTCCACATACCGCATGGCATGCTCGTAATCTCCGCTGTAACAGTGCATGACGCCCTTTTTCTTTCCTAAGGATCGTTTCAATATCTCGTATACGTCGTCATCCGCATCGCGACAGTGCACGACGATCGGCAAGTCCAGTGCGTCGGCTACTTGTACTTGCCGCTCAAACACGCGCTTTTGCGTATCCGCTTGCGAGTGTTCGTAATAATAGTCCAGCCCGATCTCGCCGATGGCGACCACTTTCTCGGTTTTCGCTAAGTTGATATACGCCATTTCCGTGAGTTCGTCGTAGTGATCCGCCTCGTGCGGATGCGTGCCGACGGCGGCGTAAATCTCTTTATATTGTAGGGATAACTCTACCGCCCGCTCGCTGCTCTTTAAATCTGAGCCCGGGTTAACCACATAGAGGAGACCCTGCTCGGGCATATTCTCGATGAGAATCTCCCGGTCCTTGCTGAACGCTGCATCATCCAAATGCGCGTGGCTGTCGATGATCGATGGCATCACGACACCTCCGCGCCGGGTGCGACCTCCTCATGTGTCGAAAGGAGTGTGACGGTATCGCCTGATTCGGCCGTTAAGAGCATGCCGTTGGATTCGATGCCACGCA
>CAZEBB010000021.1:0-12599 GCA_964510345.1 uncultured Peptoniphilaceae bacterium
AAAAAATCGGCCGAAGCCGATTCATTGGAGCGGAAAACGAGATTCGAACTCGCAACCCTCGCCTTGGGAAGGCGATGCTCTACCGTTGAGCCATTCCCGCATAGTATAATTAGTATATCGCAAGAAACCGCAGTTTACAATATTTTGAAACGAAAAAGCGCCGGCCCGGCAATCGGGTCGGCGCTTTGTGTTATGGCGTTTGATCCAAATATTCTTCATACCATTCCGTCGCTTCTTCCGTCCATTCCGTGTATTCGTCCGGTTGCGACGGCACGGGATTCCATTCCTCTCCCGGTTCCGGCGGTTCCGTTCGTACCGGTTCCGTCACCGGTGCTTCCGTACGAGGCGGCTCGGTCTGTGGCGGTTCAGTTTGTGGAGGTTCAGTGCGCGGCGGCTCCGTACGCGGCGGATCCGTTTGAGGTGCTTCGGTGCGCGGCGGCGTCCAAGGCGCTTCCGTACGCGGAGGTGACCACGGCTCTTCTGTACGTGGCGGTGTCCATGCTGGCTCCTCCTCGTCTTCCGGTTCCGTCCATTCCGTCTCTTCTTCCACTTCGGTCGCTTCCGTCTCCTCTTCCTCCGGCGGCGGAATAAATGCAAAGGTCATCGGGTCCAGGTGCAAAATATCTACCCACTGCCCATCGATCTCGACCGTATCCGGCAGACCGCCGAGAATCAGCGCTCCTGTGTCATCCGTCGGAAAGAAATGCGTCAGTTCACCCAGTTTTGCCCAGCGACGAAACTGATATTCGCCCTCTTTAGCTTCGAAATAAAAGAGATTTTCATATTCAGGCACGGGTTTCCACGTCTTTTTCAGTTTCGTTAGATTATACTTTCCGTCGGACGGTTCCGGCGTCCCCGGTTTTTCTTTTGCGTGATCGATGAATTTTTTACTGACGATCTCCAATTCATACTGCGATGCCTTTTTTTCTTTATGAGGTTGGGTCACCAAGAAGCCGGCTTCTTTGGTCTTTTCGATTTCACCATAGGCAAGGTATTGCGTCTCGCCCTTTTCATTCGTAAAGCCGAACAGAGCATGGGGAACCCCCGGTAGACGAAATTTCGTATAATACGGCATAATTTCTACCGACTCATCCGGATCTTTAAGTACAATTTCAACGACTTCTTCCGTTACCGGCTCAGTGGCCGCTTCGGTCCTTTCCGCTTTCGGCGTATACTCGTCGTTGTTCTTTCCTAAAACGCTGGTCGTCGCGCAAGCGGTCAGTAGAGCCGCCGTTCCGATTCCCAACGCTGCTTTTAACCATATCTTCCTCATTCCATCCTCCAAGAAACCGGTTCACTCCGCTAATAGATCGACCTTCTCCGCATGATGAATGTCGTCATTCAGCAGGAAACCACCCACACGCTGAAAACGATCCGGTGAATCTGTCACATAATAGGTCACCTGCCCACCTTCCCAACGGTCGGAGAGCATATTCTGTGCGCGCAGCACTTGCTTTACTTCCTTTGCGGTTTCATATGCCGGGTTGACCAGTTTGACCTCCGGTCCCATGACCCGCTGAATCGTCGAGCGAAGCGCCGGATAGTGCGTGCACCCCAGAATCAGAGTGTCGATCTTGTGCTGATCAAAGCCCGACAGGTATTCCTGAGCGGTCAGCATTGCAACCTCCGAATTCTGCCACCCTTCTTCGATGATCGGAACAAAGAGAGGACACCCGATACCGATGATTTCCGCATCGCGAACGAGAAGGCGAACTTGCCTTTGATAGGCTTGAGAACGCACTGTGGCCTCTGTGCCGATCACCCCGACCACTTTGCTCTTCGTGAGCTTGGCCGCGGCGCGTGCTCCGGGCAGAATCACGCCGAAGATGGGGATGTCGAGATCCTTGTCTTCCATGAGTGTGGGAAGAGCGAGCGCAGATGCGGTATTGCACGCGATCACAAGCGCTTTGATGCCTTTATTCGCTAAAAAATGACTGGCTTCCCGTGAATACTGCGTAACGGTCTCCTGTGACCGTGAACCGTAGGGCACTCTTGCCGTGTCCCCCAGGTAGACGATATCTTCCCCCGGCAGCTGTTCCAGTATTTCATTTAAAATCGAAAGTCCGCCGATTCCGGAATCGAAAACGCCGATCGGTCGATGGTCCAAGAGATCTCCTCCTAACGGGTTTGTGTGGCACACACCCAATGATACTTATCTTGTAAAGCCTCTTTTGCGGCTACGCAGTCCAAGGCATTTTGAAAAATTCCGAACATCGTCGCACCCGACCCGCTTAAGAGAGCCGTATCGGCACCATGTGCCAAAAGATCCGTCTCGATGGCACACAAGTGCGGGTACATCGCATACACGATGTCGGCCAAATCATTTTGCACAGTCAGCTTCGTGTGATTGTTCTGCAGTTGTTCCACCAATAAATCGACGGTCGATACACTCCGCTTCGGTCCCTTCTGATAGACCGCCTGTGTCGATACCGGTGTTCCGTCATTGATTAAGAGAACGGGAATTCCGCCATAAGACGGCAGGGGATCCAATACCTCCCCGATACCCCTCGCGCGACAAGTGCCGCCGTAAAGAAAGTACGGGATATCCGCACCCAATGAAATGCCGACACGGACAAGCTCCGATTGAGATAATCCCAAACCGAACATTTGATTGATCCCCTGTAAAGCCGCTGCCGCATTGGCCGAACCTCCACCCATGCCCGCTGCCATGGGGATATTCTTTTCAAGTTGGTACGATACCTCACCCACTGCATAGCGATTCTTCATCGCTTGATGGGCACGTAGGACGAGATTACTTTCGTCTGTCGGAACCATGGGGTGATCGCAACGCAGAGTCGTTATCGACGCCGGCTCCATGTGGAGGATATCCGACACGTCGACCTCCTGCATCACCGTGTCTAAAAGATGATAACCGTCCTCACGTTTGCCGAGAATTTGTAAACTAAGATTAATTTTACCATAGTGGACGATGCGCATAAAGCCTCCAAATTCACAAAAAAAGCGATCGATGATCGCTCTTTTGCTAACAAATTTTCAGTTCGACCGTAGAAGTGAGTACATCGGTGTACGAGTAAGAAACCGTACGTACCGACTCGTATTCGTTTTCGATCTGTACCGTGAACACGCTGGGATATGCATCCGTTAGGATTCCCTTTTTGGTTACGATTTTTTTACGCCCCTTGTTTGCTTTGAGAATTACTTCTTTTCCCAAGTTATCCTCTACAATCTTACGAATCTGGTTTAAATCCTCTCTCGATTGCAAAAGTACCACCGTCCGTTTCTGGTTGCTTTATCACGTAATATATCTTATCTTAACAAAATAAGTCGGATTTGTCAAACCTGATAAAATTATACATTCTACACCAGTCGCCGCCGGTTGTCAATTGGTCATTGGGCGTTTTTGTCCTCCCAGCGAACGTCGATCTCCCCGTTTGTATTATGAATTTTGACTTTATTCGTGCCGGCGCCCACAGTCTCCTCATGTACTTTGCCGCCAAATAAGAACGCAGTTTCTTCTCCATTCACATGGATCACACCGTTCGTGACTTCTAAATACAGGCGGGCGTCAGGCTTTTCATCGAATGTCACGTCGACCATCCCGTTGACCGTTTTGATCAAAAGATCCGCCTCTTTGGTGCATTCGAGATCGATCATGGCATTCGTCGTATTCACCGTCATCGGGAAGGGAAGATTTTTTCCGTTGATCATACCGTTGGTCGTCTCCACCTCCACGTGGCCGGTATAGGATAACGGGACGTAGAGAAAAACCTCTTCCGTTCGCCCGAATGTAATGCCTCGATTCTTATCTTCTTTGATGATCAATCGATCGCCTGTACGCTCAATACGAAAAGGTGGTGATGAATTGGATTTTCCAACTTTGTACCAGACGAGAACCCCCTCTCTCTCTTCACCGATGATCGTCACATTGGAATTGATCCCGAAAAACTGTATCCTTGCAATCCCTTCCGTTTGTTCTACGATTTCTACGGATTCGCTCAAATAGGTGTCCGAAAATTTTTCAAATATCTCATTCTGATTCCATGTTTCAACCGAATTCATCGTCTGCTTGAGAACCCCTTGGTCCAGTGTCGCCAAGGCAATACCGCCAAAGGTAAACATCAGTATCGTGAATGCGAGGATGATAATCACCTTTTTCATGCGCTCCTCCTTTTCATGACCTGCCATTTCAAGTAATAATAGAGTTTCTTCGCGCCGGTCCACATGGCCGACATGACTTTCGTCGCCGCCATCATGAGAAGCATCCCAAGGCCGATGAAACCGAGCCCAAAGAACAGTTTCGTCAGCAAACTGAAACCGAAAATGAAGAATTCACCCTGCCAAATGGTCAAACCCGTCACTGCGTTTATGATGAGCGTAATCCCCAGGACGACACTTCCGATCGATAATCCAGCTAAGCCGAAACACAATCCGAAGACCAGTGCAAACATCGCTCCGAGTAAGCCTCCGAAGACTTCAAAGAAAAACGGAAGCAACCAACCCAACAGCACGACGACGCCTAAGATGACGAGAACGCGAATCAGCTTTTCCCGATCGTATTCCCGGTGGGGTTAGTCCTTTTGCACTTTCTCCTCCGATGCCGCTGAGTGCACCGGCTCCGCTCGATCAGCCGCAGGCTTTCGGTCAAAATTTCCTTCTAAGTATTCCTCCGCTACGATGCGCGGACTCCCCAGTTCCTCCGCAATCTCCTCTTCCGTCTTGCCATGGTCTATGCCGATCGCAAAGTGCTCCTCATAATCCTGAATGATGTCGTCGATCACCTCTTTGGGAAACTTCTGCAAATAGAAACGTAACAGATCCAAATACTCCGACTTACGCATTCTCTACACCTCCTAATAGGGCGTTGACCCCTTCTTGAAATGATCGCCACTCCGCGAGTTGCTCTCTGTAGGCGCGTTCTCCCGCGATCGTCAATTGATAGTACTTTCTGGGCGGCCCCGCCTGCGACTCCTTCAAATACGACTCTACATAACCTTCCTGGCGAAACCGGCGCAGTAAGGGATAAATCGTCCCTTCCGAGATTTCGATATGAGCGGATACACTTTCCACCAGCTCGTACCCGTAACAATCTCTCTCGTGCAGGAGCGCAAGCACACAGAGCTCCACCACGCCTTTTTTGATTTGGATATTCATCGCCTCACCTCTTTAAGAATAGTATACAAAACAATACCTTGCAAAGCAAGGTATTGATGTAAAAAATATATGGTATCCATCCCCCCGGCGCTTCGCGCCACCCCCTTCTCCAAGGGGGCGGCCTCACCTATCCAAAGTACTCCGCAAACACCCGATGCACGCCGTCCCGCGTGACCTGTGCAAGAATCGCCTGCTTGAGCGCACTGGCCCCTTCCCAGCCCTTCACATACTGCAGGAGCTGCTTTCTCATCTGCACGACGCCCAAAGCTTCGCCTTTTTTTCCGCACGTCAAATCGAGGTGCCTCAGGGCGATCTCGGCACACTCGCGCTTCGTGTAGTCCTTGGGCTCTTCTCCACGCATCGCCTGCGCGATCTGCGCAAACAGCTGGGGATTGCCCACGGCTCCTCGGCCGATCGCGATCCCCTGTACGCCGGATTCGCGGATCTTTTGGAGCGCTGTCTGCACATCGGCGATGTCGCCGTTTCCGATCACGGGAATGGGCATCTCGGCCGCCAACGCACGGACGGCCTCCCAGTCGGCGTGACCGGTGTAAAACTGCGAGCGCGTCCTCGCGTGCAGTGTCAGCCGGACGATCCCCGTCTGCGCCAGCTTCTTTCCGATCGACAGGTAGTTTTGTGAATTGTGATCCCAACCCGTGCGGATCTTTACGCTCACGGGGATCCGGCTCGCCTCCACGACCGCTTCCGCCACGCGACATGCCAAGTCCTCGTCGCGCAAAAGAGCTGCCCCTTCCCCGTTTTTGACGATCTTGGGGACCGGACAGCCCATATTGATGTCCACGGCACAAAAGCGGTCCAACGGATTGATATGCCGTCTGACCGCCTCCGCCATGATGTCGGGTTCCGAGCCGAAAATCTGCAAGGTCACCCCGCGCTCCGAAGGGTCGGTGCGCATGAGAAGCCCCGTCTTTCGATCCTCGTGGTACAGCGCCCGCGCGCTGACCATTTCCGTCACCGTCTCCTGTGCGCCGAACGAAGCGCAGATCATGCGAAACGCTTCGTCCGTATAGCCGGCCATCGGCGCCAAGGACAACAGAAAACTATCGTTTGTTTCTCTCATAGATCAAATGTAAACCTTCTAGTGTCATATTCGTGTCGATTTTTTGGATATAGCGACTCTCTTGGGAGATCAGCGCCGAGTACCCACCCGTTGCGACAATCGTCGTCGTTTCCGGCGTGGTGCCCAACTCTCCCATAATATCCGAAAGTAGGCGGTCGACCAGCCCGATATAGCCGATGACCATCCCTGACTGCATGCTTTCCACCGTATTTTTTCCGATGGCGTGATTCGGCTTGATGAGCTCGATCTTCGGCAACTTCGATGCGCGCATAAAGAGCGCCTCCGCTGCGATGCCGATCCCCGGTGCGATTGCACCGCCCAAGTACACACCGTCTTTAGAAATCACGTCAAATGTCACTGCCGTGCCGATGTCCACCAAGATCAGCGGTCCGCCGTATTTGTTGTACCCGGCCACCGCATTCACCAGCCGGTCCGCTCCCACTTCCGAGGGAATCGAGTATCCGTTGACGAGGCCGATATCGGTCGTATAGTCGACGATCAGCGGTTCGACACCGAAATAGCGCTCGCACATCGCAGGGATCGTGTGCATCAAAGGCGGCACGACCGACGCGATGATGATCGCCGTGATCTCTTTTTTGTCGATCTTGTGCATATCGAGCGCCATGTGATAGTACAGGCCGTACTCGTCCTGTGTTTGCTCGCGTTTGGTGCCCAGTCGAAACGTCGCGATCAGCTTGCCTTCCTTGTAAATCCCCGAGACGATATTCGTATTTCCAATGTCGATAGCTAGCAGCATGTCTACTCCTTATTCTGGATCGAAGCGCGGATGAAAGCTTCAAATAGTGGGTGAATCTTATTAGGACGCGACTTGAACTCCGGATGGAACTGGCACCCCAAGAAATGCGGGTGGTCCTTCAGTTCTAAGATCTCGACCAGATCCAACGCCTCATGATGGCCGGAAAACACGACACCGGCTTCTTCCAGTCTCTTTTTATAATCGTTATTGACTTCATAGCGATGGCGATGGCGCTCCGTAATATACTCCGAGCCATAGGCACGGTATGCAATGGTACCGGGCGTCAGTTTGCACTCGTAGTTGCCCAGTCGCAACGTGCCGCCGACATCCGTCACATCCCGTTGGTCTTCCATCAGGTGGATCACCGGGTCCGGCGTGTTGGGGTTAAACTCGTAGGAATCCGCTTCCGGCAAGCCGAGCAGATCCTGCGCCACGTCGATCGCCGCGATCTGCATGCCGAGGCAAATTCCGAAATACGGCACATTGTGCTGTCTCGCATAGCGCGACGTGAGCACCATGCCCTCGACCCCGCGTTCGCCGAAGCCGCCCGGGACGATGATACCGTCTAATGCGTGCAAGATGTTCGATGCATTGGATTGGTTGATCTCTTCCGAATCGATCCACTTGATGTCGACCCGGTGACCCTGCGCATACCCCGCATCTTCTAGCGCTTGCGACACGGATAGATACGCGTCGTGCAGCGCGACATACTTGCCCACGAGCCCGATCGTGACTACGTCTTTCGACTCGCGGAAGCGCTTCACGATCGCCTTCCACTCCGAGAGATCGCTGTCGGGCTGTTCGAGGTTCAGCTCGCGCAAAATATAGTCGTCGACGCCCTGTTCTTTGAGTGACAACGGCACTTCATAGATAAAGTCCACATTATAGGACTGGACGATCGCCTCAATCGGCACATCGCAAAATAGGCTGAGCTTTTCTTTGATCTCGTCGGTAATGACTTCTTCGCAGCGGATCACGAACATATCCGCGCGGATCCCCAAACTCATGAGCTCCTTGTAGCTGTGTTGCGTGGGTTTCGTCTTCAGCTCACCGGACGACGGGACCTTCGGGATCAAAGTGGTGTGAATGAAAAAGACATCTTCCCGCTTATTTTCCGAGTGAATCTGGCGGATCGCTTCGATAAACGGCAGCGACTCGATGTCCCCGACCGTGCCGCCGATTTCCGTTATGACAATATCCGCACCGGAATGCTCCGCCACGGAATACACTTTGTTTTTGATTTCGTCGGTAATATGCGGGATCACCTGCACGGTGGCGCCGTTATACTCGCCCCGTCGTTCCCGTTGAATCACCGAATTGTACACTTTTCCTGAGGTAATGCTCGAGTTCATCGACAGTTCTTCGTCGATGAAGCGCTCGTAATGCCCGAGGTCGAGGTCGGTTTCGCCTCCGTCTTTGGTGACAAAAACCTCGCCATGCTGATAGGGGCTCATCGTCCCCGGGTCCACATTGATGTAAGGATCCATTTTCTGCATGAAAACGGTTAGCCCGCGGTCCTTCAATAGTCGGCCAATGCTGGCTCCGCTAATCCCTTTTCCGATGCCGGACACCACGCCGCCTGTCACAAAAATATACTTCGCCAATTTATCCTCCCAGCAAAAAAACGAAGAATTGGCACGTAGACCAATTCTAGAAGCGGCAGTCTGCCATTTGTTCAGTTCGCGTTTCGCAAACCGGTGTTTTTTTTATCATATCGAGAAACGGGGAGCGTGTCAAGAAAAATCTACGGGTGAGCCAGCCACAGGCGTTGATTGGCGCTGCCTCGATAGGCGAGGGTCAAGCTGCGCTCCGCTTCCACGTACTTTCCGTCGATGAGGAGATCGATTGCCATGAGCAGTCTCTCAATCGAGGGGGTATCGTCCGCCTTCGCCTGTAGCTCCTCCAGCGTATACCCCGTGTATGCGACGACGCTGTACCCCATCTGCCGCGCCGCATTCGCTAGAGGATACAGCGCCTCCGCCTGTGCAAACGGCTCTCCTCCGGACAATGTGAGTCCTGCGGCCATCGGATTCTCCGCGAGGCGCTTGAGGAGATCGTCCGGCGAATAGAGTGTGCCTCCGGTGAAATCGTGCGTCTGCGGATTATGGCAACCGGGGCATCGGTGCGGGCACCCCTGCGCAAAGACGGCCAACCTCACTCCCGGTCCGTCCACGACAGAGCCCTCCACGATGCCCGAAAGGCGAAGCGGAGGGCGGTTGGTCGAAGGAAGCTCACGAGGGGAGAAGACGGGGCGCCCCAGTCTCTCCACCTCGGGATCCGTCGCGCTCACTTGAACGAATCGATCCTCTATAGCCAATGCTTGACCCGATCCTTTTCCTCTTGTGCCTTCGCGTCGTTGAAGCGGTCGGTCGTGCCGACGAGATAGCCCGTGATCCGTCGGATCCGCTGAAACTTCTCACCGTCTTCCGCACGCCCGCAACCGGGGCATACGTCGTCGATAATGCCCGTATAGCCGCATACGGGGTCTCGATCCACCGGATGGTTCACGGAACCGTAGCCGATCCCGCACTCTTTCATATAGCGAATGATGCTCTCAAACGCCGGTAGATTTTTTGAGGGGTCTCCGTCCATCTCGACATAGGTGATATGTCCGGCATTGGTCAGCGCGTGATACGGCGCTTCGATCGCGATTTTTTTGTGCGCGGCGATCGGGCTGTACACCGGTACGTGAAACGAGTTGGTGTAATAACTGCGATCCGTTACTCCGGGAATCGTCCCGAAGCGGCGCTTATCCAATGCGACAAACCGACCGGACAGCCCCTCCGCCGGCGTTGCGATCAAGCTGTAGTTGAGCCCGCTTTCTTTCGCCATGCGGTCTGTAAACTCGCGCATGTAGCCGATGATCTCCAGACCTTGTTCCTGTGCCTTCTCGCTTTGCCCGTGATGCTCCCCCATCATGGCGACCAGCGCTTCTGCCAGACCGATAAACCCGATCGTGAGCGTCCCGTGCTTGAGAACTTCCTCCACCGTATCATCCGGTCCCAGTGTCTCCGAGTCCAGCCAAATGCCCTGCCCCATCAAAAACGGATAGTTCTTCTTGGTCTTGGCCGCCTGAATGCGAAACCGGTGGTACAGCTGGCGCACGCACAGATTCATACGGGCGTCCAATTTGTCGAAAAAGACCTCCCAGTTGCCGCCGGATTCGAGTGCAATGCGTGGCAGATTGACCGAGGTAAAGCTCAAGTTTCCCCGTCCGCTCGTTACCTCGCGCGACTTGTCGTGTTCGTTTCCCATAACCCGCGTGCGGCATCCCATATAGGCGACTTCTGAGTTGTAGTCGCCCGCTCGGTAGTACTGCGCATTAAACGGCGCATCCATAAAACTGAAATTCGGGAACAGCCGCTTTGCCGACACTTTCATCGCCAAGCGGAATAAGTCGTAGTTCTCGTCCTCCGGATTGTCGTTGACGCCTTCTTTCACTTTGAAGATCTGCACGGGGAAGATCGCCGTCTCACCGTTACCGAGTCCCGCTTCGGTCGCCAGCAGCAGATTTTTTGTCACCATGCGCCCTGCACATGACGTATCCGTCCCGTAGTTCACCGAGCTGAACGGCACCTGTGCGCCGGCGCGTGAATTCATCGTGTTGAGATTGTGGATGAACGCCTCCATCGCCTGAAAGGTCGCGCGGTCCGTATCGGCATAGGCATCAGCCAATAGCCTTGCGATCAGCTTGTGCCGTCTTTCCCCGGTGAGATGAGGTAACGCACGGTTGAACAACCCCGTTAGTTCTAGTGCCGTCCCTTCATCGTCGCCGATGGAGAGCACGCCCTCACTCGCCTCAAAATAGGCTTCGACCCACGCATCATCATTCTCCGACACTTCTTCCCCCAGCTCTTCCAGCAGATGGCCAAGGCGAATGATGTTCTTCTTCAGCGCCGACCGCCAGCTGGCTTCTACGCCCGGTGCCATCGCGTAATCGAAATGCGGGATCGACTGCCCGCCGTGCATTTCATTTTGATTCGCCTGAATCGCAATACACGCGAGCGCCGAATAGCTCTGAATGCTCTTGGGCTTTCTAAGATACCCGTGTCCGGTAGAAAATCCGTTCTCGAAGAGCTTGATCAGGTCGATCTGACAGCAGGTTTCCGTCAACAAATAAAAGTCTTTATCGTGAATATGAATCTCGCCTTTGCGATGCGCGAGTTCCATCTCCTCGGGCAGTATATAAGAATCGATAAAGTGTTTAGACCCTTCCGACCCGTATTTAAGCATCGTGCCCATCGCGGTATTTGCGTCGATATTGGCATTCTCGCGCTTCATATCCGCATCTTTTGCATCGGCGAAACTGATCTCCTTAAAGAGCTGCATGAGCTCCTTCCCCGTCTCGCGCTTGCGCTTGCGGTCTTCGCGATACAGGATATAGGCTTTAGCCGTTCGGCCGTAACCGAAGTGAATCAGCGACTGCTCCACCAAATCCTGAATGTGTTCCACCGTCGGCTCCGATTTCTTCGGCAAGCGCGACACCACATCCGCCGTCAGCAGATCCAGTGCACTCGCCTGGATGCCCTCCTGCGTGGCATCCGCCGCCTTTTGAATTGCGTTTCTGATCTTGAAAGCGTCAAAGGGCATCGCCCCTCCGTCTCTTTTGATGACGCGAACCGGGCCTTCCATTAAATGCGTTGACATAAAAAAACTCCTCCTAAATGAGAAGCAAAATAAGAGATGTGTCTCTTGTTCGCTCCGTTTGTAATCTACCGTTACGCGGGCGATCATAGGGCAAGTCTTCTGGCTCAGAGCAGCGACCTTTGACCCTTCCAGGCATGCCTGTGGTATCGTCAAAGTGATCTCCTTACAGCGGCGGGACCGCACAGGTATTTCACCTGTTTCCTCTTTTCAGCAAATGATGTTGCACCCTATGACTACTATATATAGTGTTTCTACGGTATTCGATCCATAGGTATTGTATCAAAAAAGAGATGCCCACGCAATCGTGTGCATCTCTTTTGTAAGATTGTGTCGATCCATCCCCCGCCCTTCGGGCACCCCCTTCTCCAAGGGGGCGAGGCTCCGGAGAATCCATCCCCCGCCCTCCGGGCACCCCCTTCTCCAAGGGGGCTATAAAGTCGTAAAGATCTCGTCGTACGTTGGGAGTGTCCAGTTCTTCGCGCTGACCATGGGCTCAAGCGCATCGCACGCCTCGCGCACGGCCTCCATCGCCCGAATCCCCTCATCATTGATCAACTTTGCCTGCTTTCTGGGGCGGTTCATCGCTTCTACCTCATCGATGATGCGCTCCAGTTCCCCTTGTGCTGCCAACAGCTTCTCAAAGAGATCCGACATATGCTGCATGCGCGTGGTCAACGCGGCATTGGGTACGACAGCCAGCATTTGCCCCAGCTCTGTGAGCTCTTGGGTGACGGCGAGCACCACGTCTTTGTGGATTACGGCGGTCAGCGTCTTCATCTCCAAGGCGCGGATATGCACGAATTCTTCAATGCCGATCTCATACAGGGCTTCCAACTCTTTGTGCGTGTAGATATCGTGGGCGGTAAACAGCGACTGGACATTTTCATCCAGTAGCGCCTTCAACGCCTCCAAGTGTGTCCGCACTTCCAGCAGGCCGCGCTTCTTCGCCTCCTCGCGCCATGCGTCGCCGTAGCCGTCGCCGTCAAATAAGATGCGGCGATG
>CAZEBB010000021.1:12699-32018 GCA_964510345.1 uncultured Peptoniphilaceae bacterium
ACGATGCCCTTCAACACCCCTTCGATAAACCGGCCCATGGTGATCGAGATGATCGCCGGTGGCGCTTCGCCGGCGCCGAGCCGATAGTCGTTACCCGGGTTGGACGCGCTGTACCGAAATAGATTCTGGTAGCGATCGACCGCCTCGATCACGGCCGTCACAAAAAGTAAGAAGCGCTTGTTGCAAGACGGGTCGTCGCCCGGATCAAAACAGTTTTCGCCGTAGTTGGAGACGAGCGACCAGTTATTGTGTTTACCGGACCCGTTGATGCCGCGGAAAGGCTTCTCGTGCAAGAGGCACACGAGCCCGTGGTCTGCGGCGCTCTTTCTCAGGATCTCCATAATCATATGATTGTCATCGACGGCGACATTGCAGTGTTCGTGCAACGGTGCGATCTCAAATTGGCAGGGAGCCGCTTCATTGTGCGCGGTTTGCACGAAGACGCCCATCGACCACAGTTTGTCGTTGATGTCTTCTAAGTAGGCGAGTACGCGTCCGGGGATTGCACCCAGATAGTGGTCGTCCAGCGTTTGTCCTTTGGCCGCTTTCGCGCCGACCAAAGTGCATCCGCAGAGCACCAGATCGCGTCGTCTCTCGTAGACCTTCTTGTCGACCAAGAAAAACTCCTGCTCCATCCCGACCATCGAGCGCACGCGCCACGTGTGTTCGTCGTGGATGGCGTTCAACACGCGCGTCGCGTGGGTCGAACACAAGTCGTGCGCGCGCAGAAGCGGGCCTTTCAGGTCCAGCGTCTCGCCGCTGTACGAGACGAAGACAGAGGGAATGTACAATACTTTGTCGAGGATGAAGGCATAGCTTGAAGCGTCCCAATACGTGTAGCCGCGCGCTTCAAAGGTCGCCCGCAAGCCGCCGGACGGAAATGAAGATGCATCCGGCTCCCCTTTGATCAGCTCCTTCCCGGAGAAGCGCACGATGGCCTCGCCGTCGTCCGAGCGATTGATAAACGACTCGTGCTTCTTCGCCGTCTGCCCATGCAGCGGGAAGAACCAGTGGCTGTAGTGCGTGGCACCGTTCTCGATCGCCCACTCCTTCATCGCATGGGCGATAATGTCCGCCGTATCGCGATCCAGCACGTCCTCCTTGCGAATGGCATTCTTCCACCGCAGGTAAATCGGGTAGGGAAGCTTCTTTTTCATCCGTTGTTTATTGAAGACTAGGCTGCCAAAATTTTCAAGTAATTGCATGGTGTTGCCACCTTCCTATAAGATGGTTTATTTTACTGGAAAATGGGAAAATTTGTCAATCCATCCCCCGGCGCTCCGCGCCACCCCCTTCTCCAAGGGGGCCCGTAATGTGGACATAGGCAAAAATGTTGCGAAGGCAAGGGGATGTCCAAAAGCGCGACTCTGAGACGAATCCCACCATCGACCTAGTCTTTCAAGGGGATGAAGTCGAAGCTGGAGCGCGTTGGACTCCCCTGACGCAGCAACATGAGATTAACTAAAAACGGAGCCTTGCGGCCCCGCTCATTTACATTTCTTCCGTTGTCGTTCCTTCATCCACCTTATCCAGGTTTTCCTTGATCGTCTCATCGATCTTCTTCACCTGTTCCAGCTCTTCCGGAATCTCTTCCACGCCGGCTTCCGTATACTTCACAAACAGCGCTTTGAATTCGTCTTCATTCAGCGTCTCTTTTTCAAGCAGCGCTTTGGCGATACCGTGCAGCGCCGGCTTGTGTTGTTCCAGCAGCGACAGCGCCGTATCGTACGCGACGCCGATGATTCTCTGCATCTCCGCATCGATCTCCGCGGCGACCTCTTCCGAGTAGTTTCTCGTGCGCCCGAAGTCGCGGCCCATGAAGACTTCTTCGTCATCTTGCCCGTACGTCATCGGACCGAGCTTTTCGCTCATCCCGTAGTGCGTCACCATGGATCGTGCGATCTTCGTCGCGCGCTCGATGTCGTTGGATGCACCGGTGGAGATGTCGTCCAGTACGGTCGCCTCTGCCGCGCGTCCGCCCAACAGAGTGATCAGCCGGTGTTCCATTTGCCGCTTGGTCATATAGTTGCGGTCTTCCGCCGGAATATAAGCGGTAAACCCACCGGCGCGCCCCCTCGGTATGATCGTAATCATATGGACGGGGTCCGTATCCGGCAATAGCGACGATGTGATCGCGTGACCGGCTTCATGATACGCCGTCAACACGCGTTCCTTTTCGATGACCACGCGACTCTTCTTCTCCGGTCCCGCGACGACTTTAATCGCCGCTTCTTCGAAGATCCAGCGCGGAATCAGCTTGAGATTATGACGTGCCGTTAAGAGCGCCGCTTCATTGGTCAGGTTCTCCAAATCCGCCGGGGTGAAGCCCGAGGTGCGCTTTGCGATTTCTTCTAAATTGACGTCGTCGTCCAGTTTCTTTTTCTTCGTGTGAATTTTAAGGATCGCCTCTCGTCCGCGAACATCCGGCAAGCCGACCGTAATCTGTCGGTCAAAGCGACCCGGTCTGAGAATCGCGGGGTCCAATATATCGGGGCGATTGGTCGCCGCCATGATGATGATCCCCTCGTTCGTCCCGAAGCCGTCCATTTCGACGAGCAATTGGTTTAGCGTCTGCTCGCGCTCGTCGTGCCCGCCGCCAAGGCCTGCGCCTCTGCGTCGACCAACGGCGTCGATCTCGTCGATAAAGACGATACACGGCGCTTTTTTCTTCGCTTCCGTGAAGAGGTCGCGCACGCGGCTCGCCCCGACACCGACGAACATCTCGACAAAATCCGAACCGGAAATGCTGAAAAACGGCACTTTTGCTTCACCGGCTACGGCTTTACTCAAATAGGTTTTTCCGGTTCCGGGAGGGCCTACAAGAAGTACCCCTTTCGGAATCCGCGCACCCAGTTCGATGTATTTTCTCGGATCTTTCAGGAAATCGACGATCTCCATCAGTTCCGCTTTTTCCTCATCCAGTCCAGCCACCATATCAAAAGTGATGACTTCCCCGTCTTCACGATGCAAACGCGCTTTACTCTTGCCAAAGGACATGACCCGATTATTGCCGCCCTGCGACTGCGTGATAAACAGGAACCAGATCCCGCCCAACATCAACAATACGAAGAACGTGGGAATCAGTTCGATATACCACGGCGTCTGTGGGATCGGTTTTCCTACCCACACGACCTCACCGGCTTCCACCTTTTCCTTTAGATACGTGTTATAAAAATCAAATCGGATCTCATCCGGCAAATAGACTTCAAATGTATCGGAAGTCCCTTTTAGGACCCCTTGCACTGTCGGTCCGACCGATGTCAGCTGCGTGATCTCATCCTGATTAAGATGCTCCACCAGCTCCGTAACCGTCATTTGCGTCGTTTCGGGGAGATTTTGACCTCTGGCGAACAAATACAGCGCGAGCGCCAGCAAAGGAATCAGGTAAAAGCCCGCTCCTTTGAAAACTCGATTCAATGTGCATTCCCCCTTTCTGAACGTTTAAATATTCTACCATTTATGCGTAGATTGCGCAATCAAACGCGGTACGCATCCTCATGTAATACGGCAAGATACGGAAGATTTCGGTATTTCTCGGCAAAGTCCAATCCGTATCCGATGACAAATTTATCCGGCAGCGAGAATCCG
This sequence comes from uncultured Peptoniphilaceae bacterium, assembly GCA_964510345.1. GTDB lineage: Bacteria > Bacillota > Clostridia > Tissierellales > Peptoniphilaceae > JAAYQA01. The sequence continues at coordinate 16,288 of CAZEBB010000021.1, forward strand.
ACCATGTCCACCGGCATTTCCGCTTTTCTTCGGTTCGGTTTGTCAAACAGCGTAACGATGGTCACCGAAGCCGTGCCTCGCCCCTCCAAATTCTCGCGAATATAGTTGAGCGTGTATCCCGAGTCGATGATGTCCTCCACGATGATCACATGCTTTCCTTCGACCGAAGAATCCAGATCTTTCAATATGCGAACCACTCCGCTCGATGTGGTGGACTTGCCGTAACTCGACACCGCCATAAAGTCAAATGTGACCGGAAGGTCGATTTGACGCGCCAGGTCCGCCATGAAAAGCACCGAGCCCTTGAGTATTCCTACCAGCACTACTTCTTTGCCCTTCCATCGCTCCGTGATATTGGCGCCCATCTCCCGGATCTTCTCCTGAATCTGTTCTTCCGTGAGCAGAATCTCACAAATCTCATCGTATTGGTGCATTCGTATCCTCCCGTCTCCATTGGTACCGAATATAGTTTATACCCTCTTGGCATCTGGTTTTCTCACTCTTTTGATGCCCAACGATCCACGCGACTTCGTCGCCGATACAAAACAGCGGCCATGTGTCCCGAAGATCTACGCGCAGTTTCAGATCGCGCATGCTCTCCGCGATCGATTTTCGACCCTTCATTCCAAAAGGTTGAATCCAATCCTTCGGGTCCCTCACCCGAAGCACCGCCTGTGCCGCTACCGCTTCCGGTAGATACAGTACCGTCGGGTCCTTCACGTCCGATGGCTCCCATAGAGCCGCTCGGCTTTTTGAAAAAAGAAAATCGCCCCAACGAAATTCGTCTCCCACAGACGCTAACGGTATCGCATCGGGGATCTGCTGCACCACTTCCTTGGCCAGCAGGCCGCTTTGCGTCACGGCAAATTCAAGACCCGAAAGCCTCGTGTACGCGCCGGTGCGGCTGTGCCAGACCTTCGCAATTTCCTCTATCTGCGCCCGTGTCAATCCTTCGGGGTTCCCTTTTAATTCTACCACACATGCGCGAATAATCGCGCGTTGTAAAGCACTTGAAACCGAAGAAAATGCATGGGCCTCCAATAGAATTTCTTGCTGGCCGGTGCGATGCCCGGAAAAGAAATCCGAGACCGCTTCGGCGATAATACACTGCGCATCCTCCGCATTGTCCGACAAGGTCAACAGCGCCTGATCGATGCGCGGATTCACTTTTCGCAACGACGGAACGACCTCGTGACGCAGGAAGTTTCTCGTATAGTGCGTCTGCGCATTCGTTTCGTCCCATCGGTATTCGATCCCCTGTTTCTCCACATAAGCGATGATCTGTTCCTTGTCATACGGGAGCAGCGGCCGTAGCAGCCCGCCCTTTTTTCGGCGCATGCCGATCAACCCGTCAACTCCGGTGCCCCTTACAATATGAAGGAGGATCGACTCGATCTGGTCCGAACGGTGATGCCCGGTTGCCACAAAGCGGCTCTTCGTCAGCTTTTGAATCTCGGAAAAATGAGCATAGCGGCGCCTTCGCCCCATCATCTCGACACTCAACCCGTGCTCTCTCGCTTCCTTTTGGATATCCGCATAGCAGGGATAATACGTGATGCCGAACAGTTCCGCCTGCTCTTGGACAAACTGCGCATCTCGATTGGCTGTCTCGCGAAGTCCATGATGCAGATGAGCGATATACAGCCGTACGGAAGTGTGATCGAGTCGAAAGCGATTCAGCAAATGCAAAAGCGCCATCGAGTCCGGTCCTCCCGACACACCGATGACGATCCCGTCGCCTTTTGCCAAACCGATCGTAGATAACCATTGGAAAACTTCGTTCTTCATGGAGCCTCCAAAACAAAAAACCGGCGGAACCGGTTTTACGCGTGCGCATTTCGACCGCGGGAACGATGGCCGGCGTGGCGCTTGTTCTCGCGATGCTTGATTTGATCGTTTTTTTCGTTGCTTTCTTTTAAAAATCGGGTGAGCTTGTCTTCAAACGTCATCTCTTTTTCTCTGACGGGTGGCTGAGGTTTCTTAAACTCTCGTGGTTTCATCGTCTTTTCCGGGCTCGGGGCCGCGGCTTTGCGGATGGACAGGCTGACCTTTCCATCGCGGATCTCCATAACTCTTACTTTAACAATGTCATCTCTCTGAAGAAAGTCCTGGATCGCTTCGACATAGCGATCGGAAACTTCCGAAATATGTACTAATCCGCTTTCTCCACCTGGAAGCGCTACAAAAGCACCGAATTTTGTGATTCCTGTAACTTTCCCTTCCAAGATTTGCCCTACCTCAACCGGCATAAAACTGTGGCTCCCCCTTTAAACATTTTCTAGAGTATATCTGACAAACAGACGCCTGTCAATCACAAGTAGAAGGCCTACCTACTCCTCGTCTTCGCCCGCGGGTTCCGGCTCTGTTTCCGGTTCCGACTCAGTCTCGGGCTCAGGCTCCGTCGCAGCTTCCGTCGCCTCCGGCTCTGTCTCCGGTTCTTCGGTGCGCTCTACATCCGCAGGATCCGGTAACACTAGGCGTGTCGGCGTCTGCTCTGTCGGCACCATCCCGTATTTTCTTGCCCACTCCAAGATGAAGTCTTTGTCATCCTTTTTCTCAAGCGCGGCCTCCAAGTCCCTGATCTCCGCTTCGATACTCTCATTCTCCGCCTCTTGTTCGGCGATCGCAGCTTCGTACTCGCGATAGAGCTTTCTCTGTTCCAGTTGCGAATTAACGACCCACAGCCCGATCACGAGAATTCCCACCCCGATGGAGATCCACAGCCTCTTCTTGTTTTTTTGTCTCTGTTTTCGCCTTCGCTGTCTCTCCATGCCGTCACCTCTCACCCTATTTTACCACGAATCGACGCACTTAGCCGTTGATGCGATACATCTCTTCCGCCTGCTCCTTGCGCGGCGACTCGATCAGTTGCAGCACGGTAAAGCGTAAATCCCGCTCTCCGAAACGAACGGTGATCTCGTCCCCTACGGCGACCTCATCGCCGGCTTTCATCGGGCGACCGTTGCGCACCACGCGTCCGGTATCGCACGCCTGTTTCGCGATTGTGCGTCTTTTGATGATGCGGCTGTCTTTTAAAAATTTATCTACTCGCATGAAACCCTCTCTACAAAAAAGAATCAGGTACAAGACCTGATTCCAAAGTCATAACAATCATATCGTCGAAAGGACGGATGTTATTTATTAACAGCTTCTTTAAGCGATTTTCCGGCTTTGAAAACAGGTGCTTTCGATTTCGGAATTTTGATCACTTGCTCCGGATTTCTCGGGTTTCTTCCTTCTCTTGCTTTTCTTTCTCTCGCTTCAAAAGTACCGAATCCTACGAGTTGAACTTTTTCGCCTTTGACGAGTGCTTCTTCAACCGTCTTTAAGAATGCATTGAGTGCGCGTTCGGATTCAGCTTTGGTCAGCTGGCTTTTTTCCGCCATATTGGCAAGTAATTCTGATTTGTTCATCCTTGTCCTCCTTAAGATATGGGATGCAATTTTATGCAATTCTCCCAAGTTACTACGTATTTACCCTCTTCTCTTGAAAATCCAACACTTCCAAGAAAAAAGGTATCGGGCGAATTCTGATTCAATCCGAATCGCCCAATATTTGCGTTCGTCCTATTATACTGAAAAGCTGTTGATTTGGCAATATATTTGTTGTTTTTTTCGATATTTTCTACTTTTTGATGCTATTCGGTCGCTTCGGTACCCTCCGAAGCTGCCGGCTCCGTCACTTGTGGCGCTTCCGTGCCTGCCGGTTCCGTCAACGCTTCCGTTGCCGCCTCAGTCTTTGCCGCTTCCGCATCAAAGTCGATCAGGCGCTCAACTTTCGCCTTCAGCTCAAGTTCTTTCAAGTAATTGCCGTGACCTTCCGTCGCTAAGGTTTGTCTGATTTGATCCTTGAACATCTCCAAATCCCCTTTGCGGTCGCTCACTTTGATGATGTGAAAACCGAATTGCGATTGTACGGGGTCCGACACTTGTCCGGGTTCCAGTGCAAACGCCGCCTCAGAAAACTCCGGCACCATCGTCTGGTGCGTAAACTCTCCCAAGTCTCCGCCATTTTCCGCCGATCCGACATCGGTCGAGACTTCTTTTGCCACGGCGGCAAAGTCTTCACCCGCATCCAAGCGAGCTTTGACCGCTTTGGCTTCTTCTTCCGTCTCCACGAGAATGTGGCTTGCCGTCACCGTATCATACGCTTGACGGTTGGCTTCGTAGTACTCTTTGATTTTCTCGTCCGTGATATCTGCTTGTGCCGTGTACATATCTAAGTGTTTTTTATAGAGGAGATTTTGTTTGGAGTACTTTGCGAACTCTTCATCCGAGAATCCGGTGTCTTCCAGGAATTTCTTGTAATCCTCTTCACTGCCGACCGTCGTCTTCGAATCGACAATCGCCTGTTCTTCTTCCTCCGGCGTAATGGTAACGTCATTCTTTGCCAAGTCCGCTTCCATCAATCGATAGATGATCATCAGACCCAATACTTGGTCTTTCAGTTCGGTTTCCATCGTGCGGCCGGTCGGTCCCGGGGATTTTAAGAACTCCTCGCCGTACTGCAATGTGTACAGCTTTTCATTCATCCCGTACTCGTAATCAAACTCTTCTCTTGTAATCTCTTTGCCGTCGACTTTTGCGACCGCGGTCGAGGTGGCGCATGCGCTTAACAGCATCACCAGCGCCAGCATCAGAGCGGCGCCTTTTTTCATAAACTGCATTTAGTTCTCCTTCTTTCCTTTAATGGAGGCGATCGTGCGTAAAAACGCCAATGACTCCTGTAATTTTTCCTGTTTCCACAGGAAGCGAATCGATGGGGTGTCCGACAAATTGAACGTAGCCAGTCCTTGATAGGACTCGCTGATCTTTGCGATCTCAGGCAGTGTGAACATCGTGTTATCAGCGTATGAGAAGATCATTTCACCTTTTAGTTCGCTGATACGATCAAACCCGAGCCCCGCCGCCAAGCTCTTCAGCCGCTGGGCAACGATGATATTATACACCGTCTCCGGGATGTCGCCAAATCGGTCGATGAGTTCTTCGATGACGATCTCGAAATCTTCCTGCGTCGAAATGGCGGCGATCTTCTTGTACGCCTCCATCTTCTGCTCGTTGTCCGAGATATAATCCACCGGGATGAACCCGTCGATGTGGATATCCAGCTCAATCTCGCGAAGATAGCTGACATCCTCTCCGCGTGCGCGCTTGATCGCCTCTTCCAGGTATTTGACGTACAAGTCGTACCCGATCGCCTCGATATGACCGGACTGACTCTCCCCTAAGAGATTGCCCGCCCCGCGAAGCTCCAAGTCGCGCATGGCGATCTTGTAGCCCGAGCCGAACTCACTGAAGTCGCGGATGGCCATGAGCCGTTTTTCCGCCGTCTCCTGCAGCACTTTGTCCTTCTCATACGTAAAGTACGCGTAGGATGTGCGGTTGCTGCGGCCGATCCTCCCTTTCAACTGATACATCTGTGACAGACCCATTCTGTCCGCATCATACACGATCATTGTGTTGACATTTTGTATATCGAGTCCCGTTTCGATAATTGTCGTGCACAACAGTATATCATACTCGCCGTCGATGAAGCTCTGCATGATATTCTCCAGTTGCCGCTCCGGCATCTGTCCGTGCCCGACGCCGATGCGCGCATGCGGAAGCATGTGCTGGATCTCGAGCGCCATCTTGTCGATGTCGTACACGCGGTTGTAGACGAAGTAGATCTGCCCGCCCCGGTCCAACTCCCGCTGCATCGCGCCGCCGATGATCCCGCGGTCGTACTCCAATACATAGGTCGTCGTGGGGAAGCGCTCCTCCGGGGGCTCGTCCAAAAGGCTCATGTCGCGAATCCCGATCAGCCCCATCTGGAGCGTACGAGGGATGGGCGTCGCAGAAAGCGTCAGCACATCCACCTGCTCCGTCATCGCCTTGAGTTTCTCTTTATGGCGCACCCCGAAGCGCTGCTCCTCATCCACGATCAAAAGGCCCAAGTCTTTAAAGGCCAAGTCTTTGGAGAGCAGACTGTGTGTACCCACCAAAAAGTCCACATAGCCCCGCTTCGTGTCCGCGATCACTCGTCGGTGGTCCGCCGGCGTGCGAAAGCGGCTCAGCACCTCCACCCGTACCGGGTAGTCCCGGAAGCGTTCCTTCGCCGTTTGAAAATGCTGTTGCGCGAGGATCGTCGTCGGGCACAATAGCGCCACCTGCTTGCCGTCCATAATCGCCTTAAAGCCCGCGCGCAGGGCGACCTCCGTCTTCCCGTAGCCGACATCTCCGCACAGCAGGCGGTCCATCGGTCGGTCCGATTCCATATCTTTTTTAATCTCTCCGATGCTGCGCACCTGCGAGAGCGTCTCTTCATAAATAAAGTTTTCTTCAAATTCCAGTTGCCACGGCGTGTCGGCCGAAAAGGCATAGCCCTTTTTCTCCGCGCGCTTCGCATAGAGGATGATCAAATCCTCTGCGATCTCCTCCACCGCTTTTTTTGCGCGCGATTTCGTCTTGCGCCACTCCGGGCTGTTTAAGCGATTGAGCTTCGGCCCTTTTCCCGTGTCCGACTGGCTGATGTACTTTTGGATCAGCTGCAACTGGTCCGTCGGAATATAGAGCCGGTCGTTTCCGTGATATTGGATCAGGATATAATCGTTGATGTGATCGGCGACTTTGAGCTGTTCAAAGCCGACAAATCGCCCGATCCCGTGGTTTTCGTGTACGACGAAGTCCCCGGGCACGAGGTCCGCCGTCTTTAAGAGCTGCTTGGGCTTTTTGCGACGCATCCTCTCCGCACCGACCTTTGCCCGTCCGTAGATCTCTTTATGGGTGACGATCAAAAATCGGCTATTGGGGAAGTAGATCCCCGCACTCAGCGAGAGCGTGGTCAGGATCACCCCCGGCACGCCGGATTCTTTGGCTTCCGTAAAGACCTGTAAATCGCGCCCCAAGAGCTCCGAGCGCATCAGTTCGATGCGATCCTCCGAGCCCAGCGCCAAGAGTACGGTCGTACCTTGCGACACCAGATCCTTCAGTCGGTCAAAGAAGACCTCCATCTGCCCGCCGAAGTTTTCCGCCTCCAGCGCCTTCATCTCGATAATGCGCTTCGGGTTGAGCAGTCGTACCCGCTTCATGAGCTGCGAGGCGTTCACCGTGCGCTTCGTCTGGATGCGCTCCATCACTTGCGCAGCGCCGTACCACACCTTCTCGTGGCTGGCGAATACCTCGCCCTTTTCGATGCCGTCCGTCACCTGTTCGAGCAGCTGGTCCACCTGTTGCATAAAGCGGTCGTAGATGCGAGAGATGTCGTCGGCGATGACAACCGCCTCTTCCGGCAGGTAGTCCAGTAGACTGGCCGATCCTTTTTCCTCCAGATACGGGATCAGCAGATGCATATTAGAAAGCGCCAAGCCTTCGTTCACCTGCTCGCGAAGCATCGTGAACTTGTCGATCGCGTGTTCCACATTTACGCCGTGCATATACTTGTTCTCGTAACGGCGGATGTCCTTGTCCATGCCCTTCAGGATCGCAGAAATATCCGCGTGGTCGATCAAAAGGTCCTTGGCCGGTCCCACGCGTACGGCGTCTTTCGGCTCCACCGAGCGCTGCGTTTGGATGTCGAATGTGCGGATCGAGTCGATCTCCGTGTCAAACAGCTCCAAACGGTACGGGAGCGGCTCATTCGCGGGGAAGATGTCGATGATCCCGCCGCGCACGGAAAACTCGCCCGAGCTCTCCACGCGCGTCACCGACTCGTAGCGCAGGTAGAGAAGGTTCCTCTTCAGCTTTTCGAGATCCACCTCGCCACCCGATTCGAGCACGACAATATCCCGCAGAAAGCCTGCGGGTGTCGTCACTTTTTCAGCCAACGCACTCATCGTGGTACAGATCAGGAGCGGTTCTTTGTCCGATAACCGGGACAACACCCTGAGCCTGAGCCGTTCGTTCTGGTCGTCGATGGCGTCAATATTGTAAAAATGGACTTCTCGGGACGGATAATAGTGCACATTCGCCTCGTCCCATTGCATCGCGTTGAGTGCGGCGTTCTTCGCCTGCAGCTCATCCGGATACACGAGGACCAGCGGAGCCTTGTGCGCCGACTTGAGCCACAGCGCGATCTCCGTGAGGTTTTCCGACGGCATGCCGTGCAAGTAGACCGGCGTATCCCCCGAGAGGACGGCGTCCCGCAGCCGTTGTAGATGCGGGTCGCGCCCCAGATTTTGTAACCAGTGTATAGCCAACGATTCCTCTTTCATGGAAGTATAGAATTACGTGGAATGTCATCCTGAGGCGCTACTTTTGCGCCGTGAGGATCTCGCTCTTCGGTTGCAAGCCTTGCGCGTTTTGATTCTTTTCAAAACGCAATGCAAGACTCATGCAAAGCAGTTCCAAGCATAGGCTTTTATGCTTGGCTAAGCTTCGATTGCTCGAAAAGAGAGATGTCTCTACTCGCGGTCGAAATGACTTTCCTGCAATTGGTTCATTTCGGGTTGTAGGTGTTCATCGCGTGATCGACCCCGTTTCGGATGATGTCCAGCGCGGCATCGCCCGCCTGTGCGAGCACGGCGTTGATCTCTTTCTCCTGCTCCTTCGGAAATCGCGAGAGCACGAAATTCACCGTCTCCTCACGCAGCTCTTGCCCGATGCCGATGCGCACGCGTGGGAAGTTCTCCGTCCCCAGCTGCGCCAAAATCGAGCGCATGCCGTTGTGTGAGCCCGCGCTGCCCGAAGGCCGAACGCGAATCCGCCCGACGGGAATGTCCAGGTCGTCGTAGATGACGATCAAATTCTCAGTCGGCACCTTGTAGAAGTTGACGACCTCGCGGATCGAGTTGCCCGACAGATTCATAAAGGTCTGCGGCATTAAAAGCAATACGCGTTCCCCGCCCACCTGGACTTCACCCGTGAGCGCCTGAAACTTGAGCTTGTTCACCTTCACGCCCAACTTGTCCGCCAGATACAGTACGGTATGAAAGCCGACATTGTGGCGGGTTCCTTCGTAGCGCCGACCCGGATTCCCGAGGCCTGCAATAATGTACATCGATTATTTAAACAGCGAGCTGACCGAAACGTCCGAGTGAATGCGGCTGATCGCTTCGGCAAATACGCGCGCCACGCTGACCACGTCGATCTTCGTGGAAGGCGTCTTCGGCTCAAAGGGGATCGAGTCTGAGATCACACATTTCTCGACGACCGAATTTTCGATGCGCTCCACCGCATTGCCAGAGAGTACACCGTGCACGGCGCAGATATACACGCGTTTCGCACCGGCGTTTTTCAGCGCTTCCGCCGCCGTCGTGATCGTGCCGCCCGTGTCGATAATGTCGTCAAACAGAATACAGTCGCGGCCGTCGACATCCCCGATCAGGTTCATAACTTCGCTGACATTCGGTTTCGGACGGCGTTTCTCGATGATGGCAATGCCGATGCCCAAGCGGTTCGCAAAGGTGCGTGCACGCGTAACGCCGCCTAAGTCCGGCGAGACGATGACCGCATCCGCGTCGACGACGCCTCTGAAATAGCGCGCCAAAGTATCCACCGCGGTCAGGTGATCCACCGGGATATCAAAATAGCCTTGGATCTGGCCGGCGTGCAGGTCCATCGTGACGACGCGGTTCGCACCGGCTTCCGTGAGCAGATTTGCCACGAGTTTCGCCGTGATCGGCTCGCGTCCCTTTGTCTTGCGGTCCTGTCTTGCATAGCCGTAATACGGGAGCACCGCGTTGATATTACCCGCCGATGCGCGTTTGAGCGCGTCAATGATAATCAGCGTCTCCATCACGTTTTCATTGACCGGCGTGCAGGTCGATTGGATCAAAAAGACGTCCATGCCGCGTACCGTCTCGTCGATCTCTACCGTGGTCTCCCCGTCTTTAAAACGGCCGACATCCAGATTCCCGAGCGGGATTCCGATCGAATCCGAAATTGCCTCCGCCAACGCGCGATTCCCGTTGCCGGAGAAGAGTTTCATTTGTCCTCTCATCTACTTTGTCCCCCTTCGTGTTTTCCGAACTTTCGTTCAACCCAACCTTCGATATTCTTCTGCTGTGCCCGCTCAATCGAGAGAGAGCCTTCCGGTACATCCGTCGTAATCGTGGACCCGGCTGCGATATAGCCGTAGTCGCCCACATTCACCGGCGCCACGATATTCGCATTGGACCCGACAAACGCGTGGTCACCCACCGTCGTGCGATGCTTCTTTTTGCCGTCGTAGTTCACAAAGACCACGCCGCAGCCGATATTCACATTTTCGCCGATGTCCGCGTCGCCCACATAGGCGAGGTGCCCGGCCTTCGCGCCGGTACCCATCGTCGCGTTTTTGATCTCCACAAAATTGCCGAGGTGGACGCGTTCGCCGATCACGCATTTTGGACGAAGATGAGCATACGGCCCCATGTCGACATCGCTCTTTACTTCGGACTCTTCCATCTCCGAGCAGCGAACCTTTACGCGGTCGCCGATCGTGCAGTCCCGGATGACCGATCCTTGCCCGATCACGCAGTCGTCGCCGATCACGGTTTGGCCCGTAATGCGCACATTTTGTTCGATGCGCGTATCCTGCCCGATCACAACTCCCGGTCCGATGAGCACCGTATCCGGATTCTCGACGATCACGCCGCCCTCCATGAGGCCTTGCAAGATGCGCTTGCGCATCAGGTTTTCCACATGTGCGAGCTGTGCCTTGGAGTTGATGCCCAAGATCTCGTCGCCGTCTGAGAGCGCGTAGGTGCCGACTTTTTCTCCATTTGTTGCAAAGGTGGAGAAGATATCCGTGACATAGTATTCGTTTTGGTCGTTATCCGCCGTCAGCGAATCCAGTGCGCTCTTTAAGGCAAACCCCTGAACGACAAAAATTCCCGAATTCACCTCGGGGATCTTCTTTTGTTCCGGCGTGCAGTCGCGGTCTTCCACGATGCCCGTCATATATCCGTTGTCATCCTTGATGATGCGCCCGTAACCCTTCAGGTCCGTCAAGATCGCCGTGAGCACGGTCGCCACATTGCCGCTCTTCGTGTGCTCATCCAAAAGCGCACGCAGCGTTTCCGCGCGCACCATGGGCACATCGCCCGCCATCACGAGCACCGGTACATCGTCCGTAATACGGTCCTGCGCCTGCATCACCGCATAGCCCGTCCCGTAGGGGATGCCCTCTCCGATGGGCTGTCTCACAAAAGCAACCTCCGCATCTGCGTAGGTCTTCTTTAATTCCTCTTCGTTTTTTCCACAAATGATGATTTGTTCTTCGAACGAGGCTCCCCGTATCGCATCCAGTACATAAGTGAGCATCGGCTGGCCCAACAGTGTGTGCAACACTTTGGAGCGCTTCGACTTCATGCGCGTGCCTTCGCCCGCCGCCAGTACGATCGCCATATTCATTCCTCGTATCCCTCCTTGTATAAGCAATACTATTATACACTAAGAGACCTTGAAAAAAACCGCGAACCGTTAATTTTCCGTTATCCTTTCTTATGCTATAATAAGGAGAGTTTTGTATCAGGAGGACAGCATGTTTCAATTTAATATAGACGCCCATGAGATAAAGACGATTCACTTTATCGGCATCGGCGGTGTCAGCATGAGCGGAATCGCCAATCTTCTGCTCGACAAAGGTTACGCCATTACCGGCTCAGATCGTGAGAGAAATCACTTTGTAAACCGATTAGAAGAGCGCGGTGCGACCGTATGGATTGGCCAGAAAAAAGAAAATATTCAAAACCCGGACCTTATCATCTATACCGACGCGATCCTGCCCGAAAACGAAGAGCTGATCGCTGCGAAGGCATCCGGCATTCCCTGCATTACGCGGGGCGTCATGCTTGGTGCGCTCATGACCAACTACACCAAGAGCATCGCCGTATCCGGCACCCACGGGAAGAGCACCACGACCAGCATGATTGCGGACATCCTTCTCGATGCAAACGCAGACCCAACCATTTTACTGGGAGGCGATCTGGACGCGATCTCCGGCAACTTCATGATCGGCGATAGCGAGTACTTCCTCACGGAAGCCTGCGAATACAAGGGCAATATTCTATACTATTATCCCCAAATCGCCATCGTGCTCAATTGCGAGTGGGACCACGTCGACTATTATCAGACGAGCGAAAGCTTCACCGACGCATTTAAAGAGTACATGAAAAACTTGGACGAAGACGCATTGGCCATTTTGAATGCCGACGACGATCAAACCGAGCAGCTGATCCCCTGCGTGAAGGGGCGCGTGCTCACCTTCGGCATCGAAAAGGACGCCGACTACAAAGTCAGCGATCTTCGACTCAATAAAAATATGGGCTTCACCTTTACCGTCAACACCTACAAAGGTGAGACTTTTGACATCGAACTCGGCGTGCTCGGCGAGCACAATGTGTACGACGCCATCGCCGCCGTCATTGCCACCTACGAGTCCGGCGTGCCGCTGCCTCATATTCAAAACGCGATGAAAGAATATAAGCACCTGCACCGCCGCCAAGAGATCGTCGGCGAAGCTAACGGCGCCGTGATTATGACCGACTACGGGCATCACCCGACAGAGATCAGCAATACGCTGAAAGCATTGCGCTACCGCGCAGATGACCGGCTCATCTGCGTCTTCCAGCCGCATACCTTCAGCCGTACCAAGCGCCTGATGGATGAGTTCGCCGCCTGTTTTGACTTAGCCGACATGACCATCGTGACCGACATTTACGCCGCTCGCGAGAACTTTGACCCCACCGTTCACTCCGAAGACCTCGTCGCCAAGATGAAAGAGCGCGGTGTCAACGTGAAGTACATCGGCACTTTTGAAGAAGCCAAACAATGGTTGTTGCAGGAGATCAAAGAGGGCGACCTCGTGCTGACGACCGGCTGTGGAAACCCCGACGTCCTCGCGCGCATGCTCGTGATGGATGATGAAGAAGCCTATAAAGCGCACTAGGTAAGCGGAGCGACCGCATCGCTCCGCTTTTTTGTATAGTCCTTCCTATTTGCCATAGCCCCCTCGGTGGAGGGGGTGCCCGAAGGGCGGGGGATGGTGCGGCCCTACAATCCTCAGTCACGCGAAAATACATCGCGTGCCAGCTCCTTCACCAAGGAGCCTGCCCCCTTGGAGAAGGGGGTGGCGCGTAGCGACGGGGGATGGATCCCCGTGAAAGACTAAAAAGCAAGATGTCGTAATAAATGTCGTATAAAGATGTCGTATAAGATGTCATATAAGGAGTACACATGAACTGGAAAGAAAACTGGCCGTATTACCGCAAGCGCATCCTCATTTTCCTCAACATCCTCGTGATCGTCTTCGGTCTGATCGGCACATACGAACACTACCGCCCCATCTTTTCGGAGACGTGGCGGCTTATCGCGGCGATGGTCTACGGAACCGTCAAGCTCTACTTCCTCTCGCCCACGATTTCCATGGAAGCGCAGGTCACCCCGCTGTACGAGTTCGCCAAACTGCTGGCACCCATGCTCACCGGTACAGCGATCCTCACGGTCCTGAACAACGCATTTTTGCATACGAAAAACTTCTTCGTGTACCGCTTTCGCCCCAAGAGCGTCGTCATCGGGGAGACGGCGGATTCGTCCGTCTTCGCCCACAACCTGGCGAAGGAACGCACCACGCGCGTCCTCTTGTACAACGATGCGCCGTTGGCACCGCAAGTCGCCAAGGAATACGAGAAAAAGGGCATCGCCGTGTTCACCCACGACTTTCGCAATGCGCCCGACAGGGAAGCCCGCGCGCAGGTGAAGGCGACACGCATGAGCGATGCGCAAAACCTCGTGCTCTTTTACGACAACGACCTCGACAATTACGCCGCGTTTGCCACCCTTTTGCAACTCCTACACCCTCACGCACCCATGAAAGTGCGCATCAAGTGTGGCTCAAAAGAGCTCCGCCAGCTGATGCAGTCACTGTTTGACCAATCGGCGACTGAGGATTCCGCACTCGCCTATCTGGACATCCGCTTCTTTGAACCGGTCGAACTGATCGCCGAGAGCCTGCTGCAAGAGACTGACTACCCGCTCACCACCGTACCGGTGGAACGACTCGCCGGCCACACGCCCACTTCAGCGCACGATATCTCCCGTGCGCTCGGCACCTCACATATCCTCGCGTTCGGGTTCAATGCGATTACATCGTATTTGCTCGAAAAAGTGGCGAGCACGGCAACCACCAGTCTCACTGAGCCCATCTACTTCACCATTGTCGATGTGAAGGCCGAGGCTAAAACCGACGCTTTTCTGGCCACCCACCCTGAAATCGAAAACGCCGTGAAGATCCTCCCGATCAATAATGACATCCACAGCCGCGCACTCGCACAGAGCCTCAAAGATCTGCGCACCGACTACCCGCCGGTCACCTATATCGTGCTGAACTTCCGCGACGCCTTACAGAACCTCGCGGTGCTGCCGCGACTTGCCACATGGGAAGGCGTCCCGATGGCCATTCGCAACACGTCCGGACGGGAGATTCGCCCGCTGCTCTCCGCCACCCCCGTGACCCGCCGCGCGTTTTCCTACGGCAAACTCACCGAGGTGCTCACGCCCGCCATCATCCTCAATTTGGCGCTCGACCAAAAGGCCATTCGCCACAACAGCGATTACAACGAAACCTCTGAACGCTTCGGCAACGGACCGGGTTCTTCCTGGGAGAATCTGTCCGCCGTGAAGCGGGAGTCGTCCCGCGCCGCAGCACTCCACGCACCGTTTAAAGAAGCCGTTTATCAGGCGCTTCTGCCCGCGGAAAACGCCCGAGAAACGCTCGATGCGCACCGCGACTACCTGGCCGGCATCTTCACCTCCGGCACCGACCATTACTCCGCCAATCAGGCGCTATTGGAGCTTTTAGACGAACACCCCGTGCTCGATTATCTCACGCAGATCGAACACATTCGTTGGTGTCACTTCTACTACATGCTGGACTTCCGGCACGGCGAAGTGAAAGACGAACAAAAAAAGACTCACCCCTGTCTGATCGAAGACTGGAGTGAGATCTCGGGTCCATTGTACAATATGTGCTATCCGATTTTTGATGCGATCGCCGTGCTCAGTTTATTTGGAGATCAATCGCACAACTAGAGTCAATCTGTGTATACAAGATGCGGCATGCCATTTCTTTTACGAACTCGGCATCCGGTCGCCCGACCCAAAGTGAGACCAAAACGGATCGAATAATAAACCGGGCAAATTGTGCTTTTGTAAAGTTGTCATTCCAACAATTTTTAGGGATCCTCGCGTCACGATCGAGGATCTCTTCGATCGTATGCTGGACATCATCTAAATAAAAATTCTTTGTGTTGTAGGCCTCTTTTTGTTCCTCTTCGGACAGTGCGCAGTTTCCCGTGAGGACGAATGAGTGCGTTCTGAACAGATCGTCCGACGCAAAGAGCAAGTCGATCAAGCGGAAAAATAATTCACCGCCATCTGCGCCTTGTGACTCCGCTCGGAGTTCCCGGATCGGCTCATAAAACCTCTCCCAGTACGATGCGATGACATCAACGATCAGGCTGCCTTTGGTCGGGTAGTAGTTGTAAATACTCCCCACCGAAATGCCCAAGCGTTTCGCCAAAATTCGCATTTGAAGCGCAGGGATCCCTTCTTCATCGATGTAGAGGGTCGCCTCGTTCAATATTCTTTGTCGTGACAGAGCTTCCGCCATGGTTGTTTCCTCATTCTATAAATTTTGTAGACACGATAAATTCAACTTCTGATATTTACATTATAAAATTGAGTGAATAACAACGTCAAGCCATTAAAGCAAAAATGTACCATCGAAAGACTTTTGCAATACTATCCTCAGCCTTTCAGAAAAATTTTGCA
>CAZEBB010000022.1:0-31372 GCA_964510345.1 uncultured Peptoniphilaceae bacterium
TAGATGCTCATGACCATCGTGTTCATGATGCCGATCGCAGCGACGATCAGAGAAACCGCGCCGATACCGGCGAGCACGAGTTGCAAGGTGCGCGTCTGATTCGCTAGTTCTTTACTCATGTCCAGCATACTCGACACTTGGTATCCTTCGGCCTTTAAGGTCTCTTGAATCGCTTCGACATTTTTGATGTCGTCCGCTTTGATCAGGATGCGCGAGTACGTGTTCTTGTCGTTTTTGCGGTCGCTGCCGAAGCGCTCTACATTGCCCTGTTGTTGTTGGGCGGCATTGAGCTTTTTCGTGTACTCGTCTTTTTCTTTTTTGAGTTTTTCGACTTCCTTCAGCGGCATGATCAGCGCGTTGGCGTATTCATAGCTTTGATCGCCGAGCATCCCTACGATCTCGATCTTCTTGACCGGCGCTTTCGGCAGTTGGGTCGTGGGTTGCTCATCAAACGGCGACGGGGTGCTGGTGTCGATCATATCGCTCAACACGAGGTCGATTTTCGTATCTAGGAGCGTGACTTCTTTGGGCGGCCCCGAGTACGAGAGCTGGTTGGGGTCATAGAAATTGTGCTGCAGGTAGAAACCGCCGATGGCCTTGCCGCTTTCGCCGGCGAGGAGCCCTCGGCCTTGGGCCGGCTTGAGACCGAAATCTTCAAAATAGCGTTCGTCGATCCCCATGATTTGCGCATAGCCGTACATCTTTTTCAGTTTCAGGTTTCCCTGCATTTCGACCACCGGCGACACCGCCTTCACATGCGGGATCCTGGTGATTTCCGCCAATGCTGCCGCGTTCAGCGGTTTTTCATCAGCGGGCTTTTGTCCGGGCTGGCGTTCAGAGATCCCGTACATCCCTCCGTAACCGCCTTGTGGGTAGATCGTCAGCGTCGTCGTATCGCCCATGCGGCTCAGCATCGCCTCCTGATTGACGGAGATCGCCAAGCCGAAGCTGATCATGACGATGATCGACGTCGCGCCGATCACGACGCCCAAGACGGTGAGGAATGTTCGTAACTTCCTGCGCCATAAGTTTCGGATCCCTAGAATAAAGAGATCGAGACTAGTCATGGATTTCTAATTCCTCTTCCTGTTTTTTCTTCTTGATTCTTCGGATGATGACAAAAGCGATCAGCGCAGCCGCACCCAAGCCCACCCAGAGGATCGGGTTTTGCCAGATTGGCGTGGGTTGGGGTTCCATCATTTCCGGCGGCATCTCGTCCATGCCCATCATCCCCGGGTCTTTGGATGGGTCCATGCCCTCTGTAACATTCACTTTGAAGGGGACTTCCTGCGTGTATTCTTTGCCGGCGGCGTCCTCATATGAGAAGACGACTTTCCCGGAATGCTCCCCGGGCTCTTCCGGCGTAAAGTTCACCTCAAAGGTTTCCTGTGAGCCGCTCGCAAAGTTGCCGACATACATTTGCGGATTGTCGGAGCGCATCGGGCTGTCGAGCTTAATCATCAGGTTATAGAGCGGGGTTTTCCCCGTATTGTAGAAGTTGAGCGGCACGATCGTCGGCTGATACATCATCGCCTCCGAAGGGATCGAAAGCGCCGCCATGCTGAGCTCCGTGCGCTGTACCACCGGGATCCCGATATTCTCCGATGTCGAATACTCGTTGCCGTCCGCATCTTCGTATTCGAAGTTAGCGGTGATCGTGTACGTGCGTTGTGCGGCATCCGGCACGACAAACATGCGGATGCGCTTGGTGACCTCGCCTTCCGGCGCGATATAGCGCGCATAGAAGGTATTGGACGTCTCGTCCGGAATGAAGACAGCGCCCGAGTTTTGCGTCGCCTCTTGGTTCACGAGCGTCACTTTCATATTGCGGATCGAGTTCACACCATTGGTATTGTAAAACGTCAGATCCAAGGTAAAGTCCGAGCCCGCCATAACGGGATTCGGGTCAAATTTATACGAATCGATGACGATCTTCGGGCGGTTCTTCATCGGAGACGCCACCGGAGCCGGATCGGGAGAAGGCGTGTGGTCCGCGTCGCCCGAGCCTCCGGAGCCGCTGCCCTGCGCGAAGCTTGAGATGTCGACATTCGTCGGAAATCCTCCGGTGGAGGTGTCTTCAGCGCCGCTGTTGGCGTACGCCGTCAGCGGTGACAGCAAGAGCGTCGCCGACAAGAGAAAAGCGAGTGCGGGTTTACGAAATTTTTTCATCATGAGTTTGTGCCTCCTTTGAATTGACAATGATACGATCCAGTTTTCCGTCGATGATATGAAAGACGCGACGAGCGTACAACGCATTGGTTTCGTCGTGGGTGACCATCACCATGGTTTGGTTGTATTCCTTGGCCATCCCCATGATCAGCTCCATGATCTCGCGCGAAGTACGAGAGTCCAAGTTCCCGGTGGGCTCGTCGGCAAACACGATTTTGGGTCGGTCTACGAACGCCCGGGCGATACTGACCCGTTGCTGCTGCCCGCCGGAGAGTTCCGACGGTTTATGGTGAACGCGGTCGGAGAGGCCTACGAGAGAGAGCATCTCTTTCGCCATTTTGTCGCGTTTGGCGCGGGGTACCCCTTTAAAGATCAAGCCGAGCGACACATTCTCCAGCGCGTTCAGCGTAGGGATCAAGTGATACGACTGAAAGACAAAGCCGACATTGAGCTGCCGAAACTTTGTGAGCTCCTTCTCGTTCAACTTTTCAAGCGAGATGCCACCGATGATGATTTGACCTTTCGTCGGCTTCTCCAGTCCTGCCAGCATATTCAAAAGGGTCGATTTTCCGGAGCCGGAGGTCCCTAAGATGGCCACGAACTCCCCTTTGTCAATCGTGAGGTTGACGCCGTTGAGCGCGTGCACGCGCTCCTGGCCCATGCGAAACACCTTGTGCAAGTCGATTGTGGTAATGAACGGTTCCATGACATTCCCCCTTCGCACCATTATAACCGATTTAGTTAGCCGCTGACTTAAAGTATCGGCTGTGAGACCTTACAAGAGTCTGTCAATCGATTACCATGAAAGAAATGGGTATATTAGGCATGACAGAGGAGGGATCAGTAGAATGGAGTTTGCCAAATACCTGATTATCGGAAACGGGATCGCTGGACACAGCGCATCCACAGAAATTCGCAAAGCGGACGCAGAGGGAAGCATCCTCATCCTCAGCCGGGAGCCCCACCATACGTACTACCGGCTGAAACTGACAGAGATGATCGCACACCCGATCGAAGACAAAGATCTATTTATTACAACATCCGAAAAAGCGCAAGAAAACAAGATCGAGATCGCACTGGACACCGTGGTCTCTACGATTGATACCAAAGAAAAAACCGTTCGTGCAGAAGATGGACGCGAGTGGAAATATGAAAAACTGCTGTTGGCCACCGGAGCCGGACCCTTCATTCCGCCAACCAAAGGCGAAGATAAAGAAAATGTTCTCTCCATTCGGACACTGGACGACATCCGCGACCTGGAACGGAGATTCGCATCCGCCGAGCGCATCGTCGTCGTCGGAGGCGGACTCCTGGGGTTGGAAGCCGCATGGGCGCTGCACGAGATCGGCAAGCGAGTCGACGTCGTCGAGATGGCCCCTTGGCTATTACCCAGACAATTGGATGAGCCTTCATCCGCGAAACTCATGGCTTCGCTGGCAGAAGCCGGCCTCAAGATTCACACCGGAGCCAGCGTGGCGGAGATCGTGGGCGACGGTACTGTGGAAGGCGTTATGCTGAACGACGAAACCCTGCTTCCCGCAGACGGCGTGTTGTTCAATATCGGCGTACGTCCCAATACCTCACTCGCGGGCGATGCCGGCATCGCCGTAGGACGCGGTATTCAAGTCGACGATCACATGAAGACCGAGCAAGACGACGTGTATGCCGCAGGTGACTGCATCGAACTCGGCGGCATGGTCTTCGGATTATGGACGCAGTCCAATGCACAAGGCAAAGTCGCCGGCAAGAATATGTCCGGTGGAGACGCCGCGTATGACCGCCCCAAACTCTTCTCCAATTTGAAGCTCGGCGATATTCAGCTCTTCTCATCCGGCGATGTGCAAAACTTCGACGAAGTGCGCGAATATCAAAACGACACCGACAGCTTTAAGAAATTCTTCTTTAAAGACGGAAAAGTGGTCGGCGGAATTCTCTACGGAAACACCAAAGACATGGGCAAAGTCAATCAGATGATCGACGGCACCCTGGACTTTGAACAATATAAACAAACATCGATCGACGAATAACAAAACCGGGCGAGCTATCTCGTCCGGTTTTCGATCGGGTGTACGGGGTCGACCCATTCGTGGAGGGTCGGGTTTTTCAGTAGTCGCCGAAAGAGCGGGACGCCCAACAGCGTGACGATTACGAACTGTGAGAACATGATCTGCGCGGAGATCAGCCAAAAGGAGACTTCCTGACCGGAGAGGATGTAGATTTCAAGACCGATAAAGATACTGAAGAGGGCGGGCATGAGACTAGCGATCCACACGTTTTTGATCTTTCGCATACATAAGAAGGCCAAAAGGGATGATCCGGTGCCAAATAACATGTCGATGACGCCCAAAGGGCTGGTGATATTAGCAAGCGCTGTACCGACCACGAGGCCGGGGGAAAACAGCGGATTGAAATAGGCTAAAAGCGTGAGAACTTCAGAGACGCGAAACTGTAGCGGCCCGTAGCTGATCGCGGGAAGGCCCCACGTGAGCACGGCATACAGCGCGGCGATGATAGCGGATTTTGAGAGTTTTTTTGCGGACATAGTACACAACCTTTCTACGATGAGGTTCTTGGCCGCACGAAAAACGTACTTGATTTTTAACGTGGGTGCCAAGAAAACACGATAGATGTAATCATAACAGAGGTCTTACAGTTTCTCAAGCGCATTTTATTGCGGCGCGCGTTGGTGTATAATGGATGAAGATTATGCTATTAAGGAGGGGTTTTGTGAAAAAAATCCCGTTTTCACCGCCGGACATCAGCCAGGCGGAAATCGATGCGGTCGTTACCACCCTTAAATCCGGATGGATAACGACAGGCCCTCGCACAAAAGAGTTTGAACAGCGTTTATCCAAAGTGTGCCGTACGGAACGTACGGTTTGTTTGCAATCTGCAACAGCAGCCATGGAAATGACACTGCGACTTTTGGGCATTGGACCGGGAGATGAAGTCATCACCAGCGCGTACACCTATACCGCATCGGCGAGCGTCATCGCCCATGTGGGAGCGACGATTGTATTGGTCGACACCGTACCGGGTGAATTCCATTTAGATATTGAACAGGTCAAAGATAAGATCACACCGCGCACCAAAGCTGTGATCCCCGTCGATATCGCCGGCGTGATGTGCGATTACGATGCCCTCTTTGCCGCTTTGGAAGAAAAGCGCCATCTCTTTCAGCCGAAAGGATGCCTGCAAGAAGCCATCGGCCGCGTGGTGGTCGTTGCGGATGCAGCGCATGCACTAGGCGCGCAACGTAACGGAAAAGTGTGCGGCGAAGTGGCCGACTTTACGTGCTTCTCTTTTCATGCCGTCAAGAACCTGACGACCGCGGAAGGCGGTGCGGTCACGTGGTCGCTGCCGGAAGGGATCGACTCCAACAAGATCTACCAGGAGTATATGATCCTGAGCCTGCACGGGCAAAACAAAGACGCGCTCGCAAAGTCGAAAGCCGGGTCCTGGGAGTACGACATCATCGCACCTTTGTACAAATGCAATATGACCGACATCATGGCGGCACTGGGGATCGCCCAGCTCGACCGCTTTGAAGAGATGAAAGAACGCCGGCGTGCGATCGTCCACATGTATGAGGATGCCTTGGCCGATTTGCCCGTAAAGTGGCTGGCACATCACGGCGACAATTTCCAATCATCCTGTCACCTGTTTTTGCTCACGCTCAACGGCTTCCACGAAGAAAAAAGAAATGAGCTCATCGAATACATGGATCACCATGGCGTCTCGTGCAATGTGCACTATAAGCCGCTGCCCATGCTGACCGCATATAAAGACTTAGGCTTCAAAATCGAAGACTTCCCGCATGCATTCGATCTGTATCAAAAAGAGATCACATTGCCTCTGCATACACTTCTGCAAAACGAAGACGTCGAATATATCGCCAAAGTACTCCACGAAGGTTTGGGGAAAGTGAATGGACGCGCGTAAACCGACGATCGATGGCCAACCGATCGAGGCGTTTTTGCAGACGAAAAGAGTCCAACAAGCGGCAAAAAGAGCTTTTGATATCGTAGCGTCGGCGCTCGGTCTTTTGGTATTGGTCCCGCTGTTTCTCGTTGTGGCGGTACGCATCAAGATGGATTCCAAAGGGCCGGTTTTTTTCCGCCAGACGCGCATGGGCAAAAAAGCTGAACCGTTTCGCATCTTCAAATTTCGCACCATGGTACAGGACGCGGAGAGTCGGGGTCGGCAGATCACCGTCGGTGACGACGCGCGGATTACAAACTCCGGCGCATTTCTCAGAAAGTGGAAGATCGATGAACTTCCGCAGCTGATCAATGTGCTGATCGGCGATATGAGCCTCGTCGGTCCGAGACCGGAAGTGCCGAAGTACTTACCTTACTATACCGACGAAGATCTGAGTACGCTTTGGATCCGGCCCGGCATTACCGCACCATCCAGTATGCATTTTCGAGACGAAAACGACCTGCTCGCCGAAGCCGAGGACCCGGAGGCGTTCTATATCAATGAAATACTGCCCAAAAAAAACGCCCTAAACCGGGCGTATGTGCGAGACTTCTCCTTATGGGGAGACATCAAAATCATATTGGGAACCCTTCATGCGCTTTAATGCAGGTCTTGACCTTGCTTGAAGCGCATTAGTTTTTCGTAGGCGCGGTCGATCGTACGCGAAGTGATCCCGTCCGTGTCATCCGCCTCCATTTGGACGATGCCTTCATAGGTCGACCCGCCTTTCGTCGCGACCGCATCCACCAGAGCCGAGGGTGACATGCCGTCTGCAATCAGCTGCACGGCTCCGTCAAATGTGCCCGCGGCGACGAGCGTCGCCTGCTCCTTTGTCAGGCCAAGAGAGCGCCCCTTCTTTTCAAAGCCCTCAATATAGCGCGCGGCGAAGGCGATCCCCGAAGACGAGACGCTCGTAATGATATCCAGTTGCTCTTCTGACCCCTCGATCACCGTACCCACGGCAGAAAATACCGAAAGGACGTCCTCTTTCTGCTTTTCGGTGAAACCTTCGCCCCACGCGATCGCGGAGACCGAAGTGCAGACGCGCATGGCCACATTCGGGATCACGCGGCAGACCGTGGAAGCGCCTGTCTTTTCTCGGATCGATGCGATCGTGAGCCCCGCCACAAAACTCACGAGAGGGACATCGCCAACCGCCAAACCTTCTGTACGAAGCTGCTCCAACCCTTTTGACGGCACCGCCAAGATGAGCAGGTCCACATGAGACAGCATTTCGCCGGTCGTGTCAAAAGCCTCTAAATTCTGCGACTTTGCGAGCTCTTTCGTCTCCTTAGACTTTGCCGTCATCGCGATGTCGAGATCCGCTTTGCATGTCTTCAACCCCGCAACTAAGGTGCGGGCTAAATTTCCATATCCGATCAAACCGATTTTCATTTCTGTTCGCCTCCTGTTCTAACTCCTATTATGTAATAAAGAGGTTGTTTTGTCATGCTCCCAAATGGATATAAATAGGTATAACCTTCGAAAGGGGATGAAAAGATGGAAGTCATTAAAAAATCAGGCCGGGTTCAAACGTTTAGCCGCGATAAAATTGAAACCAGCGTTCGCAATGCAGGGTTGGATATCAAAGAGCATCTCTCAGAAGCGGATATCCGCTTGATTACCGACGATGTCGTAAAGACGCTTCACACGATGCGCGGCGACGACGGTAAGACCTCGGTATACGAGATCCGCATTTTGGCGGCGCTCGCCATCGAACAATTCGGGTACGAAAAGATCGCAAAACACTATTTCAACGGAATGATTGATAATTAGAGAACATAAAAGGAGGTGAGAAATTGAAACTCAGCGCAAGAAACCAACTCAAAGGGAAAGTCGTCGGTCTCGAAAGAGGGGCGGTCAACGGCGTCGTCAAACTGCAACTCACAGACGATATCGTCATTAGCTCCGTGATCACCAATCAATCGATCGAAGAGCTCGGTCTGGAAATGGGCAAAGAAGCCTATGCCGTGATCAAAGCCAGCAATGTCATGATCGGCGTCGACGAATAACAAATGAAGCTCCCCGCAATGGGGAGTTTGTCGTTAAGGGGGTAGAGATGGTCTATGTAACAAGGTACGCTTCGCCGGTGGGAGAAATCATCTTGGCGGCTGACGGTGAGAGCCTTACCGGGCTGTGGATCGAGGGACAAAAATATGAAGGCGATCTTCGTGAGGCCTCACGTACGGACGACCTGCCGATCTTCACGGAAGTGAAGCAGTGGCTAGATGAGTACTTCTTGGGTGATCATCCATCGCCCGACCGCTTGCCTTTGGCTCCCTCGGGCAGCGCTTTTCGGCAATCCGTCTGGAAGATCCTGTTGGAAATCCCCTATGGCGAAGTGACCACCTACGGTGCCATCGCAAAAGAGATCGCACGCCGTCACGGGAAAGAAACCATGTCCGCACAAGCCGTGGGCGGAGCCGTCGGGCACAACCCGATCTCCCTGATCATCCCCTGCCACCGCGTGATCGGCTCCGGCGGCAACCTGACCGGTTATGCCGGAGGCCTAGGTATCAAGATGCGCCTCCTCGAGCATGAAGGCGTCGATATGAGCGGTATGTACTTGCCCAAGAAGGGCACCGCAGTATAAATACGGAGAAGACGATTGAAAAATACCAAAGTATTTCAAATGACCTTCGCGAGCATCTACCCGATGTATGTGCAGAAGGCAGAAAAGAAAGGGCGTACCCAAGAAGAGGTCGACACCGTCATCACATGGCTCACCGGGTATGATCAACCCGGCATACAAGCCCAGATCGACAAAGGCACCACCCTCGAAGAGTTCTTCGCACAAGCTCCCCAGATGAACCCCAATGCCGGGCTCATCAAGGGCGTGATCTGCGGGTACCGCGTCGAAGACATCGAAGACGAACTCATGCAGAAGATCCGCTATATGGACAAGTTGGTCGACGAGCTCGCCAAGGGCAAGAAGATGGAGAAGATCCTACGAACGTAAAAAACTCCCCGCGATGGGGAGTTTTGTCGTTATACCATGAAATTCAGGAAGTAGGGCATCATCTTGTGCCACCAGGGCCAGTCGTGGTTGACATCGTAACCCCAGATGTCGAACCAAACGGGGATGTCCTTTTCCGCAAACAGCGACTTCAGATGGTAGTTGCTGGGGAGAAGGTCGTCTTCCCATGCGCCTTGTCCGATGACGAAGCAGATCTTGCCACCGCGGTAGTAGTCAAGCCACGCGTGATCCCACGGGATGTCGGCGAGAAACTGTACCGGCGAGTTGGCGTACACATAGGCGTTGTCGATATCGCCGAAGAAATAGCGAAGGTCGTAAATGCCGCTGATCGCCAAGCACCCTTGGAAGAGGTCCGGGCGGCGCAAATACATATTGGCCGCGTGGGTGGCGCCCATGCTGCAGCCGTGCGTGATCGGGCCGATGTCGGCTTGGATATAGTCCTTAATGCGCGGAACAAACTCCTCCGTAATATAGCGGTAGTAGCATTCCATGCGGTACGCGCCGTGCTCGGGGTTCGTCTTGGCGAGGTCGACCCCTTCCTGGTCGATCCCGTCGACGCAGAAAGCGCGTACGCGACCGGCGTCGATAAACGGACGCAGGGTTTCGATCATGCCGTTGTTTTTATAGTCGTAAAAGCGGCCACTCTGCGTGGGGAAGATCAAAAGCGGGATGCCGGCGTCGCCAAACACCTCAAATTCCATGTCTCTTCCGATATGGTGGCTGTATTCTTTATGATATTGAACGTACATAGGCGCTCCTTATGCGTGTTCCGTCGCAAATTGGGCAAATTGCTCCAAGTCCTCGACGGTTTCAGTCTTGTAGATGTAAACGACGTCACTCATGACGGCATTTTCCGCTGCGGACGGATAGATCTTGGTATAGATCTTGTCGTGGTAGCGAGACTCGATTTCTTCTTCGGAATGCTTGTAATTCACGTAATTTCTTCGTCCGATAAACAGCGTCAAATATTTTTGCTGGGATTCGTCCACGACGACCGGTTGTTCGGTGATCATGTCAGCCCACAGTTTAAAGACGTCGGTATTATTGGAGAGATTGTACATATGGGGGGCAAATCCGCCGCTCGGGCGCATATTGACCTCCAGCCCCAAAATGTCGCCGGCTTTGCCGAGGCCTTCTTTGTCCTCGTACATGCGGAAGAACTCGCAGTGCACGAAGCGGCTCTTAATGCCGAAAGCCTTCATAAGTTTGCGGCCATAGGGCAAGAGCTCCTCGATCGGCTCGGGCGTCGAATAGAAGAGAGTCTCTAGGCCTGAGTTCGTCATCTCCATGATAGAGACAGGGCATTCCAAGGACGCTTCAAATACCGGGTCGCCGTTTTTGTCGATGATGCCGTCGTAGGTGATGACCACGCCCGGGACAAACTCTTCCATGAGCATCGTGAAGGGCGGCAGGTTCTCAAAGAAGGAGCGCAGCTCGTCTTCGTTTCGGAATTTGTAGGTCGACGATGCGCCGACGCCGATATCCGGTTTCGCGATGATCGGGTAGCCGACTTCTTTTACGAAATCCAGCGCGTCTTCCAGATTGGTCAACAGCTGTCCGCGTGCTACGGGGATGCCCGCCTCACGGTAGACTTCTTTCATTTTGGATTTTCTCTTTACCTTTTCCATATCCTCGGTATGGAAGCCGGTCGAAATGTTGAAATCCTTGCGCAGTTGGGCGTCAAGTTCCAACCAGAATTCGTTGTTCGACTCCAGCCAGTCGATTTTCCCGTACCGGAAAGTCAAAAAGGCGACAGCGCGCAGCACCTGGTCATAATTCTGTAGTGAATCGACGCGGTAGTACTCGGTCAGCGCATTTTTCAGATCCGGATGCAATAGGTCATAGGGGGATTCTCCGATTCCCAGCACGGTGACACCTTTATAATGTAATTGTTTGCAAAATTCCATACTCGTAACGGGGAACTCGGGTGAGAGATAAACGAAATTCATGCATACACCTCCTCTGTAAGATTGCATCTCTTTGTATAGGTATTAGGATACCATATATTGTTAGAAAATTGAATCATGTCGTCAGAAAATGCTCTTAGTTTACCGGTGGAGAATCGATTTCTTTCCGCTACGTTTCGGGTATTATAAAGAGAAGACCATCCACTGAATGAACCTTAGAAGAGGAGTAACGATGAACTCATTTGACCCCCATGTCTATCCTTTTGCATCCAAACGGCACGTCGTATACGGAAAGCGAGGCATCGTAGCCACCGGGCATCCGCTCGCGGCACAGGCGGGGCTTCGCATCCTGCAACGCGGTGGAAACGCGATCGACGCCGCCGTGGCGACAGCCGCCGCGCTCACCGTGTTGGAACCGACGTCCAACGGCATCGGAGGGGATGCCTTTTCCATCTTCTGGAAAGATGGGAGGATCTACGGGCTGAACAGCTCCGGACCCGCCCCCAAGCGAATCGACGCGCAGAAGGTCCGAGACGCCGGATACAGCCAGATGCCCGCGCACGGGCCGATTCCTGTCAATGTGCCGGGCGTGCCGGCGGCATGGGCGAGCCTCGTCAAAGAACACGGGAAGCTCACGCTCATGGAAGTGCTGACACCCGCGATCGAATACGCCGAAGAGGGGGCGCCCGTCGCACCGACGGTGGCCGAGAACTGGGAAGCTGCAAGAAAAGCCTATCAACTGAGCGGCGATGCGATGTACACCCACTGGTTTGACACGTTCACAAGTAGCGGAAAGGCGCCAAAAGCGGGCGAGATATTCACTCTTCCCGACCATGCAGAGACTTTGCGTGCCATCGGCGAGACGAATGCCGAAGCGTTTTACGGAGGCGAGCTCGCCGATAAAATCTCCGCCTATATGGAATCCATCGGAGGTTATCTGCGTGCGGATGATCTCGCCAGTTTTTCCCCCGAGTGGGTCACTCCGATCGAAACCGAATATCACGGCTGCCGCGTGCTGGAGATCCCGCCCAACGGGCACGGGATCGTCGTGCTGATGGCGATGAATATCCTAAAAGAGTTGCCCGAAGCGGAAGCGGACAGTTTTCTCGACATCCACCGACAGATTGAAGCGCTCAAACTCGCATTTGCCGACGCCATGCAGTATGTGACCGAGCCTTCGCAGATGCCGTATACCGCAGAGGATCTATTGTCTCCCGTCTATGCCAAAGAGAGAGCTTCACTCATCACAGACGCCGCGCTGGAGCCGCAGCCGGGCGAACCGCTGCGTGGTGGCACCGTGTACCTCTGCACGGCGGACGGAGATGGCAACATGGTGTCGTATATCCAGAGTAACTACATGGGCTTCGGCTCGGGACTCGTCGTCCCGGGAACGGGGATCGCGCTGCACAATCGCGGCGCCAACTTCTCGCTGGATCCGGCGCATCCCAATGTGGTCACACCCGGAAAGCGCCCCTACCACACGATCATCCCAGGCTTTTTGATGCAGGGCGAGGAGCCACTCGGCCCTTTTGGGATCATGGGTGCCTTTATGCAGCCCCAAGCCCATCTGCAGGTGATGACCTCCCTCTTGCGAGATGGATACAATCCGCAGGCGTCGCTCGACAAACCGCGATTTCAGTGGGTCGGAGGCAAGCGCGTGCTCGTGGAACGAGACTTCCCGAAGGAGCTCTTTGAGAAACTGCAAGCCGCCGGACACGAGATCGCCTACTCCGACGACGTCGGCAGCTTTGGACGCGGGCAGATGATCCTGCGCGCGGGAGGCGCCTATGTCGGCGCGACCGAGAAGCGCTGCGACGGACAGGTCGCGGCGTATTAAGGAGGAGTTATGCGCCGCCCCAATTTCCTAAGCACCGACGAACGCGCCTTAGGAGCGCTGCCGCTCGACAACTTGCGACCGATCGACCAGATCAACGGATACGCCGTGCGACCGGGCTTATTTTTAGACTACGGAACCGTCGTATTGCCCGGAGGCGTCAGCTTTACGGTGCACTCGAACCAAGCGACCCAAGTCACCCTCGTCCTGTACGAGAGAGGCGCAAAAGAGCCGACCGTCGAGCTTCCCTTTCCCGAGAGCTATCATATCGGCGACGTGTATTCGATGATCGTCTTCGGCTTAGACATCGAAGAATTCGAATACACCTATCGCGTCGAAGGACCTTACGATCCCGAGAAGGGATTGCTCTTTGACGGCAAACGCGAGCTGATCGACCCCTACGCCCGAGCCGTCGTCGGCCAGAGCCGGTGGGGTGAGCGCCCGTTTGACGGGTTTCGGTACAGAGCACGAGTCGTGGCGAGCCAGTTCGACTGGGGCGACGACACCGCCCCCGACATCCCGATCGAAGACCTCGTGATCTATGAATTACATGTGCGCGGCTTCACAAAGCACGAGACCTCCGGTGTCACCAAACCCGGCACCTACCGCGGCTTGATTGAAAAGATCCCGTATCTCAAGAAACTCGGAATCAACGCGGTGGAGCTCATGCCCATCTTCGAATTCGACGAGATGCTCGGCGCCAGAGAGCACGAAGGCAAGCAACTGGTAGACTACTGGGGCTATAACCCGATCAGCTTTTTTGCGAACAACACCTCCTATACTGCAGAACTCGAGCACAATCGCGAAGGGACCGAGCTCAAAGAACTCATCC
Source organism: uncultured Peptoniphilaceae bacterium (assembly GCA_964510345.1). Taxonomy (GTDB): domain Bacteria; phylum Bacillota; class Clostridia; order Tissierellales; family Peptoniphilaceae; genus JAAYQA01. Next base: position 13,701 of record CAZEBB010000022.1, read on the forward strand.
GCACGCTGCACGAGAACGACATGGAAGTCATACTGGACGTCGTCTTCAACCATACCGCCGAAGGCAACGAGCACGGCCCCGTGATCTCTTTTAAAGGCTTTGACAATCAGGTGTACTACATGCTCACGCCCGACGGCTATTACTACAATTTCAGCGGCTGCGGCAACACCGTCAACGCCAATCACCCCGTCGTGCAGAACATGATCCTCGAGAGTTTGCGCTACTGGGTCACCGAGTACCGCGTCGACGGCTTCCGATTTGACTTGGCGTCCATCCTCGGGCGCAATGTCGACGGGAACCCGATGGAAAACCCGCCCATTATTCGCATGATGGCGTACGACCCGATCCTCTCCCAAGTAAAGCTCATCGCCGAGGCGTGGGATGCGGCAGGCTTATACCAAGTCGGCTCGTTTCCCAATTACTCGCGCTGGTCGGAGTGGAATGGAAAGTACCGGGACGACTTGCGGCGCTTCCTGAAGGGCGATCCGGATTCCGCGGGAGCCGCGGCGCTGCGCATCACCGGTTCGACCGATTTGTACGATCCCCTACACCGCACGGGTGCCTCCGTCAATTTCATTACCTGTCACGACGGTTTCACCTTGCGAGATCTCTACAGCTACAACGAAAAGCACAACTTCGCCAACGGTTGGAACAATACCGACGGCGAAAACCATAACAACAGCTGGAATTGTGGCACAGAAGGCGATACCGACGACGCAGGCATCCTCGCGCTGCGCGATCGCATGGTCAAAAACGCCGTGTGCGTACTGCTCGCCAGCCACGGTACGCCGATGCTCCTGTCCGGCGATGAATTCGGCAATACTCAATTTGGAAACAACAACCCATATTGTCAGGACAATGAGATCTCGTGGCTCGATTGGAGCCTCCTTCGCACCTACGAAGACCGCTTTCAGTTTGTGCAAAAGATGATCGAGATCAGAAAAGCGCATCCCGTGTTACGAAAGGTTTTGCCCCAAGCCCACTGCGGTTTACGGGGGATCAGCCTGCACGGAGCCGTCCCTTATGCGTTTCGCGCGGAAGAAAACACGCATATGTTGGGTATTTTATATAGTGGACACGATACAACTCGTCAAAAAGACGACGTTTTGTACCTTGCAATGAATATGTACTGGGAGCCTCTGGAGATCGAGCTGCCCGCTCTCGAATGCGATTGCCGTTGGGACGTACTGGTCAACACCGGTGCAGCCATCGGCGCGCAGATCGGTGCAGGCATTGCAAAAGCTGATATCATCGAAGGACGCATGCGACTCGCACCGCGTTCTGTGATCCTACTGGAGGGAACCCCCGGATAAAGGAGATGAAATGAAAAAACAGATTTATATCGATGGACAATGGACAGATGCTACAGGCAATGAATGGATCGAAGTTGAGAATCCGGCGACCCGTGAAATCATCGGGAAAGTGCCGGCTTCGCAAAAAGAAGATGTCGACCGGGCGGTCGCAGGCGCAAAAAAGGCGTTTGAAAGCTGGGCGGCCACCCCGGTAGAAGAGCGAGCCGCCCTTTTGGAAAAAGCGGTCGATTGGATGTGGGAAAGAAAAGAAGAGATCGCAAAGATCATCACATCGGAGCTCGGCTGCCCGATCAAAGCCGCCTCTTCGACCCACACCGACCCGTACTTGGAAGAAGCGAGAGGCATTTTAGACCTCGCGCGAAACTACTCGTTTACCGAGAAAAAAGACGGCTATGAGTTGTGGAAAGAGCCGGTGGGTGTCGTCGCCTGTCTGACTCCGTGGAACTATCCCTTGGGGCAGATCACGCAGAAGATTTTTCCGGCACTCGTTACGGGCAATGTGGTCTTACTCAAGCCGAGCGGGCAGACCCCGCTCGTCGCCTACAAAATAACAGAAGCACTTCACGCGGCAGGTCTACCGGCCGGCGTGTTTCAGCTGATCACCGGAAAGGGAAGCCAAGTGGGAAATCTCTTTGCCGAACACCCGGGGATCGATATGGTCACCTTCACCGGCTCTACGGCAGCGGGCAAGAAAGTCGCCGCGCGCGCCGGAGACGACGTAAAGCGCGTGATCTTAGAACTTGGCGGGAAGTCGCCCGCACTGGTCTTAGAAGGGGCCGATCTATCCGTGGCCGTTAAAAAGACACTCAACACTGTGCTGGGCAATGTGGGCCAGACCTGCTCCGCGTTCACACGACTCATCGCTCCGCGCTCCATGAAACAAGACGTCGAAGACGCCCTCTTAGAGAGGCTCAAAGTCTATAAAGTTGGCGATCCGCTGGATCCGGAGACCACGGTCGGACCGCTGCAGTCACACAAGCAGTATGAGAAAGTCCGCAAGTATATCCAACTCGGGCTGGACGAAGGTGCCCGCATGATCGCAGGCGAAGTCCCCGAGAAAGACGGCGCATACTTTGTGCAGCCCGTCATCTTCACCGAGGTGAGAAACGACATGCAGATCGCACAAGACGAGATCTTCGGGCCGGTGCTCTGCGTCATTTATTACGACGATGTGGAGGAAGGGATCCAAATCGCCAACGATACCGTCTACGGTTTAGCCAGCGGCGTGTTTGGCCCGGCGGATCAGGCGAGAGGCATCGCCCGAAGACTGCGGGCGGGAAACTGCACGATCAACCGCGGGTCATCAGGCGACGGCGCTCCGTTTGGTGGGTATAAACACTCTGGATACGGAAGAGAAGGCGGCATCTACGGAATGGAAGAATTTTTGGAGCTCAAAGCCGTCTTCGTAGAATAGGAGGAAACACAAGAGCGAGATGAAATACGACTTTACAACCATTCGAGACGGCCGTGAGGCTTCGTCCGCGAAATGGATCCAGATGGACAACGCCGTGCCGAATCTCCCCAAAGAGATCGTGCCGTTGTCGGTCGCCGATATGGAGTTCCCGTTGGCACCTGAAATCGCAGAGGCGATGAACCGCTATTTGGCAGACGCCATCGTGGGGTACACCGTCACACCGGATAGCTACTACGAGGCCGTCATCCGTTGGATGGATCGTCGGCACAACTGGAAGCTGAAAAAAGAAGATATCCTCCCCTATCAGGGGGTCGTCCCGATGATCGCACAGGCCGTAGAAACCTTCACCGAAGAAGGCGACGGCGTGCTGATCCTCCCGCCGGTCTACCACCCGTTTCGCATGGTAATTGAAAAGGCGAACCGAACAACCATCACCTCGCCTCTGATCGAAAACGAGCGCGAGTATACGATCGACTTTGACGACCTCGCAGAGAAATCGAAAGGGGTAAAGTTGCTCGTTTTCTGCAGCCCGCATAATCCCACCGGCCGCGTGTGGACAAAGGGCGAACTGGAGCGCGTGGCACAAATCGCGCGGGAGAACGACTTGGTCGTATTCGTCGACGAGATCCACCACGACTGGATCCACGAAGGGCACGAGCACACGGTGTTCGCAACGATCGCAGACGGCGTGCGCGTGTTAACCGGCACGGCGCCTACGAAGACCTTCAACTTAGCCGGTGCCAAAGTGTCGAGCCTGATCATACAGGACCCGGAGCTGAGAGAACAGTTCCCCGTTTCAAGTGAGTCGACCCCGTCCATCCTCGGGCTGAAGATGGGCGAATTCGCCTACAATTATGCAGAAGAATGGCTGAATGCGGCGATCGCACAGGTAAAGAAAAATGAGACCGCCTTTATCGAGATCATGAAACAGCGCGCGCCCATCGTGCGGATTGCACCGTTGGAAGGCACGTATCTCCTTTGGGCCGACTTGCGGGCGATGGCACAGGACCCGGAAGAGCGGCAGCGCTTCTTGCAAGAAGCGGCGATCTTCCCCATCTACGGCGAGATCTTCGGAGAAGAGGGCATGGGGTTTGTCCGCATCAATCTGGCGGCACCGCAGGGCGTGATCGAAGCTGCTGCGCACCGCTTGGCCGATGCGATTGAGAGAAGGGCGTGTTGCTGGTGAGAATTGCAGCGTTAGGGGACTCCCTCACGTACGGGTACGGCGTGCGGCGCACCGCCGCTTGGCCCCACCTGTTGGCCGAGAGTTTGCAGATTCCCGTCGATAATTTCGGCATCTCCGGAGACACCACCGGGGGGATGCTCGCGCGGTTTGCCGCGCAGGTCATGCCGAGCCACCCCACCCATCTCATCCTGATGGGTGGTGGAAATGACTTGATCATGGGGTTAGGCCCCGTCGTCGCCGCGTCCAATCTGAAGACCATCATCTATCAGGCGGCACAGGAGCGCATCCGCATCGTGCTGGGCTTGCCCGTTTTACCCGATCCCCATGCGAAAGATCATACGCTTCTGCCCCCCTCCGAGTTTCCGAAGTTTGTAGAAGGACGCGAAGCCGTGCGACAGTCGATGCTCGAATTTTCCAAAAACGGTTTGTTTCAATTGGTTGATTTTCAGACCTTTGTCGAAGGGCGAGACGATATGTATTTAGATGGATTGCATTTGAATGAAAATGGAAATCGCGTCGTCGCCGAGCAATTGACGAAAATCTTCAAAAAGTAGGTGAACCATGCGTAAGAAAAAGAAGCGAATTCCGCTGATCCTGCCCATTCTCATGGTCGGGGTCGCGGTGATCGCCCTGTTTTTTCTGTGGCCGCGGGGGGATGTTTCCATCCCCGTGGCGGTGACAGATCCGCTCCTAATCGCGACCGACGGCGATGGGGTCATCAAAGTGAAAAACGACTGGATCTATACTTACGATAAAAAGGGCGAGGAGACGATGGCCGCCAAACTCCCATTGGCACCGGTCTGGCTGTACCGCGACAATAAAGATATCGTCGTCGCCGACAAGGCGCGCATGGCCGTGCTGGACGCAAAGGGTGAAGTGAAATCGGAAGCGAGCTTCGGCCAAGACGTTTCCTATGTGCGCGTGGAAGACGGTACCGCTCTCGTCTTCGGGGAGACGCTCCTTTTCACTTACGACATGAAAGCCGAGCGCACCGGCATCTACAGCACGACCGATGCACTCCTGCAAGCGCACGTCCAAGAGGGGTCGCTCTATGTGACCGACGTTGCCAAAGACCTGCCGACCCGAAGTACATTATATGAAGCCAAAGAAGGCGCGTTGCAGACCGTCTGGCCTCAGTTGGGCGATGTAATCCTCGACTTCGCCTCCACGAAAGGCGGAGTCGCCGTCTTTACGCGAACGCAGGCGACCTTTTTGCCGAAAGAGAGCCCCGCTCGCACGGTTCCGCTTACACATTATGCGGGGAGCAGCGCCAAAGAGCCGCTGCTCGTGCTGGACGACACCCGACTGATCGAGTTTACACCCGCCGGTGACGCAGAGCGAAGTTTCGATTTTACAGTACCGTACACCCATCTCCTCGGCACAAAAAATGGCGCCGTCGCTTGGAGCGACAACGCCTATGGAATCGTTGAGGGAGAAGAAGTGCACGAAGGCACCTTCGATGCCCCCATCGTCGACATACGCGTCGACGGCGAACGCATATCCATCCTCTTCGCCGACCATATTTTGCAGACTAATGCGGGGAAGTTGATGAAAGAATAGAAGTAGCCCGCCGATTGGCGGGCTTTCGCGTTATTTCAGTACAATGCTTCCGTTGGTCGTTCTCGCAAATAGCGCGAGCCCGTTTCCTTCCGAATAGCCTTGCGTGTGCGCTTTGACGCTCTTCGCGTATTGCGACGGGTTGCTCTCGTACAAGAGAGGCAGCGGGAGCTGCAGGTCAATCGTGCCCATCGTAGTATGCAGGTCCAAATCGACTTCCTTGTGGATCTCTTTGAAAGAGAGGGCGATCTTGCCATTGGAGCAGGTGAAGTTGCCTTCGTCCAAGCGCTCGGTTTGGATCTCGTCCGCCAGCACGGTGCTGTTAGACGTGTTGAGCGTGAGGTTTACACAGTCGATATCGCGCGAGGCGATGCGTCCGTTAGACGTGTTCACCGAGATGGTGTCCGCGACGATCTCTTCAATCGTCACTTTGCCGTTGGAAGACTTCATGTCGATCGCAGAGGCTTTGGTTTGTGCGAGTTCTAGGCGCGCGTTGCTGCTTTCCATGCGGATGTTCTCCGACTCCAGTTGTTTCGCCGTGATCTTGCCGTTTTTGGTGATCAGCGTGACATTGGCGACGTTTAAGCCGTCGACCGACACAGGCGCATTCGAGGTTTCAAGGATCAGCGTGTGCAGCGCGTTTTTCGGGATGAAGAGTTTCACTTCAACATAGTATTTCTTGTCGGTGTCAGTCGAGTCGGTCACGCGGTACATGAGTTTGTCTTCTTCTTCGATGATATTGTAGAAGCGCGTGAGCTCAGACACTTGCAGGCTCTTGTGGTAGATCTTGCTCTCGATGACGATCTTGTCGTCTTCTGTGGGCAATACTTCGATATGGCCGTTTTTGTTGTAGACGGACAGTTCCTTTTTCTCACCTTCGTTGACGGTGCGCTCTTCGCGCTTGGTGAAGCTGTCGTACTTTCCTTTGACGGAGAAGACAAAGTCTTCGTCAAAGACCGTGTTGACGAGATTGGAGATAAAGCCGCCCACCGATTTTTCAACTTCTTCTAATCCTTCTTTGGCTTTGTCCATATCGAAGGTGAAGAGTTTCTCGTGTTTTGATTGGCTCTTTGTCTTTTTGGCTTCCGGGTCAAAGTTGAGGGCGTCCAGCAGTCGTAGGGCTTCCTCCGAGGTAATCTTTCCGTCTTTCAGCATATCCAGAATCATTTTTCTTTCGTCCATGGTGTTTTCCTTTCTTATAGGTATTTGAGAAGCTCAACGGCTTCATCGGTGGTGATCTCTTTGTCGGCCAGTCGGCGCAAAATCTCTTCGCGATCCGGGCCGGAGGGGTCTTTCTTCGTCTTGTAACCGAGCGCGGTGACGATCTCGTCCAGTTTGTTGCGAACGGTCGGATAGGAGATCCCCAAGGCTTTCTCCATTTCTTTCATGTTTCCGCGATTGAGCAGAAACAGCTCGGTGATATGTTGCTGTTCTTCCGTTAACTTAGAAAATTTATTGAGGCTAAACTCGCCTTCGATCGTGCTCTGACATTGGCTGCATTGAAACCGGGTGACATAGGTTTCGCCGCCGCAGAGGGGGCATGTGCCGCGTACTTCCAAATCCATAAGTCGTCCTTTCAAAATCTTAAATTTATTATACCACGAATTCAAGAAAACACAACAATAAAATCAATAAAGTTAAAAACGAACTTTAATATTAGCAAAACGAATGACAATATGAATATCTCTAATTGTTTCTTTTGAAAGCGCACGAGTATAATGGTGTGTAGAGAGGATGATGAACGTGAAAGAATTTATCGATGCCATGGGTCTCGCCTGCCCGAAACCGGTCATCTTGACGAAAAAGGCGCTGGATGCCATGACCGACGGCCAAACCGAAACGAAAGTCGACAACGAAGTTGCAAAAAATAATCTCTTAAAGCTCGCCGAGAGCATGAATGCACCCGCACAAGCACGAGAAGAAGACGGCGCATATTTTGTCGTGATCGAAAAAGGCGCGCAGTCCAATGAAGTCGCAGACGAGACCGTACACTGCGAAATGTACAAGGACGCTCCGGCCACCGGCAAGCGCACGATCGCCATTATGACCAACGAGCTCGGCCACGGCGACCCGGAACTCGGCAAACTGCTTATGAAGAGCTTCATCTATACCGTGTCGGAGACCGCACCCCTGCCCACCTCACTCCTGTTTGTGAACGGCGGCGTGAAGCTCACCACCACAGGCTCCCCTGTATTGGACGACATCAAAGCCATGCATGAAGCGGGCGTGGAAGTGATCTCCTGCGGAACCTGCCTCGATTTTTACGGACTAAAAGAAGATCTCCTGGTCGGAGAGATCTCCAATATGTACACCATCTACGAAAAAATGCGCGACACCGACCAAACGCTGGTCATCAGTTCATGACCGAAAAGCTGCTCCTGACCTTTCCCTCCGTCAACTTTGCGATTCGCGCCGAAAAGACGCTGATCGGAGAGGGAATCGAAACGAAGATGATCCCGACCCCGAGGGATGTATCCACCAGCTGCGGCTTGTGCCTGCTCATCCCGATTGAGCAGTTGGAAGCGATCGAAAGCGGAAGCATCGATCTTGTTGTCGACCGACTTTACGTGTATGATAAAGAAAATGGGAGCATTACACAGCGGCCGGCACGGGGGTAGACATGCAAAATATCAAATCAATTCTACTGACGAATACCGGACTGACCCTGATCGGAAAGATCGTGGTCAGTCTTTTTATCGTACTGGCGATATTTGTGCTCACGAAAGTGTTTTCTGCCGTGTTGCACCGGCTCGCCAAAAAGCAAAACTTCCAGATCCACGACGCGAAAACGAAGACCATCATCCGCGTACTCAGCAATATTTGGAAAGTGCTCGTCTACTTCTGGGGATTGATGCTGATTTTGGACACCTTCGGCATCAACACCAACTCGATTTTGGCGACGGCGGGGATCGGTGGCGTGGCGATCGGCTTTGGCGCCCAGTCGCTCGTAAAAGACGTCATCAGCGGCGGCTTCCTGATCTTTGAAGATCAATTTGCCTTAGGCGACTACGTGAAGATCGATTCCATGGAAGGCTATGTGATCGAAACCGGGCTTAGGCTCACGAAACTCAAGTCCTTTACGGGTGAGATCCACATGATCCCCAACGGGAATATCACCGCCGTGACCAATATTAGCCGCTCGCCGATGCGCGCCCTCATCGAAGTCAAAGTACCCGATCGCGTCGATGTGGAAGACGCGCTCGTGGAGCTGACGGAAGCGCTCACGGCATTTGCAAAGGAAGTTGACTATTTTACCGAGCCCCCGAAAGTCATGGGGCTGACCGGGAACTTGGAGTTTTCCAGTATTCTGACGATCGTGGGCTACACACAGCCGATGCGACAGTGGGAAGCGGAGCGCGCCATGCGGCTCATCGCCTACCGCGTACTGGCGAAACCGAAGAAAAAGGAGGAACACGATGGCGGAACGTCTAGTATATGAACTGAATGATCACGTCACGCTCAAAAAGGGGCACCCGTGCGGAGAGAACCACTGGGAGATTCAACGCATCGGCGTCGACATGAAACTCGCATGCCAAGGGTGTGGAAAAATCGTCTGGCTGCCGCGCGTTGAGTTTGAACGCCGCGTTCGCAAGATCCGCGTCGGCGAGAAATGGATCGCAATCGTGCATCATCATCCTAACGCTGAGGAAAAATAATCACAAGCTAATAGGAATATCGTTTGCAAAACAATATATCAAATTCAACACATTTCTGAAAAAGTATGGTAAGATAGAAGAAACAACATTGAAAGGTCGGTGGAAAAATGAGCTTTACCTTTGCAAAACGGATGAACGGGCTAAAAGCATCAGAAATCCGTGAGCTACTTAAGTTAACCCAACAACCGGAAATCATTTCCTTTGCAGGCGGACTACCCGCAGCGGAACTGTTTCCCATTGAGGCGATCCAAGCCGCTAATCAAAAAGTAATGGCGGAAAAGGGTCGCATCGCTCTCCAATACGGACCTACCGAAGGATACCCGGCGCTGCGCGAGCAAATCGTCAAACTGATGGCGAGACAACAAATCACAGCCGATCCGAGTCAACTCCTTATTACCAACGGTTCGCAACAAGGTTTGGACTTCGTCGCCAAAGCATTTGTTGACCCGGGCGATGTCGTCATCACCGAAAGCCCCTCTTACTTAGGCGCCATCAACGCATTTAAAGCGTATGAACCCACCTTCGTCGAAGTCGAAATGGACGATCTCGGCATGCGCATGGACGCACTGGAAGAAGCGCTCAAAAACAATCCCGGCACCAAATTCATTTACACCATTCCCGATTTCCAAAACCCGAGCGGCCTCACCTTAGCTCTGGATCGCAGAAAGAAAATGGTCGAGTTGGCCAATCAATATGACGTCGTCATCGTCGAAGACAATCCCTATGGCGAGCTTCGCTTTGAAGGCGAGTTTCTACCGGCGATCAAACACTACGACACGCAAGACCGCGTGATCTTCCTGGGGACCTTCTCCAAAATTTACTGCCCGGGTCTCCGCCTCGGCTGGATGTTTGCCGGAAAAGAAATTCTGGAAAAGATGAATATGCTCAAGCAAGGGGCAGACCTTCAGGCGTCCACCCTAAGCCAGATCGAAGTCGCTACCTTCTTAGAAGACAACGACATTACCAAGCATATTGAAAAGATCAAAGAAGTCTACATGCATAGAAGAGACCTGATGCTCAACGCTATGGACGAGCACTTCCCCAAAGAAGTCAAGTTTACGCGCCCCGAAGGCGGCCTGTTCACATGGGTTACCCTGCCGAAAGGACTGAACGCGAAAGAGATCGCTCCGAAAGCACTGGAAAAGAAAGTCGCCTATGTACCCGGCGGTTCCTTCTTCCCCAACGGCGGCGGCGAGAACACGCTTCGCATGAACTACTCCTGCTCATCCGATGAGCAGATCGTACAAGGCGTCAAGCGCCTGGGCGAAGTCTTCAAAGAAGCTATTGCAGAAATGAAATAAGGACGAGGAGTCTCATATATCGAGCGCACCGCAACATGCGGTGCGCTTTTATGTGCCGAGAACGGGGTATGGGGGGCTGTATTAGGAGATGATTTACGATTAGATATAGAACAATATTGAACTCTATGCAATGAATTTGCATGAAGATGTTGATTTGTGGTATAATAATGTTAATTACGCATAACAAAGGAGGATTGCGATCAGTAAAAGAATAATGAAACGAAAACAGAATCGAATCTTGAGGACCTACAACGAATGTGGATTTGGAGAAAAGCAAGAAGGAGACCGTTGGACGCGCTACGATATCAACAACTTTAGTTTCTTTACGGGAGAAGTGCATGAAGACGCGATGAAGGAATCGCTAGGAACCATTTGCATACCGCTCAACGAAGAATGGCGCAGCTTCTTTCAAAAGCATACAGACCGGTTTGATGAGTTCAGGCGTTACACGATGGAAGAAGATCACTTTTGTGAAAGAACACTGGAGAAACTGAAGGAACACTACCCGTTTGCCGGAGTCTATCAGAAGATTGATGAAACAATTTTTCATCAGCTCTCCGAGGAGGATTGGTCAGAATCGCTCGTTGCCGCGTATTCCGACTATGAAGAGTTTCACCTTTGGGGAAACGGCTTTGTGAAAATCGCAGAGGGTGAGATCATCGGCGGTATTTCCGCCTATGTCCCTTATCGGGATGGCTATGAGATAGAAATTGATGTACATCCGGATTATCAGGGAGCCGGCGTGGGAAAAGCGCTTGCATCTTATTTCATTCTCGACTGCATCGAAAATGAGACGACCCCCTACTGGGATGCCCATACAAAAATATCTCGTAATCTGGCGTTAAAGCTCGGTTATAAAGTGAAAAATGAATACACGGCCTATAGTCCGTTGGACCAATAATAAAAAGAGCGTTACCCGAAATGGTGGCGCTCTTTTCTCATGTCGAAATTCCATGATAGAGTCTATCCGACAAAGGGGGCATTTCGTTGCCTCAAATGGCACAGACTGCTCAGAAATCGGGTAAAAACCTTGGTAAGGAGTTGATTCATTTGAAGAACGATCAAAAGAAACCGGCATTAAACGCGGGTAGCGGAATGGGCATCGGCATCGCGATCGGAGCGGCACTGGGTCTACTGCTCAATAATCTTGCGCTTGGCATCGGAATTGGCGTCGCCATCGGCGCGGGCATGGGCGGAGTGGCCGGCAGCAAGGATAAAAACGACGAGAAAAAGTAGAGGAAACGCCATGAGTAAAGAGCAAACCTATATCGTCTTCCTGCGCGGTGTGACGCCCACGGGAAAGAACAAAGTGCCCATGGCAGAACTGCGCACAGCCCTCGCCGATGCAGGGTTTGGGGACGTGAAAACATGGATACAAAGCGGCAATGCGATCGTAAAAACTGAGTTGTCCCGCGAAGAAACCGCCGAGTTCGTGCACCGCACGATCCGTGAAAAAATCGGTCCGGACCTCCCGATTATCGTCAAGACCGCAGAAGAGCTCAAAGCCGTGCTCGAAGAGAACCCATTTCTACATCTTGCTCAAGACCGAATTTTCTACGGGCTCACCAACGAAGAGTACAGCGATGAAAGCATCGAGAGAGTGTTGGGCTCAAATTACGGCGAAGATCAAATCTCCTTTACAGATCATGCGATCTACCTCTACATCCCGGGAAATGCGGGACAGAGCAAACTCAACAACAGCAATCTCGAACGGAAACTAAAAATCCGGCTGACAATCAGAAACCGGAACACCCTCTCGAAGATGATCGAAATGGCACAGGAAGATGAGTAGCAAAGGATCGTATCAATTGAAAAGAAACCAAATAGCCGTCAGCTATGCGATTTTGGCGGCGGCGCTTTATGCCATCAATATACCTTTTTCCAAGCTCTTTCTCCAGAAGGTAGAACCGGCCATGATGGCCTCCTTGCTGTATTTGGGAGCGGGAATCGGACTATTCTTATATGGAAAATCGAGAGATATTCGGCGGGGAGAAGCAGACCGTAATCGCCTCACCCGCAAAGAGATGCCGTATGTAATCGCCATGGTACTACTGGACGTCGTGGCACCCATTTTGCTCATGCTGGGGATCCAAAGGACGACGTCTGCCAATGCATCGCTCCTGAACAATTTTGAGATTGTTGCGACATCATTAATCGCACTCGGTATCTTCAGGGAGATCATTACCCGCCGACTTTGGGTTGCGATCGGACTCGTGACCGTTGCCAGCATTCTACTTTCCTATGAAGGGCAGGGTTCCTTTGTGTTTAACGAGGGTTCACTACTCGTGCTCGGCGCTGCACTTTGTTGGGGATTCGAGAACAACTGTACGAAGATGCTGAGTGCTCACAGTACGACGCAGATCGTCACCATCAAAGGGATCTTCTCCGGAATGGGCAGCTTTCTCGTCGCGATGATTCTTAGAGAGTCACTGCCGACACCGGTCTGGATCGGTCTGGTTCTGCTGCTTGGTTTTGTCTCCTATGGATTGAGCATTAACTTCTATATCAAAGCCCAGAAAGATTTGGGGGCGGCGAAAACGAGCGCATTCTATTCTATCGCCCCTTTTCTCGGCGTGGGGTTCAGCATGCTGTTATTGGGGGAACGACCGGGGATCCGGTTCTATAGCGCGCTGGCGGTCATGTCGATCGCTACATGGATGATGATCAAAGATTCTCTACACGACAAAGAAGAATCAAGAGAGTGAAAGCAGAGGTACACAATGAAAAAACAATCGATTGATGTTAGGCAATACGCAAACCAAATGATCGGAGCCATTCCGCGCGGCGTGCTATTGACGACGAAAGCCGCCGACAAAGTCAATAGCATGGTGATCGGCTGGGGATCATTGGGAACCATTTGGGGGAAGGCGGCTTTTACCGTGCATGTACGACACAGCCGTTTCACGAAAGAGCTGCTGGACCAAAACCCCGAGTTTACGATCAATATCCCAACCGGAGACTATGACAAGAAGATCATGTCGGTGTGCGGGAGCCAAAGCGGGCGAGATATCGACAAGATTAAAGAAACGAATCTCACCATCGTCGAAGGCGAGAAAGTATCCGTGCCCGGATTCAAAGAACTGCCGCTCACGCTCGAGTGCAAGGTCATCTATCGGCAGGAGCAGGACATGTCACTCATTCCGCAAGGTATTCAGGACCGGTTCTACCCGGTGGAAGACGGTGTACAGGACGCGCATATTACGTATATTGGAGAGATCGTCAACGCATATCTGGTTTTGGAGTAGGTCGATGAAGAGAATTACCGTCCTGATCTTCATTCTGCTCAGCCTGGTACTGGTAGGATGCCGAGAAACGCCGCCCGACGAGGAGGGTAGCGAAAAAACCGAGACTCGAAACGGAGGCGTCATGATCCCCGAAACAGTCCAATTAACCGAATTCTACTTCTCCCACACCGGGATGACCATCGACCAGATCTATTCCTATGCATTGATCCGCGAGGGAGAAGAGGTCGATATGAAGCTCGAATGGCGAGCGGGAAAGTATGTGTTGGAAGAGGCCACTGACCTCAGCTACATCCAAGCGATCGAAGAGATCATGAGACGCGAAGAAATCGGCGCATGGAACGGGTTTGATCAGCGCAATGATCAGGCTTTGGACGGATCCGGCTTTAGTTTGTATGCGGTCTTCGATGACGGTACCGAAATATCAGCCAGCGGGCAAAACTCCTTTCCTGCGGGGTATCGGGAGGTGGAGAGAGCGATCAATGAGGTGTTTCGAGAGAGGATGGACGAGTAAATATGGGTGAACGACATGTCGAATTCGATGGGTTTGTGAGATAAAAAATGAGCGATAAAGAAAACTTTCAATATATAACGTTAAGGCAAAGACCTGAGCTAGAGAATTTAGCCGGAGAGTGGTTTCATAGTAAATGGGGAGTTCCTAAAGAGGCGTACTTAGATTGTATGGATGCTTATCTGGCGGGAGAGACTGAATATGGTTGGTATCTATGCTTGGACAATGACAAAGTGATTGGCGGGCTTGGTGTGATCGAGAATGATTTCCATGATCGAAAGGATCTAACACCTAATATTTGTGCTGTTTATACTGAAGAAGAATATCGAAACAAAGGAATTGCCGGAAAATTGCTTGATATGGTAGTGAAAGATTGCAAACAGAAGAGTATTTCACCCGTCTATTTGGTAACGGATCATATTGGTTTTTATGAAGAATATGGTTGGGAATTCTTTTGCATGGTTCAGGGAAATGATGAAGCTGAGATGACAAGAATGTATATCCATAAGTAATTTCGTGTATGTTGGGGTAACAACTCATCTAAATAGTATTAAGTAATATATACAAGTATTTGTATTCCTTGTGGGTCGGGGTCATAATTATAACGGCGTGAATTGTGAGAAAGCATTTTATGAAATTGATTGGTGTAAGAATAAAATGAACCAACAGCCCGCCCTTGGATATTTTGATTGATTAGAGTTTCTCTGGAGGCAAATGGTGATAGATGTAAGTAAATTATCAGATAAGTATAAAGTTCGAAAATTATGTCAAAAGGATAGTTCGTCTATTTTAGAACTACAGCAAAGTAATCCTCTGTATTTCAAATATTGTCCACCAGATCCTACTATTCAGAGTGTCTTGCAGGATATGATTGCTTTACCACCTGAAAAAAATATGGATGACTTATATTATGTTGGTTTCTTTGAAGAAGAATATTTAGTGGCGATTCTTCATTTTATAATCTCATTTCCTACCAAAGACACAATATATATTGGTTTATTTATGGTTGATAACAAGTATTCTGGATATGGTATAGGAACCAGGATAATAGAATATGCTCTATACTATTTTAAACAGGTAGGATTTCTGAAAGTAAGATTAGGATACATGCAAGGTAATCCACAAGCTAAAGCATTTTGGGGAAAATGTAGTTTTATTGATAATTTAATAGAAACAGAAAATGATCAAGGTAAAGTAATTATCTTGGAAAAATATTTGTATTAAAGAATTATCAGAAAGCCATTAGTAATAATATTATTCATTTATTTTAGCCATTAGTTAACTAAAAGATTATTCTTGTGGGTCTCGTTTCATAAATAGGACAACGGCAGATGGTGACAATAGAATCAGGCTTTTGATCCTTCTACTAAGAAATAAAAGCATAACCAAAGATTAAATGGGCGTTTATTTAAAGTACAACTTGAAAATTACTCCCTACATACATATAATGCAACTATAAGGGGGCTATCAAATGATAGAAAGAAAAATAGCTAGAAAACTAATAGAAGTAGCAAAACAAGTACCTGTCGTAACTGTAATTGGACCTAGGCAGTCTGGAAAAACAACCCTAGTAAAGGCATGTTTTCCAAAATACAATTACGTCAACTTAGAAGATCCTGCTAATAGAATGTTAGCAAAAGAAGATTACAGAGGCTTTTTTGAAACCTATAAAGAACCTCTAATCATTGACGAAGTTCAAAGGGTACCAGATCTTCTTTCAGCGATACAAGTTATGGTTGATGAGGATAGAGAGAAGAATGGGCGTTTTATTCTTACAGGTAGTCATCAGCCTAGTTTACAAAAAGGCATTGCACAATCATTAGCAGGTAGAACCAGTATATTAACTTTACTACCTTTAAGCATGAATGAACTTGCAGAAGAAGGGCATTTAGATGGATTGTCTACTGATAAACTATTAATTCAGGGTTTTATGCCTGAAATATACAGAGAAAGTTCGAGAGAACATATCGTTTATTATCGAGATTATCTGAATACCTATGTAGAAAAAGATTTACGAGAAATGTTAGAAATTAAGAGCTTAGATAAGTTTCTAAGATTTTTAACCTTGCTTGCAGGCAGAGTTGGACAGGTTGTCAACTTGTCTGGTTTGTCAGGAGAGGTGGGAGTTTCATCTGCAACTTTGTCTGAATGGCTATCAGTGCTCGAAGCATCTTATATTGTATATAAATTACAGCCTTATTTTTCTAATATTGCAAAACGACAAATTAAATCGCCAAAAATTTATTTTACAGAAATTGGTTTAGCCTCATATCTATTAGGGATAGAGACAGAAAATCAAGCCAATAGAGATCCTTTACGAGGAAATCTTTTTGAAAATTTAATTGTTTCAGAGATATTAAAATCAAGGCTAAATGAAAACCAAAATCCGAATATGTTTTATATGAGAACAGAAAAAGGTGTTGAGGTGGATTTGATTGTAAAGAAAGAAGATATTTTATATCCATTTGAAATCAAGACATCTATGACACCAAATAAGTCATTTGCGAGGCACTTACTATCTTTTAAAGACGCAGAAGAACACGCAAAGAATCCAAGAATTATTTATACGGGGCAATATTATCCCCAATTTAATGGTGTTGAATATGTGAATTTTAAGGAGTTATATAAATATCTGAGTTTTTAATCATCAACGAATCTTTAGAAGATAAAGTCGGTATAATGGTGTAAAAACAAGATGAGCCAAAAGCACGCCCTAGTTATCATTTTGCTTGACTCTTTGATCTTCTCACCTGGCGATGTCATAATGAAATACATTAGGAAGATTAGGACTTACGTAAGCACGCTTGACAGAAAACGATAGGGAATAGACGAAAATTTTGAATGAGGTTTACCGGAGGTTTCATCTGAGAAGTTAAAACTGAAGTTCAAACTGAAGTCCAAAATGAGGTTCAAAATTACGGTGAAAGAACAACACGAAACAAAGCATTAAGATAATGACACCAGGAGACAATATGAACACAGGAGGACTAAAGAATAGGGTTGATTAAATATTGGAGGTAAGTTATATGCCAAGAAAAGGAATAACCATTTACGATCTATTAATCTCTTGTCCGGGGGATGTTTTAGACTATTTCGAAATAATGAAAGAAAGTGTCGAAAATTTTAATAGAGTATTTGGGGTTCTAAATAATATTGAAGTAGTTGCTAAGCACTGGTCTACGGATAGTTACCCCGAATCAGGTAATAAGCCTCAGGAATTACTAAATACGCAACTTGTTCGAGATTGTGATGCAGCAGTTGCGATTTTTTGGTCAAGATTTGGAACGCCAACTGATAATTATGGTTCTGGTACTGAAGAGGAAATAGAAGAAATGCTTTCAGCAAACAAACAAGTATTTATGTACTTCTTGGATGCTCATTACTCAGTTTATAGGAATACTTTACTGAATTCGAGATTTATGATTAACAAGAAAGAAGATATTTTAGAAAGGATCCAAGAAGCCGAGCGTCTGCATGGCGACGATGCCGGTG